>NZ_JBITIP010000002.1:0-785420 GCF_044459125.1 Nonomuraea sp. NPDC050383
CCGGGCCCCCCCCCCCCCCCCCGCCGCCCGGCGCTGCCCCCCCCCCGCGCCCCCCCGGGGGGGGGCCCCCCCCCCCCCGCCGGGGGGGGGGGGGGGGGGGGGGCCCCCCCCCCGCGGGGGGGGCCCCCGGCCCCAGGTCTCATCGGACGGCCGTGTGTCTACTCGACCGTCACGGTCGCCTTGGCCTGGAGCGTGGTGCCGGCCACCTCACCGGTCACCGTGAACGTGCCCGGCCTGGCGTACTGGTCGGCGCCGACCGCGGCCCACGTCACCGCGACGCCGCTGTCCTTGGAGCCGTCGTTGTAGGTGGCGACGACCGTCGCCGGCAGCGCCGGAGCCGTGCCGGCGCGGGTGCGCACCGCCTCCTCGGCCAGCGAGGTGATGGTCACCGCCCCCGTCGTCCTGACGTACACGGTGGCCTGGACCGGCTGCCGCAGGCCCTCGGCGAGGCCCGTGACGGTGAAGCTCGTGCCGCCCGTCCTGACCTGGTCGGCCGTCACCTGCTGCCAGGTCACCGCCGCCCGGCCGCGCACCCCGTCGTCGTACAGCGTCTCGACCGTGGCGGGGAGCTGGGGCAGCGTCCCGGCGAGCGTCGGGACGTGGACCGGCCGCACCGAGTCCGGCGGCACCGCGTACGTCTTGACCTCCAGCAGCCCGACCGACGCCTCCGCCGCTTCGAGCTGGACGCGCAGCTTCGTCGTCGTGACCGTGTCGAAGGCGACCGTGTTGTAGGCGTCGGCGGCCGCCGGGTAGGACGCGACGCCGGTGACGTCGGCGAACTCCTGGCCGTTCCACGCCTGGATCTTCCACGACTTCGGCACGCGGACGCCGCCCCCGTCGTCGAAGAAGTACACGTCGGCCTTGTTCACCCGCACGGGCGAGGGCCATTCGAGCTGCACCCACTGCGTGCCCTGCTGCGGCCAGGTGCCCCAGCGCGGGTTGGCGCCGTCGTTGGAGCGGGGCGGGTCGATGCCGTCGTTGACCGCCGTCACCTTCTCCCACGAAGAGGTGTAGGAGGCGGTGGGTGTGGCGTACGGGGCCACGTTCACCTGGGCGCCGAGCGCGCCCGCGGTGACGGTCACCGTGGCGGTCGTCTGCTTCGCGCCGTCGGAGGCGGTCAGCTTGAGCCGGTACGTGCCCGGCTCGGTGAACGACACGACGGTGCTCGTCCCGGCCGGGTCGGTGAAGAACGCCTCACCGGGCCCGTCCACGACGCTCCACTGCGTGGTGAGCGTCCCCGACGGCAGTCCGTCGTCCTTGACCACGGCGTCCAGCTTGGCCTGCCCCGGCCGGTTGAAGGACGGGTCGGCGACGGCCAGCACGTACGGCGGGGCGTTGCCCGCCCGCGGCGCGTCCTCGCCCGTCGCGTACGCCTGGACCTCCTTCAGCCCGGTCGCGTACCCCGGGCGGTGGGTGACGAGCACCCGCAGCTTCGAGGTGACGACCTTGGGGAAGCGGATCGTGTTGAGGTTGGCCCGCGGGTGCACCGGCTCCCTGGCCTGCCCCGGCACGTCCTTCCAGGCGTCGCCGTCCAGGTACTGCACCTGGTAGAACGCGGGCTCGCTGTAGCCGCCCGGCTTGCGGTCGTTGGTGAAGTACAGCCGGACGAGGTCCACGGGCTTGGCCCCGCCGAGGTCGGCCGCCAGCCAGTCCTGCGGCTTGCCGGAGCCCTTGCTGCCCCAGAACGGCTCGTTGATGGTGAACCCGTCGGCCGCCGGGGCGGCGTCTCCGTGGGAGGCCGTGGCGCCGGTGACCAGGTTGGTGCCGGCGGAGCGCAGGTCCACGCCGGCCTTCTGGAACAGGTCCTCGACCCTGGCGCCCTTGAGCTTCACGTCGGCGGGGGCGCGCATGGCCGGCGCCTTCTCGCTGTGCAGGACGGTGACGCCCGTGGCGCCCTCGACCTTGCCGGTCGCCGGGTCCCAGGTGGCGTGCGCCAGCCCGGACAGGGTGACCTTGCGCTTGCCGTCGACGAGGATCGAGTAGCCCTCGGGCACGCCCTTGTAGTGGGTGGTCCCGTCGCCCGGCTTGTCCCAGACGATGGTCAGGTCGTCGCCGCGGTAGTCGATCCCGTTGACCGTGAAGTGGTCCCAGCCGATGTCCACCGGCCACAGCTCGACCTTGCCGTCGGAGCGCGGGCGCAGGCCCATCACGTCCTCGATGACGGTCCAGTTGCTGCTGCCGAGGATCGTGTGGTGGATCCACGAGCGGTAGTCGATGCTCTTGGTGGCCGGGTTCCAGTTGGCCCAGAACTCGTTGGCGTCGGGGTAGCGGGTGTCACCGCCGACGAACTGCGACCAGGCGTTCCAGTACAGGAGCTGCTTGTACTGGTCGGCCGTGATGTACGGCGAGGCGTACTCGCGCAGCGCCTTGGAGAACAGCGCGAAGTTCCGGGTGGAGTTGATCTGCGAGAAGTTGTTCGACCCGGGCTTGCCCTGGGCCGCGGCCTCCGCCTTGTCCTTCTGGTTGGCCGTGTAGGCCGGGAAGATCGGGTACTCGGCGGGGTCGGCCCACAGGCGCAGCGCCTCCCGGTACTTCGGGTCGTCCGTGGGCACCAGTCCCGTGGCGTACGGGATGTAGTTGTTCGACTCCTTCCACGGGATCAGGTTGCCCGTCTGGAGGTCGCGGTGCTTGAACAGCTTGTCCTTGTCGTCCCAGAGCAGGGACAGGATGCCGCTCTTCACCTTGTCGGCCACGCCGCGCATCTCGGTGGCCTTCGCCGTGTCGCCGATCAGCGCGTACGCCTGGGCCGCCGCCATGGCGTTGGCGTACACGTAGGCGCCTTCGAGCCGCTCGTTGGCCCGGTCGTAGTAGTGGAACGACACCGCGTCGGCGTCGTTGCCGGTCATGGCCTCCCAGTCGTACTCGATGACGCCGTTCTTGTTGGAGTCGTAGGCGTTGAGCTGCCCGTAGACGTCCTTCTCGGCGTAGCGGGCCAGGTTGCGCAGGACGCCGGGCTGGCCGCCGTGGAGCTGGTAGCTCTCCAGCGCCGCGGCCGAGATGTACTGGGTGTAGCTGTTCGACCAGTTCTCCGGGTCGCCGGGGTTGTCGGTGTACTTGGAGTTGCGCGACACCTCGCCCGCCGACACCCACGGCCCGTACGAGTAGATCGGGTCGCGCAGGTACTTGAGGTCCTGGATGAACATCGGCACGGTCAGCACGATGGCGTTGTTGTAGCCGAGGGCTCCCTCGACCGACGTCGGGAACTGGAAGTCGTTGCCCGGGATGTCGGCGTCGAGGAAGTTGAACCTCATCAGCCACCAGCGGTAGTACACGAACTTCTTGATGTTCTCGTCGGGCACGTCGATGTAGGGCAGGTTCTCCGCCCACCAGGCGTTGTAGTCCTGGAGCTGCCGCTTGAGCGCCTTCTCGGGCGAGCGCCCCCGGTAGCCGTCGTACTCCGTCCGGGAGCCGGGCAGCTCCTCGGTCACGAAGCCCATCTGGACCTTGGTGGTCGCGGTCTGGCCGGGCCCGAGGGTGAGCGTGCCCCTCAGCTCGCCGTCCGCGGCCTTGAGGCCGTCGCCGCTGAGCCGCGGGAAGATCGTGGTCAGGCGGTTCTTGGCGGTGACCACGCCGGTCAGCTCGCGCTCGCCGTCGGCGGTCCTCGCGTACGGCGAGACGACGCTGACGGGAACCTCCCGCCGGTCCGTGCCGGTGTTGGTGACGGCCAGCGTGGTGACGGCGACGTTCTCGTGGGTGATGAACTTCTTCACGCTCACCGACAGGCCGTCGCCGGTGTACGCGCCGGTCCAGTGGCTCGGCATCTGCAGCCGCTTGGCCTTGTCCTCGGCGAGGCCGGCGCCGAGGGAGATCGTGTAGGCGTCGCGGTTGTCGACGCTCTCCCAGTAGGCGACGCTGCCGCCGAAGCCGAGCTTGGCGGGGTCGTGCTCCTTCATGAACAGCGCCCGGCCGCGCGACATCAGCCAGTCGCCCGCCGGGTCGTCACCGGGGCGGGCCAGCATGCGGTCGATCCAGTAGGAGTCGCCGCCCTTCTCCTTGTTGTAGATCTCCTCCATCATCTTGCGCGGGTGGTAGCCGACGGGCTCGTCGGGCACCGGGTCCGCGCCGGTGAAGACCGGCATGCCCAGGCCGTCCTCGGCCGCCCGGGCCGTCACGGCGGAGGCGGCCGGCGGGGTGCCGGCGAGCAGTCCGCCCGCCAGCGTCACGGCGACCAGACAGGGCAGGGTTCTACGCACGGGGGTTTCCTCCAGCGGGGGGTGTCACTCGGCGATGGGAAGCCAGACGCGCATGGTGGCGGGGCCGCGGTTGCCCCACCGGTGATAGGGGACGAGCCGCAGCGCGGTGTCCGTGCCGCCGGTCGCGTGGTCCGGGTCGGGGCCGTACGGCCAGCCGTTCCCGGAGGGCGCCGCATGCACGGCGGCGACCTCCAGCTCGACCGCCTCGCCGCCGGCCGGGCCGTGGTCCACGTCGTCCTCGGCAGGGCCCGCCTGGGCAGGCGCGGCCTCGGCGGGCGGTGACGACACGCGGACGGTCAGGTGCGCCAGCGGCGGCTCGTCGCCGACCGACTCCGCGCAGTACACGATCGGTCCCCGCTCCACCGCCGCGCAGCCGCGCAGCGCGTCGACCCGGCGGTCCGGGAACGTCCAGCGCGGCGCCATGGGCAGCTCCAGCCGGATCTCGTCGCCGGCCTTCCACGGCCCCTCCGCCGCCGCGTAGCCGGGCGCGACCTCGCGGGCGGGGCCGGAGCCGTGGGAGAGCGTGGCGCCGGACGCCCACGAGGGCACCCGCAGCGACACGGTGCCGGCGCCGTCCTCCAGCACCCGCACGGTCACGCCGCCCGTCCACGGGTAACCGGTCTCCACGCGCAGCGCCAGGTCGCCGTGCCGGATCTCGGCGGGCGTGTGGTGGTGGATCCGCACCCCGCCGGGGTCGGCGGCGGCCACGTAAGCACCCAGCGACGCGAGGGTGCGGGCGATGTTGTTCGGGCAGCAGGAGACGTCGAACCACTGCGAGCGCAGGCTGCCCTCGGCCGCGTGGTTGACGCCCTGCGGCGGCTCGGCGGCCACCCGCACGTGCAGCGGGTTGGCGTAGAAGAACGATCGGCCGTCCAGCGCGACGCCGGTGGCCAGCATGTTGTACATCGTGCGCTCGGCCACGTCGGCGTACCTGGCGTCGCCGGTGGCCAGCAGCAGCCGGTGCGCCAGCATGATCGAGGCGATGCTCGCGCAGGTCTCGTTGTACGCGCGGTCCGGCGGCAGCTCGAAGTCCTCGCCGTACGACTCGTCGGCGTGCCGCGAGCCCATGCCGCCGGTCAGGTGGGTGCGCCGGGCCAGGGTCCGCTCCCACTGCGCCTCGACGCTCTTGAGCAGCTCCTGGTCGCCGGTCTCCACGGCCACGTCCACCACGCCGGAGGCCAGGTAGAGGGCGCGGACGACGTGCCCGCGGAAGACCTGCGCCTGCCGTGCCGGGACGTCGTCCTGGAAGTAGGCGCGGCCGAAGGGGATGTCGCCGAGCGCGGGGAGGCCGCGGCGCTCGACGAAGCGGCGGGCCATCTCCAGGTAGCGCTCGGCGCCGGTCGCCCGGTACAGCTCGACCAGGGCCATCTCGATCACCGGGTGGCCGCAGGTCTCGGTGGTGTCCATGAAGCGCCGGCACACGTGGTCGGCCGCGCGGACGGCGATCTCGGTCAGCCGGTCCTCGCCGTGCATGCGCAGCCGGGCCACGCCGGCCTGGATGAGGTGGCCGTAGCAGTACAGCTCGTGGCCCCACTCGAAGTCGGTGTAGCGGTTGCCGCTCCACCGCGTGTTGAGGTAGCCGTCGCCCTCCTGGGCCCGGCCCACGGTCTCGGCCAGCTCCGGCAGCGCCGGGTGGTCGGCCCAGGCCATGCCCTCCAGCAGCTTGTAGATCTCCGAGTCGCTGAACTCGCGGCCCCTGCGCGGGCGCTGCCCGCGGAAGTTGCCGATCCAGCCTTCACGCTCCATCCACTCCTGGCAGTGCGCGATGGTGACGTCCCGGTTGAGCGCCGCCCGGTCGCCCCAGAAGCCGGGGGCGAGCCGTACGGAGTCGAGACCCAGAGGGGAGAGCATGCCCGAGGAGGGCAGGACAGGGTTAGCCACGCAGAGCTCCCGACATGAATCCGCGCACGTAGTGGCGCTGGAGGACGATGAAGAGGATGAGGCACGGGAGGGCCATGACCATGACGCCGGCCTGGAGCATCCCGTAGTCGATCGCGCCGAACGTGCGCTGGGTCATGCTGACCACCGCCACGGGCAGCGTGAACGACGCGCCGTCGTTGAGCAGGATGAGCGGGGCGAAGAAGTCGTTCCACGAGGCGAGGAAGGCGAACAGGCCCACCGTGACGAGCGCCGGCCGCACCGCGTGCAGCAGGATGCGGGAGAACGCGCGGAACGTGCCGCAGCCGTCCACGAGCGCCGCCTCCTCCAGCTCGCGCGGGATCGCCTCGAACGCGTTGCGCATCATGAACAGCGCGAACGGGAGCTGGAACATGACGAACACCAGTGCCAGCCCGACCAGCGAGTTCTGCAGGCCGATGTAGCCGAGCAGCACGTACAGCGGGATGAGGATCGTCGCGTACGGCACCATGAGGATCGCCAGCGTGGCCAGGAACAGCAGGTTCTTGCCGGGGAAGTCGAAGCGGGCGAAGGCGTAGCCGCCGAGCGCCGACACCACGAGCGTGCCGCCGACGGTCATGACCGACACGAGCACGCTGTTGGTGGCGTACGTGCCGAGCCCCTCGCCGAACCCGGCCATCTCCACGTAGTTGGACGGGTCCTCCAGCGACGCCCAGCCGCTCCACACCAGCGGGAACAGGAACAGCACGGCCAGGGCCGCAAGGGTGAGGTGGCGTGTCACCGCAGCCTCCGCATCATCAGGGCGTTCAGCCCGACCAGGCCCACCAGCAGCACGACCGACAGGGCCGCGGCGCCGCCGAGGTCGAAGCGGAAGAACGCGTCGCGGTAGACGACCATGACCATGGAGACGGTGCTGTTGTCGGGGCCGCCGTTGGTGAAGATGAAGAACTGGTCGAAGGCCAGCAGGGAGCCGGTGACGCTGAGGATCAGCATCAGGGCGAGCGTGGGCCGCAGCAGCGGCAGCGTGATCCTGGTGAAGATCTGCCAGCGGCCGGCGCCGTCGCTGCGGGCCGCCTCGTAGACCTCGATCGGGATGGCCTGGAGCCCGGTCAGCAGGATGAGCATGTTGAACCCGGCGAAGCGCCACAGCACCAGCGCGATCGTGGAGAACAGCGCCATGTTCGGCGTGCCGATCCACTTCACCGGCTCGTGGGTGATGCCGAGTCCCTGCAGGATCGGGTCGATGGGGCCGAAGTCGTTGTTGAGCATGCCGTAGAAGAGCAGCGCGGCGGCGGCGAAGCCGACCGCGCCCGGCAGGAAGAACGCGGTGCGGAAGAAGGCGACGCCGGGCCTGCGCTCCTGCACCAGCAGGGCGAGTCCGAGCGCCACCGTCGACAGCAGCACCGTGGTGATCACGGTGTACTTCAGCGTGAAGAGCACCGCGTCGAGGAACAGCGGATTGTCGGCGATCTTGGCGTAGTTGTCCGGGGCGTTGAAGCGGGCGGGGCCGAGAAGGGGCCAGCGGTTCAGCGACATCCAGACCACCAGCACCAGGGGCACGAGGAAGAGCACCCCGACGATGGCGGCGGTGGGCGCCGCGTACAGCCAGCCCTGGACCTTCTTGCTGCGCCATCGGGCGGGCGGCGCGCCGTGCGCCGCCCGCCGCCCGGTACGCGTGAGCGTCAACGTCATTGCTGCAGCGACTTCGTGATCTCTGCGTTGAGCTGCGGCAGCTTCGAGGCGTCACCGAAGATCGCCTCGCGGGCGAGACGCAGCCACGGCCCCTGCGGGTCGTTGTACGTCTGGCCGAAGCGCGGCGCGAACGGCGTCTGCCCCTTGGCCACCAGCGAGTTGATCAGCACCACGCGGGGGTCCTCGGAGGAGTACTTGTTGCCGGCCAGGTCGGTGCGGGCGAGCACGTCCTTGTTCTTGGCCATGACCTCGACCTGCGCGTCGTCCGACATGGTCCAGGACAGGAAGTCCCAGGCCGCGTCGGCGTTCTTCGTGGTGGAGGAGATGCCGACCGAGTCACCGCCGACGAAGGTCGACTCGCCGCCGTCCGGGCCGGCGATCGGGGTGACGCCGATCTTCATGTCCTTCGGCATCAGGCCGAGCGTTGTCGAGGGCATCGGCATGACCCCGATCTCGCCCTTGGGGAAGAAGCCGGTCCAGGTCGGGCCCTGCTCCTCCTTGGCCGTGGGGCCGACGGCCTTCTTGTCGTACATCTCGCGCCAGATCTTGAAGACGTCGGTCATCGGCGGCTGGTCGTTGAGCGACGTCGTGCCCTCGGCGTTCATGACCTGGCCGCCGGCCGCCCAGACCGAGGGCCAGAAGGTGAAGACGTAGCAGCCGCCGCAGTTGCCGCCGAAGAACGTGCCGTGGACCTTGCCGTCCTTGCCGTCCTTGCCGAGCTTCTCCTGGATGGTGGTGGCCTGCTGGGCGAACTCCTTGAGCGTCTTCGGCCCCTTCTCCGGGTCGAGCCCGGCCTTCTCGTACAGGTCCTTGTTCCAGAACCAGACCGACAGGTCGAGCGTGTGCGGCAGCGTGTACTGCCGGCCGTCCATCGTGCCCAGCTTCATGTGCGAGGGCGCCAGCTTGTCCTTGTACGGCAGAGCGGCGATCCTGTCGGTGATGTCCAGGAACAGGCCCTGCGAGGTGTAGTTGGGGACGAAGATGACGTCGGCGGCGAACACGTCGGGAAGCTGCTTGGCTCCGGCGGCGGCCGCGATGCGGGGCTGGTAGTTGTCCGTCGGGATGACGGTCAGCTTGACCTGGTTCTTGTGGCTGCTGTTGTAGGCCTTCACCAGCCGCTCGCTCTGGGCCTGCGTGGCGGCGCGGGTCCACATGGTGATGGTGACCGGGCCTTCGGAGGGCTCGGCCGATGATCCGTTCCCGCCGCCACAGGCTGATGTGAGCGCTAACAGTCCGAGGATGGCGATCCCGGCCAGCCGTCGTCTCATGGTTGTCTCCTTCGGGACCCCCGAGAACTAAAAGGTTTTCGGAAACGTAGAAGAAACATCCGGGCCTGTCAATGGGTGTTAAGGTGCCTCGCAGTTGTCAGGTGACTGAAAAGGGTTTCGAAACATGGCGGGTAGGCGCGTGACCATCAACGACGTGGCCTCCCTGGCGGGGGTGTCGATCGCCACGGCCTCCAAGGCGCTCAACGGGCGGCACGACGTCCGGGCATCGACCCGCGACCGGGTGCTGGCCGCCGCCGCGGAGCTGTCCTTCCAGCCGAACGCCCTGGCGAGGGGCCTGCTGTCGGGGCAGACGCGCACGGTCGGGCTGCTCACCTCCGACAGCGTGGGCAGGTTCGGGATACCCGTGCTGCTCGGGGCCGAGGACGCGTTCGGCGCCGGGGAGATGGCGGTGATGCTGTGCGACGCGCGCGGCGACGCCATCCGGGAGCAGCACCACCTGCGCGCGCTGCTGTCGCGCCGGGTGGACGGGATCATCGTGGTGGGGGAGAGCACCAACCCGCGGCCCTCGGTCAGCAACGACGTGCCGGTCCCGGTCGTGTACGCCTACGGGCCCTCCGACGACCCGGAGGACGTCTCGTTCGTGCCCGACGACGTGGGCGGGGCCGTGATGGCCGTGGAGCACCTGCTGGCGCTCGGCCGGCGCCGCGTCGCGCACGTCACCGGTCCCCGCCACTACAAGGCGGCCCGCGACCGCGAGGAGGGGCTGCGGATCGCGCTGGAGGCGGCCGGCTGCGAGCAGGCCGGCGACACGCTCTGGGGCTCGTGGTCGCAGCGCTGGGGCAGGCACGCCGCCGAGATGCTGCTCATGGCCGAGCCCGAGGTGGACGCGGTGTTCTGCGGCAGCGACCAGATAGCGGCCGGGTTCGTGGAGGCGGCCCGCGAGCGGGGCCGTTCCGTGCCCGCCGACATCGCGGTGATCGGCTACGACAACTGGGAGGTGCTGTCCACCGAGGCCCGGCCCGCGCTGACGACCGTGGACATGAACCTGGAGCTGCTCGGCCGCACCGCCGCCCAGCACCTGTTCGCGGCCATGGACGGCAGGGCGACGCCCGGGGTCCACCGCATGCCGTGTCACCTGGTGATTCGCGACTCCACCGCCGCCGCGTGAGGTTTCCCCGCGCTCATCGGGCCTGAGTGCCCGTACGGGCGATCACAAGCGCGCATGTGACGTTTCCGTAATCCCGCGAGCTCTTGACGAGACCCGTTGTTAACGTTCACAGTCTTCCCAGGCCCAGCGTGAGGGGCCGGGGAAGGAGCACTTCGTGGGATCGACGCAAGCCCGGCGCGCGCCGGTCATGGCGGACGTCGCCCGGGAGGCCGGCGTGTCCCACCAGACGGTCTCACGTGTGCTCAACGAGCATCCCAACGTGCGCAGCGAGACCCGCACGCGGGTGCTGGAGGCGATCGACAAGCTGGGCTACCGCCGCAACCTCGTCGCCCGCGCCCTGGTGACCAAGCACTCCCGCACGCTCGGCGTCGTCAGCTTCGACACCACCCTGTACGGCCCGGCCAGCACGGTGTACGGCATCGAGCAGGCCGCCCGGGCCGCGGGCTACTTCGTCAGCATCGTCAGCCTCAAGTCCATCGACAGGAGCGGCGTCCGCGACGCCCTCGACTACCTGGCCGACCAGGGCGTCGACGGGATCGTGGTGGTCGCCCCGCAGCGCTCGGCGGCCCAGACGCTGGCCGACCTGCCGCTCGGCGTGCCCACCGTGGCGGTCGAGGGCGGCGAGGCCGGCGACGTGTCGGTGGTCTGCGTGGACCAGGTCGAGGGCGGCAGGCTCGCCACCGAGCACCTGCTCTCGCTGGGTCACGAGACCGTGTGGCACGTCCGGGGCCCGTCCGACTGGCTGGAGGCCGAGGGCCGCGTGGCCGGGTGGCGGGCCGCGCTCGCCCAGGCGGGCCGCGAGGCTCCCGAGCCGCTGGCCGGCGACTGGAGCCCGCGCTCGGGCTACGAGGCGGGCCGCAGCCTGGCGTCCATGACGGGCGTGAGCGCGGTCTTCGTGGCCAACGACCAGATGGCGCTGGGCGTCCTGCGGGCGTTCTCGGAGCAGGGGGTGAAGGTGCCCCACCAGGTGAGCGTCGTCGGCTTCGACGACATCCCGGAGTCGGAGTTCTTCTCGCCTCCCCTCACCACCATCAGGCAGGACTTCGACGCGGTCGGCCGGAACAGCATCGAGGTGCTCCTCCGGCAGATCGAGGGCGAGGGCGCGCAGGCGTGCGAGCGTCTCGTCGTCCCGCCGGCCTTCGTGGCCCGTGCCAGCACGGCACGGGTCTGACCAGACACCTACGACCTAGACCATCGGGGACATCGGGGACACGGAAAGCGGGCGCTCTCGTCAGCTCGCTGATGTTAGCGCTCACATCGAGAAAGAGGGACACCACGTGTTGAAGAGGATCTCGATGCTGGCGCTCGCCGGCCTCGCCGCCGTGACGGTGGCCGGGTGCGGCGGCGGCAGCGGCGGCAGCGGCTCGGGCGGCGGCGACGGCTCGATCACCATGGGCTTCTCGCAGGTCGGCGCCGAGAGCGGCTGGCGGACCGCGAACACGAAGTCCGTGCAGGAGGCGGCCAAGACGGCCGGCATCACGCTGAAGTTCTCCGACGCCCAGCAGAAGCAGGAGAACCAGATCAAGGCGATCCGCTCCTACATCCAGCAGAAGGTGGACGTCATCGCCTTCTCGCCGGTGGTCGAGTCGGGCTGGGACACCGTGCTCAAGGAGGCCAAGAACGCCAAGATCCCGGTCATCCTCACCGACCGGGCCGTGGACTCCAAGGACACCAGCCTCTACAAGACGTTCCTCGGCTCCGACTTCGTCGAGGAGGGCCGCAAGGCCGGCAAGTGGCTGACCGAGGAGTACAAGGACGCCAAGGACACCGTCAACATCGTCGAGCTCCAGGGCACGACCGGCTCCGCTCCGGCCAACGACCGCAAGGCCGGCTTCCAGGAGGTCATCGGGGCGGATCCCAAGTTCAAGATCATCGCCTCGCAGACCGGCGACTTCACCCGCGCCAAGGGCAAGGAGGTCATGGAGGCGTTCCTCAAGGCCAACCCCGACATCGACGTCCTCTACGCCCACAACGACGACATGGGCCTCGGCGCCATCGAGGCCATCGAGGGCGCGGGCAAGGTGCCCGGCAAGGACATCAAGATCATCACGGTCGACGCGGTGCACGACGGCATGCAAGCGCTCGCCGACGGGAAGATCAACTACATCGTCGAGTGCTCCCCGCTGCTCGGCCCGCAGCTCATGGACCTCGCCAAGAAGGTCGTCAAGAATGAGAGCATCCCGGCCCGCGTGGTGACGGAGGAGACGACGTTCACCCAGGACCAGGCCAAGACGGCGCTGCCCGAGCGCAAGTACTGACCGGTGGCCGGGCCGGTCCCCCGACCGGCCCGGCCGCGCAGATCACGCGAACAGGAGGGGGCGCCGCGATGGACGTACCCGCTCCGGTCCTGCGGATGAGCGGGATCGGCAAGCAGTTCCCTGGAGTGAGGGCACTCGACGGCGTGGACCTGCGGCTGCTGCCGGGCGAGGTCCACGCGCTCATGGGCGAGAACGGCGCGGGCAAGTCCACGCTGATCAAGGTCCTGACCGGTGTCCACTCCGCCGACACGGGCACCATCGAGCTGGCCGGCCGGACCGTGTCCTTCGCCGGCCCGCTGGAGGCCCAGCAGGCCGGCATCAGCACCGTCTACCAGGAGGTCAACCTCTGCGCCAACCTGTCGGTGGCGGAGAACATCTTCATCGGCCGCGAGCCGCGCCGCCGCGGCCGCATCGACTGGAAGCGGATGCGGGCCCGCGCCGCCGAGCTGCTGAACCGGCTGGAGCTCGACATCGACGTCTCGGCGCCGCTGTCGTCGTACTCCCTGGCGCTGCAGCAGATGGTGGCCATCGCCCGCGCCATCGACGTCGAGGCCCGGGTGCTCATCCTCGACGAGCCCACCTCCAGCCTCGACGCGGGCGAGGTCGGGCAGCTCTTCCGGGTGATGCGGCGGCTCAAGGAGGAGGGCATCGCCATCCTCTTCGTCTCCCACTTCCTCGACCAGATCTACGAGATCTCCGACCGGATGACGATCCTGCGCAACGGCCGGCTCGTCGGCGAGTACCTCACCAGCGAGCTCAGCCAGGTCGGGCTCGTGGCCAAGATGATCGGCCAGGAGCTGGCCGAGCTGGAACGGCTGCACGGCGAGGCCAGGACCTTCGACCGGCCGCTGGTCGAGGCCCGCGAGCTGGGCCGGGCCGGCGCCGTCGAGCCGTTCACGCTCACCATCCACGAGGGCGAGGTCGTGGGCCTGGCCGGGCTGCTCGGCTCCGGCCGTACCGAGATCGCCCGGCTGCTGTTCGGCGCCGACCACGCGACCAGCGGCGAGGTGGCGGTCGGCGGCGAGACCGCGGCACTGCGCACGCCCCGCGCCGCCATGGCGCACCGCATCGCGTTCTGCTCCGAGAACCGCAAGCGGGACGGCCTCATCCCCGACCTCACGGTCCGCGAGAACATCGTCCTCGCCCTCCAGGCGACCCGCGGCTGGACCCGGCCGGTGCCCCGCGACCAGCAGGACGAGCTGGTGAGCCGCTACATCAAGGCGCTCAAGATCAGCCCGCCCAACCCCGACCATCTCGTGCGGAACCTCAGCGGCGGCAACCAGCAGAAGGTGGTGCTGGCCCGCTGGCTCATCCTGGAGCCGCGGCTGCTCATCCTCGACGAGCCCACCCGCGGCATCGACGTGGGCGCCAAGGCCGAGATCCAGCGGCTCGTCGCCGAGCTGTCCGGCGGCGGCATGGCCGTGCTGTTCATCTCCGCCGAGCTGGAGGAGGTGCTGCGGCTCAGCCACCGGGTCGGCGTGCTGCGCGACCGCAGGCTGGTGGCCGACCTGCCCAACGACGACACCCTCACCACGGACGTGCTCATGGAGACCATCGCGAGCGGGGGACGGGCATGAAGCGACTCCTCTGGCCGCTGCTGATCCTGGTGGCACTGCTGGCCGTCAACCTCTTCTTCACCCCCTCCTTCCTGTCCGTCGAGATGAAGGAGGGGCACCTCTACGGCAGCCTCATCGACATCCTGCGCTTCGGCGCCCCCCTGATCCTCGTCTCGCTCGGCATGACGCTGGTCATCGCCACCGGAGGCATCGACCTGTCGGTCGGCTCCGTGGTGGCGATCTCCGGCGCGCTGGCGTGCCTGCAGATCAGCGACGACGCCGGGGTGTTCACCGCCGTGGTGCTGGCACTCGGGCTGTGCCTGCTGCTCGGCGCGTGGAACGGCTTCCTGGTGGCCGTCGTGGGCATCCAGCCGATCATCGCCACACTGATCCTCATGGTCGCCGGGCGCGGTCTGGCCCAGCTCATCACCGACGGCCAGATCATCACGATCAACGACCCGTCCTACAAGCTCATCGGCGGCGGCTACCTGCTGACCGTGCCGTTCGGCATCCTGCTCGTGCTCGTGGTGCTCGGCGTCATGGCGTTCCTGACCCGCCGGCTGGCGCTCGGCATGCTCATCGAGTCGGTCGGCGGCAACGCCGAGGCCAGCCGGCTCGCGGGCATCCGCTCGCGCGGGATCGTCATCACGGTGTACGCGGTCGCCGCGCTCTGCGCGGGCGTCGCCGGGCTCATGATCAGCTCGAACGTGTCCAGCGCCGACGGCAACAACGCGGGCCTGTGGATCGAGCTGGACGCCATCCTGGCGGTGGTGATCGGCGGCACCTCGCTGGCAGGGGGCCGGTTCTCGCTGGGCGGCACCGTGCTGGGCGCGCTCATCATCCAGACGCTGACGACCACGATCTACTCGGTGGGCGTGCCGCCGGAGACCACGCTGCTGTTCAAGGCGCTCGTGGTGACGGCCGTCTGCCTGGTCCAGTCGCCGAAGTTCCGCGACAAGGTGTTCCGCCGTGCCGGGCCCGCGGTCCCGCCGCGCCCGGCGGCCGAGGAGAAGGTGCGGGTGACGGCATGACGACGGCCATCCTCGACCGGGTGCGCGACCGGGGCCGGTCCGTCCCGGCCAAGTACGTGCCGGTCCTCGTGACCGCCGGGCTGTTCGTGGCGATGTTCGTGGCGGGCGGCATCCGCTACGAGGGGTTCGCCAGCGGGCAGGTGATCCTCAACGTCTTCATCGACAACGCCTTCCTGCTGGTGGTCGCGGTCGGCATGACGTTCGTCATCCTGACCGGCGGCATCGACCTGTCGGTGGGGTCGGTCGTCGCGCTGTCCACGATGATCTCGGCCAGCCTCATGGCCGGGCCGGGCTGGCCGCCGTACCTCGTGGTGCCGCTGGTGCTGCTCATCGGGTCGGCGCTGGGGCTGGTGATGGGCTACATCGTGCACGCCTTCGACATCCAGCCGTTCATCGTGACGCTGGCCGGCATGTTCCTGGCCCGGGGCCTGTGCTACACGATCGGCACCGACTCGATCCCCATCGAGGACCCGACGTTCACCGCCTTCGCGCAGACCAGGATCGACCTGTTCGCCGACCTGTGGATCTCGCCGAGCGTGGTGATCGCGGCCGTGGTGGTGCTGGTGGCGGCGTACGTGCTGCACTACACCCGGCTCGGCCGCACGGTCTACGCCACCGGCGGCAGCGAGCAGTCGGCCCTGCTCATGGGCCTGCCGGTGGGGCGGACCAAGGTCGCGGTCTACACGATCAGCGGGTTCTGCTCGGCGCTCGGCGGGGTGCTGCTGTCGTTCTACATGCTCTCCGGGTACGGCCTGCACGCCGTCGGCATGGAGCTCGACGCCATCGCGGCCGTCGTCATCGGCGGCACCCTGCTGACCGGAGGCTCCGGGTTCCTGCTCGGCACCGTCCTCGGCGTGCTCGTGCTGGGGCTGATCCAGACCGTGATCAGCTTCGAGGGCACGCTGAGCTCCTGGTGGACCAAAATCTTCATCGGGTTGCTGCTGTTCGTGTTCATCCTGCTGCAGCGTCTATTCTCGGCGCGGCGCCGTAACTGACCGTTCGTGCGGCGTCTGCCGTACCCGACCGTGGGAGTGTGTGTGAGCGTTAACAATGACCGCTATGTGATCGGCGTCGATTTCGGCACGTTGTCGGGACGCGCCGTGGTGGTGCGCGTCGGGGACGGCGCCGAGCTGGGCACGGCCGTCCACGAGTACGCCCATCGCGTCATCGAGGAGCGGTTGCCCGGCAGTGACGTGCGGCTCGGGCCCGACTGGGCCCTGCAGTCGCCGCACGACTGGCTGGAGGTGCTGAGGACCGCGGTGCCCGAGGCCGTGGCCGCCGCCGGGGTGGACCCGGCCCAGGTCATCGGCATCGGCACGGACTTCACCGCCTGCACCGTGCTGCCGGCGACGGCCGCCGGCACACCACTCTGCTTCGAGACGCCCGAGCGGCCGCACGCCTGGCCCAAGCTATGGAAGCACCACGCCGCGCAGGCCCACGCCGACCGCATCAACGCGCTGGCCGCCGAGCGCGGCGAGGCGTGGCTGCCCCGGTACGGCGGCAAGATCTCCTCCGAGTGGCAGTTCGCCAAGGGTCTCCAGGTGCTGGAGGAGGACCCGGAGGTGTACGAGCGGGCCGAGCGCTGGATCGAGGCCGCGGACTGGATCGTCTGGCAGCTCACCGGCGTCGAGAGCCGCAACGCCTGCACCGCCGGCTACAAGGGCATCTACCAGGACGGCGCCTACCCCGCCGAGGAGTTCCTGGCCGCGCTCAACCCCGGCTTCGCCGGCTTCACCGCCAAGCTGGCCCACGAGATCTCCCATCTCGGCGGGCTCGCCGGCCGGCTGACCGCCGAGGCGGCCGCCTGGACCAAGCTGCCCGAGGGCATCGCCGTCTCGGTCGGCAACGTCGACGCGCACGTCACCTCCGCCGCGGCCGACGCCGTCCGGCCCGGCCAGATGGTCGCCATCATGGGCACCTCCACCTGCCATGTCATGCCCTCCGACCAGCTCGCCGAGGTGCCGGGCATGTGCGGCGTGGTCCGCGACGGCATCGTGCCCGGCCTGTGGGGCTACGAGGCCGGACAGTCGGGCGTCGGCGACATCTTCGCCTGGTACATCGACAACTCCGTGCCCGCCTCCTACACGCGCGCCGCCGAGGAGCGCGGCCAGACGGTCCACGCGTACCTGACCGAGCTGGCCGCCGCCCAGGAGGTCGGCCGGCACGGCCTGGTCGCGCTCGACTGGCACAACGGCAACCGCTCGGTGCTGGTGGACCACAACCTGTCCGGCGTGATCGTCGGCCAGACGCTCAGCACCCGGCCCGAGGACGTGTACCGGGCGCTCATCGAGGCCACCGCGTTCGGCGCCCGCGTCATCGTCGAGACGTTCGAGGCGTCCGGCGTGCCGGTCGAGGAGTTCGTGGCGGCGGGCGGGCTGCTGAAGAACCACTTCCTCATGCAGGTCTACGCCGACGTGCTGCGCCGCCCGATCTCAGTGATCGGCTCGGAGCAGGGACCGGCGCTCGGCTCGGCCATCCACGCGGCCGTCGCCGCCGGCGCGTACGCCGACATCGAGCAGGCCGCGGCCGCCATGGGCACGCGCCGCGAGAACGTCTACGTGCCCGACGAGGGCCGGGCCGACGCCTACGACAAGCTCTACGCCGAATACCGCACACTGCACGACTACTTCGGGGACGGACGCATGCTGCACACCCTGCGGAAGATCAGGAACGAGGCCGGCGCATGATCCAGCGCATGAGGAGGACGGTCAGCGACCTGCACGCCGAGCTCGTACGCAACAACCTCGTCGCGTGGACCGCCGGCAACGTCTCCGGCCGGATCCCCGGCGAGGAGCTGTTCGTCATCAAGCCGTCCGGCGTGAGCTACGACGAGCTGGGCCCGGAGAACATGGTCCTGTGCGACCTCGACGGCAACCTCGTCGAGGGCGACCACTCGCCCTCCAGCGACACCGCCGCGCACGCCTACGTCTACCGCAACATGCCCGAGGTCGGCGGCGTGGTCCACACCCACTCCACCTACGCCACCGCGTGGGCCGCCCGCGGCGAGGCCATCCCCTGCGTGCTCACCGCGATGGCCGACGAGTTCGGCGGCGAGATCCCGGTCGGGCCGTTCGCCCTGATCGGCGACGACTCCATCGGCCAGGGCATCGTCGAGACCCTCAAGGGCCACCGCTCGCCCGCCGTGCTCATGCGCAGCCACGGCGTCTTCACCATCGGCAAGGACCCCAAGGCCGCGGTGAAGGCCGCCGTCATGTGCGAGGACGTCGCCCGCACGGTGCACGTCGCCCGCCAGCTCGGCGAGCCGCTGACCATCGCACAGGACGACATCGACCGCCTGTACGACCGCTACCAGAACGTATATGGACAGAGGAGCCCGCGTTGACCATCTGGTTTCTGACCGGCAGCCAAGGACTGTACGGAGAGGACACGCTTCAGCAGGTCGCCGAGCAGTCCCGGCGCATCGCCGAGGCCCTGCCGGTGCCCGTGGAGTGGAAGCCCGTGCTCACGGACGCCGCGGCCATCCGGCGCGTGATGCTGGAGGCGAGCGCCGACGACTCCTGCGCCGGCGTCATCGCCTGGATGCACACGTTCTCGCCGGCCAAGATGTGGATCGCCGGCCTGGACGCGCTGCGCAAGCCGCTGCTCCACCTGCACACGCAGGCCAACGTGGAGCTGCCGTGGAGCTCCATCGACATGGACTTCATGAACCTCAACCAGGCCGCCCACGGCGACCGCGAGTTCGGCCACATCCAGACGCGGCTCGGCGTCGCCCGCAAGACCGTCGCCGGGCACGTCAGCGACCCGCGCGTCGGCGAGCGCATCGAGGCGTGGGCGCGGGCGGCCGCCGGCCTGGCCGAGGTGCGCACCCTCAAGCTGGCCCGCTTCGGCGACAACATGCGCGACGTGGCCGTCACCGAGGGCGACAAGGTGGAGGCGCAGCTCCGCTTCGGCGTCTCCGTCAACACCTACGGCGTCAACGACCTGGTCGAGGCCGTGGACGCGGCCTCCGACGCCGACGTGAACGCGCTGGTCAAGGAGTACGAGGAGCTCTACCACGTGGCGCCCGTGCTGCTCGGCGAGCGCAGGGAGTCGCTGCGCTACGCCGCCCGCATCGAGCTGGGCCTGCGCACCTTCCTGGAGGACGGCGGGTTCAAGGCGTTCACCACGAACTTCGAGGACCTCGGCGGCCTGCGGCAGCTTCCCGGCCTGGCCGTGCAGCGGCTCATGGCCGAGGGCTACGGCTTCGGCGGCGAGGGCGACTGGAAGACCTCGGTGCTGCTGCGCACGCTCAAGGCCATGGCGCCCGGCGGCGGCACGTCGTTCATGGAGGACTACACCTACCACCTGACGCCGGGCGAGGAGCTGATCCTCGGCGCGCACATGCTGGAGGTCTGCCCCTCGATCGCCGCGGACACCCCGTCGTGCGAGATCCACCCGCTCGGCATCGGCGGCCGCGAGGACCCGGTCCGGCTGGTGTTCGACGCGGCCCCCGGCCCGGGTGTGGTCGTGGGCCTGGCCGACATGGGCGACCGGTTCCGGCTCGTGGCCAACGAGATCGACATCGTCGCCCCGTCCGAGCCGCTGCCCGCGCTGCCGGTGGCCCGCGCCGTCTGGCGGCCCCGGCCGGACTTCCGCACCAGCACCGAGTCCTGGCTGACCGCCGGCGCGCCGCACCACACCGTGCTGTCCACGGCCGTCGGCGCCGAGGAGCTCACGGACTTCTCCGACATGCTGGGCGTGGAGCTGCTGGTCATCGACGCCGACACCACGACCCGGCAGTTCGCCAAGGAGCTGCGCTGGAACCAGGCGTACTACCGGCTGGCGCAGGGCTTCTGATGACGGCGGGGACGACCGCCGGGCCGACCAACTGGGCGGGCAACGTCGCCTTCCGCGCGCCGGAGGTGCGGCGGCCCGCCACGCTGGACGAGCTCCGGCGCCTCGTCGCCGGGAGCCCCCGGGTGCGGGCGCTGGGCAGCGGCCACTCGTTCAACGACGTCGCCGACACGCCCGGCGAGCTCGTCTCGCTGGACCGCATGCCGTACACGCTGGAGATCCACACCGGGGCGGACGGCGCGGCGCGGGCGCGGGTCGGGGCGGGCATGACCTACGCGCGGCTCGCGGCCGAGCTGCACGCGCGCGGGCTGGCGGTGGCCGCCATGGCGTCCCTGCCGCACATCTCGGTGGCCGGGTCGGTGGCGACCGGCACGCACGGCTCGGGTGACGGCAACCGCAGCCTCTCGGCCGCGGTGTCCGGGCTGGAGCTCGTCACGGCCGACGGCGAGCTGGTCTCGCTGGAACGCGGCGACGACGACTTCCCGGGCGCGGTGGTCGCGCTCGGGGCGCTCGGCGTCGTCACGACGCTCACGCTCGACCTGGTGCCGGCCTTCGAGCTGCGCCAGTACGTCCGTGAGGACCTGCCCCGCGACGCCCCGTTCGACGAGGTCATGGCCGGCGGATACAGCGTCAGCCAGTTCACCGACTGGAGCTCCACCCGGGTGTGGCTCAAGCGGCTCACCGAGCTGCCCGACGGCGACTGGCTCGGCACCCGGGCGGCGGACGGCCCGCGTCACCCGGTTCCGGGCATGCCGCCGGACAGCTGCACCGGGCAGCTCGGCGTGCCGGGGCCGTGGCACGAGCGGCTGCCGCACTTCCGGGCCGACGCGCCGCCGAGCAACGCCGGCGACGAGCTGCAGTCGGAGTTCGCGATGCCGCGAGAGTGGGCGGCCGAGGCGCTGGCCGCCCTGTACGCCGCCGGCGACCGGATCCGGCCCGCGCTGCGGATCTCGGAGGTGCGCACGGTCGCGGCCGACGACCTGTGGCTGAGCCCGTTCCACGGGCGTGACAGCGTCGCCGTCCACTTCACCTGGATCAAGGACTGGGACGTCGTGCTCCCGGCGCTGCGGCTGGTGGAGGAGACGCTGGCGCCGTTCGACCCCCGGCCGCACTGGGGCAAGCTGTTCACCCGGTGGCCGGAGCCGTCGGAGCGCTTCGGCGCGCTCGTGCGGGCGTACGACCCGGAGGGCACGTTCGGCAACGACTTCCTCCGGCGGGTGCTGGGGGAGTGAACTGTCGCCGGTCGTACCTGACAGGAGCTGACAGGTACGACCGGCATCCTGGTGCCATGACGGCACACGGAACCTTCGAGACCGGCGGCTGGAATCCCCAGCCGCCCTTCTCCGAGCAGGACGGCGTCTCGCTCGCCCAGATCACGCTCACCAAGACCTTCCACGGCGACCTCGACGGCACCTCGACCGTCACCATGCTGGCCACGGGGACCGAGGTCGAGGACTCGCGCGCCTACGTGGCGGTCGAGCGGATCGAGGGCACGCTCGGCGGGCGCAAGGGCGGCTTCGTCGTCCAGCACACCGCGGTCAGCGAACGGGGGGAGCCGTCGCTGCGCGTCGCCGTCGTCCCCGACTCGGGCACGGGGGAGCTGCGCGGCATCCGGGGCGAGATGGACATCCACGTCGCGCCCGACGGATCCCACTCCTACACCTTCGACTACCGGCTCTGACCCGCGCCCGCAGTGTCGGGGTCACCTCGCCGCGGCGCCTGACGACATGACGTCCTGGCCGGTTCGGGTGGTGAAGGCACGACGGTAGGCCGACGGGGACGTGCGCATCGTCCGGGAGAAGTGCTGGCGGAACGTCACGGGGCTGTCGAACCCCACCGCCGCCCCGATCTCCTCCACCGGCGCGCCCGTGCCCTCCAGCAGGGGCAGGCTGGCCGCCACCCGCTGGGAGATCACCCACTTGAGCGGGGTCGTGCCGGTGCGCCGTCGGAAGTGCCGCAGGAACGAGCGCTCCGACATGTGCGCCACCCGCGCCAGGTCGGCCACGCTGATCGGCCGGGCCAGGTCGGCCAGCGCCCACTCCATCGCCCGCGCCACCGCGCCGTCGTCCTCCAGCGGACGTATCGGGGCCTCGATGAACTGCGCCTGGCCGCCCTCCCGGTGCGGCGCGACGACGAGCCGGCGCGCCACCGCGTTGGCGATCCCCGGGCCGTGGTCGGCGCGCACCAGGTGCAGCAGGAGGTCGAGGCCCGCGGCGCTGCCCGCGCTGGTCAGCACGTCGCCCCCGTCCACGTACAGGACCGAGGCGTTGACCCGCACCTCGGGGAAGCGCCGCTGGAGCAGGTCGGCGTACTGCCAGTGGGTGGCCGCCTCGCGCCCGTCCAGCAGGCCCGCCGCCGCCAGCGCGAACGCGCCCGAGCAGATCGACACCAGCCGCGCCCCGCGCCCGTGCGCCCTCCGCAGCGCCTCGACCAGCGGCGGCGAGACCGGCCCCCGCACGTCGGGCACGCCCGGCACGATCACCGTGTCGGCCGTGGCCAGCACGTCCAGCCCGTGCGCCGCCTGGACGGTGAACCCGCCGACCGCGCGCAGCGGCTGCGTCGTCTCGGCGCAGACCCTCAGGTCGTACCAGGGCACCCCGAGCTCCGGCCGGGACAGCCCGAAGATCTCCACGGCGCAGCCCAGCTCGAACGGCCCCATCCCGTCGAACGCCAGCACCGCCACGGTCGGCAAAGAAGGGGTGAGCGAGACCGGGATCGGCATGGGCGCATGTTAGCCCGCCCTCCAGAGCGGGAGAAACAGTGCATGCACATATCGGGGGTCCACACCGTTCTTCCTGATCACCGCTACGACCAGGCGGAGATCACCGAGGCGTTCTCCCGGTTGACCGAGGCCGACCGGGACCTCCTGGAACACTTCCAGACCGCCACCGGCGTCCAGGGCCGCAATCTCGCCCTCGCGCTGGAGGACTACGGCAAGCTCGACTCCTTCACCCGCGCCAACGAGACGCACACCGAGATCGCGCTCGACCTCGCCGAGCGGGCCGTCCTCGGCGCCCTCACCAAGGCCGGGCTCTCCCCGGACAAGGTGGACCACCTGGTGTTCTGCTCCAGCACGGGCCTGGCCACGCCGTCGCTCGACGCCCTGCTGGCCCAGCGCGCCGGGTTGCGCGACGACGTCAAACGGGTGCCGGTGTTCGGGCTCGGCTGCGCGGCCGGGGCGGCCGGCCTGGCCCGGCTCAACGACTACCTGCGCGGCTGGCCCGGCCACGTGGCGCTGCTCGTCTGCGTGGAGCTGTGCTCCCTGACCCTCCAGCGCGACGACACCTCCGTCGCCAACCTGCTGGCCGGCGCCCTGTTCGGCGACGGCGCCGCGGCGGTCGTGGCCACCGGGCACGGGGCGGGACCCGAGGTGGTGACCACCCGCAGCAAGCTGTATCCGGGGACCGGGCACCTCATGGGCTGGGAGATCGGCAGGCACGGCTTCCGCGTCGTCCTGGACGACGGGCTCGCCGGCTTCGTCCAGCAGGTGCTGGGCGGCGACGTCAAGGCGTTCCTCGCCGACAACGGCCTGACCCCCGACCAGGTCGGCGCCTGGATCTGCCACCCAGGCGGCCCCAAGGTCATCGAGACGATGGTGGAGGTGCTGGGGGTCCCGCCGTCCGCGTTCGCGGTGACCCGGGAGTCGCTGCGGGAGCACGGCAACCTGTCGTCGGTGTCGGTGCTGGACGTCCTCCAGCGGACGCGCGGCCGGCCGGGGCAGTCCGGGCTGCTGATGGCCGTGGGGCCCGGCTTCTCGGCGGAGCTGCTCCTGCTGCACTGGTGATCGCGCCACCGCGGCGCTGGCATGCTTGGGGTCATGAATGAGACGCTGCCGTTGATGGAACGCGCCGCCGGTCGTACGGCCGACCTGGTGGAGAGCGTCGGCGAGGAGCAGCTCACGCTGCCGACGCCGTGCGCCGAGTTCGACGTCCGGGGACTGATCGCGCACCTGGAGTGGGGGGCGTCGCTGTTCGAGTCGCTGGCCTCCGGCGGGCCCATGATCCCGCAGGGTGAGTACACCGGCGACTTCCGGGCGCGGGCCGAGCGGATGCTGGCCGTCTGGCGCCGGCCGGAGGCATGGGAAGGCGTCAGCGCCGGCATGGGGCTGCCGATGACCACGCTCGCCGCGATGTCCCTGTGCGACCTCGTCGTCCACGGCTGGGACCTGGCCGTGGCGACCGGCAGGCCGTACGAGGTGGACGAGGAGGAGGCGGAGCGGCTGCTCGCGTTCGTCGCGGACATGGCGCCGACGGGGCGCAGGATGGGTGCGTTCGGCGAGCCGGTGGAGGTGCCCGCGGACGCCTCCCATCTGGAGCGCGCCCTGGGCGAGCTCGGCCGCGACCCGTCATGGAAGCCGTGAGGGCCTGACTCCTCGCCCGGGGCGGGAGTGAGCCGGGTGATCCCGGCGGTCACGCCCCGGTCGCGGTTCGCGCTCGCTTGGATCACTCGCCCGGCCACGCGGCGATGGGGAACCGTCGATCCGTGTGGAGGTGGTTCGCAGTGAAATTTCGACCTTTAGCAGCGGGCGTCGGACTTGTCGCATTGCTCGCGCTCGCGGCCTGCGGGGGCGGGCCGGGGGGCACGGCCGGCGACTCCGCCCAGCGCGCCCCCGAGCCCGAGTCCGGCCTGCCGGCCCAGCCCCGGCCCACCCTTCGCCGCGCCGGCCCCGACGCCGGGAGGGCGGCCGACCGGAAGGGCGAGGCCCGGCGTGACGCGGTGGAGGCTCAGATCTCGACGTTCGCCCTGGACGTCGACACCGCCTCGTACGCCTACGCCCGCCGCACCCTGGGCGAGGGGCGCCGCCCCGAGCCGGCCCAGATCCGGCCCGAGGAGTTCGTCAACGCCTTCGGCCAGGACTACGCCGAGCCGGCCGGCGACGGGTTCACCGTCCACGTCGACGGGGCCCGCATGCCCGGCTCCGACACCGCGGTCGTCCGGGTGGGCCTGCGCACGCGCGGGTCCGACGCCGCCTCGCGCCGCCCCGCCGACCTCACCTTCGTGGTCGACGTCTCCGGGTCGATGGGCGAGCCCGGCCGCCTCGACCTGGTCAAGCAGGCTCTGCACACGCTCATCGACCAGCTCGCGGCCGGCGACCGGGTGTCGGTCGTGGCCTTCAGCGACACCGCCGAGACCCTCGTCCCGATGACGTCGCTCACCGCCCGGCCGGAGCTGCACGCCGCCGTGGACCGGCTGGCCGTCCAGGGCGGCACGAACCTGGAGGCGGGGCTGGTGACCGGCTACCGGCAGGCGGCCGGGGCGTTCCGCGCCGCCGCCACCAACCGGGTCGTCCTGCTGTCCGACGGGCTGGCCAACCAGGGCGCCACCGCCTGGCAGGCCATCCTGGACCGGGTCAAGGAGTACGCGGGCCGGCAGGTCACGCTGCTCACCGTCGGCGTCGGCAGGCAGTACGGCGACGAGCTCATGGAGCAGCTCGCCGACAACGGCGACGGCGCCGCCGTGTACGTCAGCAGCCGGGAGGAGGCCGAGAAGGTCTTCGCCGCCCGCCTGCCCGCCACCATCGAGCTGCGCGCCCGCGACGCCAGGGCGCAGGTCGTCTTCAACCCGTCGGTCGTGGATAGCCAGCGGCTGATCGGCTACGACAACCGGGCCATGTCCGCCGAAGAGTTCCGTGACGACGACCGTGACGGCGGCGAGGTCGGCCCCGGCCACGCGGTGACCGCCCTCTACAGCGTGCGGCTGAAGCCGGGCGCCACGGGGCAGCTCGCCCAGGCGACCGTCCGCTGGCAGGACCCCGACACGCGTGCCCCCGCGGAGGCGGGCCGGGCGGTGGACGTGGCCGCGCTGGCCCCCTCGATCTGGGAGAAGGCGCCGGTCCGGCTCCAGGTGGACGTGACGGCCGCCGCCTTCGCCCTGTACCTGCGCGACCGGGACGCGTTCGGGCTCGACCTGCCGGTGCTGGGGGAGCACGCCAGGCGGCTGGCCGAGGCGGCGGAGGACCCGATGGTGGGCGAGCTGGCCCGCCTCATCGACCAGGCCCGGACGCTCGGCTGACCTCCGCCCGTCCCCCTGGACGGGCGGATCCGCGGGCCGCCGGCCGTGCGCGGCGGCCCGGGGAGTCCGATACACTGGTGCACGCACCACGGGGCTATAGCGCAGTTGGTAGCGCGCCTCCATGGCATGGAGGAGGTCTGGGGTTCGAATCCCCATAGCTCCACCCCGCACTGTTCACGAGATCCCGTCCGATCACCTCGATCGGGCGGGATCTCGTCGTCTCACGGCCGATGCGGCAGCCCTTTCCCGCAGGCCCGTCAGTAGGCCTCCACCTCGATGACCCGGCTGAAATCGTTGGCGCCGTTGGAGGCCCGGGTGAGGATGCGGACCGCGTCCGCCGAGACCGGGGCGAAGTCGGAGCGGACCACGCCCGAGGTGTTGCCCCGCACCTCCGCCACAGTCTGCCACTGCCCGCCGGTCCGGACCTGGACGTCCCAGTCGCGCAGGCCGTACGTCGAGGCGGGGTAGCGGGCGGTGTCGATGGTGTACAGGTCCACCCGCGACAGGGTCCGCTCCTGGCCGAGCGCGATGTCCAGGGTGTCCGGCCACGTCCGGGAGGTGGCGTCGTTCCAGCCGTTGCCGCCCGCCCAGCCGTCGGAGCTGCGGTCGCCGTCCACGACGCTGCACGCGGGGTAGTTGCCGCCGGTGTGGGCCGACGACGCGGTAACGGTACGGCGCAGCGCCACGTTGCCGCCGTTGTCCAGGCCGGCGAGGTCCACGACGGTGATCGGCACCGTCAGGCTTTCCGAGCCGGTCCGCAGGGTCAGCGGGTACTCGCCGAGCGGCGCCTCCGGCGGGATGCCGATGAGCAGCTTGACGCCGAGCTCGTAGCCCGCGGGCAGGTAGCTGGAGATCATCGGCCGGGAGGCGGTCAGCGGCGGCTTGATCTCGGCGAACAGGTCGGCGTAGACGGCCTTGCCGCCGCCGTTGCGCAGACCGGCCTCGATCCACGGCGCGCAGGCCGGGTCGACGCCCGCGGGCACCTGGAGGCGCTCCGCGCCGGCGACGGGCGTGATCCGGCCCGTGCGCCCGCGCTCGCGGGAGGGCCGCAGGCGGACCTGCGGCTCGGGCTGGGACTGCGGGGCCAGCGCCGGCTCGGGGGTCCGCACGGCCGGCTCCGGGGGTTCGCCCGCGTCGGCCACGGCCGCCACCACGGGGCCGGACAGGAGCCCGAGCGCGAGGATCCCGGCGGCCAGTCGGTGTCTGTTCACGGTCATCTCCTTCCTCACGCCACGTTCAGGCCGGGCCGGCCGTCGACGGTGACGAAACTGGCCTTGGTCTCCACCGGCGCGCCGGGCCGGTCGATGTAGGGGACCACCCGGTAGTCGGTGCGCCAGGCGTCAGGGGTCACCTCGCAGCTCACGTAGCCGCGCTGGTAGCCGGAGAACCTGATGTGCGGGTTGACCGGGTCGGACCCGCCGGCGGGGACGCCGGTCGAGGCGCTGCCGTTGCCGCCGCTGGTGACGGAGGTGCAGACCAGCTCGACGCCGATGGTGGGGGAGGCGGGGTCGTTGAAGTCGGCCTTGAGCTCGCCGGCGAGGTTGTAGTGGATGTCGCCGGTGAGCACGACCGGGTTGGAAACGCCGCGCTCGACGATGCCGTTGAGCACGCGGTCCTTGGCGGCCTTGTAGCCGTCCCACAGGTCCATGCTGAGCTTCTGCGCCGGTCCGGGGTCGAAGTCGAGCTGGCACATGGCGATCTGCTGGGCGAGGACGTTCCACTTGGCGGGCGAGCGGCCGAGGCTGTCCAGCAGCCACTTCTCCTGCTCGTCGCCGAGCATGGTGCGGGAGGGGTCGAGGCGTTCGGCGCAGTCGATCTGCTGCCCGTCGCCGCACACCTGGTCGGATCGGTACTGGCGGGTGTCGAGCACGTTGAACCGGGCCAGCCTGCCGAAGTCGAACCGCCGGTAGAGCCGGCTGTCGGGCCCGTCGGGCAGCTGCGGTAACCGCAGGGGCAGGTTCTCCCAGTAGGCGCGGTAGGCGTTGGCCCTGATCACCAGGAAGTCCTGCTCGGTGACGTTGCCGCCGGGGCCGACGTCGCCGGCGTAGTTGTCGAGCACCTCGTGGTCGTCCCAGGTGACGATCCAGGGGGCCGCGTGGTGGGCCGCCTGCAGGTCCGGGTCGCTCTTGTAGAGGCCGTACTGGATGCGGTAGCGGTCGAGGGTGTCGCACTGGACGCGGAAGGGGTCCGGCACGGGCGTGTTCCGGCGGCCGCCCGTGGGCACGATGCCGTACTCGTAGATGTAGTCGCCGAGGTGGAAGACCACGTCGGGGTTCTCCGCGGCGAGGTGCCGGTAGGCGGTGTAGAAGCCGTCGGGCCACGACGCGCACGACGCGAACGCGATCTTGAGCCGGTCGGCGGTGACGGGCGCGGTCCTGGTGCGGCCGACCGGGCTGATCTCGCCGCCGGTCCTGAACCGGTAGAAGTAGTCGCGTCCCGGTTTGAGCCCGCGCACGTCCACGTGCACGGAGTGGCCGTACTCCGGTGTCGCCCAGGTGTCGCCGTGCCGTACGCGGCGCTTGAACTGATCGTCCTCGGCCACCTCCCAGGAGACGCGAATACGGGTGTACGGCATGCCGCCGAGCGGTTCGAGGGGGCGGGAGGCGAGGCGGGTCCAGAGCACGACGCCGTCGGGCAGCGGATCTCCCGAGGCGACGCCGAGCTGGAAGGGGTAGTCGGCCGAACGGGAGACGGTGGACTCCGCCGTCCACGGGTCGGCCAGGCGGGTGGTGAACGCCAGCGCGAACGCGGCGCCGGTCATGCCGAGGAAGCCTCGGCGGGAACGGTCGAGAAGGTGGCCGGCGAGCCGCCGATCGTCGTCCATGCGTCTCCCAGGGGGGAGGGCGGGAGAGGGGTCTCCCACGGGGGGCGGAACGGGAGTCGATCTGCTGCAGCCCCCAATTCTTAGCAAGAGTCATGTGGTTTTAACTAGATCTTGCGTTAACTTCTCGGATGAACTAACAGTTAAAGGTGGGGGTGGGCCCGGTGCCCGCGCGGCCGCCGGGCCCGCTGCGAACCGGCGGCCTGAACCCGCTGCGTCAGCGCGCCTGGAGGCGGACCTTCGGCACCGGCTGGGCGCGGCGGGCGGCCTCGGCCTTCAGCCGGCGCCTGAGCTGCCTGCCGTGGCCGAGAAAGGAACGGGTCCGCAGGCGGCGGTCCTCGGGCAGGCTCCAGTCGGGCAGCGCGCGGTCGATCGCGACGGTCAGCCGGTCGTCGCCAGGGGCGGTGGCGGTGCCGAGCAGCACGACGTTCTCCTGCCACCGCATGCCGGGATCGTGCCGGTGGAAGGTCAGGCACACCGGTCCCGGCCCGACGGTCACACCGGCGGGGAGACGCAGCTCGTACCCGGTCGCGGTGGCGGAGAAGGCACGCGCGGGCACGGTCACGGGCAGGCCGTCGGCCAGCGCCGACACGGTCGGCCGGCCCAGGTCGCGGGCCCGGCGGGCGTACGGGCGCCAGTCGGCGGGCGGAGCGGAGCGGCCGGGCAGGCGGGGGCCCGACGGGGCCGGGTCGGAGGAGGGGGCCGTGGTGCCGGGCGGGCAGGTCCAGGTCAGCGGGTCGCGGGTCAGGTCGCCGCCGGGCCACCAGGTGATCCGCTCGGGTGTCACCTCGACGTAGATCCGGGCGAAGTACCAGGTCAGGCGCTTGACCAGGAACCGCGGCAGCCCCGAGAAGGCGTCCGGGACCTTGGCCCGGGAGTCGCGGACGTACCGGTCGGTGTTGGCCTGCAGGTCGGCGTCGCGGACCGTGGCGCGGCCCTGCACCAGCACCACCGGGTCGCCCTCGAACAGCAGGGCGACGCGCGGATCGCGGCGCGCCCGCTCGGCCTTGTCGGGATAGGTCAGGCCGGTGCTGACGTCGATCGTGCCGCGGGGACCGGTGTACGGGGTGACCGGCCAGGTGATGGGCCGCTCGTCGCGGGTGAGCGAGGTGTAGGCGCACACCATGGAGCTCCGGAACGTCGGGGAGGGGGGCGTGAGCGTCATGACCGCACACGCTAATGACGGGCCCTTGAGCCGCTCTTGGGGCCGAGCCTCCAGAGCCGCCCAAGAGCGGAGGGCCACCATGGCGCCATCCCTCCAGGACGACAAGGAAGACGACCATGCGAACCGCCGCCCGCCCGAACGTGCCGCAGATCACGCTTCCCGGCCAGGCCGCCGCCGCGCCGGGGCCGCTCGACATGAGCAACATGTACCTGGCGCACTTCGGCTTCCGCCGCGACCTCGGACACCTGATCACCGCGGTCGGCCGGGTCCGCCTCGACGACCGCCGGCGCGTCACCGCCCTGCGCGGGCACCACGCGTGGGTGCTGTTCGTGCTGCACCACCATCACACCGCCGAGGACGAGACGATCTGGCCGCTGCTGCGGGAGCGGGCGCCGCAGGCGGTCGGCACGATCGACGCGCTGGAGGCCGAGCACGCGGCCTGCGACAACTGGATCCGCGAGAGCACCGCGGCCTTCCAGGCGTTCGACGCCGGCCCGTCCGAGCCGGGGCGCGAGCGGCTCATGGTCGCCCTGCGCGCGCTGGCCGACACCCTGGGCGCGCACCTGGCGCACGAGGAGATCGACGGGATCCCGCTGATGATGGCCCACATCACGCCGGAGGAGGACGCGGAGACGCACAAGACGATCAGCAAGCAGTACGGCCTCCGCGGGCTGGTCACGCTGCTCGGCTGGATCACCTCCGAGCTGCCGGCCGATGTCGAGGCCCACCTGCGCAGGACGTCCCCCAAGCCGTTGCTGCTGCTCAGCACCCTGGCCGGCGGTCGCTACCGCAGGCGCGCCGCCTACCTGTGGGGCTGAGCCAGCTCCCGCTCCACGCCCTCGGCGTGCTCGGCGTGCCGCCGCGCCGCCTCGGTGTCGCCCATGGCCTCGGCCAGTTGCGCCAGTGACCGGCTGACCGGCCACATCAGCATGCTCAGCCCGGCGATCCCCATCCGGTCGGCGTACGGCGAGGCCGCCGCGTAGAGGTCGGCGCAGGCCCTGCGGTCGCCCAGCGCCGCCCAGACCTCGCAGCGGACGACCAGCCAGAACAGGTAGACGAACGTGCGGGGGATCGGCGGTTGCCGCTCCCACGGCCCGAGCACCCGCCGGGCCTCCTCCAGCCGGCCGCTGACCACCAGGTAGTGGGCGTACCCGTCCAGGTTGAACCGGTCGAGCTGATCGTGGGAGATGTCCTGCGGCGGCTGCACCGCGTCCGCCGCCCCGCGGCGCAGGCGCATGAGCGCGACCTGGTACGTGGCGCCGGCCGTGGTGGTCTCCACTCCCCACATCGAGGTGGTCCGCTGCTCGGCGGCGGTGGCCGCGAGCAGCGACTCGGCCGCCTCCAGGTCGCCGCGGTTGACGAGGACGCCGAGCCGCAGCCAGTTCAGCATGATGCGCAGGTACGGCATGTGCGTGCGGCCGATCAGCCGCTCGGCCTCGGCCAGCACGTCCAGAGCCTCCCGCACCCGGCACAGCTCCAGCAGCGTGCCGCCCTGGCAGGTGAGCCCGATCGTGCGCAGCTCGTCGTCGCCCGCCTCCAGCCCGGCGCGGGCCATCTCCTCGCCCGCCGCCAGCCGCGGGAGCACCGAGTCCGGGTCGAGCAGCGCGTAGTAGCGGGCGAACAGCACCCGGCCCAGCAGCGTCGCGTCGTTCTCCTGGCGGGCCAGCCGCACCGCCTCAGCGCTCCACCGGTCCCGCTGCGCGGGGTCCCGCCCCGGCTGGTAGTACGACTGGAGCGCCAGGCAGGCCAGCACCCGGGCGCGGGCGGACGGCTCCAGCTCCTCGTCGGCGGCCAGCTCCGTCAGGTCCGCCATCAGGTCGGCGTCGTGGTCGCCGTAGACCTTCCAGGGTTGCAGGATGCGCCCGCCGTACCCGGTCGCGGCCTCGATCCAGCGCCGCCGGTCGCCCGTCTGCTTGGCCAGGCGGCGGATCCGCGTCAGCTCCGCCTCCTGCCCCAGCGAGTCGCCCGCCCCGAACCTGGCCTCGGCCAGGGCGGACAGCAGGTCCATGCGTTCGGCCTCGCCCAGCTCCGGGTCGTCCTCGGCCACCCGCTCGGCCCGTTCCAGCAGCTCGACGGCCGCGTCGTACGCGCGAAGCCGCTTGGCCTCCTCGGCCGCCCGCCACGCCGCCCGCCAGGCACGAGCGGTGTGGCCCGCGGGGATCGCCTGGAGCCAGTGGTGCGCGGCGGCGGACAGCCGGTCGGAGGCCGAGCCGCCGGTTCGCGACTCGATCGCGGCGGCCACGGCGGCGTGCAGCCGGGCCCGGCGCAGCACCGGCACCACCTCGGTGAGCGCCTCCTGGACCAGCGCGTGCACGAACAGGAACCGGCCGGGCCGCCCCTCCGCGACCAGGTGGGCGGCGATGGCCGGCTCCAGCCGGTCCAGCGCCGCGTCCAGGTCGAGCCCGGCGGCCTCGGCCACGATCGCCACGTCGAACTCGCGCCCGGCCACCGCCGCCACCCGCAACAACGCGGCCGACGCCTCGGGCAGCCGGTTGACCCGGCCGAGCACGACGTCCCGCGCGCCCAGCGGCAGCGTGCCGTGGCCCGGCGATCCGGCTTCCAGGTAACGCATCAGCTCCGTGACGAAGAACGGGTTGCCGTTCGTGCGGTCCCTGAGCGCCGACACGTCCGTGCCCGCCGGGGTCAGCTCGGCCAGGTCGGCCGCCGAAAGGCCGGACAGCGGCAGCCGGACCGCCTGCCGGCGCGACAGCGCCTCGAACGCCTCGGCCAGCGCGCCCTCCGGCGGCGGCCAGTCGCGTGCCGTCCCCACCAGGGCCAGCCTGCCGTCCAGCACGTACTCGGCCAGGTAACCCAGCAGCCGCAGCGAGGACCGGTCCGCCCAGTGCAGGTCGTCCAGCACCACCAGCACCGGCCGCCGGCCCGCGGTCAGCGCCCGCGCGGCCGCCTCGTAGGTGCGAAACCGCGCACCCTCGGGGTCGGTCCCGGTCGCGGAGCCGACTCCGGGCAGGTTGGCCCGCACGTCGGCGGGCAGGGGCGGCAGCGTTTCGGCCAGCCGCTCCAGCACCGTCACCCACGGCCAGAACGCCGGCGCGCCCTCCGTCGCCGCGCACCGTCCCACCGCGACCGTGAAACCCCGGGCGCGGGCCCGGCTCACCAGCTCCTCGGCCAGTCGCGTCTTGCCGATCCCCGGCTCCCCGGTGACCAGCGAGAACCCCGGCCGGCCCGCCGCCGCCGCTTCCAGCAGCCCGTCCAGCGCGGCCAGCTCCTCCTTCCGGCCCGTGATCCCCTGCCCGGCCACCCGCGGCTTGGGCGGCGGCCGGTGGGGGAGCAGCGCGGGGGACTGTCCGAGGATGTCGCGTTCCAGCTCGCGCAGCTCCTCGCCCGGGTCGATGCCGAGCTCCTCGGCCAGGATCCGGCGGGCCGTGCGCAGCGTTTCCAGGGCCTCGCCCTGGCGGCCGCTCCGGTAGAGCGCCAGCGCCCGCAGCGCCCACAGCCGTTCGCGCAGCGGGTGCTCGTACGTCAGCGCCTCCAGCTCGCCCAGCAGCTCGCCGTGGCGGTCCTGCTGGATGACGGCGCTCACCCGCAGCTCGCGGGCCCGCTCCCGGGCCTCGGTGAGCCGCGCCCTGACAGCGCCCACGTACGCCTGGTCGTCCAGGTCCTGGTACGGCTCGCCACGCCACAGCGCGAGCGCCGCGGCCGCCAGCCGCTCCGCCTCGGCGGGCTCGGCCGCCTGCTCGGCCTGCCCGACCAGGCGCAGGAAACGCGTGGTGTCCACGTGCTCCTGATCGATGGCCAGCGTGTAGCCGACCGGCCCGAACGTCAGCAGGCTCCGCGCCCTGGCGCGGCGTCCCGGCTCCAGCAGGCGGCGCAGGTTGGACACGTACGAGTGCAGCGACGCCTGCGCCTCGGCCGGCGGCTCCTCGCCCCACAACCGGTCGATCAGCGTGGCCGGGGCCACCGGCCGGCCCTCCGCCAGCACCAGCACGCTCGCCATCGCCCGCAGCTTCAGCGAGCCGATCCGAAGCGACCGCCCGTCGTCGCCGACGATCTCCAGCGGGCCCAGCACGCGGATGTCCACAGCCCTACCACTCTCCTGAAGTGCCCTGATCTTACGACACGAGAGAAGTCGGGATTGTTCTCAGATGGGCGCCGCTCCTCGCCCGCCATGGTCACCCGCGATGCGCCAGCGGGGCGAGGCCGGTCAGCTCCGTGTCCGCGGCCACGACCGTGCCGTCGGAGCCGGTGCGCAGGAAGGTCGGGAACGCCTTGACGCCGACCGACTCCGCGATCCGCAGGGCGTCGTCGCCGGTCACGACGCCGGCCACACCGCTCATGAGATCCAGCAGGTCGCCCGCCTCGGCGGGATCGCCGGTGACGACGGCCAGGGCGCCGCCGTTCTCGCCGCGGGCCGTCTCGGCGAACTCCGGCGCCCGCTCGTGACACGTGTCGCACCCGACGTCGAAGAAGCCCACCAGCCGCGCACCGGCCGCGTCCTCGGGCAGCGCCCGCCCGACCAGCACCGTCGGGTCGTACGCCAGGGGGGTCATCGGCCCGCCGGCCAGGCGCTGCAGCTCGGCGGTGTGCTCGCGCAGCCGCCGGAGCACGCCCATCATGAGCAGCAGGTTCAGCAGGCACAGCACGCCGACGAGCACGACTGCGGCGATCAGGAAAGCCATGGGGTGACCTCACATCAGACGGTGGACAGCTCCATCAGGTCGCCGGCACGCGCGGCGGCGGCGAGCCGGCGGCGGGCCTGGCGCCGGTCCGGCGGCGGAGGCCGCCGCCGGACCGGCGCGACAAGGCTCAGGCTCCGCAGGTCCTGAACACGTAGCAGGATCCGCAGGCGGTCCTGCCGTTGATGATCGTGCAGAGCTTCCGGTAGTCGGAGCGCTCCGTGCAGTAGCAGTGAACGTAGTACTCGTAGGCGGCCTTCGCGGACGTCTTCGGGACCAGCTTCTCGAGCATGCGGTCGCCGAGCCTGCCCAGGACGTTGGACATGGATCCACGCTCCTTCCGTTGTGATGCGGTCAGGCCAAAAAGCTATTTGGGGGGCATACAGCGACTCATACAGTTGCGCTACAACCGGCCCGTGAGCAGCCGCTCCAGGGCCGGGTCGCGGCGCAGCGCGCGGTCCGCGAACAGCTCCCCGGCCCGGCGCGCGTCCGCATCGGCGCGCGGATCGGCCATCGCCGAGCGGGCCCGGGCGAGCTGCCGCGCCCCGGCCGCCTGGCCGTACGCGTCGCCGATCCGCGCGGTCAGCTCCAGGACGCGGACCAGGTCCGCCTCGGCCGCGGCCGGGTCGCCCTGGCGCAGCAGGATCTCGGACCTGGCCAGCAGCGCCTCCCACTCGTCCTCCCGGTTGCCCGTGTCCCGGCAGCGGGCCAGCGCCTCGGCCAGCGTCGCCAGCGCCCTGTCCCGCTGGTCCAGCAGCCCGTACGCGCGGCCGAGCGCCGCCAGCGTGATGCTCTCGCCGTACAGGTCGCCGTCGGCGCGCCGGACGGCGAGGCAGTGCTCGAACCGGTCGGCCGCCTCGGCGTGCCTGCCCAGCCGGAGCAGCACCTCGCCCAGGTTGTGGCCGACCAGCCCGAGGCGGCTGGACCCGTGGGCCTCCAGCAGCCGCAGGCTCGCGGTGATGTGGTCGAGGGCCGCGCCGAGGTCGCCGGTCTTCATGCTCAGCCAGCCCAGGTTGTGCAGGGCCAGGCCCTCGGACTCGCGGTCGCCCACCTCGTGCCAGAGGCCCAGGGCGCGGCTCATGAGGTCGCGCGCCGCCTCCGCCTGGCCGCCCCGCCACTCCAGCAGCCCCAGCGTGACGAGCGTGGCCGCCTCCGTGGCGCGGTCGCCCTCGCGTCGCGCCACGCTGATCGCCAGGCGGGAGAGGGTCTCCAGCTCCCGCCAGTGGCCGCCCTTCATCGCCACGGACTTGACCAGCGGCATCAGCTCCGTGACGAAGCGCGCGACGTCCGGCTCACCGCGCGCGGCCTGCGCGGCCGCCGCCACCAGGCAGCGCAGCTCCGCGTCCAGCCAGCGCGCGGCCGCGACCGGGCCGGACAGCAGCGGCCCGGGTTCGCGTCCCCCGCCCCTGCGGCGCCCCCCGCCGCCGCGCAGGTGCGGTTGCAGCAGGTCGTGCGTCTGCCGGCAGAGGTCGAGGTACGCGTCGAGGGCGCGGCGCAACGCCCGTGCCCGCTCCCTCGGCGGGTCGTGGGCGGCGGCGAGCTCGGCGGCGAACAGCCGCAGCAGATCGTGGACGCGGAAGCGCCCGTCGCCCACCGGCTCCAGCAGCCGCGCCTCGGCCAGCTCGTCCAGTGCCGCCTCGGCCGCCTTGTGGCCCGTGCCGGCCATCGCGGCGACCGGCTCCACGCCCATCTCCGGCACCTCCAGCACGCCGAACAGGCGGAACACGGCCTGGGCGGCGCCCGTCAGCGTGCCGTACCCCACCTCGAAGCAGGAGCGCAGGCTCAGCCCGGCCGCCTGGAGCTCGTCCAGCCTGCCCCGCTGGTCGCGCAGCCGCTCGCCGAAGCGCGCGAACGACCAGTCGGGCCGCGCCGCCAGGCGGGCGCCGGCGATGCGCAACGCCAGCGGGTGCCCGCCGCACCAGCGGGCGATCTCGGCCGCCGCCTCCGGCTCGGCCGCCAGGCGCGCCTCCCCGGCCAGCGCGGCCAGCATCCGCACGCAGTCGGCCTCGCCGAGCAGCCCGACGGCCACGGGTACGGCGTCCACGGTCGTCAGCGCCGCCCGGCTGGTGACCAGGACCGCGCAGCCGCCTCCCGCCGGCAGCAGCGGCGCCACCTGGGCGGCCCCCACGGCGTTGTCGAGCACGACCAGGACCCGCCTGCCCGCCAGCGACGACTGGTAGAGCGCCGCCGCCTCGGCCGGGGCGGCCGGGACCCCGTCCGGAGCCACCCCGAGGGCGCGCAGGAACCGGCCCAGCGCCTCGGCCGGGCTCAGCGCCGGCAGCCCGGGGGAAGAGCCCTGGAGGTCGACGTAGAGCTGGCCGTCGGGGTAGTGGTGGGCGACGGCGTGGGCGGCGTGCACCGCGAGCGCCGACTTGCCGACCCCGCCGGGGCCGTGCAGCGCCAGCACCGCCGGGCCGGCGCCGGACTCGGGGGCGACGGTCAGCACGGTTCGCAGGCGGGCCAGCTCCGCCGTACGGCCGACGAACACCTTGGGCGCGAGGGGCAGCTGGCGCGGCCCGACACTGCCCGCGCACCGGGCCTGGGCGCATCCGGCGCCCGCCGCCGGCGGGAGCGGGCCGGAGAGGAGCGGGCCCGGGAGGAGCGGGCCGGGGGCGGCCGGGGAGGGCTCCGGAGGAGCGGGCGTGGCGGGCGCCAGGAGGCTCGCGTCGCGGCGCAGCACCGCCTGGTGCAGGCGCAGCAGGTCCGGGCCCGGGTCGATGCCGAGCTCCTCGGCGAGCACCCGGCGGGCCACCGCGAACGCCTCCAGCGCCCCCACCATGTCGCCGCTGCGGTACAACGCCACCATGAGCTGCCCGTGGAGCCGCTCGCGCAGCGGGTACTGGGCGACGACCTCGCGCAGCCGTCCGACCGCCGCCGGGTACCGGCCGAGGGCGAGCTGGATCTCGGTGTGCTCCTCCACCACTCCCAGGTAGCGGTCGGTGAGGCGGGCGACCACCTCCCGCAGGGTCGGCCCGAGCGGCACGTCCTCGGCCGCCATCCCCTCCCACAGGGACAGGGCCCGGCTGTAGGCGTCCAGCGCGGTCCCCAGGTCGCGCCGGGCCAGCGCCCGGCCGCCGTGCCCGGACAGCTCCTCGAACTGGAACAGGTCGAACTCCCCCGGCCCCACCCGCAGCAGGTAGCCGGCCTCAGAGGTGACCAGCCGCTCGGCCGCCGGGTCGGCGGAGGGCGGCAGCAGCTTGCGCAGTTGCGTGAGGTACGTGCGCAGGTTCGCCACGGCCGAGCGGGGCGGACGGTCGTCCCAGACCTCCGTCACCAGCGACCGGATCGGGACGACGTGACCGGCCCGCGCCAGCAGCATGGCGAGCACGGTGCGTTGCTTGGGCGCCGTGATCCTGACGGCCGAGCCGCCGGCCTGGATCCGCATCGGGCCAAGAAGTCGGAACTCCACAGGCGTGCCCTCCGCTCCGCTCTAGAGAGAGCTCCCGCCCAGCCGGCGCAGCGCGACCCCGAGCAGGCTGCCGGCGTGGAAGAAGCCGCGCTGCCGGGAGTCGACGCTCTGGGGGCCGTTGTCGCCGAGGACCACGAGCGCGCCCGCGGGCACCCGCTCCTCGGCGTCGCCGCCGGGCACGCCGGGTGGCACGGGGTCGCCGGGCAAGGCCACGGCGCGCTTGATGTTCCAGCGCCGTCCGTCCGCCCCCGGCGGGCCGGGCAGGACCCGCCCGGCGGGATCCGGCGGCGGCTCCAGCACGACGACGTCGCCTCGGGACACCTGGTCGATCGTCCGCCGCCGTACCAGGACGCGGTCGCCGTCGTCGAGCGTCGGGGCCATGCTGGGCCCCTCGACGGTGACCACCACGTAACGCCGGCGGGCCAGGAGGGCTCCCACGACCGCCACGGCAACACCGGCGAGCAAGCCGCCGTTGATCAGCTTCATCGCGCTCTTCCCCGGTCGAGCCAGAATCGATCTTTGTCAGGAACGATCTCCGTTGGTGCGCGACGCTGTCAACCGCTAACGGGAGGACCTCGTCCGGGCCGGGCCGGAGCCCGAGGTCAGGTGGGCCAAAAGCGCGCCCGCGGCCGGGTTGGCGGGGGCGGGGGTGAGCGCGGGGCGGCGCCCGGTCCGTTCGAACAGCTCTGCGCCCAGCTCGCGCTCCAGCTTGCGGATGGAGGCGCTGAGCGCGGACTGGACGATCACCTCGGCCCGCGCGGCGGCGGTGAAGCTGCCGTGCGTGGTGACGGCGACGAAATGACGGACCTGGCGGATCTCCACCCATCTATCGCCCTGACCGACCACCAGGCCTTCCTGACACAGTGACCACCCGGGATCATCGGGCGATGGTGAGTCGGGAGAGCTCGGCGGGGGTCAGGGTGAGGGCCGCGGCGGCGGCCGAGTCGCGGATCGTCTCCGGGCGGCTGGCGCCCGGGATGGGGATGACCACCGGGGAGCGGGCCAGGAGCCACGCGAGGGCGACGCGCTGCGGGCTGACCCCGCGCTCGGCCGCGATCTCGTGGAACGCGGCGAACCGCGGCGCGGGCCGCTGCTCCCGGGAGGGGCCGTCCAGGGAGCTGCGCGACAGGCCGCCGAGCGGGCTCCACGGCAGGAACGCGAGCCCGAGGCGTTCGCACAGCTCCAGCTCGGGCTCGCCGTCGCGGACCGCGGGGGAGTAGCGGTTCTGGACGGAGACCAGGCCGTCACCGAGGATGTCGCGGGCCTCCAGGATCTGGGCGGTGTCCACGTTCGACAGCCCCGCCATGCGGATCTTGCCCTCGTCGAGGAGGTCGCGCAGCGCGCCGACGGAGTCGGCCCACGGGACGTCCGGATCCGGCTTGTGGAGCTGGTAGAGGTCGAGGGTTTGCACGCCGAGCCGCCGCAGCGACCCCTCGCAGGCCCGTCGCAGCTGTTCCGGCGTGCCGGTCACGGTCCAGGAGCCGTCCCCGGGCCGGCCGCGCCCGCCTTTCGTGGCGACGAGCACGCGGTCGCGGTCGCCGCCGTATGAGGCGAGGGCGCGGGCGATCAGCTCCTCGTTGTGGCCGGTCTCGCCCGTGTGCCAGTGGTAGGAGTCGGCCGTGTCGATGAGCGTGACGCCCGCGTCGAGGGCGGCGTGGACGGTCGCCACGGCCCGCGCCTCGCCGGGGCGGCCCTCGATGGACAGGGGCATGGCGCCGAGGCCGATCGCGCCGACGCCCGTGTGGCCGAGGCGGCGGCTCCGCGTCGCTGCGGCGGGTGGAGGCTTCGTGCTCATGTCAGGCCGCCTTCAGGTCGTGCAGGGTCGTGGCGACGGCCTCGGGAAGCCAGTCGGCGGTGGTCGTGAACGCGAAGCCGTGCCGGGAGGCCAGCCCGTTGTCCATGGCGTAGTGGCGGTCGAAGGAGAACGGCGACGCCTCCTCGCCGGGGCTCACCACGCGGTACACCGGCGTCCGGCCGGTCCGGGCCGCGACGGCGTCGCACAGCTCGGTCACGCCGAGCGGCCCGTGGGAGCAGGCGTTGAGCGCTCCGGTGTGGTCCGTGGACGCCGCCCAGGCCAGCAGCCCGGCCATCTCCTCGTCGTTGGTGAAGGAGGTGCGGAACGGGTCGCGGTGGACCGCGACGGGCCGGCCGGTGAGGATCCGCTCGGCGTAGTGCCGGAGCCGGCCGGTGAAGTCGTGCCCCCGTAGGCCGAGCACGTGGGCGGCGCGCACCGCGAGGAACGCGAACGGGCTCTCCCGGGCCAGCACCGCCTCGGCCCGCCGCTTGTCCTCGGCGTACCGGACGGCCCCGGCGGGCAGCCGGGAGCCGAGAGGCGCCGCCGGACCACCGTCCGCCGGCCACGAGGACGGGTCCAGCGCGCTCTCCGGCACGAGGACGCCCGGTGGGGCGGGGGTGACCAGTCCGGACGTGGCCGGGTCGTACACCTCCATGGTGGAGGTCATGACGTACCGCGGCGTGCGTCCCCCGAAGACCCGCCGCGCGACCGCCGCCTGCGGCGGCGTGTAGCAGACCTGGTCCACCACCACGTCGAACGTGCGCGCCCCGAGGGCGGCGCGCAGCGCCTGCTCGTCGTCGCGGTCGGCGACGACGTGCGCGACGCCCGGAGGCGGTGGGGCCGAGCCGCGGTTGACCACCGTGACGGCGGCGCCCGCGTCGCGGAGCCGTTCGAGGAGGCGCAGTCCGAAGTAACGGCTGCCGCCGATGACGCATACGCTCTTCACGGCACAGAGCCTGCCGGGACGCGGCGGTGAGCAGAAGTGCCGATCCGCTTACCAGGCCGTTAGGAGAACTGTTGATCGACGTGCAGCGGCTCCGGGTCCTGCGCGAGGTGGCCCGGCACGGCAGCTTCAGCAGGGCCGCCGCCGCGCTGATGTTCACGCCCTCGGCGGTGTCGCAGCAGATCGCCGGCCTCGAACGCTCGATCGGCGCGCCGGTCGTCGAGCGCAGCACACGCGGCGTGGTCCTCACCGAGTCGGGCCGCCTGCTCGTCGAGGCGGCCGAGGTGGTCTTCGCCGAGCTGCGCAGCGCGCAGGAGCGCATCGACCGGATCGCGGCCGGCCGTCCCCGGCTGACGGTCGCCACCTTCAGCAGCGGCGGCCGGCGCCTGCTGCCGGGGGCGCTCACCGCGTTCGTGGCCGCCCACCCCGACGTCGAGGTGAACGTGCTGGAGCGCGAGCCGGAGGACAGCCTGCCGCTCGTGCGCGAAGGGGTGGCCGACCTCGCCCTCGCCTACCACTTCGACGGCCCGCTGCCGCTCGTCCACGGCGACCGGCCGGCGCTGGAGTGGACGCCGCTGATGGACGACCCGCTGTCGGTGGTCCTGCCGGTGGGGCACCGGCTGGCCGGCCGCGAGACCGTCGACCTGGCCGACCTGGCCGGCGAGCGGTGGGTGCTCGGCTGCACGAAGACGGAGGCGTTCCTGCGCCGGTACGCCGCCGGGGCCGGGTTCGAGCCGGTGTTCGCCGGGAGCACCAGCGACTACTTCTTCGCCCAGGCGCTGGTGGCCGCGGGCGTGAGCGTGTCGCTGATCCCCGAGGTCGCGCTGGACCGCTCCGCCGACGGTGTCGCCGTCGTGCCGATCCGGCCGCCGGGGCCGGTCCGCCACCTGGGGGTGGTCACCTCGCGGCGCGCGGCGGACCCCGGCCCGGTCGAGGATCTCGTGAAGCTGTTGTTCCGGGCCGCGGGGCGGGGCTGACCCGGGTCAGGTGCGCTCGGGGTGGCGCTGCCGTACGGGGGTGAACAGCGCGGTCAGCGCCAGCACCAGGCAGGACGCGCCCGCGAAGACGAACACCGTCGTCGCGCCGTACGTCCCGGCGCCCCAGCCGAGAACGGCCGCGCCCACCGGGCCGAGCGAGAAGTGGATCGTCCAGAACGCCGACGTGACGCGGCCCAGCAGGTGCGGGGGCGTCACCTGCTGCCGCAGCGACATGGAGCAGATGCCCGCCAGGCTGACACAGGCCAGGTAGAGCGCCATGATCGCGGCCACGCCCCACACGGAGCCCGCGAGGCCGAGTCCCAGGATGGCCAGCCCGGACACGACCTGGGCCCCGATCCACGTCGGCCCGAACCCGAGCGAGCGCCGCACCCGCGCCACCAGCATCGAGCCGACCATCGTGCCGGCCGCCCCCACGCCGAGGACGAGGCCCACCACCGAGTCGGCCTGGCCGAGATCGTGCGCGGCATGCAGGTGCTGGCGCAGCGACACCGACGTGCCGAACCCGGAGCGCCGCGCCACCTCCTCCACCGGCAGGTCGGTGGTCTCCAGCAGCCTGCGGGCGTGCTCGACCCGCTGCCGGGCCAGCCACCGGGCCGGGCTCATGCCCGTCTCCTCGCGGAAGCGCCGGGTGAAGGTCCGCACGCTCATCCGCGCGTGCTCCGCCAGCGCCTCCAGGGGCAGATCGGCGTCGAGGCTCCCGAGCATCCAGGAGCGGGTGGCGGCGGTGCCGTTGCCCGTGGTGTCGGGCAGCGGCCGGTCGACGTACTGCGCCTGGCCGCCCTCCCGCCACGGCGGGGTGACGCAGCGACGGGCCGCGCGGTTGGCCACCTCGCTGCCGTGGTCGCGCCGCACGACGTGCAGGCACAGGTCGATCCCGGCGGCCACCCCGGCCGAGGTCAGCACGTCACCGTCGTCCACGTACAGGACGGACGGGTCCAGCCGCACGCGGGGGAACAGGGCCGCGAACCGGGCCGCCTCCCGCCAGTGGGTGGTCGCCGGCCGGCCGTCCAGCAGCCCGGCCGCGGCCAGCACGAACGCGCCCGTGCAGATGGACATGACGCGGGGCCGGCCGCGCAGCGCGTCACGCAGCTCGGCCGTGATGGTCCCGTCCTTCATGGCCCGGCCGGCGTGGATGCCCGGCACCACGACCGTGTCGGCGGTGTCGAGCACGTCGAGGTCGTGGTCGGGCACGACGCTGTAGCCGGCGCTGCACCGTACGGCCCGGCGGCCGGGCGAGCAGGTCACCACCTCGTACAGCTTCTCCCCGGCCGCCGTCTCCGCGGCCCAGAACACCTGCCCCGGGACCCCGAGGTCGAGCGGCGAGAAGTGGTTGAGAACGAGGACCGCCACTCGGTGTGCCATGGCCCGATTCTTTCACATGATGGCTTTCCGGCCACTCGCGGCCATGGCGCGGGTCCCTCCAGGATGGGGCCCATGACCTTGAGCACCACCCCTGCCGGCACGCGCGGGCTCCACCGCGCGTGGTTCGTCGCCGCCGTCGCGTTCGTGGCGATTCTCGGCGCCGCCGGTTTCCGCGCCACCCCCGGCGTGCTGATCACCCCCCTCCAGCAGGAGTTCGGCTGGACCAAGGGCACGATCTCGCTCGCCGTGTCGATCAACCTGGTGCTCTACGGCCTGACCGCGCCCTTCGCCGCCGCCCTCATGGACCGCTTCGGCATGCGCCGCGTCGTGGCCGCGGCCATGCTGCTCGTCGCCGCCGGCAGCGGCCTGACCGTCCTGATGACGGCGAGCTGGCAGCTCCTGCTGCTGTGGGGCGTCCTCGTCGGCCTCGGAACCGGGTCGATGGCGCTGGTCTTCGTCGCGACCGTCACCGACCGCTGGTTCGTCCGGCACCGCGGTCTGGTCACCGGCGTGCTCACGGCCGCGGGCGCCACCGGGCAGCTGGTGTTCCTGCCCGTGCTGGCGCACCTGGCGGAGGGGCCCGGCTGGCGGGTGGCCTCGCTGACCGTGGCCGGCTCCGCCCTGGCGGTGGTGCCGTTCGTGTGGTGGCTGCTGCGCGACCGGCCCGAGGACGTGGGCACCACCGCCCTGGGCGCCGAGCCCGGCGCTCCGCTCGTCCGGCCGGCCGCGGGCAACGCGGCGCTCCGGGCGCTGTCGGTGCTGCGGTCGGCGGCGCGGACCCGGCCGTTCTGGCTGCTCGCGGGCGGCTTCGCGATCTGCGGCGCCAGCACGAACGGCCTGGTCGGCACCCATTTCATCCCCGCCGCGCACGACCATGGCATGGCCGAGCCCACCGCGGCCGGCCTGCTCGCCGTCATCGGGATCTTCGACGTCGCCGGCACGATCGCCTCCGGGTGGCTCAGCGACCGGATGAACCCCCGGGTGCTGCTCGGCGTCTACTACGGCCTGCGCGGGCTGTCGCTGATGGTGCTGCCGAGCCTGTTCGCGGCGACCACCGAGCCGAGCATGCTGATCTTCATCGTGTTCTACGGCCTCGACTGGGTGGCGACCGTGCCGCCGACCGTGGCGCTGTGCCGGCAGGTCTACGGGGCCGACGGCGCGATCGTGTTCGGCTGGGTGTTCGGCGCGCACCAGGTGGGCGCGGCCATCGCGGCCGTCGCCGCCGGCCTGACCCGGGACCACCTCGGCGCCTACGACCTCGCGTGGTACGGCTCCGGGCTGTTGTGCCTGGCCGCCACCGGCATGTCTCTGGCCATCCGGCATGCTAGGGGGCGATGAACGACTCCGACCCGAACGACTCCGATCCGAACGTCTCCGATCTGATGGTCCTGCCCCTCGTCGTCAGGATCGAGCGGGCCGCGCCCCCCGAGCGCACCGACGCGCTGGAGGCGGCCGCGATGGCCGTGCTGAGCCTGCTCGACGACCCGGGGGAGTGGGCGGACGAGCTGCACGCCTGGCAGTCCACCGGCAGGATCCGCAAGGTGGTGCGCCGGGCCAGGGGCGCCGAGTGGCGCAGGGCCGAGGCACTGCCCGGCCGTACCGTCGGGCACCGCACGGCCGAGGTGCGCGTCCACCCGCCCGTGCCGCTCGACGCGTGGCCGCGCGACCTCGCGCGGCTCCAGGTGTCCGGCACCGAGCTGACCGACACCCGCGAGCTCCGGCCGGTCGAGCCGCCGGTCCTGTGGGCCAACCCCGGGCTGTCCATGTCGGCGGGCAAGGCCATGGCCCAGGCCGGGCACGCCGCCCAGCTCGCCTGGTGGGCCAGCAGCCCCGCCGAGCGCGACGCCTGGCGGGCGCGGGGCCTCACGGTGAGCGCCCGCACGGCGGCCCGCGACGACTTCGCCGCCCTGGTCGCCGCCGGGCTGCCCGTGGTCCGCGACGCCGGGTTCACCGAGATCGAGCCCGGGTCGTGCACGTTCGTGGCGGAGGCGCCGTGGCTGTACGGGCGCGTTTCCCAGCCGTAGCCGGGGTGGCCCGGGTGCGGCTTCAGCGGGGGACGGTGTGGACGTCGGCCAGCACCCCGCCGGCCGGCGTGATCCGCGCGGGGGACGGGCTGTCGTAGACCACCATGAGCCGTCCGTCCCTGAGGGCCGCGAGGCCCTCCGGATGGTCGCAGCCCACCCCGTACGGCAGGTCGGCGACCGTCTCCAGCTCGTCCGCGGGCACCACGTCGCCCGCGTGCCGCACCCGCCAGCGCACCACCCGCACCGGCCCGTCGAGGCTCATGCTCGGCCCGGTGAGCAGCAGCAGGTCGCCGTCGTCCACGGCCAGGTCGCGCACCCCGAGGCCGCCGAGGTCGAGGAAGTGCTTGCGGACCGGCCCGTCCAGCCGTAACCGCTGGTCGCCCGCCTCCACCGGCCGGATCTCCAGCACCACCGCCCAGCCGCGCAGCACCGGCCCGCGCAGGCCCAGGTACACCCGCTCGCCCACGACCGCGACGCCCTCGATGTCCAGCCCGTTGTCCTTGCCGGGCAGCGCCAGGAACGGCGCCAGGTGCGGGTCGTCCGCCAGCCGCGCCGCGAGGTTGTCGGCGCCCGACAGGACCGAGCCGGGCAGCGGGGCGTTGGCGACCGGGTCCAGCGGCAGTTTGGCCAGGATGAACCGGTTCTCCTCCCTGACCACCGTGGCCAGCCGGCGGGCCGCCTTGGCCGGGTCCTTGGACTTGACCCGTCGCCGCTTCAGGCTGTGCGAGCCGACGGCCCACAGATGGCCGTCGGCGCGGGCCAGGCCCTCGATGTCGGCCTCGTCGTGCCGCCCCGCGGGCAGGGGCACGTAGTCGGCCAGGAAGAACGTGCGCTGTCCCGCGTACCGCTCACCCGTCCACACCAGGTGCTCGACGGTCGCGGTCTCGTCGCCGGCCACCCAGAGGCCGGTCTCGTCCTGCAGGAGCGCCGAGAGGTTCGTGTGCGTACGGGCCTCGCGCGAGGCCGGGTCGAATCGGAGCTCCACCTGTTCCACGGGGCCATGATTTCACTTCGGTCGCTTCTCCAGCGGAATGGCGGGATATGTCGTACGCTCCCGTCGTGCTCGAAGGGGATGACGGGACCAAGCGTTCCGATGTGACTACTGTTGCGCGCTCGGGACCCCCTGCCTCTCCGCCCAGGCGCTCCCGCATCGGTGATCTGCGGATGCGGGACGTGTACCGGGGGCTGGCCGTGCTCGCCGCGGCGGCGACCGTCGCCGCGGGGGTGGTCTTCGTGCTCCCGCAGGGGCCGGACGAGGTCGCCGCCGGGCCGATCACCGCGCCATCGGCCCGGCCGTCCTCGTCCGGCCCCCTCTCGTCGGGCCCTCTCCCGTCCGGCCCCCTCTCGTCCGGTGTCCCCTCTGCGGAGGTGTCCCCGGTCTCGGCCCCCACCGAGCCGGCCCCCGCGAGCTCGGTCACATCGGCTCCGGCCCCCACGCCTCTCACCCCGACGCCCCTCGCGGCGACCGGCCGGCCGGTGCCCACGCCCGGCACCTCGCTCGCCCCCGGCTACACGGCCATGGAGGCCCTGCACGCCGACGCCCGGCTCCCCGCGCTGCCCGCCAGGACCGGCAGGGTCCGGCTCAAGGCGGCGGCCGGCCGTCCGGTCGAGGACAGGCGCACCGGCCTGGCGCTGCCGAGGCTCGGCAAGCCGTGGAAGCTGTCCGGCCCGGCCCCGTTCACGACCCGGCAGGTGCTCCCCAAGGTGCGCGGCGCCGGCACCCGCGGCATGTTCGTGACCTGCCCGCTGCCCATCGAGACGCAGAAGGCGCCGCGCGACAGCGCCCTGCTGGCCGCCCGCTGGACGCTCAACCACCACCCCGAGGGAGCCACGATCAGCTGGCTCGCCTCCCAGCCGGTCAGGAACGGCTGGATGCTGATGTACCGGGTGAAGTACGGCAGGCACAGCTCCCGTGCGGCCGTGGTCGTGCTCGACGGGGGAATGAGAAAGCCCGGTCTGGCGTTCGTGACAGTGCCCGACACGCAGCGGAAGCGATGGGGGGATGTGACCCGCGTCATTTCCGGGGTTCGTGTTCTAGGGTAAAAGGATCATGTATGCGGCGATTTGGGGAGTGACGCCGTGGAACGCTCTGGAACGCCGCAGGCCCCCGAGAAGGGCAAGACCAAGCCGCCATGGCGGGCCGAGGGCCTGCCGGGCACGCCCGGGGGCCGGCCCAAGATCAACTGGTGGCGGTTCGCCGTCACCCTTCTGGTGGTGTACGCAGCCTTCTTCCTGGTGTCGTCGTTCTTCGACAACAGCCAGGTCGAGACCGTCTCCTACACGCAGTTCACCCAGCAGGTGACCGCGAAGAACGTCAAGGAGATCTACGCCACCGGCCTGTCCGTCGAGGGTGACCTGAGGACCCCCGCCAAGGACCCCGACAGCGACAACCAGACCTACACCCAGTTCCGCACCGAGATCCCCGCCTTCGCCGACACCGACCAGCTCTCGCAGCAGCTCCAGTCGTCCGGCGTGGAGATCAAGGCCGAGCCCATCAACGGCGGCCGCGGCTTCTTCCTCAACCTCCTGCTGTCGCTGCTGCCCGTGCTGCTCCTGGCCGGTCTGTGGATCTTCATCATGCGCCGGGGGGCCAGCATGATGGGCGGCGGCGGACTCGGCGGGCTCGGCAAGTCGAAGGCCGCCAAGCCGGTCGAGGCCGGTCAGGTGCGGGTCACGTTCGACGACGTCGCCGGCATCGACGAGGTCGAGAACGAGCTCGTCGAGATCGTCGACTACCTCAAGGATCCCGGCAAGTACCGCCGGCTCGGCGCCAAGCTGCCCAAGGGCGTGCTGCTCGCCGGCCCTCCCGGCACGGGCAAGACCCTGCTGGCGCGGGCCGTGGCCGGCGAGGCCAAGGTGCCGTTCTTCTCCGCCAGCGCCTCCGAGTTCATCGAGATGATCGTCGGTGTGGGCGCCTCGCGTGTGCGAGACCTGTTCGAGGAGGCGCGCAAGGTCGCGCCGTCGATCGTGTTCATCGACGAGATCGACGCCATCGGCCGGGCCCGCGGCGGCGCGGGCGGCATCGGCGGCCACGACGAGCGCGAGCAGACGCTCAACCAGATCCTCACCGAGATGGACGGCTTCTCCGGCGCCGAGGGCGTGATCGTCATCGGCGCCACCAACCGGCCCGAGATCCTCGACGCCGCCCTGCTGCGGCCCGGCCGCTTCGACCGGACCGTCCAGGTGGGGCTGCCCGACGCCGCCGGCCGTACCGCCATCCTGGAGGTCCACACGCGCAGCGTCCCGCTCGACGGCACGGTGGTCCTGGACCAGATCGCTCGCACCACTCCCGGCATGACCGGCGCCGACCTGGCCAACCTCGTCAACGAGGCGGCGCTGCTCGCCGCCAAGCGCGGCAAGGAGAAGGTCACCAGCGGCGACTTCGCCGACGCGCTGGAGAAGCTCCAGCTCGGCGCGGCGCGCAGCATCGTGATGCCCGAGGAGGAGCGCACCCGCACCGCCTACCACGAGGCGGGCCACGCCCTGCTGGGCATGCTGCAGCCCGGCGCCGACCCCGTGCGCAAGATCTCGATCATCCCGCGCGGGCGGGCGCTCGGCGTCACGCTGTCCACTCCCGACACCGACCGCTACGCCTACGACGAGCGGTACCTGCGCGGCCGCATCGTCGGCGCGCTCGGCGGGATGGCCGCCGAGGAGGTGATCTTCGGCGTGGTCACCACCGGCGCCGAGAACGACCTGGAGCAGGTCACCATGATCGCGCGCGGCATGGTGGGCCGCTGGGGCATGTCGGAGAAGGTCGGCCCGCTGACCATCCTGCCGTCCGACGGCCAGCAGCCCCAGGCCTCGCCCGCCACGCTCGCGATGGTGGACGAGGAGGCGCGGCGCATCGTGGACGAGTGCTACATCCGGGCCCTCGACCTGCTGCGGGAAAACCGCGACAAGCTGGAGGCCATCGTCGCGGCGCTGCTGCAGCACGAGACCCTCGACGAGGCCGACGCCTACGCGGCGGCGGGCGTGGGCCGCGAGCGCCAGCCGATCGAGAGCTAGTCCGTTCAGGGCTGGTTTTTCCGAGTCTTAGCAGAAAAGGGACAGTAGCCGGGTCCGGTCAGGGGAACGCCTCCGCAGAAGGAACGGGGGACTCTCATGACCCTGACCGATGAGATCCTCGACCGGCTCGGCGACCCGGGCCTGGAGCAGTTCGCCGGGATGCTCGGCGTCTGCACGGCCACGACGCGCACCGTGCTCCAGGCGGTGACCGGCACGATCGTCGGCGGCATGGCCCGCAACGCCTACGACCCCGACGGGGCCGAGGCGTTGCGCGCCGCGCTGGAGGACCATGTCGACGCCGACCCCTTCAACAGCGACATAGCGTCGCTCACGCGCGACGGCCAGAGCATCCTCGGCCACGTGCTCGGCGCGCAGGGCACCGAACAGGCCGCCGTCGAGCTGGCCCGCCTCGCGGGCGCCGACCCGGCCGTCCTCATGAAGACCCTTCCGCTCCTCGCACCCATGGTCATGTCCGTGCTCGCCGGTCATGCCGCCGAGCACGACATGGACGCCCGGGACGTCGCCGTCGTCCTGCGCCGCGAGCAGGCCGCGCTGCCCGCTCACCTGGCCGCCTTCGTCGCTGGGCTGCTCGACAGCGTCTACGGCCCTCCGGCGCCGCCCCGGGCCCGCACCAGGCCCCGGCCGCAGGTCGACTGGTGACCGGTAAGCTGGAACAGTGATCGTTCTGGCCTCAGCCTCTCCCGCCCGCCTGGCTCTTCTGCGCAGCGCCGGGCTAGACCCCAAGGTGATCGTCAGCGGGGTCGACGAGGAGGCGTACTCCGCCTACTCGCCCGCCGCGCTCGCCCTGGAGCTGGCCAAGGCCAAGGCCGCGGCCGTGGCGGGCGGACTGGACGAGGGGCTGGTCATCGGCTGCGACTCGATCCTGGAGCTCGACGGCAGGCCGTACGGCAAGCCCGCCTCCGCGGAGGAGGCCGCCGAGCGATGGCGCATCCTGCGCGGCCGGACGGGACGCCTGGTCACCGGCCACTGCGTGATCGACGTGGCCGCCGGCCGGGAGGTCGCCGAAGTGGGCACCACCGTCATCCGCTTCGGCCAGCCCACCGACGAGGAGGTCGCCGCCTACGTCGCCACCGGGGAGCCGCTCGGCCTGGCCGGGGCGTTCAGCATCGAGGGCCGGGGCGGCTGGTTCGTCGACAGCATCGAGGGCGACCACGGCAACGTGCTGGGCATCTCCCTGCCGCTGGTCCGGCGGCTGTTCGAGGATCTCGGCTACGCGGTGACGTCGTTCTGGCGCTAGCCTGCCGGGCATGCGATCAGTGCGCGACTTCCTGGCGGGCGTGGGCTTCTTCTTCCAGGGTGTGGGATGGGTCGCCCGGCACGGCCGGTGGTGGCTGTTCGGGCTGATCCCCGCGTTCATCGCCTTCGCCGTCTACGTGGCCGGGCTCGTCTACCTCGGCACCAACGCCGCCGGCCTGGCCGAGTGGCTGACGCCGTTCGCCGACACGTGGTCGTGGCGCGACGCGTTCCGGGTGATGGTGCAGGTGATGCTCTTCCTGGGCGGCCTCGCGCTGGCTGTGATCACCTTCACGGCGGTGACCCTCGCCATCGGCGAGCCGTTCTACGAGAAGCTCTCGGCGGCCGTGGACGAGGTGCCCGGAGAGGTGGAGCAGCCGTGGTGGCGCACGCTGCCGCGGTCCATCAGGGACAGCCTGGTGACGCTGGGCTGGGTGCTGGTGTTCAGCGTGCCGCTGTTCTTCCTGGGCTTCATCCCGGTGGTCGGGCAGACGGTGGTGCCGGTGCTGGGGGCGGCGGTGTCGGGCTTCTTCCTGTCGGCGGAGCTGACCACGCTGTCGCTGGAGCGCCGCGGGTACGCCCGCAAGCAGCGCTTCGCCCTGTTGAGAGGGCGTAAGGGGCTTTCCCTGGGGTTCGGGGTGGCGGTGTTCGTGCTGTTCCTGGTGCCGTTCGTGGCGGTGGTGGCCATGCCCGCGGCGGTGGCGGGCGCCGCCCTGCTGGTACGGACGGAGCTCGCGGCGGGCGACGTGACGCGGGCCTGACCAGGGGGTCACGCGCCGGCCGCTGTCCACAGCCTCGGTCCGCCTCCCACGGCTCATCCCCAGAACACCGTTCGGCCGTTCGGCCGCCGCTCACCACCCGGCACTCTCGTCCCCATGACGACCGACACCTCCGAGCCCTGCCTCACCCTGACCGGCCCCGCCGACATCCTCGCCGCCGTCCCCTACCTCGTGGGCTTCCACCCCGACCACAGCCTCATCGTGGTCGGCCTCGTCCAGGGCCGGGCGAAGGTGGCGGTCCGCTGGGACCTCCCGTTCCCGCCGGGCACGCTGGCCCCGCTGTCGCGCCTGTGGGAGCGGGAGCACGTCGAGCGGATCATCGTCGTCGGCTATGGGCCGGGGGAGCAGGTCACCCCGGCGATCGACGAGGCGAGGTCACTGGCGGCCCGGGCGGGGGTGGAGGTCGACGAGGCGCTGCGGGCTCATGAAGGGCGTTACTGGTCGTACGTGTGCGACCTGCCGCAGTGCTGCCCTCCCCAGGGCATGCCGTACGACCCGCGCGCCAGTCGCGTCGCGGCCGAGGCGACGGTGCGCGGCCTGGTGGCCCTCCCCGACCGCCGCTCCCTCGAACGCACCATCGCCCCGCTCACGGGCCCCGTCCGCCTGGCGATGCGGCGCGCGACATCCGACGCGGTGGCGGAGCTGCGGGCCGGGCTCACGGCGTCCGGCGACGCGGACGCCTTCGCGGGAGCGTTCGTCTCCGCCGGCCTGGCGAGGGTCCGCGCGGCCCTGGCCACGCACGCCGCCGGGGACCGCCTCGACGACGCCGTGGCGGCCCGGCTCGGCCTCGACCTCGCCGTGGTCCGCGTGCGCGACGAAGCCTGGACCCTCATGGACGGCGCCCACCTCGGCCTCTGGAAGGACCTGACCCGCCGCCTGGAGCCTCGCTTCGTGCCGCCCGCCGCGTCGCTGCTCGCCATGGCCTCCTGGCGCTCGGGCGACAGCACCCTGGCCACGATCGCCCTGGAGCGAGCCCTCACCATCGACCCCGGCTACTCCATGGCCAACCTGCTCATGCACGCCCTGCAGAGCCTGCTCTCCCCGGACACGCTCCGGGGCCGCCTGCCCACCCCGGCCGAGCTCGACACCGCCATGGGCCCCGCCCACTCCGGCTGGCTCCTCCCCCTCCTGGCCGCCCTGGAGGAGGAAGAGCCGCACGCCGCCTGACCTCCCGGCGCCGCACCTTCATCCCGGTGGCAACGGGTCCATCCCGGTGGCAACAGGTCCAGGACACGGCTCACGCTCGCCGTCCGAGCGTTCAGGCGGCTCACGGTCGGGCTCGGAGGGCTCAGGCCGAGGGGGTGATCGCCCGGCCCGTCCGCAGCACCAGCTCGCCGATCTCGGGGAGCACGGCGTCCGCGACCCTGATCTTCCGCTCGATCAGCCCGTTGGCGTGGAACAGGTCGGCGGCGTGCTGCTGCTCGGCCACGAACTCCTCGCTCACCGGCTGCAGTCCCCACGGACGGGTGCGCAGGGCGTGCTCCCACGCGTCGAGGTCGCCGTCGAACAGCGCCGCCGCCTCGCGCGGGCGCTCCTCGGTCCAGCGGTCGGCCTCCTGCAGCGCCGTCACGATCCGGGCGAGCTCCTCCGGCTGCTCCCGCGCGAAGTCGCGGCGGGTGAACCAGAGCGAGCGGTGACTGAACAGGCCGTCCGTCTCGACGAGCGTCCTGGTGCGCGACTCGACCGGCGTCAGGTACGGGTACGAGCCCACCCAGGCGTCCACGTCGCCGTTCACCAGCAGCTCGGCGGCGTTGCCGTAGGCGTCCACGGGCACGATGTCGCCCCAGCCGAGCCCGGCCCGCTCCAGCGCGAGCAGCAGCAGCGTGGTCTGCCACGAGCCGTGGCCGAGCGCGACCCGCTTGCCCTTCAGCTCCGCCACCGAGCCGATCGGCGAGTCGTCCCGCACGACCAGGCGGCCGTTCTCGACGCGCGGCCCCGAGATCGCCACGTACACGATGTCGTGGCCCTTGGCCTGGGCGGTGACCGGGGGAGTGGAGCCGGTGCCGATGAAGTCGTACCCGCCGTCGAACAGGTGGTCCCCGTGGGCCGAGGGCAGCGCCCGGGTGGGGTCCACCCGTTCGCCCCGGCCCAGGGCGTTGAGGTCCACCCACTCCACACCGGGCAGCAGATCGCGGTGGCGGGCCACCCACAGCGTGTTGTTCTGGGGGAAGAAGCCGACTCTGGTGGTCATGACCTACGTCCTTTCAGGAGTGGCAACACATGGCGGCCCACGCGGCGGGCCTCTTCGAGATGGGGGATGCCGGCCAGGATGAAGGCGTCCACGCCGAGGTCCAGGAGCTGGTCGAGTCGTTCGGCGACCTGCCGGTAGTCCCCGACCAGGCCGAACGCCGGGCCGTCGCGGAGCGCGCCGAACCCGCCCCACACGTTGGGCGCGACCTCCAGCCGGCGGTAGTCGTCACCCACGTCGGCCAGGAAGGAGCGACTACGCCGCACCCCGACAGAATCGCCCTGCTGCCGCCCGGCGGAGCCCGGCGCCACAGCAGCGGAGTTCGGGCCGGCACTGGTGGAGTCCGCCTGCCCGCCGGCCGGGTTCGGGCCGGCACCGGCGGAGTCCTGCCGCGAACCGGAATCCGGCGGCACGCCGGCGGAGTCCTGCGGCCCGCCGGCGGGGTTAGGGCCGGCACCGGCGGAGTTCTGCCGCACGGCGGCGGGGTTCGGGCCGGCACTGGTGGAGTCCTGCGGCACGGCGGCGGGGGCGCCCTGCCGGTCGTTGTCCGCCGTGCTCGGGCGGGGCCGCCAGCCCTGTCTGATCTCCTCCCATGCCTCCTCCTCGCTCTCCCGTGCGAGCAGGTCCACGCGCACGGCGAACCGGGGCGGCGTGTCGCTGTGCGCGCGCACGGCGTCGAACTTCTCCTTCAGCGCCTCGAACGGCTCCAGCCACGACAGGTAGTAGTCGGCGTGCCGACCGGCGGCGGCGATGGCGGCCGGGGAGGAGCCGGAGAAGAAGATCTCCGGGAACGGCTGGCCGGCCAGCTCCTCGGGGAGCCCGGCGTTCTCGACCTGGTAGAAGCGGCCGTGATGGGTGTGGCCGCCCGCCCAGACGCCCTTGAGCACGTCGAGGAACTCGGAGGTACGGGCGTAGCGGTCGTCGTGGTCGACCTTGTCACCCCACCACAGCTGCGCGGGCCCGCCGCCGCCGGAGATCACGTTGTAGACGATCCGGCCGCCGGTCGCCCGCTGCAGCGTCGCCGTCATCCTGGCGGCCTGGACCGGATGCAGGAATCCGGGCTGGAAGGCGACCATGAAGCGGTACGACGTGGTCTCGCGGGCCAGCGTCGCGGCGGCCGCCCAGGGGTCGTCGGTGTGCGGGAAGTTCGGCAGGAGGCCGCCGACGAAGCCCGACTCCTCGGCCGCCCTGGCGACCTCGGCCATGTAGTCGGCGTGGCTGTAGCCGTCGTCGCGGCCGTCCCTGACGCCCGGCGCCGTGCCGCCGGGGGCGAAGCCGCCGCGGCTGCGTACCCGGCGGCGCAGCGAGGGCTGGTCGCCTTCCATGTGGATGCGCCAGTAGATGTCAACCGGCAAGAGCCCGCTCCTTCACGTGCTCGCCGAGGCGGTAGACGTCCTCGGTCTGGACGAAGAACTCGGTGACGCCCCGCCGCGCGTAGTCCTCGACGCTGTGCTCCAGGCGACTGCGCTCCGAGGAGCGACCGTGCTCCGAGCGACCGTCCTCCGAGCGACTGTGCTCCGAGCGACTGTCCTCCAGGCGGTCGGGCGAAGGCAGGCGCACGCCGTACCGCAGGCCGGGCAGTTCGGGGACGAGGGCGTCCAGGTCGTCCTCCGGGGAGAAGACGTGCACGTCCGCGTGCCGCCGCGACAGGGCCAAAGCCTCGGGCGAGGTGCCCGACAGGTGAACCTCGGGGAAGGGCGGCACGGACAGCGGCGGCGCGAAGCCACCCGCGGCCACCTCGTAGAAGTCGCCCCGGAAGTCGAAGGGCCCGCGCCAGACGCCCTTGGCGACGGTCAGGAACTCGTCGGCACGGGCGTAGCGCTCGGCGCCGGTCAGGAAGTCGCCCTGCCCCCTGGCCACCGCCGGGTCCAGGTCCACCGCGAGCCGCCAGCCCAGCCGGCCGGCGGCGAAGCGCTGCAGGGAGGCCGAGAGCTTGGCCGCGTAGACGGGGGTGGCGACACCGGGGTGGAACTCCGCGACGACGCGCAGGTGGCGGGTGCGGCGCAGGGCGTTCGCCGCGAGGGTCAGCGACTCCTGCCCGCCCGGGTCGAACGGGACCAGCGCGCCCGCGAGCCCGGCCAGGTCGGCGGCCACGGCGGCGCGCCCGGCCGGGTCGGAGGCGGGGGGCCGCACGTCGGTGACGAAGGCCGGCAGCTCCGCCCGGACGACGCCTCTGGTCGGCAGGATCACGTGGAAACGGGCCATCACGCCACCGCCGCCAGGGGCAGCTCGTCCAGGAGCGCGTCGATACGCGGGCGCAGCTCCTCGGCGAAGGGCTCGATCTGGGTGTCCAGGACGAACAGCCCCCGGGTGACGTGCCGCGCGCCCAGCACGCTCAGCACCGGCCGCAGGGCGTAGTCCACGGCGAGCAGGTGCGCGACCGTCCCGCCCGTGGCCACCGGCACCACCGTCTTGCCGGAGAAGGCCCCCTGCGGCAGGACGTCCAGGAACGCCTTCAGCAGGCCGGTGTAGGCGGCCTTGTAGATGGGGGTGGCGACGACGATCACTTCGGCCGCGGCCACCAGGCGCGCGGCCTCCTCCAGCTCCGGATGGACGGCGTCGCCGCGCAGCAGGGCGTCGGCGGGCAGGTCGCGCAGGCGCAGGATCTCGGCGGGCCGCTCCAGCCGCCCGGCCAGGTGGTCGAGCAGCCGGCCGGTCCGCGAGGCGGCGGACGGGCTGCCCGAGATGAACAAGACGGTCATGTCAGATCTTTCCTAGGGGTTCAGCGGAAACGGGCGGCGTCCTGGGAGGCAGCGCCGACTGGCCCGTCTCTTCGAGGAACTCGGCCGGTGGCAGCGGACGCGGTGGCTCGGCGTGCGCCGGCAGCGGGCCGGGTCCGCGCTCACGGCCGTCGAACTCCTGCTTGACCGCCGCGAGCGTCTCCGGCTGCTCGACCAGCGTGACGGCCGCCGCCGCCAGGTAGCGGGCCGCGGCCAGCAGCCCGGCGTGGGCGATCGGGGTGCCGGTGGAGGCCGTGGCCGCCCACGAGTGCAGCGGAACGCCGAGCGGGACCACGGCGGCGGTCAGACTGAGGTGCGGCGCCGTCCAGCTCACTTCCGACGTGTCGCTGGACGGCCCGCCCAGGCTCGGCTCCGCGGGCGGGTGCAGCGGCAGGATCCCGGTCGCGAGGCCGGAGCGCGGCCTGCCGATCTCCTCCTGCAGCCGCACCGCGAACTCCTGGTCGGCGTCGGTGAACGCGGGCGGGCCGAGGTCGCTCATCGTGTGGTGCAGCAGCTCCGCGCCCGCCCTGTTGCCGAGTCCCTGCCTGATCGCGGTGACCAGGCGGTGCTCCAGCCGGGTCTGACTGGCCGTCGCGGCGGCACCGGCGCAGGCCACGACCTTGTCGTGGAGCGTCTTCGCCGCGGCGTGGGTGGACTCGCGGACGTAGACCCACACCGTCTGCAGGTCGGGGGTGACGTTGGGCGCGCCGCCCCCGCCGATCGCGTAGCTGATCCGGCCGGACGGCGAGACGTTGCCCGCGCGCAGCCGCTCGACCATGCCCGCCAGCAGCAGGGCGCCGTCCAGGCCGCTGCGGGTGCCCAGCGGGTTCGAGCCGTGGCCGGGGGAGCCGAGGAAGGAGAACGTGGACGAGTACAGCGCGCTGGTCACGTCCCAGCCCGTCGCGGTGACGGGCGCGGGATGCCAGTCGAGGAAGGCGTCGAGCCCGTCGTACGCGCCGTCGCGAACCGCGTACGCCTTGCCGACGAGCTGCTCCTCGCCGGTGGAGGCGAACACCTTGACCGTCGCCCGGCCACGCAGAGCCCTGGCGGCGGCGATGGCCGCGCCTGCCGAAGCCGCCGCCAGGGCGTTGTGCCCGCACCCGTGGCCGAGGCCGTAGGCGGGCGCGTACTCGTCGCCGTCGAAGACGACGGGCTCGTGGCGGGGGACGCCGGCGCGCTGCGACAGGCCGGGCAGGGCGTCGTACTCGACGTTGAAGCCGAGCACGGGGCCGGTGTCGCCGTGAGTGGCGACGAACGCGGCGGGCAGGCCGGCCGTGCCCCACTCGATCGTGAAGTCGTGCGCGCGCAGCAGCTCGGCGGTGGCCAGCGCCGAGCGCCACTCGCGCAGCGACGGCTCGGCGTAGGCCCAGATCCGGTCGGCGAGCCCGGTCAGCGTGGGGGCGTTCTCGTCGATCCAGCGCGTCATGGCGCGACTCCGGTGTGCGTGTCCGCCCCGGCGTGCGTGTCCACGCCCAGGTCCGCGAGGAGCCGGCGGCGCAGCTCGACGAAGTCGTGGTCGGTACGGTCCCGCGGCCGGTCGAGGCCGACCCGCAGGTCCGTGACGAACCTGCCCTCGCGCAGCACCGCGATCCGGTCGGCCAGCAGGATCGCCTCCTCCACGTCGTGCGTGACCAGCACGACGGCGGGCCGGTGCCGGGCGCACAGCTCGGCGATCAGGTCCTGCATGTGCAGGCGGGTGAGGGCGTCGAGAGCGGCGAACGGCTCGTCGAGGAGGAGCAGCTCCGGCTCGCGGACCAGGGCCCTGGCCAGCGCGACCCGCTGGGCCTCGCCGCCGGACAGCGTCGCGGGCCAGGCGTCGGCGTGCCCGCTCAGGCCCACCTCGGCCAGGGCCGCCAGCCCCTTGGCGCGGGCGGCGCGGCCCTGCCCGATGATCACGTTGGCGAGGGCGCGCTTGGAGGGGATGAGGCGCGGCTCCTGGAAGACGACCGTGCGCACCGGCGGCACGAGCACCGTCCCGCCGGTGGCGGCGTCCAGCCCGGCGAGGACGCGCAGCAGCGTGGTCTTGCCGGTGCCGCTCGCCCCCAGCAGCGCCAGGAACTCCCCGCGCCGCACGTCCAGGTCCACCCCGTCGAGTACGGCCCGCTCGCCGAAGACCTTGCGCAGCCCTCTGGTCCGTACGGCCAGGCTCATCGGATCGTCACCGCCTTGCGCCAGGGCATCGCCGCTCGCTCGGCCACCCGCAGCGTCAGGTCGGCCAGCAGCCCGATCACCGCGTACAGCAGCACGCAGAGCGCCAGGATGTCGGTGCGCAGGTAGTCGGTGGCCCTGGCCATGAGGTAACCGAGCCCGGCCGTCACGTTGATCTCCTCGGCGGCGATGAGCGCGATCACGCTGAGCGTGGTGGACAGGCGCAACCCGGAGAAGATCGACGGCAGCGCGCCCGGCAGCACGACCTCGCGGGCGATCGCCAGGCGGCCGAGCCCGAACGAGCGGGCCGCCTCGACGACCTTGCGGTCCACGTTGCGCACCCCGCTGGAGACGTTGACGTACATCGGGAAGGTGCAGGCGACGCCGATCAGCAGGATCTTGGACGCCTCCTCGATGCCGAACCAGACGATGAACAGCGAGGTCAGCGCCAGGAACGGGATCGCGCGCAGCGCCTGCATCGAGGAGTCGACCAGCTCCTCGCCGAGCCGGGTGAAGCCGGCGAGCACGCCGAGGACCAGCCCGGTGGAGGCGCCGAGCACCAGGCCGAGGCCCGCCCGGGTGACCGAGACGCGCAGCGCCTCGGGGAGCTGGCCGTCGGCCCACAGCTCGCCGAAGGTGGCGGCGACGTCCTGCGGGCCGGCGAGCACGTCCTCGGTGAGGACGCCGGAGGCGGTGGCCGCGTACCAGGCGGCGAGCAGCAGCACGGGGCCGATGGCCCGCAGTGCGAGCGTCACCGCGGGATGGCGGCCGGTGGAGCGGGGCGGGTTCGGGGCGACGAGCCCCTCGACGGTGGGCGCGGCGGCGGGGCTCACGGCTTCGTGGTGCCGGGGGACGGCGCTCATGGCTTGGCGTTCCCGAGCGTGGTGACGTCCACGACGTGCTGGGAGACGTCCAGGGGTGCGGTGAGCACCTTCTGGTCGTAGAAGAAGGTCGCGACGTCCTGATACTTCGCGATCTCGGTGGGGGTGACGGCCTGGGCGGGCTTGCCCTTCCTCTGGATGTCGACCACCAGGTCCTTCTGCGCCCCCTGAACGGCCTGCGGGCCCGCCTGGGTGAAGACGTTCAGGTACGCCGCCGGGTCGGCGATCTCCTTGGCGCTGCCCTCGCGAAGGAACGAGAACAGGGCCTTGACCACCTCCGGGTGCTTCTGGAGCAGCCTGTTGGCGGCGACGTAGATGACGTAGTTGTCGGACTTGATCGCCTCGCCGTCGGCCAGGACACGGGCGTCCAGGTCGGTCACGGCGGGGATGAGGAAGGTCGAGAACGTCGACCAGGCGTCCACCTTGCCCGAGCCGAAGACCGGCGCGGTCTGCGGCGGCTGCAGGTAGACCCGCTTCACCTTGTCCACGGGCACGTCGAACGTCTGCAGCGCCTTGAGCAGCAGGTACTCGCTGGTGCCGCCGTGCCCGACGGCCACGCTGCGCCCGGCCAGGTCGGCGACCGACTTGATCGGCGAGCCGTTCTTGACCACGATGCCCTCGCCCGCCAGGTCGGGCGGCACGGTGGCGAAGATCTTGAAGCTGGGCTTGACGGCCAGCGCGGTGACCCCGGACGTGATCGAGCCGGTGGCGACGTCGAGCGAGCCGGCGTTGATCGCCTGGGCGGCGGGCGCGAACACGGGGAAGTCGCCGGCCCACTTCACCTTGGCGTTGACCTTGGCCAGCGCGGCGTCCAGGCTGCCGTCCTTCTTCGCGACGGCCAGGAAGCCGCTGTTGCCGGGGTCCGCCATCCTGACGACCACCTGCTCCTGGCCGGCCGCGGCCCCGGTGCCCCCGCAGGCGGCCGCCAGGAGGAGCAGGGGGACGGCGAGCAGCAGCTTACGCATGGGTGACTCCTTGCAGAGGGGTGTGATCGGCCCAGGCCGCGACGTCCACGGGCGATGCGAGGAAGCCGTGGTCACGCAGGAACCGCTCCTGCCGGGCCAGCAGGTCGAGGCGCTCCGCGGACAGGTCGAGGTGGAGCGAGGCGCCGGGGACGTAGGCGGCGGCCACCCCGGCCGCGCCCGCGCCCGTCTCCGCGCCGAGGATCCTCGCCACCTCCGCCGGATGCTCCGCGGCCCAGCCCGCGGCGCGCAGCAGCACGCCCAGGAAGCGGGTGACCACCTCGGGGTGCTCGTCCAGGAGACGCTGGTGCACGGTGATCGGGCGAGGTGTGCCGTTGTTGACCCTGGCCCGCCGGTCCTGGACGGCGTCGAGGTCGATCCCCACCTCCGCGCCGTGGCGCAGGGCGGCCTCGACGGCGAGCGCCCCCTTGACGTAGACCGCGTCCACCTCGCCGCGGGCCAGCGCGGCCAGCTCGGCCTCCCACTGGCCGCCGCCCGGCTCGGCCTCGACGTCGATCAGCTCGGCGTCGCCGAGGCCGAGCCCGGCCAGGGAAAGGGCGCCGTGGAAGCCGTGCAGGGCCATGGCCCGCCAGAAGTCGATCGCGATGCGGTGCCGGGGGACGGCCAGGCGCAGGCCCTTGAGCTGCTCGGCGCTCTCCAGGGCGGTGCCGCCGCGCACCAGGACGGCCTGCCGCTCCTCGATCCAGGTGAGACCGATGAGCCGGGTGGCCTCGCCGCGCGAGCGCGCCCACAGCGCGGGCACGTTGCCGCCCTCGCGGAACAGGCCGGTCAGGGCGTGGGTGTAGTGCGTCTCACGGGGGACGCCCGGCGAGTCGTCCTGCAGGGACCGGACCGCGATCCCGTCGGCGGCGAACTCCGCGGCCAGCCAGCCCTGGTCCGCCGCGATGCCCGTCGCGGTCGGAACGGGACAGCGGGTGAACCAGAGGGTGTCGAGTGCGGCTGTGCTCATGCCGGAGAGTTTGCTAGTAAATTGGTAGGAAATGCAAAGTATGTCCCGCGATGCGGGAAGCCGTCCCCGCCGGACCGGCTCCCACCTGGTCCTGGCTCTCCCTACTCGGAAACCGGAGTTTCCCGCATGGCAGCAGATGGCGGCGTCCAGGCCGTCCGCAGGGCGATCGGCATGCTCGACTGCTTCGGCGGAGGGGACATCTCCCTCAGCCTGTCCGACCTGTCACGCAGGATGGAGCTGCCGACCTCCACCGCCCACCGCCTGGCCAGAACCCTCACCGGCGCGGGCTTCCTGGAGCAGGAGGCGCGGACCGGCCGTTACCGTCTCGGTCCGTCGATCATCGAGCTGGGGCAGCTCTCCTTCCACCGGCGCGGGCTGCACCGGATCACGCCCGAGCTCGCCGAGCTGGCCCGCGTCACGTCCGCGACCGTGGACCTCGCCGTGCGCAACGACAGGTACGCGGTCATCCTGAGCGGCGGCTCGCTCGATCCCGACAGCGGCGCCGGCCTGCGCCGGCCGCTGCACTCCACGGCGCTGGGCAAGGTGCTGCTCGCCTGGGCCCCGGAGCGGAAGGTGGACCTGGAGGCGCTCGGCCCGCTGCCGGCCCTGACCGACCGGACGATCGTGGACCACGTCGAGCTGCGCGCCGAGCTGGACAGGGTCCGTGAGGCCGGGTACGCCCTGAACGACGGGGAGTCCTACGACGGGGTCCGGACGATCGCGGTGCCGGTGCTCGACCGGCTCAGCCATGTGCGGTACGCGCTCGCGGTGCGCTCCACGCCGCAGGTGATGAGCGACGCGCGGATCGGCTGGTTCGTCACGCACGCGCGGGCCTGCGCCAGGGCACTGGAGGTCCTCCTGCTTCCGCCCGGCGAGCGAAGGCCGCGCACCGCGGACCGCTTTTCAGTATGAGAAGCACTAAACACGTCATTTACGACAAAAGGCGCAAAAACGGTAGGTGCGAAAAGGTCAGACCCCGTCCTGCTCGCGACGGCGACGCTCGTTGTACGCCCTCATCCGCGCCGGATAGCCGGTGAGCTGGACGTCGTACACCGGGAGGGCGAGATCACGGGCCACCTTGTGGATCACCCCAGGAGAGCCGACCCGGCGCCGGGTCCACTCGCCGTCGTCGGCCACCGCGACGGCCGTCGTGTCGGTGGCGAACGTCTCGGGCTCCACGTAGAACTCGACGCCCCGCCGCGACCTGGCGAAGGCGATGAGCGCCTCGATGTCGGCGTCCGTCGCCTCGCGGTCGAATTTCGCGATCCGGGAACCGCGCAGCCGCCGGATGCCATAGCGGTCTCGCCATCTCATGGATCCTTTTTATACCGTCGAAGCGACCGGCGCGTCGGGGCTGATCTAGGGGATGCCTCCGGGATTTTCCTGATGGTCAGCAAATCCCGCATGAAGCAGTATGGGCAGTGACAGCTCGACCGAAGGAGAGGCATGGTTGCCATGGCTGGGGTCCCCACACCCCCGGGCCCGGGGCAGGTGCCGCAGGCACACCTGCGCGTCACCCACCAGGACCGTGAACACGTCGTCGAGCACGTCAAGACGGCCTACGCGGAGGGGCGGTTCGACAAGTTCGAGTTCGACGACCGCCTGGAGCGGGCGATGACCGCGCGCACGCACGGCGACCTGATGCCCATCATGACCGAGCTGTACGGCACGCAGGCCATCCCCGCGCTGGTGCCGCCGCCCGCGCCGATGCGCCGGGAGGGGCCCGCCGACGGCGCCGAACGGTTCGGCGCCTCGGCCGCCCACCTGCTCGCGCTGGTCGGCTTCCCCGTCGTCGGGCCGCTCATCCTCATGCTCACGGCCGGCAAGACGTCCCCGTACATCCGCCGCCACGCGGTGGAGGCGCTGAACTTCCAGCTCACGCTGGTGGGGGCGACGATCCTGCTCCCGCTCACGTTCGTCGGCATCGTGCTCGTACCGGTGATCTGGGTGGTGGCGTTCGTGCTCTCGATCGTCGGCGGCATCTCGGCCCTGTCGGAGAACGCGTTCCGCTACCCGCTGACGCTGCGCATGGTGAAGTAGCCCGCTCGTCCGGGGCGGTTGGGGGGTGCGGGGGCGGGTGATCCCGGTGTCAGCGCGCCAGGACCTCGTAGCTGACGCGCATCACGCCCGCTCCGGTGCTGCCGATGGCGGCGAAGGCGGCGCGGGACAGGTCGAGGCAGCGGCCGCCCACGTACGGGCCGCGGTCGTTGATGCGGACCGTGACCGAGTCGCCGTTGCGGGGATTGATGACCCGGACGCGGCTGCCCAGGGGGAGCGTCTTGTGGGCCGCGGTCATCGCCGACGGGTTGAACCGCTCGCCGCTGGCCGTCATCTGGCCCTCGTCGTAGTAGGAGGCGCCGCACGTACCCCTCGACAGGACCTTGCTCTTCGTCTTGCTCTTGGTGCTCTTGGTGCTCTTGGCCTTGACGGTCTTGGTTCTGACGGTCTTGACCTTGGCCGCGGCGACCGGGGCGGCGGCCGGCTTCGGCCTGGCGGGAGCCGGGGGCTTGGCCGCGGCGGTGGGGGAAGAGGCCGGGACGGACGGTGCCGTGGCGGCCGGGGTGGGAGCCGGCGAGCTGGGAGCGGCTGTGGTGGCCGCTGCCGTGGCGGGGGAGGGGTTCGAGGCGAGCGCCGCGGCGGTGGGCGGCTCGTCGTCGGAGACGGCGGCCCAGGCGGTGGTGGACGCGGCTGCCAGGAGGGCTGCGCCGGCGGCCACGGTGGTCCAGCGGCGTTTTCCGGGGGCCGCGAGGCGGCTGAGGGGGCGGTCGTGGAACGGCTTCTGCGAATGCTGGCCCAAGGTAAACCACAGTCCTAGCTAGGGGACAGGACAGGGAAAGGCCAGACGGGGGAGGATGAAGGGGACGCACGTCGGCCGATCCCGCGGGCGGGGCGGCGAGCCCCGGCGGCGTGGACGAACATATGCGACCGCGGGCAGGTAAAGACAAGTTAATGTGATGCTGAGTGATATATCCCACTCTGTAATAAAGATCGCAAAATGGCGCTCTTTGGTGTGATGATCGGCGCGTATTCGCAGTTAGACCGATATTTGATCATTTGAGGCGTTGATGGTTTCTTGTCGCCTCTTGATCAAGCGGCTGGTGACGGCCGCGGCGTGTCACAGCATGAGCGAGCGGACCGTCTCCACCGTGTCGGCGTCCTGGGCCCGCTTGTCGGGGCGGTAGCGCAGCACACGGGCGAAGCGCAGGGCCATGCCGCCCGGGTAGCGGGGCGAGCGCTGCACCCCGTCGAAGGCGATCTCCACCACCAGCTCGGGCCGCAACGTCACCGTCCAGTCGTCGGTCGGCCCCTCCGCCAGCTCCAGGAACCGCTCCGTCTGCCAGGCCAGCAGCTCGTCGGTCAGCCCCTTGAACGTCTTGCCGAGCATCACGAACCCGCCCTCCGGGTCGCGGGCCCCCAGGTGCAGGTTGGACAGCTTGCCCTGGCGCCGCCCGTGCCCCCACTCGGCGGCCAGGACGACGAGGTCGAGCGTGTGCCGCGGCTTCACCTTCACCCACCCCGCGCCCCGGCGGCCCGCGGCGTACGGGGAGGTGAGCGACTTGACGACCAGGCCCTCGTGCCCGGCCCTGACCACGTCGGCGAAGAACCGCTCCGCCTCGGCCGCGTCGTCCGTGACCAGGCGGGGCGTGAGCAGCGCCGGCGGGACCGTGCCGCTCAGCGCCTCCTGCCTGCGCTCGTACGGCAGGTCGAGCAGGTCCTCGCCGCCGACCCGCAGCGCGTCGAAGAAGAACACGCTCAGCGGCGTCCGCTCGGCCAGCCGCGCCACGTCGAGCTTGCTCGTGGCCCGGCTCGCGGTCACCTGGAACGGGTGCGGCCGCCCGTCGGGGCGCAGCGCGATCACCTCGCCGTCGAGCACCACGTCGTCCACCGGGAGGCCCAGCACGGCCTCGACCAGCTCCGGAACCTGCGGGGTGATGTCGTCGAGCGTGCGGGTGAACACCTTGACGTCCGAGCCCGACCGGTGCGCCTGCACGCGTATGCCGTCGAGCTTCCACTCCAGCGCGGCGGGCGCGCCCGCCTTGGCCAGGGCGGCGGCGACGTTGGGCGCGCTGCCGGCCAGCATGGGCGACACCGCGCGCCCCACCTCCAGCCGGAACTCCCGCAGCGTCTCGGTCCCGCCCGACAGCGCGGCCGCCCCCACGGCGGGCAGCGAGCCGCGCAGCGTCAGCGCCCGCCGCACGTCGGCCGAGGGCGCGCCGGACGCCTTGGCGACCGCCTCGATCATCACGCCGTCGAGGGCCCCCTGCCGCAGCTCACCGCTGAGCAGCCGCAGCATGAACGCCTGCTCCTGGCTCGTCAGCCCCGCGAACAGCTCGTCGACCAGCGCCTTGCGGGCGGACTGCGAGCCCTGCCCGGACACGCTCTTGATCGCGCTCAGCCGCGTGTCGACGCCGGCCAGTGTGGCCGTGGCGGCGAGCTTGGGCTGCGGCAGGTCCTGAAGGGTGCGCCAGCCGACACCGATCTGGCGTTGGGGCAGCTCACCGGACAGGTAGGAGATCGCGATCTCCGCCTCGCCGGGGCCCACCCTGCCGAGCAGCTCGGCCAGGTGGCCGATCTTGCCCAGGCGCGCCGATGTCCGCGTCACCGCCTCCGAGACCCGCACCACGTCGATCAGTAGCACATCGCCTATGGTGCCCCACGACACCGACATTTCCCCACCTCGGGGTGCATCGATTCAGTCGCGAAGCGGGGCGGCCGGGCCCTGGGAGACCCGGCCGGCCCGCCTGCCCGCGACGGCTAGCGCACGCCCAGGAGATCCACCACGAAGATGAGCGTCTCTCCCGGCTTGATACGGCTGCCGGCGCCGCTGTTCCCGTAACCGAGGTGCGGCGGGATGACGAGCTTGCGCCGTCCGCCCACCTTCATGCCCGCGACCCCGCGGTCCCAGCCGGCGATGACCCGGCCGCCGCCCAGCGGGAACTCGAACGCCTGGCCGCGGTTCCACGACGCGTCGAACTCCTCACCGGTCGAGAAGGCGACGCCCACGTAGTGGACGCTGACGTTCTGGCCGGGCTTGGCCTCGGGGCCGTCCCCCTCGACGATGTCGACGATCTCCAGGTCGGCGGGCGGCTCGCCCTCCGGGAAGTCGATTTCCGGCTTCTCGAGTGCCACGAAGTGCTCCTGTTGACGATGGCTGATGCTGGTGTTGACCTTGTGAACGGACAACCCGACGACTCTATGTGCTCGGGATATCGTCGACGTCCATGGCCGCCCTTTCACCCGACGGGATCCTGCTCACCGGGCGCGTCGCCGTGGTGACCGGCGCGGCGCGCGGGCTGGGCCGCGCGATCGCCGAGGCGTTCGCGGCGTTCGGCGCGGAGGTGGCGGTGTGCGACCGCGTCACGCCGCCCGGCGGCGACCTCGCGATGACGCTGGACGTGCGCGACCCGGTGTCCGCCGAGGTGTTCGCCGGCGCCGTACGTGAGCGGTGGGGGAGGGTGGACATCCTGGTCAACAACGCGGGCGGCACGTTCCACGCCCCGTTCACCGGCACGTCCGAGCGCGGCGAGCGCACCCTCATCGAGGAGAACTTCACCCAGGTCACCGCCATGATCCGGCGGTTGCTGCCGATGATGGGCGAGGGGGCGTCGATCATCAACGTGACGTCCAGCGAGGCGCACCAGGCGGCGCCGGGATTCGCGATCTACGCGGCGATGAAGGCGGCGGTGGAGAGCCTGACCAGGTCGCTCGCCCTGGAGCTGGCGCCCCGGGGCGTCCGCGTCAACGCCATCGCGCCCGACGCCCTGCCCACGGAGGGCGAGCTGGCCATGCGCGAGACCGTCCGCACCGGCCGGCCCGGCGAGCCGGCCCGCCCCGGCACGCCGCCGTTCGAGCCCGTACGGCTGCCGCCCCTCGGCCGCCTGGGGGAGCCCGCCGACGCGGCGGCGGCCGCGGTGTTCCTGGCCGGCGACCTGTCCCGCTTCGTCACCGGCACGACGCTCCACGTGGACGGCGGCATCCACGCCGCCGGCGGCTGGCGCCGCATCGGCTGAGCCGTGGCCTGATGTCCGGTCCGCGCCCTCCGCCCGGCTGTCTCCGCCCGGCTGTGGGCCGCTCGCTGCCCGCTTACGTCCTGATGCCTGTGGGCCTGGGACGGCCGAGCGCTCACCGGCTCTCGTAGAGGCGGTAGGTGGCCAGGATGTTGAGGCGGTGCAGGTCGCGGCAGAGGGCGAGCATGCCCTGCTGTGCGGCCTCTCGCGGCAGCGGGTAGCGGGCGAGTGCGGCTGACAGCCCGGGGTCGAGGGCTTCGGCCCAGGGGTCGGTGCAGGCCGCGAGGGTCTCCTCCAGGCTGTGACCCGCCTCCACATTCGCCTGGACCTCGTCGTGCAGCCGCTCCAGGTAGCCGATGAGGGCGTCCACCGCCGCCGGCCCGTCGCCCATCGGGCCGTGGCCGGGGACGATGGTCTCCAGCTCGGGCAGAGCCTCGCGCATCCTGCGCAGCGAGCCCAGGTACGGCTCGGGGCCTCCCTGGAGCAGCATGTGCGCCGTGCCGGCATGGCAGAGGAAGTTGCCGGTCCAGGCGGTGCGGGCGTCGGGCACATACACGATGGTGTCGCCGGGGCCGTTGCCCGGTCCGAAGTGATGGAGCTGGACGACGCGTCCGCCCAGGTCGATCTCGGCGTAGGAGTCGAAGGTCAGATCCGGCCTGCGCCAGAAGGTGATCTCGTCAAGCAGAGCGGCGTCGCCGTACATGTTGGCCGACCGGGTCCGCTTCTCGTAGGCCAGGTCAGTCATGTTCGCCCGGTTGGCCCTGGACGAGACGATCACGACCTCGTCGGGGAATGCGGCGTTGCCGAAGGTGTGGTCGCCGTGATAAGTCGTGTTGACCAGGTAGCGAAGCGGCCGGTCGCTGAGGCCGGCGACGGCGGTCTGGATCCTGGCCGACACGTCGGCGGTGATCCCGGCGTCGATCACCAGTGCGCTGTCCCGCCCCGCGACCACCCCGTTGTTGTCCTTCGGGGGCACGTTGGCCATGAGCGCCCATACCCCCTGCGTGAGCTCGTACGGCTCCAGCTCCAGACCCACCGGTGACAGGTTCGGGCCGCCGTAGCCCTGGGGCCGCTCGGCGATCTCGCGCTCAGGAATGTGTGAGATGGACATCGTGGTCACCTTTCATCGACTGAACTGTCTCTTGAGTGAACGATCGACTGGCTGCGCGGCGGCTGATCACATGGAGGCGGCTACCGGCCGGGCGTCAGGAGCGGAGACCGCCTGCGGACGCGAGGCCGTCCAGAGCCGGTACACCAGGATCGGGCCGATGATCCAGTAGCCGAGCGAGGTGACGATGCCGGGAAAGGCGAGATCACCCGAGACCAGGTCGTAGATCGGGTGACCGATCGCATTGCCCATCGCCCCCATGATCGCGAAGAACCAGGCGATGAGCAGCGGCACCCGCCAGCCGCGGTAGATCGCGAGCGCACCCATGGCGAAGGCCGCGTACGAGATCATGTTGATCCAGACGAACAGGGGGAGTGACATGGCCTGCGCGCCGAAGACCTCGGTCGGCCAGCGCTCGTTGAACCCGTTCATGAACTCCTCTCCGAAGTGCAGGAACTGCCAGGCGAGCCCGATGAGGTAGATCGGCAGCACCCGGGAGGCGTCGGGCAGCCGGCGGTTGGTGGTGGCGAGGTGGCAGCCGTAGGCGATCACCATGGCCGGGATGAAGGTCAGCCACAGGGCCGCCCCGGGTGACAGGTAGGCGAACAACGCGATCAGGGTGACGGCCATGACGCCGGCGGCGGCAGTGGATCGGTGGCGTGTCATCAGTTGCTCCTCATGAGGTGAGTGGTGATGGTGTTGAGCTCGATCGGTGCGTCCTCGCCGACCACGACGGTGCCGCCGAGGCCGGCCAGGCGACGGCCGTAGGCGCAGGTGGGCGCCAGGACGAAGGTCATCCCGCGGCTGAGGGGCAGGTCGGAGCCGATGGTGGGCTGCTCGGCGAGCAGCCCGTAGCGCGCGGTCTCCGGCAGCAGGCCGAGCCTGGCGCCGGATCCGCATACCGGCCCGCACGGATTGACGGCGTGGACGAGCGAGTGCGCGTACCAGCCGCCCGTTTCCTGGAGTGGCTGCTTCATCGCGGCCACGACCTGGCCGAACGTGTGCCCCGCACGCAGGACCGCCAGCCCCGCCTCATAGGAGGCGCGGGCCGTCTTCGCCGCCGACTCCAGCTCGGGATGAATGTCTCCGACGGCGATGGCCACCCGTTGCCGGGTCTCGCGCATGCCGTATGAGCAGGAGATCTCGGCCAGGACCAGGTCGCCGTCCTCGATCAGGCGCGGCGCCTGCGGCCGGTACGACCACGCGGGCGGGCCGCACGAGACGAACTCCTTGCCCGATGCGATCGACATGCCCGGCGCCCCGGCGCCCCGGCGCATTGATTCGGCCATGCCCGCCGCGTACACCGACGCCTCGCTCACGCCAGGCCGTACCGCCCGCAGCATGGCCTCCGCCATCGCCTCGCCCATGGCGGCCGCGTGGCCGATCACCGCGAGCTCCTCGGCCGACTGGACCAGCGCGCGCGTCACGAATCCCGCGTCCACGGACTTGAAGGTGAGCTGGGGGAGCCGCTGGAGCACCGACGCCCACAACGTGTACGGCATGAGCGGATCGGCGTGGAAGGGCGGCCAGGGCTCCAGACCGAGCACGCCGACCGCCGACCTGGTGAGCCCGTGCGCGTGCAGCACCTCGGCCACACCCTCCGCGTGCTTGGCGACGAGCATGTTCTCCGGTCTGATCCACACCGCGTCGCCGCACGCGCTCGCCTCGAGGTGGTCGCCGATGTGCGCAGGGGAGCGGACCAGCGCGAGGGGCTCGTCGGCGCGCGGAAAGACGACGATCGCGCCGGGACGGTCGTTGGTGAAGAACACATCGGGCGCCCACTCCCCCGGCCCGCTGTTGTCCCGCCCGCCGCAGACGACGAGCGCGTCGACGTTCTCGGCATCCATGAGCTCGCGGGCGAGGTCCCAGCGCCGGTCCCGTTCCGCCAGGGAGTAGAGGGGAAGATCCATGCCGATGACGCTAGAGCTACGCCATCTGCCCGGAATCTGACACATGACCGGTCATCCCGACGGCGGGATACGTAACGGCATCAATAGGATCGTCCCGTGTTGTACGGGCGCGCCGCCGAGATCGAACAGATAGACCGTTTGCTGGCAGAGGCCCGGGACGGCCGAAGCGGCGTCCTGGTGCTCCGTGGCGTGGCGGGAATCGGTAAGTCCGCGCTCCTCGATCACGCGGCGCGGGAGGCATCCGCCATGGGTATGCGGACGTTGCGCGGCGTGGGCATCGAGAGCGAGACCGAGCTGGTGTTCGCCGCGCTTCACCTGCTGCTGCGTTCCGGGCTCGACCGCCTCGACCGGCTCCCGGCTCCGCAGGCGGACGCGCTCAGGGGAGCCTTCGGGCTGGCCCCTTCCAGCGCGGCCGACCGCTTCCTCATCGGTCTCGGCGCCCTGACCCTGCTGTCCGAGCTCGCCGGCGACGGGCCTCTGCTGTGCCTGGTCGACGACGCCCAGTGGCTGGATCGGTCCTCGGCCGACGCGCTCGTCTTCGCCGCGAGGCGGCTGGAGGCGGAAGGGGTGGCGCTGATCCTGGCGGTGCGGGACGGCAGCCACGGATTCCGGCCGTCCGGGCTGCCCGAGACCCGGCTCGGCGGCCTCGGCCCGGAGGCTGCGGCCGCCCTGCTGGGCGAGGCCGCCGGTACGCTGGCGCCGCACGTCAGGGACCGCATCCTCGCCGAGAGCGAGGGAAACCCGCTCGCGCTCATCGAGTTGCCCGCGGCGCTCACGCTCGACCAGCGGGCCGGACACGTCGCCCCGCTGGCCTACCATCTGGGCCCCCTACCGCTCACCGGCCGGATGCAGGAGGCATTCCAGACGCAGATCCACGCCCTGCCGGAGCCTGCCCAGACCCTGCTGCTCGTGGCCGCCGCGGAGAGCACCGGCGACCTCGCCGTCATCCTCGGGGCCGCGCAGCGGATGGGTGTCGCCCCCGACGCCGTCGAGCCGGGGGAGCGCGCCGGGCTCATCCGTGTCGACGAGGGTCTCGCCTTCCGGCACCCGTTGATCAGGGCGGCCGCCTACCAGGGAGCGCCCTTCACCAGACGCCTGGCCGCGCATCGGGCCCTGGCCGCCGCCATCGGCGAGGCCGGCGACGCGCGAGCCTGGCACCTCGCCGCCGCCTGCACCGAACCCGACGAAGGTGTCGCCGTCGAGCTGGAGCACGCGGCAGAACAGGCCAGGCGCAGAAGCGGCCACGCCGCCACGGCCGCGGCCTACCGGCGCGCGGCGCAGCTCACACCCGACCCGCGGCACCGGGTACGCCGGCTGATCAGCGCCGCCGAGGCGGCGATGGACGCCGGTCAGCTCCTTCAGTCCCGCGCGCTGGCCGACCGCGCCGCCAGGCTCACCGATGATCCGCGCGAGCGCGCCAGGCTCGCAGGGGTACGCGCGGCCGTCGAATTCGAGCAGGGCTCACCGCGCGTCGCGCACGGCATCCTCACGGCCGCCGCCGCGCCCATCGCGGACGCGGACCCGACCATGGCCGCGTCCATGCTGCTCGAAGCCGTACGCGATGCCTGGTTCGCCGGCGCGCCCGAACTGGCGCGCCAGGCCGTCGATCGTGTCAACGGCCTGGCCCTGCCATCGGGGCATCCCCTCCATCCGGTCATCTCCGGGATGACCGGGCTGGCTGCCCTGCTGGCGGGCGACGCCGCCCGCGGGCTGGTCCGCATCCACGCGGCACTCGCCGACGCCAGGCGGTTCCCGCCTGCGGGACCCGGGGAGCGGCTCATCATCGCGTCGATGGCCTTCATGGTGGGCGACGACGAGACGTCCATGGATCTGGCCGCCCGCCTGGTCGACGACTGCCGGGCGCAGGCGATGATCGGCCGGCTGCCGCACGCGCTGCAGAATCTGGCCAGCAGCCAGCTGTATCTCGGCCGGTTCCGGGACGCGCAGGCGTCGGCCGCCGAAGCCGTGCGCATCGCCGAGGACACAGGGCAGCATCATCGGGTCGATCACCTCCAGGGCGTACTCGCCTGGCTCGCCGCTGTCTCCGGCGACGATCTGACCTGCGAGCAGCTCACGCGCCGCGTCCGTGCTCACGCCACCGACCACGGCAACGTGTCGAGCCTCGCCTGGGCGGTCTGGGCGGAGGGCCTGCTCGCCCTCGGGCAGGGCAGGACTCAGGCAGCATGGGAGCTGTTGGAGGCGGGCATCACCGGCGTGGTCCGCCACCAGCTCACACCCACCCTCTTCGTGCCGGACCTGGTGGAAGCGGCGGTCCGGTGCGAGCAGGCCGAACGGGCCCGGGCGCCGCTCGCCAGGTTCGAGGAATGGGCCACCGCCACCAGGCAGCCCTGGGCACGCGCGGTCGCTCTGCGCTGCAGGGCGCTGACCGCCGTGGGGGAAGAGGAGACGGAAAGCCGCTACGCGGAGGCCATCAGCCTGCACCTGAACGGAGGACGGCCGTTCGAGGAAGCTCGCACCAGACTCCTGTTCGGCGAATGGCTGCGCAGAGGCCGGCGCAAGGCCGACGCCAGGATCCATCTCAGGCAGGCGCTGGAAACATTCGAACGCGCCGGCGCCGGCCCCTGGGCGACCCGTGCCCGCGCCGAGCTGCGTGCCACGGGAGAGGCGGTCAGCGACGTGCGGGCGACGGGCCCGGCCGGCCTGCTGACTCCGCAGGAGCTGCAGATCGTACGGCTGGCCGCGCGGGGCGCCACGAATCGCGACATCGGCGCGCAGCTCTTCCTGAGCCCGCGCACTGTGGGCTACCACCTGCACAAGGCATTTCCCAAGCTCGGCGTCGCCTCCAGAACCCAGCTCGGTCAGTTCGACCTCGGCGACCGAGACTGCTGATCGCTCGACGGATCTCTCCGGCCCCGCGATGGCGGGATCGGGTCCGTGACCGCGACACTGGTCGCGGGCCTCGGCGCGGAGCCGAGGCCCGCGGAGATCACCAGCTCTGGTGCAGCGGCATGCCCTCCGCGTAGCCGGACGAGCCCTGGATGCCCACCACGGCCCGCTCGTGGAACTCCTCCAGCGTCGTGGCCCCCGCGTACGTGCACGCGGACCGCAGCCCCGCCACGATCGCGTCCACCTGGTCCTCCACGCTCGGCCGGCGCGGGTCCAAGTACATGCGCGAGGTGGAGATGCCCTCCTCGAACAGCGCCTTCCTGGCCCGGTCGAACGGGCTGTCCTCGGCCGTGCGCAGCCGCACGGCGCGGGCGGAGGCCATGCCGAAGTTCTCCTTGTACTTGCGCCCGTCGGCGTCGGTGCGCGTGTCCCCGGGCGACTCGTACGTGCCGGCGAACCACGAGCCGATCATCACGTTGGCCGCGCCGGCGGCCAGGGCGAGGGCCACGTCGCGCGGGTGGCGCACGCCGCCGTCGGCCCACACGTGGCGGCCGAGCCGGCGCGCCTCGGTGGAGCATTCGAGCACCGCCGAGAACTGCGGCCGGCCGACGCCGGTCATCATCCGGGTCGTGCACATGGCGCCCGGCCCGACGCCCACCTTGAGGATGTCGGCCCCGGCCTCGACGAGGTCGCGCACGCCCTCGGCCGTCACGACGTTGCCGGCGGCCACGGGCACGCCCGGGTCGAGCGCCCGCACGGCCCGCAGCGCGGAGATCATCTTGTCCTGGTGGCCGTGGGCGGTGTCCACGACCAGGCAGTCGATCCCGGCCTCCATCAGCTCCTTGGCCCTGGCGGCGACGTCGCCGTTGACACCTACGGCGGCGGCCACGCGCAGCCGGCCGGAGGCGTCGAGCGCGGGCTTGTAGAGCGTGGCGCGCAGGGCGCCCGTGCGGGTCAGGATGCCGCGGAGCCGGCCGTCGCCGTCCACGATGGGGGCCAGCCGGTGGCGGCCCTCGTGCAGCCGCTCGAACGCGGCGCGCGGCTCCAGCCCGGCGGGCAGCGTCAGCAGCTCGCTCGACATCACCTGCGAGAGCTGCGTGTACATGTCGACGCCCTGGCAGTCGGCGTCGGTGACCACGCCGACCGGGCGGTTGTCCCAGTCGACGACGACGACCGCGCCGTGCGCCCGCTTGGGCAGCAGTTGCAGCGCCTCCCCGACGGTGTCGTGCGGGGTGAGCGTGAGCGGCGTGTCGTGCACGAGGTCGCGTTTTTTCACCCAGTCGACGACGTCCGCGACGACGTCGATGGGGATGTCCTGCGGGATCACCGCGACGCCGCCGCGGCGCGCGATGGTCTCGGCCATTCGGCGGCCCGCGACGGCGGTCATGTTGGCGACGACGATCGGAATGGTCGTGCCCGTGCCGTCGGAGGTCGACAGGTCGACCCCGAGCCGGGATCCGACCGATGAGCGCGACGGAACCATGAACACGTCGCTGTAGGTGAGGTCGTGGTGCGGCTCGATGCCGTTGAGAAATCTCACGTTCGTCCATCTTATGCGGTGACAGGGCCTTCCAGGGGTTTTCCCCGTTCGCGGGGGCTTATGATCGGCCCGGACACCCGAGGGGGAGGAGGGTCCCAGTGGAGATAACGGACCGCGACGAGCTGATCGTCGTCGGCTTCGCCATCCGCACCACGAACGCCGACGAGATGGACCCGGCGAGGGCGAGCCTGCCCGCGCTGTGGAGGCGGGCCGGCGCGCCGGGGGCGTTCGCGCACGTGCCCGGACGGATCGACGAGAACCTGTACGCCGTGCTCACCGACTACGAGAGCGATCACAACGGGGCCTACACGCAGATCGTGGGCACCGGGGTCCGCACGGTGGTGCGGCTGCCCGAGGGCATGGTCGCGGTGCGCGTGCCGGCGGCGAAGTCGCTGCGCTTCGAGGCGCGCGGGCCGATGCCGCAGGCGATCGTGGAGGCGTGGCAGCGGGTGTGGGCGCACACCGACTCGGGGGCGGCCCCGGCCCGGGCGTTCACGACGGACCTGGAGGTCCACCACCCGGAGGGGGCCGACCTCTACATCTCGATCTAGCCAAGCGCCGGGGGTCAGGCCAGGACGCCCTGGGCGCGCAGCTTGGCGGCGGTCTCGGCCGGGATGCCCCACGACGACAGGTCCTCCAGCCGGGTCGCCGGCGACAGGTCCGGCTCCGGCGCGCCGAGCAGGCGGGGCGCGGGCACGGGCTGGACGACCCCGTTGGCCTCGGTGAACGTGCCGCGTGCCACGTTGTGGGGGTGCCCGGCCGCCTCCGCCATCGACAGCACCGGCGACACGCAGGCGTCCGACCCCGCGAAGACGGCCTCCCACTCCGCCCGCGTCCGCCTGCGGAACTCCGCGGCCAGCCGGGCCCTGAGCGCCGGCCACTGGGCCCGGTCGCCGCGGTCCGGCAGGTCCGGGGCACCGGCGAGGCCCATGCGGGTCAGCAGCTCCTCCCAGAACTTGGACTCCAGGGCCCCCACCGCGAGATGGCCTCCGTCGGCCGTCTCGTACGTGTCGTACATGGGGGCGCCGGTGTCGATCAGGTTGGTGCCGCGCGGCCCCCAGGAGCCGCTCTGCGCGGCGTTGTAGAACATCGCGAACAGCAGCGCCGCCCCGTCCACCATGGCGGCGTCGATCACCCGACCCTTGCCGGTGCGCTGCCGCTCGACCAGGGCGAGCAGGATGCCGTAGGCGAGCATGAGGCCCCCGCCCGCGAAGTCCCCGAGGATGTTGACCGGCGGCGTCGGCGGCTGGTCCGCGCGGCCGAGCTGCGACAGCACGCCGGCGATGGCGATGTAGTCGATGTCGTGCCCGGCGGTCGCGGCCAGGGGGCCGTCCTGGCCCCAGCCGGTCATCCGGCCGTAGACGAGCCGCTCGTTGACGGCGTGCAGGTCGGCGGGGCCGATGCCGAGCCGCTCCGCGACGCCGGGCCGGAACACCTCGATGACCGCGTCCGCGCCCCGGGCCAGCTCCTTGAGCGCGGCCACGCCCTCGGGCGACTTGAGGTCCAGCCCGATCGTGCGCTTGCCGCGGTCCATGACGTCGGCGCGCGGGAGGTCCGAGACGGCGGCCACCCGGTCGATCCGCAGCACCTCGGCGCCGTGGTCGGCGAGCATCATGCCGGCGAACGGCCCGGGGGCGAGCCCGGCGAGCTCCAGCACGCGCACACCCGCGAGCGGTCCCTGACGGCCTTCGGACATGGGACTCTCCTCCATGGGCGCGGCCGCGCCCGACGTCTGCGGAACACCCCAGTAGAACAACATTCGGCGAGCTGTCGCAAGCCACCTTTGCGACCTTCCGACGAAGCAAGGTCAGGTATGGGAAACTTGCCCACTGATCGGGTGGTCTACAGGGGTAGGACATGGTTTCGGAAAGCACGCCGCTGATCGCCAGGCGTTACCAGTTACTCCGCGAGCTGGGCCGCGGCGGCATGGGAGTCGTCTGGGAGGGTCGCGACACGCTGCTCAACCGGCAGATCGCGATCAAGGAAGTGCTGCTGCCCGACGGGCTGTCGCGCGCCGACCAGGAGCGTCAGCTCCTCAGGACGGCCCGGGAGGCCCGGACCGCGGCGCGGCTCAACCACCCGTCGGTCGTCGCGGTCTACGACGTCGTCGAGGAGGACGGCCGCCCCTGGATCATCATGGAGCTGGTCCGCCATCCCTCGGTCGAGCAGGTCGTCGCCACCACGGGCGCGCTGCCCATCCGGCAGGCGGCCGACGTGGGCCGGCAGGTGCTGTCCGCCCTGCGCGCCGCGCACGAGGCCGGGATCCTGCACCGCGACGTCAAGCCGAGCAACATCCTGCTCGCCGACGACGGCCGCGCCGTGCTCACCGACTTCGGCATCGCCACGGCCGAGGGCGACTCCTCGCTGACCAGCACCGGCATGGTCACCGGGTCACCGAGCTTCCTCGCGCCGGAGCGGGTGCGCGCCGCCGAGGCCGGGCCGCCCTCCGACCTGTGGTCGCTCGGCGCGACGCTGTACGCCACGCTCGTGGGCCGCTCGCCGTTCGAGCGGGGCGAGCCGATGGCCACGCTCAACGCCCTGCTCAACGAGGAGCCCGACTACCGCCGCATCCCGCCGGCGATGCACCCGGTCCTCAAGGGCCTGCTGCGCAAGGAGCCGCACGAGCGGATGGGCGCCGAGGAGGCCGACCGGCTGCTCGCCGAGGTCGTCAACCTGCGTCCCGCCGGGGCGGACATGGACGTCCCGGACGAGGCCGTGCCCCGCCGCTCCAGCCGCACGCTGCTGGCCGCGGCCGCCGCCGCGGTGCTGGTCCTCGCGGGCGGCACGGTCGCCTACCTGAACCTCGTACCCCCCGCCGAGGGCACCTCCAACATCGCCCAGCGCGCCGCCACCAGCCCCCTGCCGAGCGCGACCGCCACCGCGACCGCGTCCACACCCACCCCGACCGCCACCCCCAGCGCCACGCCGACGCCGTCCCCCACCCGCACCGCGCCCGTCACGCGGGCCTGGACCTCGCCCGAGGGCTGGTCGATCGCCCGCCCGGTCGGCTGGAGGGGCGCGCGCAAGGAGGCCCTCACCGAGTGGACCCGCCGCGACGGGGCCGCGCACCTCGCCGTCGAGACCGTCTACGTCCAGCGCGACGCCGGCCAGCTCATCCAGGACGCCGAGGAGATACTCCGGCAGAGCGCACCGGACGTGCGGGCCGCCGGCCGCCGGGCCGTCCTGCACCACGGCGTCAGGGCCGTCGAGTCGCAGTTCGTCTACACGGCGGGCCCCACGTCCGACATGCCGTGGGCCCGGGAGGGCGTGCGGTACCGGGAGCTGCGGCGGGCGGTCACCGCCGGCGACACCACCTACATCCTGTCGTGGACGACCGCCGAGGCCCAGTGGGCCCGCAACGCCGGGCTGATGCGGCAGGTGATCGGCAGCTTTACCGTGGGGGCATGACGCCCTGGAACCTCCTCGCCCTGCCCCCGCTCCCCGAGGACGCGCTGCGCGGCCTGATGGCCCCGCTGCGCGGGCGGGTGGAGCTGCGGGTGCCCGCCTCCCGTGACCGCGCGGCGCTGCTGGCCGCCCTGCCGGAGGCCGAGATCGTGGTCGGCGACTGGACGGCGGAGCTGGCGCTCGACGCGGAGGCGGTCGCGGCGGCGCCCCGGCTGGCGTTCGTGCAGCAGCCGTCCGTCGGGGTCGACGGACACGACGCGGCCGCGCTGGCCGCCGCGGGCGTCCCCCTGGCCAACACCGCGGGCGTCAGCGCCGTGGCCGTCGCCGAATGGTGCGTCGCCGCCGCGCTCGCCCTGGTGCGGCGGCTGGCCGAGGCCGACGCCGCCGTCCGCGCGGGCGGCTGGCCCCAGCAGTCGCTCCAGCCGGGCGAGCTGGGCGGCAGGCGGGTCGGCATCGTGGGGTTCGGCCCGATCGGGGCGGCCTGCGCCCGGCTGTTCCGGGCCTTCGGCTGCGAGGTGTCGTACTGGACGCGCACGCCCCGCGACGAGCCCGGCCACGTGGACCTGCGGACGCTGGTGGCCGGCTCCGACGTGCTCGTCGTGGTCATCGCGCTCGCCGACGAGACGCGCGGCCTCGTTGACGCCCGCCGTATGAAGCCCGGCGCCCTGCTGGTCAACGCGGCCCGCGGCGGCGTCGTCGACCAGGACGCGCTGGCCGGGGCGCTGCGCGACGGGCACCTCGGCGGTGCGGCCCTCGACGTGTTCGAGACCGAGCCGCTGCCCGCCGGCGACCCGCTGCGCGAGCTGCCCGGGGTCCTGCTGTCGCCGCACGTCGCCGGCGTCACCCCGGGGTCCACCGGCCGCCTGCTGGAGGCCGTCCTCGCCAACCTCACGGCCGCCCTCGACGGCCGTCCGGTGACGAACGTGCTGAACGGTGTTTCCCCGACGATCAGTAGGAAGCTCGGTCATTAGCCCCGAATATCGGCGATTCACCTGGTGCGATGAACAGTTTTCGAGTCTTTAACGACCCCGGTCTGTTCGAGATCCGAGGCGAGAGATACTTTCTTACGGACGATCTCTACCAGCTCAAAGGGGGTGCTTGAGGTGACGACGACGATGTCGACACACCGACGGGCAGTAGAGCAGATCCAGCGGTCCTACGCGGAGATCCCCGGCGGTGCGGCGCCCCGGCTGGCCAAGGCCACGTCCAACCTCTTCAGGTTCCGCGACTCGGAGAAGACGGCCAAGCTGTCCGCGCGCGACCTGGACGAGGTCATCAGCGTCGATCCGGAGACGATGACGGCCGAGGTCCAGGGCATGACCACGTACGAGCACCTGGTCGACGCCACGCTCCCGCACGGCCTCATGCCGTACGTCGTGCCGCAGCTCAAGACCATCACGCTCGGCGGCGCGGTCACCGGCCTCGGCATCGAGTCCACCAGCTTCCGCGACGGGCTGCCGCACGAGTCGGTGGAGGAGCTGGAGATCCTCACCGGCGACGGGCGCGTCGTCGTGGCCCGCGACGACAACGAGCACCGCGACCTGTTCCGCTCCTTCCCGAACTCCTACGGCACGCTCGGCTACGCGCTGCGCATCAAGATCAGGCTCAAGCCGGTCCAGCCGTACGTCCGCCTCACGCACGTGCCGTTCACCGACGCGGACAAGTGCATGCTCGCCATGCAGGAGATCTGCGAGAGCATGGAGCACGAGGGGGAGCCGGTCGACTTCGTCGACGGCGTGTTCTTCACCCCGCAGGAGATGTACATCACACTCGGCCGCTTCGCCGAGCGCGCCCCGTACGTCTCCGACTACACCGGGATGCGCATCTACTACCAGTCGATCCGCAACCGCCAGCGTGACTGGCTGACGATCCGCGACTACCTGTGGCGCTGGGACACCGACTGGTTCTGGTGCTCGCGCGCCTTCGGCGTGCAGCAGCCCGTCGTGCGCTCGCTCATGCCGCGCCGCTGGATGCGCTCCGACGTCTACCGCAGGCTCGTCGCGCTCGACCGCCGGTACGGCGTGACCGCGCGGATCGACCGCTGGGCCGGCCGGCCCGTGCAGGAGTCGGTCATCCAGGACGTCGAGGTGCCGGCCGAGCGGGGCGCCGAGTTCCTCGACTTCTTCTACGACCAGGTCGGCATGACGCCGGTCTGGATGTGCCCCTTGCGGGCCTCGTCCCGCTGGCCCCTCTACCCCCTGGAGCCGGGCCGGCTGTACGTGAACTTCGGGTTCTGGGGGATGGTTCCGCTGCCGCGGGGACGGTTCGACGGCTACTACAACAGGCTCATCGAGAGCTCCGTGCACGACCTCGACGGGCACAAGTCGCTCTATTCGACGTCCTTCTACGCTCGCGAGCAGTTCTGGGAGTTGTACAACGGCAGCGCGTACTGGCCGGTCAAACGGGAATACGACCGGGACGGGCGCCTGCTGGACCTGTACGACAAGTGTGTGCGGGGAAGGTGAGAGATGGCTCTGGCAAGCATCTTCGAGAAGATCGTCGGCTCCGAGGCGAAGATCGCCTTCCGGGCGTACGACGGGAGCAAGGCGGGGCCGGACGGGGCCGACCTCTGCCTGGAGGTCAAGTCCCCGATCGCGGTGGCCTACCTCGCGCAGGCGCCGGGCGAGCTGGGCCTGGCCAGGGCCTACGTGTCGGGGCACCTGGACCTCCACGGCGACATGTACACCCTGCTCGATCGCATGTGGAACATCACGACCAACGACCTGACCACGCCCGAGAAGATCGCCGCGGTCCGGGCGCTGGGCGTCAAGCCGTTGCTCATGCGGGTGCCGCCGCCTCCGCAGGAGATGCGGCAGAGCAGGCTGGCCCGGCTGGGCTCGCGTCACGCCAAGCAGCGCGACGCCGAGGCCATCCACCACCACTACGACGTCTCCAACCGCTTCTACGAGTGGGTGCTGGGCCCGTCCATGGCCTACACCTGCGCCGTGTTCCCCAGCGACTCCTCCTCCCTTGAGGAGGCGCAGTACGCCAAGTTCGACCTGGTGGCGCGCAAGCTCGGCCTCCAGCCGGGCATGCGGCTGCTCGACGTCGGCTGCGGCTGGGGCGGCATGGTCATGCACGCCGCCAAGCACTACGGGGTCAAGGCCCTCGGTGTGACGCTCAGCAAGCAGCAGGCCGAGTGGGCGCAGCGGGCCATCGCCGAGGCGGGGCTGCAGGACCTGTGCGAGGTCCGTCACATGGACTACCGCGACGTCAGCGAGAGCGGCTTCGACGCGGTCAGCTCCATCGGCCTGACCGAGCACATCGGCAAGGACAACGTCCCGGCCTACTTCGAGTTCCTGTACGGCAAGCTCAAGCCGGGCGGCCGGCTGCTCAACCACTGCATCACCCGGCCGACGGGCGCGGAGAAGACCTTCAACAAGGGCGGCTTCATCAACCGCTACGTCTTCCCCGACGGCGAGCTGGAGTCGGTCGGCTGGCTGATCCGGCAGATGGAGGACCTCGGCTTCGAGATCCGCCACGAGGAGAACCTGCGCGAGCACTACGCCAAGACGCTGCGCCACTGGTGCGACAACCTCGACGCCAACTGGGCCGACGCGGTCGAGGAGGTCGGCATGGGCACCGCCCGGGTGTGGGCGCTGTACATGGCGGGCTGCATCGTCGGCTTCGAGCGCAACAAGGTCCAGCTCCACCAGGTGCTGGGAGTCAAGCTGGACAAGGACGGCCGCTCCGGCTTGCCGCTGCGCCCGGCCCGCGACTGGCCGTGATCCGCGGTGAAAGGGCGCGAGGCGGCTTCGCCTCGCGCCCCTTCACGCGTCCGCGGGCATTTGTAATGCTGTAACCATGGTCTCCTTGTACGAGCACGCCGGCGGGCACGAGGCCCTCCACCGCTTCGTCGACCTCTTCTATGGCAGCGTCCTGAAGGACCCGCTGCTCCAGCCGCTCTTCGGCGCCGGCCGCCCGCACCACGTCGCGCACCTGACGGCCTTCACGGCCGAGACGTTCGGCGGCCCCGACGTCTTCACCCGCGAGATGGGCGGCTTTCCCACCCTCATCGAGGCCCACCGGGGCCTGCGCATCCGCGAGGAGCAGCGGCAGCGCTTCGTCGACCTGTTCATGGCGGCGGCCGACGACGCCGGGCTGCCGGACGACGCGCCGTTCCGCCAGGCGCTGCGGGAGCACGTCGAGTTCGGCACCCAGGTGGCCTACCAGAACTCCCACGCCGAGACCGACGACCAGCTCCACCCGCTGCGCGAGGTGCCCCACTGGGACTGGCCCTCCTAAGCACCGCCTACGACGAGCACCGCCTACGACGAGCACCGCCTACGACGAGCACCGCCTACGACGAGCACCGCCTACGACGAGCACCGCCTACGACGAGCACCGCCCACGACGAGCACTGCCTACGACGAGCGCTGCCTCCGGGGAGTGCGGCCTACGACCGCAGGTGCCGGGTGTCCACGCGGTGCCCCGCGCCTTCGAGGGCGGCCACCGCCTCCCCTACCCTCGGCTCCGGCACGAGGACGAGGTCGGCGTGGAAGGTCGAGGCGACGAAGACGGGGATCGCCGCCTCGGCCAGCGGCCCCACGACCGCCGCCAGCATGCCGGGGACGTCGAGGTCGTGGGCGCTCGCGGCGCCGTACAGGCCGATCCAGCGCTCGCCCGAGCCCGACGGCCAGGTCTCGCGGACAACGGTCAGCCCCTCGGGGGCGCGGACCAGCGCGATCCACTCGTCGTCCTCGGGGAAGGTCGCGTGCGGCAGGTGCTCCACGGCGAACGCGGACGGGACGACGCTGAGGCGCTGGGCGGTGGGTGACGACATGGCACGTGTCTACCACGGCGAGATCACCCGCTAGGGTGTTGGACTCCTGTCGATCGCTGCGGAGGACCTTTGTCCGAGATGTCGTCATTCATGACCAGGAGAGGGCTGCTCGTGGGCGGCGCCGGGGCCGCCGTCACCGCGCTGCTGAGCGGCAGGGCCGCCGAGGCCACCGCGGGGGCCGCGGGGGCCGCGGGCCGGTTCGACGTGGCGGCGCCCGCCACGAGCCTGATCTGGAAGAAGGCGCTGTACGACGAGACGGTCCTGCAGTCGTTCGCCTTCGACAACGCCCACGGCCACATCTACGCGGTGCAGGTCAAGAACGGGGCCGGCAGTTCGGCGGCCGGCCACCTCTGCCTGACCAGGCTCAGCCTCGGCGGCGCGGTGCTCGGGCACATGTACCTCATGGGTTTCGGCCACGGCGTGCAGATCGGCGTGGAGCCGTCGGGCGGATCGGCCTACCTGTGGACCGAGACCGGCGCGGTCGCCGACGGTGCCAACGCCTGGGGCAACCGGCTCGCCAGATTCGCCTTCGCCTCCGGCCGGACGATCACCCCGACGTCCGCCGGCGTGACGCGGTACGCGCCCGTCACCGGCGCGACCAACACCACCTGCGCCATCGACCCCTCCACCGGCCGGCTCGTCATGCGTTACCGGAAGAACGGCGGCTTCCGCTACGCCGTCTTCCCGCTCCAGGCGGTCAAGTCCGGCTCGCGGACCCCCGTGCACGACATCGCCCAGCCGGCCGGCCTCGGCACCTTCCAGGGGTACGCGGCCCACGGCGACTACCTCTACCTGCTGGACGGCGACGCCTACGGCCCGGCCAACCCGGCTCCGGGCAACACCTACGTCACCTGCGTCGACCTGCGTACCGGCCGCACGGTGCAGCGGGCTCTGACCCAGGCCGGCAAGTCGCTGGACTACCGTGAGCCGGAGGGCATGGCGATCCAGATCGCCTCGGGCCGGCCCAGGCTCTGCCTCGGCCTGGCCTCGGGCGCCGCCGGGGCCAGGAAGGCGAGCATCTTCTACAAGACCGCCCTGGTGTGAGGAGCGGCTGGGTGAGGGCCGGCTGTGTGAGGAGCGGCTGGGTGAGGGGCGGCGTCAGCGCAGTTCGCGCTTGAGGATCTTGCCGGTGGCCGTCATGGGCAGCGTGTCCCTGAACTCCACGATGCGCGGGTACTTGTAGCCGGCCATGTTCGCCCGGCACCAGGCGATCAGCTCGTCCTCGGTGACCGTCGCGTCCGGGGTGCGGATGACGTACGCCTTGACCTCCTCGCCGTGCGACTCGTGGGGCACGCCCACGACCGCCGCCAGCGAGACCGCCTCGTGCGTCAGCAGCACCTCCTCCAGCTCCCTCGGGTAGACGTTGAAGCCGCCTCGGATGATCATGTCCTTGGCCCGGTCGATGATCGCGTAGTAGCCGTCGGCGTCGCGGGTGGCGATGTCACCGGTTCGGAACCAGCCGTCGCGCAGCACCTCGGCCGTCGCCTCCGGCCGGCCGTGGTAGCCCTTCATGACGTTGTGACCGCGGATCGCGATCTCGCCGGGGCCCTCGTCCTCGACCGTCTTCCACTCGCTGTCGACGAGCCGCATCTCCACCCCCCAGATCGGGGTGCCGACCGTCCCGACCTTGGCCGGGCGGCCCGGCTGGTTGAAGCTGGCCACGGGCGAGGTCTCCGACAGGCCGTACCCCTCCAGGATGCCGACGCCGAAGGTGCGCTCGAAGTCCCTCAGCACCTCCACCGGCGAGGAGGAGCCGCCCGCCACCGCCGTCCGCAGCCGGCCCGGCACCTCGCCGCCGTTGGCGTGGAAGGTGGTGAGGAGCGCCCAGTACATCGTCGGCACGCCCGCGAAGAAGGTGACGCCCTCCCGGCGCATGAGCTCCAGCGCCTCGCCCGGCTCGAAGCGCGGCATGAGCACCACCGCCGCGCGCCGCCGGAAGCCGACGTTCATGACCACCGTCTGGCCGAAGGAGTGGAACAGCGGCAGCACCGCGAGGTACACGTCGCCCTCGGCCTCGCGCTCGAACATCTGGTCGCACACCATGGCGTTCATCAGCATGTTCTGGTGGCTGAGCTCGGCGCCCTTGGGCTGCCCGGTGGTGCCCGAGGTGTAGAGGATCACCGCGGTGTCGTCGGGGGCGGTCGCCGCGGTCTCGAACGTGCCGGCCATCCCGTCGAGGGCCGCCCAGATCGACTCGCCGTACGGCGACTCGGTGGCGAGCGGCGTGGCGGGCAGCGCGAAGAAGTGCTCGCAGCCCTCGGCGGCCTCGAACCCGGCCCGGCCCCGCTCGCCGAGCGGCAGCTCGGGCGTGCCCTCGAAGCAGAACAGCGCCCGGGCGTCGCTGTCGTCGAGGTGGTAGGCGATCTCGCGGTCCTGGAGCAGCACGTTCAGCGGCACGACGGCGGCCCCGGCCTTGAGGATGCCGAAGTAGACGAACGGGAAGTACGGCAGGTTGGGGCAGGCCAGCGCCACCTTGTCCCCGCGGCCGATGCCGCGGGACACCAGCAGGTTGGCGACCTGGTTGGCGATCGTCTCGACCATCGAGTACGGCAGGCGCATGTCGCCGAAGACCAGGGCGGTGCCGTCCGGGTTGTTCCTGGCGCTGTCCTCAAGCACGACCGACAGGTTGAGCATGTCGCCTTCCTCCCTCTACGCGGCCTACGCGACGTCGCGGCCATCTTCGCAGGGCGGCATACCGACCGGTAGGTAACGCGGGTCACAAGTGGATATGGACGCCCCCGGTCGCCTGGAGTAAGCAGGTACCACGTCATTCACCCCTGCGGAGGAACCATGGAGTACGACTACGTCATCGTCGGTGCGGGGTCGGCGGGATGCGTGCTGGCCGGCCGGCTGACGGCCGACCCGGGGGTGAGCGTGGCGCTGGTCGAGGCGGGCGGCCCGGACGACAAGCTGGAGATCCGCATGCCGGCGGCCTTCGCGAAGCTGTTCAAGACCGCCTACGACTGGAACTACTCCACCGCCAAGCAGCCCGAGATGTCCGGCCGCGAGCTGTACTGGCCGAGGGGCAGGGTGCTCGGCGGGTCGTCGTCGATCAACGCGCAGATGTGGGTGCGCGGCGGCCGGCTCGACTACGACCAGTGGGGGGTGCCCGGCTGGTCGTACGACGACGTCCTGCCGTACTTCCACCGGGCCGAGCACCGCGTCGGCGGCAACGAGGGCGGTGTGTACGGCACGGGCGGCCCCCTGTACGTCTCCGAGCTGCGCAGTCCCAACGTCACCACGGCCGCCTTCCTCGGGGCCTGCGAGGAGCTGGGCCTGACCAGGCTGCCCGAGGTGAACGGCCCCTCCAGCGAGGGCTACGGCCCCACCCCCGTCACCCAGCGCCGGGGCCGCCGGTGGAGCGCCGCCGACGCCTACCTGCGTCCCGCGCTCAAACGGCCCAACCTGACCGTCATCACGGGCGCGACCGTGGACCGGGTGGTGTTCGACGGCGTGCGCGCCATCGGGATCGAGCACGACGGCGGCGCCCAGGTCCGGGCCCGTCGCGAGGTCATCCTGGCCGCGGGCACGATCGGCTCGCCGTACCTGCTCATGCGCTCGGGGGTGGGCGCGGCCGGCGAGCTGCGCGACGCCGGCGTGACCGTGGTGCGCGACCTGCCGGAGGTCGGCAAGAACCTCCAGGACCACCTGTCGTCCGGGGTGTTCGTCCGGTGCCGGGAGCCGGTGACGCTCACCAGGGCCGAGTCCGTCGGCAACCTGCTGCGCTACCTCGTGCTGCGCTCCGGCATGCTGACCACGAACGTGGGCGAGGCGGTGGCGTTCGTGCGCACCTCGCCGGAGGAGCCGGCGCCGGACATCGAGCTGATCTTCGCGCCGGGCCCGTTCGTCGACCACGGCCTCACCCCGCCGACCGGCCACGCCATGACCGTCGGCGTGGTGCTGCTCCAGCCCGAGAGCCGCGGCCGCGTCGGGCTCAACGGGCACGACGTGGTCATCGACCCCGGCTACCTGGCCAAGGAGGCCGACGTCAGGCGGCTCGTCGCCGGGTTGAGGACGGCCAAGCAGATCTTCGCCACCACCGCCATGCGCCCGTACGCCGACGGTCCGATGCCGCCCTACGACGGCCCGGAGAGCGACGAGGAGCTCGCCCAGTGGGTGCGCGAGCGGGGCGAGACGCTCTACCACCCGGTGGGCACCTGCCGGATGGGCGCGGACGAGGCGTCGGTGGTGGACCCTGAGCTGAGGGTGCGCGGCGTCGAGGGGCTCCGCGTGGCCGACGCCTCGATCATGCCGTCGCTCAATCGCGGCCACACCCACGCTCCCGCCATAATGATCGGGGAGAAGGCCGCGGATCTGATCCTGGCGGGTCCGGCCTGACCGAACGCCTTGACGTAAGTGACCACTTGCACAAGGCTTTGCGGTTATGACGATCTCCGCCGACATGGACCTGTCGCAGATGCCGTTCTGGGCACTGCCCCAGGCCCACCGCCAGGAGACCTTCCGGCGGATGCGCGCGCTCGACCGGCCTGTGTTCGTGCCGGAGCAGCCGCTGCCGTTCATCAAGAGCGGCGCCGGATACTACGCGCTCGTCCGGCACGCCGACGTGGTGGAGGCCAGCCGCACCCCCGAGGTGTTCAGCAGCGAGCCCTGCTCCAACAGCATTCCGGACATGCCCCGCTGGCTGGCCGTCTACTTCGGCTCGATGATCAACATGGACGACCCGAAGCACGCCCGGCTGCGCCGCATCGTCTCCCGTGCCTTCACCCCCCGCGTCCTGGCCAAGATGGAGGAGGACCTGGAGCGGGCCGCCGCCGAGATCGTCGACCAGGCGGTCAAGGAAGGGCCGGGCGACTTCGTCACCCAGGTCGCCGCCAGGCTCCCGGTCCGCGTCATCTGCGACATGATGGGCGTCCCGCCGCAGCTGCACGACCTGGTCCTGCGCCGCACCAACGTCATCCTGGGCAACGCCGACCCCGAGTACAGCGGCGTCGGACCCCAGCTCAGCCGCGTCAACGTGGCGCGCGGGCTGGCCCGGCTCATCCACGCCGGCTACTCGCTGAACCGGCTGGCCGCCCGCCTCGGCGACGAGCGGCGCAAGCGGCCGACCGGCGACCTGGTCAGTCTGCTCGTCAACGGAGAGGAGCGGCTCAGCTCCCAGGAGCTGGGCTCGTTCTTCATCCTGCTCGTGGTGGCCGGCAGCGAGACCACCCGCAACGCCATCACGCACGGGCTCAAGCTCCTCACCGACCACCCCGACCAGCGGCGGCTGCTGACCGAGAACTTCGAGGGCCTCATCGGCAAGGCGTGTGACGAGATCATCCGCTACTCCACGCCGGTGATCCAGTTCCGCCGCACGGTCACGCGCGAGCACGTCATGAACGGCATGCGCTACCGCGAGGGCGACAAGGTGCTGCTGTTCTACAACTCCGCCAACCGCGACGAGGCCGTCTTCCGCGACCCCGACGCCTTCGACATCACCCGCGACCCCAACCCGCACGTCGGGTTCGGCGGGCCCGGCCCGCACCACTGCCTGGGCGCCCATCTCGCGCGGCGGGAGATGACCGTGATGTTCCGGGAGCTGTTCACCCGGCTGCCCGACGTCAGGGCCGTGGGCGAGCCCGACCATCTGCTGTCCAACTTCATCAACGGCATCAAGCACCTGCGGTACGCCTACTGAGCGCGCCCGCCCGGCATTCTCGGGTGGGCAAGCGGGTGCTAGGTTTCGCAGTCATGGAGATCAGGACAATCCACGCCAACGGGGTGGAGTTCGCGTATCTTGCCGTGGGGGAGGGGCCGCTGGCGCTGTGCCTGCACGGGTTCCCCGACACCGCGCACACCTGGCGGCACCTCATGCCGGCGCTGGCCGGCCGCGGCTACCGGGCGGTGGCGCCGTTCATGCGCGGCTACGCGCCGACCGAGATCCCGGCCGACGGGGCCTACGAGGGCGCGGCGCTGGCCGCCGACGTGGCCGCCCTGCACGAGGAGCTCGGCGGGGGCGACGACGCCGTGGTCGTCGGGCACGACTGGGGCGCCTTCCCCGTGTACGGGCTCGGCGGGCGCTTCCGCCGGTCCGTGACCCTGGCCGTCCCGCCGCCCGGCGCCATGCTCACCTCGTTCTTCTCGTACGAGCAGCTCAAGCGCTCCTTCTACGTCTTCCTCTTCCAGACGGGGCTGGCCGAGACCGCCGCCGCCGAGCCGGGCTTCCTGGAGGGGTTGTGGGCGGACTGGTCGCCCGGGTACGACGCGCGGCGCGACCTCGAGTTCGTCCACCGCAGCCTCGGCCGGCCGGGCAACCTGGCGGCGGCCATCGGGTACTACCGGGCCATGCTCGGCACCACTCCGCCCTCGGGCCGTCACCCGGACCCGGAGCCCACGACGGGGCCGATCCTCTACCTGCACGGGAGCGGGGACGGCTGCCTCGGGGCCGGGGTGGTCAAGGACGCGCCGGACCACCTGCCGGCGGGCTCCCGGGCCGAGGAGGTGGCCGGGGCCGGCCACTTCCTCCACCTGGAGCGCCCGGAGGAGGTCAACCGCCTCATCCTGGACTGGCTCGGCCCCGCCTCCTGACGAGGCTCGCCTCAGCGGTGCCGGTTCGCCACGCTGAGCACGGCGAGGGCCGGGTGCCTGCCGGACAGGGAGACCTCGATCACCCGCTCGACACGGAAGCCCTCCGGCACCTCGTCCACCAGCGCCACCGCCAGCCCGCCGGGGGCCAGCACGCGGCGGACCTCCCGCCACAGCAGCCCGCCGTCACGCGCCAGCAGCCCGGAGGCGGCGACCTGGCGGCCCCACGGCGGGTTCACCAGCACACGGTCCACGCTCCGAGAGGGCAGCGGCAGCCGTCCCGCGTCGGCGACGGCCAGCGCCGTCCGCACTCCGGCGCGCGCCGTGTTCGCGGCGGCGGCCCGCACGGACACGGGGGAGCGGTCGGCCCCGGCCAGGCGCGCGTGCGGCGCGAGCAGCCCGGCCTCGGCCAGCGTCGTGCCCGCCCCGCAGCACGGGTCCAGCACCACCGGCCCGCCGCCGCGTCCTGCTCCTCCGGCGAGTGGCCGGCCGAGGCCCGCGAGGACGGCCATGGCGGCGGCCAGCGGCGGGTGCAGGGTGCCGGGGATCGAGTCCACCTTGTACGGCCGGCGGTGCAGCGGCCGCTCGCCCAGCCGTACGGCGATGACCGCCTGGTCGCCCTCGATGGTCACCCGCCACGGCACCGCGCCCGGAGGCGGCGCCACGCCGCCCGCCCGCGAGTGGTACGGCACCCCGAGCGCCCGCGACAGACCGGCCCCGACTGCGTCCTCGACGTCGAAGCGACTGTAGGAGCGCCGCCCCACGAACGTCGCCGACACCTCCAGACCGACCGGCACGTCCAGACCGACCGGCACGTCCAGGCCGACCGGCGCCTCCAGGCCGTCCGGCGTGCCCGGCTGCGCGGGCTGCCGGCGAGTCCTCGGCGGCGCGGCCGCCCGGCGAATTTCCAGTGGCGTCCCGGCGTCGGCGTCGGCGGCGGCCCGGCGCAGGCGGGCCAGCGCGGCGCGCCCCGGCCCCACCCCGTCCACGACGGCGGCCGCCAGCAGCACGTCGTCGGCCGTCCGCAACCCGAGCAACCCACCCGGCCCGGGTCCCGGCTCGGCGACCTCGAACCACACCTCGCGGTGGCGCAGCCTCCGGACGACACCCAATTCCATGATCTCCGCGGCCACCAGGGGCTCGATGCCACGCACCGCCCTGGCCACGGCGAAAGCACGCACGTGTCCTTCTCCAACGTCGCGACCCGGGACGGCCCCTTGGCCGCCCCGCATCGCCGGCGGTGGGTCATCCGCGACCCGCCGGCGGGCCGCTAACGCAGGAAGAAGAAGAACTGCACGCGGCCATGCTAGCGATCACCGGCCGCGCGGCCGAGCGAATATCCCGGGACCCCGGAAACGGACTACGTACGCTGTACGTCATGACCATTGACGTAAGTGGCCACTTGCCCAAATGATGGCCCTATGACTGCCGTTGACTTCGATCTCTCGGACCAGGCTTTCTGGGCCAGGCCCATGGCCGAGCGGGAGCGGGCGTTCGACCTGATCCGCTCGCTGGAGCGGCCGCCCTACTTCGAGGAGATGGAGATCTCCTTCGCCCCGAAGGGGCCGGGCTACTACGCCCTGGCCAGGCACGCCGACATCGTCGAGGTCAGCCGGCACCCGGAGATCTTCTGCTCGGGCGACGGCGGGGCGACGAACATCCCGGACATGCCCGCCGAGTTCGCCGAGTACTTCGGCTCGATGATCAACATGGACGACCCGCGCCACGCGCGCCTGCGCCGGATCGTCTCACGGTCGTTCACGCCAAAGATGATCAAGCAGTTCGAGACGGACGTGGAGATCGCCGCCGCGCGCATCGTGGACGACCTGCTCGCCAAGGGCCCCGGGGCCGACTTCGTGACGGACGTGGCCGCCCGCCTGCCGTTGAAGATCATCTGCGACATGATGGGCATCCCCGAGCGCGACTACCAGTTCGTCTTCGAGCGCTCGAACATCATCCTCGGCGGCTTCGACCCCGAGTACTCCGGCGGCGACCTGGCCGGCGTGGCCGAGAGGCTGCTCACGGCCGGCATGGAGCTCCAGCAGCTCGTCCAGGACCTCGCCGCCTACCGCGCCGAGCACCCCACCGACGACCTGACCTCGTCGCTCGTCAACGCCAACATCGACGGCGAGCGGCTCACCATGCAGGAGCTGGGCTCGTTCTTCATCCTCCTGGTGGTGGCGGGCAACGAGACCACCCGCAACGCCATCTCGTACGGCCTGCGGCTGCTCACCGAGAACCCCGGTCAGCGCGCCCTGTGGCTGGAGGACATCGACGGGCGTGCCCCCGGCGCCGTCGAGGAGATCGTCCGGCTCGCCTCACCCGTGAACTTCATGCGCCGCAAGCTGACCCGGGACTTCGAGCTGAACGGCCAGCTCTACCCGGCGGGCATGAAGGTGGTGCTGTTCTACTGGGCGGCCAACCGCGACCCGGAGGTGTTCGCCGACCCCTACCGGTTCGACATCACCCGCGACCCCAACCCGCACGTCGGCTTCGGCGGCCCGGGTCCCCACTTCTGCCTCGGGGCGCACCTGGCGCGGCGCGAGATCACGCTGATGTTCCGCGAGCTGCTGCGCCGCGTCCCCACGATCGAGGGCGGCCGGCCGGACCGGCTGTACAGCAGCTTCATCAACGGGATCAAGCACATGGAGTGCACGTTCTGACGCGGCCGCCTACTGGCTGATCACCTTGAGCTGCCTGACCACCGTGTTCACGTCGGGCAGCAGCTGCTTGCCCGTGGCCGGGACCGACATGTACACGATCGCCGGCACGTCCTTGCCCGTGTTGACGGCGGCCGTGACGATCGTGGCGTTGCCCGTGGCCGAGGTGAGGGAGTACGCGATCAGCTGCCCCGTGGAGTTCCCGACCTTGAGCGGCTGCTGGGCGATCTTGCGGACCGTGTTGCCCTCCGGGAAGAACCGCTTGCGGGCGTTGACCACGACGCTCTTGATGGCCGGCTCCAGGTCCTTCTCCGAGGTGAAGGACGAGGCCATCGCCGTGGGCAGCGGGCCGGTGAGGATCTGGGCGTAGGTGTCGGTGCCCGTCCTGACGTACTGGCGGGTGGCGAAGCCGTACGTGCCGCGGACCGTGCCGCGCTGGTCGAGCTGCCAGGTGCCGCCGAGCCGCGGGACGCTGAGACCGGCCGTGGTGTCGGACACCGTGCCGACGACCGGCGCGGCCTTGCCCGGATACGTCTTCAGGCGGCCGATCGAGGTGGACGATCGGGTGGTCCTCGGGGTGGCCGAGGCCGAGGACTTGGAGGTGTCCGCGGCGGCGGGCGTCTCCTTGTCGCCCGCCAGCGGGCCCGCGAGGAACGCCCACAGCAGGGCGCCCACGAGCGCGATCGAGACGGACCCGGCCAGGGCGTAGATCCAGATCGGCTTGCCCGGCTCGTCCAGCGAGTCGGGCTCGCCCATGCCCTCGTACTCGTCGCCGAAGACGTTGTTCCAGAGCTCCTGCTGGCGGTCGGGGGGAGGCGTGCGGGAGCCGCTGATCTGGCCGGCCGTCACGAACGGGCGGTCGGGGTCGGACGGGTCCCGGCTCAGGTTGGAGCCGGGACGCGGCTGGCCGGGCTCGTCCGGGTGCCCCTGCTGGTCGTGCTCGCCGGGGTGCCCGTGCCGTCCTTGCTGTCCGGGGGGACCCGGCTGCCCGTGCTGTCCGGGGTGGCCCGGCTGGTCGGGGTGTCCGGGCTGGCCGGGGTGTTCGGGCTGGCCAGGGTGTCCGGGCTGCCGGACCTCGGCCGGGTACGCGTGGCCGGGGGCGGGCTGGGCGTGGCCGGCGGCGTCGCGCCCGGCCGGGCCCGGGCCCGCCGGCGGGTGTCCGGCGCCGGGGTGCGCGTTCGCGGGGTGGCCGGGGCCGGGGCGGTCGCCGGGCCGCGCGCGCTCGCGCCCCTGGGCTGCGGCCCGCTCGTCCAGCGGCATGCCGTCGCCGTACGAGCCCTGCGGCACGGGCCGGTCATGAGGCCGGTCATGAGAGCGGTCGTCGGGCCGGGCGCTGTGCGGGCCCTGTGGTACGGCGTGGTCGTTCAGCGGCGTGCCGGTGCCGTACATCATCGTGCGGTCCATGGCGTCGGCGGACGACGGGCGCGCGGGGGCGGCGTCGGCGGGCGGCCACGGGGCCGGGGAGCTGAGGTTGGACCAGGCGTTGGAGGGCGAGGACGGGGTGCTGGACGGGTCCTGCCAGGCCGGCACGGGATCGCGGTGGACGGGCTCCCGGGAGCCGCCCCGCCCGCCGTCCCTCATGCCGTCATGCCGACCGGCCGGGCCGTCCTGACGCGGCGTCTCGGGCCAGGAGGCGTTCATGGCGTCGGAGGTGCTGGAGGGCTGCGGGGCGCTGGAGGCGACGGTCACGTCGGGCCACGACGTGTGCGACGGCGAGGCCGCCTCCGGCCAGGAGGCGTTCGCCGGGGGGCCGGCTTCGGGCCACGGGTTCGAGGGGGAGGTCGAACCCGGCCAGGACGCGTTCGAGGGGGAGGTCGATTCCGGCCAGGAGGGCTGGGCGGGCCGCTCGGAGGACTGGGCGCGCCGGGCGGACGGGGACTGGCGGGACTCCCCGCGCGAGGATCCCTCCCGGGGCGGCACCTCAGGCCAGGAGGGTGGCCGGTGCTGTGCTCCGGAATGCTCCGTTGCCATTGCTCCCGTACCTCCTGGTGGTGTTCCGTCCGCTTTTGACGTGTCGGACATGATCTCATGGGATTTTCCAGGAGAGTTGGGGGGTTCCGCAGCGAAACGCGCGAAGCCGTGCGGATCCGTGGGGGGATCCTGCATGGGCAGGCCGGCCAGGGATCGGTGAGGCTCGACGGAGTAGACCACGGCGTCGAGAGTAATCTAATGGGACATATGAGGTCACAACGGATGGATCACCATCAGATCTCATAGGCCAGGATTCGGGTGGCGACCCCCCTTGCGCCCGGCGGTCATCGTCGAGTATCGGCAAAGTCCTGATGAGGTGCGCTAGGCTTGACCTATGCGTTCCGCGACCCTGCTTCTTAGCGGGCCGCGACGGCCCTGAGCTCTCGCCGTCGCGGCTGCCCCTCGTCCTGCGCACGGGGGGTTTTCTTATGGGTCCGAGTCGAGGCAGAAGGACATTCGCCGTGAGTGAGTACGATCCGCAGGCGCTGCAGGCCAAGTGGCAGCAGCGGTGGGAGGAGCTGGACCCGTTCCGGGCGGGCGAGGACGCCGCCGACAGCCGGGAGCGGCGCTACATGCTCGACATGTTCCCCTACCCCTCCGGTGACCTGCACATGGGGCATGGCGAGGTGTTCGCCATCGGCGACGTCGTCGCGCGCTACTGGATGCAGCGCGGCTACAACGTCATGCACCCCATCGGCTGGGACTCCTTCGGCCTGCCCGCCGAGAACGCCGCGATCAAGCGCAACGCGCACCCGGCCGAGTGGACCTACGCCAACATCGAGACCCAGGCCACGTCCTTCCGCCGCTACGGGATCTCCTTCGACTGGTCGCGCCGCCTGCACACCAGCGACCCGGAGTACTACCGGTGGAACCAGTGGCTGTTCAACCGGTTCTTCGAGCGGGGCCTGGCCTACCGCAAGGGCGGCCTGGTCAACTGGTGCCCCAACGACCAGACCGTGCTGGCCAACGAGCAGGTCGTGGCCGGCAAGTGCGAGCGGTGCGGCGCCGACGTCATCCGCCGCGAGCTGACGCAGTGGTACTTCAAGATCACTGACTACGCGGAGCGGCTGCTGGACGACATGGCGCAGCTGGAGGGCGGCTGGCCCGACCGCGTGCTGACCATGCAGCGCAACTGGATCGGCCGCTCCGAGGGCGCCGACGTGCTCTTCGAGATCGAGGGCCGCGAGGAGCCCGTCCACGTCTACACCACCCGCCCCGACACGCTGTTCGGCGCGACGTTCTTCGTGGTGGCCGTCGACGCGGCGCTGGCCGACGAGATCGTCACCGACGACCGGCGCGAGGAGTTCGAGGCCTACCGCGCCGAGGTCGCCAAGCTGAGCGACATCGAGCGGCTGTCCACCGACAAGGAGAAGACCGGCGTCTTCCTGGGCCGCCACGCGATCAACCCGGTCAACGGCGAGCGCATCCCGGTCTGGGCGGCCGACTACGTGCTGTCCGACTACGGCCACGGCGCCATCATGGCCGTGCCCGCCCACGACCAGCGCGACCTGGACTTCGCGCTGAAATTCGGGCTGCCGGTCAAGGTCGTCGTCCACACCGGCCTGGCCGACCCCGGCGAGACCGGCGAGGCGACGCCCGGCGAGGGCACCCTGGTCAACTCCGGCCCCCTGGACGGCCTGACCAAGACCGAGGCCATCACCAGGATCATCGAGATCCTGTCGGCCGAGGGCAGGGGCACCGCCTCGGTCAACTTCCGCCTGCGCGACTGGCTGCTGTCGCGTCAGCGGTTCTGGGGCACGCCGATCCCGATCATCCACTGCCTGGACTGCGGCGAGGTCCCCGTCCCCGACGACCAGCTGCCCGTCACGCTGCCCGACCTGCGCGGCGAGGCGCTGGCGCCCAAGGGCGTCTCCCCGCTGGCCAGCGCCACCGACTGGGTCAACGTCGACTGCCCCAAGTGCGGCGGGCGCGCCACGCGCGACACCGACACGATGGACACCTTCGTCGACTCGTCGTGGTACTACCTGCGCTACTGCTCGCCCGGCTACACCGACGGGCCGTTCGACGTCGAGCAGGTCCGCAAGTGGGGGCCGATCGACCAGTACGTCGGCGGCGTGGAGCACGCGGTGCTGCACCTGCTGTACTCCCGGTTCTTCACCAAGGTCCTGCACGACATGGGCATGGTCGACTTCACCGAGCCGTTCCTGCGCCTGCTGAACCAGGGACAGGTGATCAACGGCGGCAAGGCCATGTCCAAGTCCCTGGGCAACGGCGTCGACCTGGGCCAGCAGATCGACGCCTACGGGGTCGACGCGGTCCGCCTGACCATGGTCTTCGCCGGGCCGCCCGAGGACGACATCGACTGGGCCGACGTCTCGCCGGCCGCCTCGCAGAAGTTCCTGGCCCGCGCCTTCCGCGTGATGGACGAGGTGAGCAGCGAGCCGGGCGTCCCCTTCGAGGGCGGCGACCTGGAGCTGCGCAAGTTCACCCACCGCACCGTCGACGAGGTCACCAAGCTGGTCGAGTCCCACCGCTTCAACGTCGCGGTGGCGCGGCTGATGGAGCTGACGTCGGCGGCCCGCAAGGCCATCGACTCCGGCCCCGGCGCGGCGGACCCGGCGGTGCGCGAGGCCGCCGAGGTGCTGGCCGTGATGCTGTCGCTGGTGGCCCCCTACACCGCCGAGGAGGGCTGGGAGCGGCTGGGCCACACCGGCTCGACGGTCGCGCTGGCCGGCTGGCCGGTCGCTGAGCCGGCGCTGCTGGTGCAGGACTCCGTGACCTGTGTCGTCCAGGTGGCCGGCAAGGTCCGCGACCGCCTGGAGGTCTCGCCCTCGATCGCCGAGGACGAGCTGCGCGCGCTGGCGCTGGGCTCGGACAAGGTCCGCGCCTACCTGGACGGCCAGCCCCGCAAGGTGATCGTCCGGGCGCCCAAGCTGGTCAACATCGTCCCCTGAACCATGACCCCGGGTGAGCCCCCGCCGGCCGTACGAGCCGGTGGGGGCTCACGCGTGAAGAGACCGCGCGCCCTCGGGCGCGGCCGGTCACAGGGAGCGCAGGGCCGGCAGCAGCTCCTTCTCGGCCCAGCGGAAGAACGGCTCCTGCTGGTCGTGCCCGACCTGCACCAGGGCGACGTGTGTGTAGCCCGCGTCCGTGTACTTCTTGACCGCCTCCACCACCGCCTCCACGTCGCTGCCGCACGGCACGCTGGAGGCCACGTCGTCGGGCGTGACGAACTGGGCGTACGCCTCGAAGTTCACCGGCCCCGGCAGCTCGGCCATGACCTTCCACCCGGCGGCCGACCAGCGCCAGAGCCGGTGGGCGCGCTCCTTGGCCGCCTGGGCGTCGGTGTCGTAGGACAGGGCGAGCTGGCCGTACACCGGCTTGCCCGCTCCTCCTGCCTGGGCGAACTGCCCGACCACCTCCGGCATCGGCTCGTTGATGATCAGCAGGTCCCCGTACTCCGCCGCGATGGCGGCCGAGCGCCCGCCCGAGGCCGCGATGCCGATCGGCACCGGCTGCTCCGGCAGGTCGTACAACTTGGCCGAGTCGACGTCGTAGAACTCGCCCTCGTAGGTGACGTACTCGCCGCCGAACAGCTCGGTGATGATGGTGACGGCCTCGCGGAACATGCGGTGCCGCCGGTCGGCGGACGGCCAGCCCTCGCCGATGACGTGCTCGTTGAGGTTCTCGCCCGAGCCGAGGCCGAGGGTGAAGCGCCCGCCGCTGAGCACGCCCATGGTGGCGGCCTTCTGCGCGACCACGGCCGGGTGGTAACGCATGATCGGGCAGGTCACGTACGTCATGAGAGGGAGCCGCTCGGTGGCGTGCGCCACCGCGCCCAGCACCGACCAGGCGTAGGCCGCGTGGCCCTGCTCCTCCACCCACGGGAAGTAGTGATCGGAGATGACGGCGTAGTCGAAGCCGACCTGCTCGGCCCTGGCGGCGTCGTCGACGAGCTGCCGAGCCGGTGTCTGCTCGCACATCAGGGTGTATCCGATTTGTACCATGATGGGCGGGCTACCCCAGGAGGCAGGCGCCTAGCTCACGAGACCGGAGATCCCTACCGGTCCAGCACCTCCTCCGCCATCAGGCTGAGCCCGATGCCGAGCAGCCAGAAGTCCTTGGCCAGCGCGATCCCCTGCTGCGACGGCCGCAGGCTGCCCTCCCGCCGCATGCCCGGCGTCCTGAGGTAGAGGCCGACGAGGCCGCCCGCGAACGCGGTCAGCGCGGCCCCCGCCACGAACGAGGGCACCACGGGGACCAGCAGGGCGGCGCCCACCGCGATCTGCGCCTTCGACAGCAGGCCGACGAACCGCGCCGGGTCCTGCTTGCTCAGGAACGGGTACGTGCCGGCCGCCATGCCGTGGACGCCCGCGACCGTGTCCTGGTCGGCGCCGGCCATGTCGATGCCGGAGTTGAGGATGTACGCGCCGGCGGCCAGGCGGGCCGGGAGCTGGTGGGTCCTGGGGAAGAGTCTCATGGTTCCTCGCGGTGGCAATGTGAAGTTTGGGATGTGGAGTCCCTTTCCCTTGGGGCTGATGAGCATCCGTCCCTGCCCGCCATCTTGACCCTGACTTGCACCGCGCCCGGCGACGAGTCGTGCGCCAGGCCGGGTCGCGGACGGGAAATCCTTCTCGGCATCCGGACCGACGGCACTAGTGTTCACGTGTGACAACTGGCGCATACCTGAGATATCCGCATCTGTGGGGTGACCTGCTCACGTTCGTCGCCGACGACGACGTGTGGCTGGCACCTGTGACGGGCGGCAGGGCGTGGCGGTTCACCGCCGACCGCGCACCCGTCTCCTTCCCGAGGTTCTCGCCCGACGGCGCGCGCATCGCGTGGACCAGTCACCGAGAAGGGGCGCCCGAGGTGTTCGCCGCGGAGGTGGACGGCCCGCAGGGCGACCGGCTGACACACTGGGGCAACGCGACGACCGCCACCCGGGGATGGACCGCCGAGGGCGACGTGCTCGCGGTCACCGCCGCGGGCGAGGGCGGCCGCGCGCGGACCTGGGCGTACGCGGTCCCGCTGGACGGCGGACCGGCGACGCGCCTGCCGTACGGATGGGTCAGCGAGGCGGCCGTCGTCGGGGCCGGCCCGGAGGCGGGTGACGGCGGTCCGGGGGCCGGCCGCGTGCGGGTGGCGACCGTGTCGTCCCTGTTCCGCGAGCCGTCGCACTGGAAGCGGTACCGGGGCGGCACCGCGGGCAAGATCTGGGTGGACGCCGACGGGAACGGGGAGTTCGCCCGGCTGTTCGCCGACAGCGACGCGCAGTACTGGTCGGTCATGTGGGTGGGCGACCGCCTCGCGTTCCTCGCCGACACCGACGGCACGGGCAACGTCTGCTCCTCCCTGCCCGACGGCTCCGACCTGCGCCGGCACACCTCCCACACCGAGTTCTACGCCCGGCACGCCTCCACCGACGGGCGGCGGGTCGTCTACGCCCACGCCGGCGACCTGTGGCTGCTCGACGGGCTCGACGCGGAGCCGTACAAGCTGGACGTCAGGCTGAGCGGGCCGCGCCCGGCGCGCGCCACCCGGCCGGCGCCCGCCCGCGTCGGCGGCTTCTCGCCCGACGCGACCGGGCGGGCGAGCGCCGTCGAGATCCGCGGCACCGCCCACTGGGTCACCCACCGCGACGGACCGGCCGGCGCGCTCCGGGTACAGCCGGGAGCCCGGGTACGGCTGCCGCGCGTGCTCGGCGCCGACGGCAAGGCGGTCTGGGTCTCGGACGCCACCGGCGAGGACGGCCTCGAGGTCGGCACTCCCGGCGGCGAGATCCGCACGCTCGCCGCGGGCGAGCTCGGCCGGGTGCTCGCCCTGGCCGCCGCTCCCGACGGCAAGCACGTGGCCGTGGCCACCCACGACGGGCGCCTCCTGGTGGTCGACGCCGAGACCGGGACGCTGCGGGAGCTCGACCGCACCGAGCACGGCGACATCAGCGGGCTGACGTTCTCGCCCGACTCGGCGTGGCTCGCCTGGGTCCACCCGCACCACGAGCCGCTGTCGCGGATCAGGATGGGCCGCCTCGACGGCACGTCCGTCATCGACGTGACCCCCCTGCGCTTCGCCGACTACGACCCGGTCTTCACCAAGGACGGCAAGCACCTGGCGTTCCTGTCGGTGCGCACGTTCGACCCGGTGTACGACGCGCACGTGTTCGACCTGTCGTTCCCCGTGGGCTGCCGGCCGTACATCGTCCCCCTGCGGGCCACCACGCCGTCGCCGTTCGACCCCAGCCTGCAGGGACGCGGGTTCAACGGCGAGGACGACAAGCCCGCGCAGGACGACAAGAAGGACGACGCGCCCCCGCGAACCGAGGTGGACCCCGAGGGGCTCGCCTCCCGCGTCGTGCCCGTGCCGGTGCCCGCCGGCCGCTACGGCAACCTGCGCGCCGGCAAGGACGCCCTGCTCTGGCTGCGCCACCCGCTGTCGGGCCAGCTCGGCGACGGCACCGAGCCGGCCGGCGAGATCGTGCTCGAACGCTACGACCTCAAGAAGCGCTCCCGGTCCGAGCTCGGCACCGAGGTACGGGCCTTCGAGGTGAGCGGCGACGGCACCCGGCTCGTCACCAACGGCAAGAACGGCCTGCAGACCCGCTCCGCCGGCGAGGGCGACGAGGTCGTCACCGTCGACCTCGACCGGGTCACGGTCCAGCTCGACCCGGTCGCCGAGTGGCGGCAGAGCTACCTGGAAGCGGGCCGGCTCATGCGCGACCACTTCTGGCGCGCCGACATGAACGGCGTCGACTGGCCGGCCGTCCTCGACCGCTACCTGCCGCTCGTGGACCGCATCGGCTCCTACTCCGAGCTGATCGACCTGCTGTGGGAGGTGCAGGCCGAGCTGGGCACGTCCCACGCCTACGCCCGCGCCAACGCCGCGCCCGCCGACCCGCGCCGCCGGCAGGGCCTGCTCGGCGCCGACCTGGCCCGCGACGAGGACGGCACCTGGCGGGTCACGCGCATCCTGCCCGGCGAGTCGTCCGACCACGACGCCCGCTCGCCGCTGCTCGCGCCCGGCGTGGCCGTACGGCCCGGCGACGCGATCGTCGCCGTCGGCGGGCGCCCGGTCGACGCCGTGCGGGGCCCGCTCGCGCTGCTGTCCGGCACCGCCGGCCGTCCCGTCGAGCTGACCGTACGACCCGCGTCGGGCGGCGATACGCGCCGTGTCGTCGTCACGCCGCTGGAGGACGAGACCCCGCTGCGCTACCACGAGTGGGTCGAGGGGCGCAGGGCGTTCGTCCACGAGGCGTCGGGCGGCCGGCTCGGATACCTGCACGTACCGAACATGGTGGCGTCGGGCTGGGCGCAGTTCCACCGCGACCTGCGCACCGAGATGGCCCGCGAGGGCCTGGTCGTGGACGTCCGGGAGAACGGCGGCGGCCACACCTCGGAGCTGGTGCTGGAGAAGCTGTCCCGCCGGGTCACCGGGTGGTCGCACGCGCGCGGCTACGAGCCGATGCGCTACCCGGGGGACTCGCCGCGCGGCCCGATCGTGACGGTCACGGACGAGTTCGCCGGATCGGACGGCGACATCGTCAGCGCCGGCGTCAAGAACCGCGGCCTCGGCCCGCTCGTCGGCACCCGCACCTGGGGCGGGGTCATCGGCATCGACTCGCGCTACTCGCTGGTGGACGGGACGGTCGTCACGCAGCCCCGGTACTCGTTCTGGCTGGAGGGCCCGGGATGGGGCGTGGAGAACCACGGCGTGGACCCGGACGTGGAGGTGGTGACCACCCCGCAGGACCGGGTGGCGGGACGCGACCCGCAGCTGGAGAAGGCGGTGGAGCTGGCACTGGCCGCCCTGGAGGAACGCCCGGCCGCCACCCCGCCATCCCTTCCCCCACTGGCGCCATGACGGGGTGACCCGCTGTCCGTCTAACCTGGCGCCGCGATTTTCCCTTCACCCGCGACGCCGGGCGAGGCACGGGAGGGCTATCGCTGGAGGCGGTCCAGGACCTCGCTGAGGATCGGCTCCGTGGTGGCGAAGTTCAGCCGTACATGGCCTTCGCCGCCCGGGCCGAACCCCGTGCCGTCGCTCAGCAGGACCTTGGCCTCCCGTTCCAGCACCTCGGCCATGCCGGAACGGCCGTAGTCGAGCCAGGCCAGGTACGTCGCCTGGGGCAGGCGGTAGCCCACCCCCTCGGGCAGGCGGGCGGCGATCGTCTTGCGGTTGCGGTCCAGCAGGGCGACGGTCTCCTCCAGCCAGGCGTCGCCGTGCCGCCACGCGGCGATGGTGGCCTCCACACCGAACACGTGCGACGACCCGTACAGGAACGGCGGCTGCGCGGCGAGCGCCGCACGCACGGCGGGGGAGCCGATGTGGGCGACCGAGCAGCGGATGCCGCCCAGGTTGAACGCCTTGGTGGCGGACGTCAGCGTGACCGTCCGCTCGGGCAGGAGCGTCGCGAATGGGATGTGCTGGTTCGGGGCGTACGTCAGATCTGCGTGGATCTCGTCGGCGATGACCAGGAGGTCGTGCCGTTCGACGTGCTCGGCCAGCTCCTCCAGCTCCCGCCGGGTGAAGACCCGGCCGGTCGGGTTCTGCGGGTTGACCAGCAGCAGCACCCGGCACCCGGACAGGTCCGGTACCTCGAACCGCCATGAGTCACCCTCGTCGGGCACGAGCTGGAGCGGCGTGAGCGGCCGGTCCATGGTCTCCAGCGTGCCCAGGAACGGGTGGTAGGCCGGGGTGTGGAGCGCCACCCCGTCGCCCGGCCGGGTCCACACGTGGAGGACCACCTGGAGCGCCTGGTTGATGTCGGAGAAGGTCCGCACGAACCCCGGGTCGGGGCTCCAGGAGTACCGGGCGGCCATGCGCTCGGCGAACGCCTCCGCCAGGGGTCCGCAGCCGGGATCGTCAAGCCAGATCGGGTAGCCGAGATCGCCCTCGGCGCGCCGCCTCAGGGCTTCGGCCACCGCGGGGGCCGTGGGCAGGTCCATGTCCGCTACCCAGGCGGGAATGACGCCGGGACCAGCTTTGGCCCACTTCAACCCGTCGTGCAGGGCCTTGAGGTCATCGGGGCTCGTTGCATCGGTCACCGGATCATTCTAGATTTCCGGCGCTTTGTCGCCATATGCCAGGGCCGGTTGCGGATCGGGGAGAGCGGTGCCTCAACGGAAGCGCGGCAGGGCGGTCTTCCGCACGTGCGACGCCTCGACGGAGAGCGGCGCGCCGTCCTGGCCGAGCGGGTGGAGCTGGGGAAGCTGCCGCCCTTGGTCGTCGACGAGAACGGAGTGCGGCTCGTCCGGGGCGAAGGCGTGGCGCTCGCCCCATTGGCGGAGAGCGACGACGGCCGTGAAGAGATCCTGCCCGGCTTCGGTGAGCCGGTAGGTGTGTCGTCTGCCGTCGGTGGCGGCGCCCTTGTCCAGGATGCCGTGCTCGACGAGCCTGCGGAGCCGGTCGGTGAGGATGTTGCGGGCGATCCCCAGCCGCTGATGGAACTCGGTGAAGGTCGTCGCCCCGTCCATCGCGTCGCGGATGATCAGCAGGCTCCACCGGTCGCCGATCAGGTCGACGGTCCGCGCGACCGGGCAGGCCGGGTCGGTCCAGGCACTTCCCGCAGCGAGTGTGACGTCCACTGGGCCCTCCGTGATGAGTTGCAATATGAAACCAGTATGCCCTAGCGTCAGATGAGTTGCATTTCGCAACTTATCGGAGGGTGATATGGCGCCAGGATTGACCGGGAGGCAGCGGGCCGTGCTCGCGCTGGTGTGCGCGGTGGCGGTGTCGACCATCTACGGCATCCAGCCGGTTCTGGAGGCCGCGGGCGAGGATCTCGGGCTGAGGGAGGGGGCGCTGGGGTGGCTGGTCGCCGCCGGCCAGATCGGCTATCTGGCGGGGCTGGTGCTGCTGGTCCCGTTCGGTGACCTGTTCGACCGCCGCAGACTCATCACGGTGCACCTGCTGCTCACAGCGGCAGGCGCGGGGGTGGCCGCCGCCGCTCCCAGCGGCGGCATCGCGATCGCGGGCCTGGCGCTGGCCGGCCTGTTCGCCGTGGTCGTCCAGATCACGGTGGCCTATGTCGCCGCCGTCTCGCCGACCGGCGAGCGCGGCCGCAACATCGGAGCGGTCACCTCGGGCGTGGTCATCGGGATTCTCGGAGTGCGGGTGGTCGCGGGCACCCTGGGCGAGCTGGCCGACTGGCGCATGGTCTACCTCGTCATCGCCGGGCTTTGCGCGATGCTCGCGCTCGCCGCCCGATTCACCCTCAAGGCCGACATCCGCCGCCCCCGAGCCCGGTACGGGCAGTTGCTGTCATCGGTGGGTCGTCTGGTGGTCGGCGACCGGCTCTTCCTCAGCCGGGGACTGGTCGCGTTCTTCCTGTTCGCCTCCTTCGGCACGCTGTGGAGCGGACTGGCGCTCCCGCTCGGCGACGCGCCGTGGCACTTCGGCACCACCGAGATCGGATTGTTCGGACTCGCCGGTCTCACCGGGGCTTTGGGCGCGGCCCGGGCCGGCCGATGGGCCGACCGGGGTCTGGCGTCCCCGGTCACCTGCTGGTCGCTGGCCCTGCTCACAGCCGCGTGGCTGCTGATCGGTCAAGCGGGGTCGTCGCTGTGGCTGTTGATCGTCGGCGTCATCCTTCTGGACTTCGCCGTGCAAGCCGTTCACGTCAGCAGCCAGCACCTGCTCACCGCCGCCCGCCCCGACCAGAGCAGCAGCGTCATCGGCGCCTACATGGCCTTCTACTCCCTCGGCTCCGCGCTCGGCGCGATCACCACCACGTGGGCCTACAGCGCCGCGGGATGGCCGGCCGCCAGCCTGCTCGGCGGAGCTTACGCCGCCCTCGGACTCCTCGTCGCCATCTCGACCCGACGTTTCACCGCCCTGCCGGGGGCGCGGCGGCCGGGTGAGCCCGTATCGGCTACGTCCCGCTGACACTTGGTGGCGCGAGCGCACAGCGCTGAGCGAGCACCGTTGACCGGCCTTGCAGCCCCGCCACTTCATCAGGGCTTCCGGCGCCTCCCGGCCACCGCTGCGTTCAGCCGGCGGGTGGGGAGGTCGTCACCAGGTCCGCCGCGAGGCCGGCGACCGGCCGCCGCAGGGCAAGTGGGGCTCGAACTCGAACACCGTGACGGGGGCAGGGCGCGAGTCGGCTGCCGTGACCGGGGCAGGGCGCGAACTCGAACGTCGACTGGGGTAGGGCGCGACTCGAACACCGTGACCGGGGCCTCGAATACCGCGACTGGGGCAGCGCGCGAGTGGACCGCCGCGACCGGGGCAGGGCTCGATGCCGGGCTCGACGAGCTCAACGCCGAGGGCGCGGAACGAAGGCTGCCGGTGCTGCTCGCGGCTCCCCGGGGTCATCCCGGGGAGCCGTCGGCGGCGGCAGGGTGGGTCAGAGGCGGCGAAGAACCGCCACGACCTTGCCCAGGACGCTGGCCTCGTCGCCGGGGATCGGGTCGTAGTTGGGGTTGTGGGGGACCAGCCAGACGTGGCCGTCCTTGCGCTTGAAGGTCTTGACCGTGGCCTCGCCGTCGATCATGGCGGCCACGATGTCGCCGCTCTCGGCGACGGGCTGCTGACGCACGACCACCCAGTCGCCGTCGGCGATGGCGGCTTCGATCATGGAGTCACCGGCGACCTGGAGGAGGAACAGGGTGCCCTCGCCGACGAGTTGCTTGGGCAGCGCGAAGACGTCTTCGACGCTCTCCTCGGCGAGGATCGGCCCACCGGCGGCGATCCGGCCGACCAGCGGCACATAGGCGGCCGTGGGCCTGCTCACCGTGGGCTCCTCGGAGGAGGCGTCGGGGTCGACCCACAGTGCCGGCTCGCCCGGCAGGCGGACTTCGAGGGCGCGCGGCCGGTGCGGGTCACGCCGCAGATAGCCCTTGCGCTGCAACGCCGTCAACTGGTGCGACACGCTCGACGTGCTCGTCAGCTGGACGGCCTCGCCGATCTCACGCATGGACGGCGGATATCCGCGCTGTTGCACCGAATCGCGAATCACTTCGAGAATCTTGCGCTGCCTGGGCGTCAGGCCCAGGGAGTCGCGCCGGCGCACCGCGAGGTCTGTGACCCCGTTTGCGTCATCTCGCTCGCTCATGCTCTCCTCCTCGTCGCCGGGTGGCCTGCCGCTCCGGCCTGCCCTCCCGGTCCGTGGTCTCCATGTCGCACACAGCGACCGTATCGCTGTTGAAGATCATCTTCAAACAATTGTTCGAGTCGTCCTCGAAATTATCAGTGACGTGGTGTACAACATCGTACGGGAGTTCGATCGACACCGTGTTCGATTTGCTGATCTTAATGGGGTCTTTTTCTCGGACCCGGACGGCGTGGGAGGTCAATCGTGCGCGTCACCGCGGTCACGGACATGACCAGCGACGACGCCGGGCGGCAGCGGGTCGCCGAGGGCCGTACAAAAGCGATCAAGAACGACGGTGTCGAGGGCGGGCGGACCGTGGGGGAGGACAAAGCGTTCAGTATTCGCGAACGCCTCGGTTTACGCGACAATTCACCATCCAGGCGGGCCGAGGTGGTGGTGGTCAGGTGGCGAGAGTGGCCGGACGCAGAACGACGGCAGAACGACGGCGGGACGGCTGCAGGACGACGGCAGGACGGCCGGAGCCGACACGCCACGCTCGTTGGTCATCGTGCGGAGCTCGGCGTCACCCATGGGCGGGGCCGAGCCGTACCCCAGCGGGAGGCGGCCGCGGTGCGTGGAGATGGGACCGAGCCGTGCTTCAGGGGGGAGGTGGTCGCGGTGCGTGGAGTCGGGAGGGGCCGTACTTGTGGGGAGGCGGTCACGCTGCATGGAGATGGGACCGAGCCGTGCTCCAGGGGGAGGGGGATCGCGGTGCGTGGAGATGGGGCGCCGGCCCGTCGTGACGGCGGGTCTCGTGCTGTGAGGCGGATCGGCTGAGCGCTTCGGGCGTTCTGGCCGTACTGGATGGTAAGGCCGGGCGCGGCGACCGAGCTCGGCGCGCGGCCGGGTGGACCGCAGGGGTCACTTCGAGGGGTGGGGTTCAGATGCGGGAGGACGTCTCGCGTAGTGATGGTGTGTCGCCGGGCGCCGACGCGACGGCGGCCCGCGGGGCCGGTCGCGCCTTCGCCGCGGGAGGAAGACCCCAGCTGTGGCTCGTACCACCCCCCAGAGCAGAGGCCGAGGGCCTCGGCCTCCCGGCTGGGCGATCCGGAAGGAGGGGCGGCGGGCCGGGCGGGGGAGGCGCGGCCGTCCCGGAAGGCCGGTGGGCACGGGGAGGCGGCTCGTTTCCGGCGAACCGGTCGGCAGGGGTGGGCGGCCGGGGTGGCGGATCTGTGCCGGTGGCGCGGATCGGTTCTGTCGTTCAGGGTGGCCGCAGTGAGGCGGCCGCAGCGGGCCGGGGGCGAGGATCCGGCCAGAGACGAGGGGCCGGCCAGGCGCTAAGGGGCGATCAAGAGCGAGGGTCCGGTCAGAAACGAGGGGTCGGCCAGGCGCGAAGGGGCGATCAAGGGCGAGGGTTCGGGGAGAGCCGAGAGGTGGGGCTCGGCTCCGGGGCTGGTGAGAGGCGACGGGGAGCGCTCGGGCGAAGGGCCGTGCGGAAGGGACCTGTTCGGATGGGGTCTGTTCGGAGGGGCGCCGTTCGGAAGGGGCCCATGCGGACGGGTCCCGTGTCCGGGAAGCGCGGGCGGCGGGCGGCGCCGGTGCGGCTCACCCGTCGCGGACGGGCCGCGATCATGGTCGCGGTGGCGGCGCTGTTGTCGCTGTGCGGCTTCTGGCTCGGCACCAGAACGGCCGCCCACGCCGTCGCGCCCGCCCACGCCGCCACGACTGCGAATGCCGCCACGACGGCGAATGCCGCTGCGTCCGTCGCTTCGACGGCCGTCCACGCTTCGATGGCGGCGGGCTCCTTCCCGCTCAGAGGTGCGTACGGTTGATCGCGCGAAGCTGACTCGCGCAGGCGACCCCTGACCCGGCCACCGTGGAGTCCTTCGCTGCTCTCGCTCGTCGAGGGCCCGTCCTCGCGTGGCGCGCCGACCTTCCGCCGAGGGCGATGGGCGGTAACCGCACGGCGGTGGTTTCGGCCGCCTCCTTGATGTGCGCGTCACGCGGCAGAATCAGCTTGGTCAGGTAACGCCGCGGGGCGGTCGCACCTCGCCCGGTCACCGCAGGCAGCGCCCGCCGCGAGGCGGTGGCGGTTCGGCCCCACAAGGGACGGAGCGGGGGGAAGGGCGCGGTCTCGGTGGCCTGAGATGCGGCATAGGTTTTGAACCTGTGTGGATGGTGTTCTTTCCGCTTACAGGGCAGTTCAGCGGGGCCTACGTAGCCAGAAGGGGCCGACACGCCGGGCGGGCGGGAACATGCCGTGCTGATCAGCGGCTTCCCTGGGACAGGTGTGGCTCAACTTGCGTTCATGGTCGCGCGCTTCTACGGTTGGACCACAACATCTAGTACTTACACCGATGTAGTTCACCACACCTTGTGTTTTCGTGACCGCACCATGGCATGCCATGGGGCGGGCGTGAGCGTTCCCTGGTCAACCTGGGCAGGGGCGTTCGCGCGGCGGCGAGGGCCGGGTGGGGTGGCCGCGGGGCAGGAGGCGAAACGCGTGCATTGTCCGTTCTGTCGCCATCCTGACACGAGGGTCATCGACAGCCGCTCGACGGACGACGGCGGCGCCATCCGGCGTCGCCGCACCTGTCCCGAGTGCGGCCGCCGGTTCACCACCCAGGAGACCGTACTCCTCATGGTGAGCAAGCGCAGCGGCGTGACCGAGCCGTTCTCGCGGGACAAGGTGGTCGCGGGCGTGCGGCGGGCCTGCCAGGGCAGGCCGGTCAGCGAGGACTCCCTGGCCCAGCTCGGGCAACGGGTCGAGGAGGCCATCCGGGCGAGGGGGGCGGCGGAGATCCCCTCGAACGAGGTGGGACTGGCGATCCTGGGCCCGCTGCGGGAGCTGGACGAGGTGGCCTACCTGCGGTTCGCATCGGTATATCGCGGTTTCGAGACCTTGGCGGACTTCGAGACCGAGATCGAACAGTTGAAGGCGGAGAAGGGGGAGTCATGACGGAGACGGCAAGCGGTTCAGTCGCGCGCGGAGGCAAGCGTCCCCGCAAGGGCCTGAAGATGAAGCGGATCTTCACCAAGCCGGGCGTGCATCCGTATGACGAGATCGCGTGGGAACGCCGCGACGTCGTCATGACCAACTGGCGGGACGGCTCGATCAACTTCGAGCAGCGGGGCGTCGAGTTCCCCGAGTTCTGGTCGGTCAACGCGGCCAACATCGTGACCACCAAGTACTTCCGCGGCGCCGTCGGCACGCCGCAGCGCGAGTGGAGCCTGAAGCAGCTCGTGGACCGCGTGGTGGGCGTCTACACCCGCACCGCGATCGAGCACGGCTACTTCGCCGACGACGAGGACGCCGAGATCTTCGACCACGAGCTGAAGTACGCGCTGGTCCACCAGATCTTCGCCTTCAACTCGCCGGTCTGGTTCAACGTGGGCACCCAGTCGCCGCAGCAGGTCAGCGCCTGTTTCATCCTCTCGGTGGACGACCAGATGGAGTCGATCCTCGAGTGGTACAAGGAAGAGGGTGTGATCTTCAAGGGCGGCTCCGGCTCGGGCGTCAACCTGTCGCGCATCCGCTCCTCCAAGGAGCTGCTGTCGAGCGGCGGAACGGCCAGCGGCCCGGTGTCGTTCATGCGCGGAGCCGACGCCAGCGCGGGCACCATCAAGTCCGGCGGCGCCACCCGCCGGGCCGCCAAGATGGTCGTCCTCGACGTGGACCACCCCGACATCGAGGAGTTCATCGAGACCAAGGCGCGCGAGGAGGACAAGGTCCGCGCGCTCCGCGACGCCGGGTTCGACATGGACCTCGGCGGCAAGGACATCGTCTCGGTCCAGTACCAGAACGCCAACAACTCCGTCCGCGTCTCCGACGAGTTCATGCGGGCGGTGGAGAAGGGCGGCGAGTTCGGCCTGCGCGCCCGCCTCACCGGCGAGGTCATCGAGACGGTCGACGCGCGCGACCTGTTCCGCAAGATGGCCAAGGCCGCCTGGGAGTGCGCCGACCCCGGAGTCCAGTACGACGACACGATCAACGACTGGCACACCACCCCCGAGACCGGCCGCATCACCGCCAGCAACCCGTGCAGCGAGTACGTCCACCTGGACAACTCCTCCTGCAACCTGGCCAGCATCAACCTGCTGAAGTTCCTGAAGGAGGACAACACCTTCGACGTCCCGAGCTTCGTCAAGCTGACCGAGCTGATCATCACCGCGATGGACGTGTCGATCACCTTCGCCGACTTCCCGACCGAGAAGATCGGCGAGACGACCCGCGCCTACCGCCAGCTCGGCATCGGCTACGCCAACCTGGGCGCGCTGCTCATGGCCACCGGCCACGCCTACGACTCCGACGGCGGCCGTGCCGTCGCCGGCGCCATCACCTCGCTGATGACCGGCACGTCGTACCGGCGCAGCGCCGAGCTGGCCGGCGCGGTCGGCGCGTACGACGGCTACGCCCGCAACGCGGAGCCGCACAAGCGCGTCATGCGCAAGCACGCCGCCGCCAACGACAACCTGCGCACCGTCGGCTCCATGGATTCCAAGATCCACGCCGAGGCGTCGCGCCAGTGGTCGGAGTGCCTCAAGCTGGGCGAGAAGAACGGCTACCGCAACGCCCAGGCGTCGCTGCTGGCCCCGACCGGCACCATCGGCCTGATGATGGACTGCGACACCACCGGCATCGAGCCGGACCTGGCGCTGGTCAAGTTCAAGAAGCTGGTCGGCGGCGGCTCCATGCAGATCGTCAACCAGACGATCCCGCGCGCCCTCAGGCAGCTCGGCTACCAGCAGGAGCAGATCGAGGCCATCGTCGAGTACATCGCCGAGCACGGTCACGTCGTCGACGCGCCGGGGCTGCGCCATGAGCACTACGAGGTGTTCGACTGCGCGATGGGCGAGCGGGCGATCGCGCCGATGGGCCACGTGCGCATGATGGCCGCCGCCCAGCCGTTCCTGTCGGGCGCCATCTCCAAGACCGTCAACCTGCCCGAGTCGGCCACGATCGACGACATCGAGCAGGTCTACCTGGAGGGCTGGAAGCTCGGCCTGAAGGCGCTGGCCGTCTACCGCGACAACTGCAAGGTCGGTCAGCCGCTGTCGGCCGGCGGCAAGAAGGCCGAGACCAAGGAGGAGGCCAAGGCCGAGCCCGAGGTCAAGGTCATCGAGGTCAACCGCCCGACCCGGCGGCGGATGCCGAACCAGCGCCCGAGCACGACGACCCGCTTCACGGTCGGCGGCGCCAAGGGCTACATGACCGCCTCCAGCTACCCGGACGACGGGCTGGGCGAGGTCTTCCTCAAGATGTCCAAGCAGGGCTCGACGCTGGCGGGCGTCATGGACGCCTTCTCGGTGGCGATCTCGATAGGGCTGCAGTACGGGGTGCCGCTCGAGACGTACATGAGCAAGTTCGTCAACATGCGGTTCGAGCCGGCCGGCATGACCGACGACCCGGACATCCGGATGGCGACGTCGGTGATGGACTACATCTTCCGCCGCCTCGCGCTCGACCACCTGCCGTACGACGAGCGGGCGGCGCTGGGCATCTTCTCGGCGGCCGAGCGCGCGGCGCAGCAGCGCGGCGAGGACCCGGCGCCGCTGCAGGAGACGGTCGACCGGGAGGCGCTCGCCCAGTCGGCGCCGATCGAGGCCCGCCTCGAGGACAAGGCGGCGGAGAAGGCGGGCGACCAGCCCGGGGAGTTCAAGCCGTCGGCCAAGGCACTGGAGAGCCACCAGCGCTTCACGGCGGACGCGCCGCTCTGCATGACCTGCGGCACCAAGATGCGCCCGGCGGGCAGCTGCTACGTCTGCGAGGGCTGCGGCTCCACGAGCGGCTGCAGCTGATTCCCAGGCGCTTGAAGCTCCACAACAGCTGAAAGCGCTGTACCAGCTCGCCAGGACAGGGAATCGGACGAAGGTCCGGTTCCCTGTCCATGTGGCCTGCGAGCTTGCTGGTGCGTTCGTGCAACCAGCGCTGTCCAGTACGCGTGGTATGACCTTTCCGCAGAGCGGTTCAGGGGCGGCCGAGCAGGTTGTCAGGCCACAGGCGGCGCGAAGGACGCGGCTAGCCTTGGACGGTCGGGCGGATGATGACTTCGCCGATCTCGACGTCGTGAGGCTGCTCGATGGCGAAGGCGATGACGCGGGCCACAGCCTCAGGGTCGATGGCGAACGCGTTCATGTCGCGCCGGATCTGCTCGCGGACCTGAACGTCGTCGATCGAGTCGACGAGTTCGGTACGGACCACGCCCGGTGAGATCGCCGTCGTACGCAGCACGCCGTCAGTCGACTCCTGCCGCAATCCCTCCAGCAGGGTGCGGACGGCGTTCTTGGTCGCCGCGTAGATCGCCTGGGTGGGCACGATCTTCAGGCCGGACGGAATGGGGCACCTATGGACTCAACCCAGCGCCGGGCCGACGCCGCCGGTAATCGCGACCGGATCATCCAGGTGGCCCGGGCGGCCATCGCGAACGCGGACGAGGTCAAGCTCAACGCGATCGCCAAACAGGCAGGGGTCGGCCAGGGCACCCTCTACCGCCACTTCCCGACCCGGGAGTCGCTGCTCGCCGAGGTCTACCGGGAGGACGTGGACGAGCTCGTGGCGGCGGCGCCGGCCCTGCTCGCCGAGCACGAGCCGCTCGCCGCGCTGGCCCGTTGGTTCGATCGGGTGGCCGACTATGCGCAGGTCAAGCGCGAAGTGTTCGCCGCCGTCGAAGCGGCGGTGTGGCAGGACCTGTCCGCGCACAGCCTCGGCCCGATCGGCGCTGCGCTGACCGAACTTCTCGACGCCGGCAAGGCCGCGGGGACCATCCGCCCTGACGTGGACGCCCGTGACGTCATTCTGCTCATCGGTTATCTGACCCGTCTGGAATCGGACGAGTGGGACGCCAGGGCCCGGCATCTGCTCCACATCGTCCTCGACGGGTTGCGCCGTCCAGGGGAGTGACCCGGGAACGGCGGGCGCGCCTCGGCAAGCGAGCCCCGGGCCGTCCACGACGTGGCGAAACTCACCGTCCACGTCGTCGACTGGACCCCCGACAAGATGCCTGCCCTTCTGGAGGGGATCTCCCGAGCGGCCGCGAAGCTTGGGGTCCCGCCGGCCACGCTGTTGGGCGTGGCGGCACTGGACATCCCTGACCATCTCGTCGAGATCGAAGCCACCGCGGTCCTCGACTGAACGGATGCCCCCCAACCGGCGTACTCAGTCACGCATCGGAATGACTCGTCCATCGCATGGCGAAGGTCGCTGTGCCGGCGGCCGGGGCGTTACCTGCTGTAGTTCTTCCCGGGGACCTTGCCGGGGATCGGCTTGGCGATGAGGGCGACGGGGATGAAGAAGAAGATCTGGCTGATCGCCAGGGTGAGTGTCCACAGCGCCTGGTCGTCGTAGTGGCCGGCCGCCCTGGCGTACAGCTCGTCGGGGACGCGCTCCCCGGACGGGTTCGGGGTGAGGACGGCCTCCACGAGCTCCAGCGCGACCCGTTCGGCGTCGGTGAAGTAGGGGGCGTCCTGCCATGACGCCACGGCGGCGATGCGCTCCTCCGCCTCCCCGGCCTTGCGGAGGAGGCCCGTCTGCCGGACCGTGTGGTACGTGCTGCCGACGATCTGCCCGGCGCGGAGCTGCACCAGGTTGACGGTGGCCTGCGGAATCGAACCGTTCAGGGCGGCCCTGTTCATGGCGCCGGCGATCTGTGCCATCTCGGGGAAGAGCCGGGTGGGGTCGGGCAGACGCGACTGGAGATCGTCCTGCTCGGTCGTTGCGGGCGTGGACATGGCGGGGTTTCCCTTCTGGATGTCGGCGGTGGCGGCGCGCCGGCGTCAGGCGGCGACGGTCTCGTGGGTGCGGCGGCCGGTCCAGACCCGGGCGAGCTGAAGGACGCTCATGCCGAACATCAGGACCCCCAACGGAAGGTGCACGGTTTTCACGCCCGCGATGCCCAGCGCTATCTGCGCCAGCGTGAGCGCGAAGAAGACGACCGCGTACAGGATGGGCCTGGGCGAGCCGCCGCCCGGCCGCCACGCCAGGATCGCAGCGAGCACGTGCACCAGCGCCACGGTGAACACCCCGTACGCCGAGACACTGTGCAGGGCCCGTCCGCTGGGCGCGGACAGCAACAGCCCGGCGGTGACGGGCGCCGAGAAGACGGCCAGGGTCTGCAGGAGGATGGCGACACGCAAGAACATGGAACTGCCCTTCTGGATCTCACCGGGTCTGAGGCTTGTGACCTGGTGTCTCACTCATCCGACGACACAGCGGCCGGGAACGTGAGGCGCGGTATCGATCTCACATTCCGCGGCGTTGTCTCGTCGGAACAGTGAGGGCAGCTGCGACAGAGGGAAGTCGGCGACACCATGAGCACCACCGCATCCGGGTCAGGAGACGGCCGGCTCGATCCGAGCCTGAGCGCGATCATGGGCGAGCGGCGTCAGCTGACCAATCTCGCCTACCGGCTCCTCGGCTCGCTGGCCGACGCCGAGGACGTCGTGCAGGAGACCTACGCCCGCTGGTACGCCATGTCCCCGCAGCAGCAGGAGGCCATCGAGTCACCCGGCGGCTGGCTGACGACGGTCGCCAGCCGCATCTGCCTCGACCTGCTCGGCTCGGCACGGGCCCGGCGCGAGAGCTACGTGGGCGCATGGATTCCCGAGCCGCTGCCCGACCGCATGGAGTGGGTCGCCGGGATGTCGGACGGCGCCACGGCCGACCCGGTCGACCGGGTCACCCTGGACGAGTCGGTCAGCATGGCCTTCCTCGTCGTGCTCGAAGCGATGACCCCGGCCGAGCGCGTCGCGTTCGTGCTGCACGACGTCTTCCGCTACTCCTTCGCCGAGGTCGCGGAGATGGTCGGCCGTAGCCCGGAGGCGTGTCGCCAGCTGGCCTCCTCGGCCCGGCGTCGCCTCCGCGCGTCGCAGACTCCCGCGCCCCCGGCCGAGCGGCAGGCCGGTGTCGTCCGGGATTTCAAGCAGGCGTGGGAGGCCAAGGACATCGACGCTCTCGTCGGCCTGCTCGACCCCGGCGCCACGATGATCGCCGACGGCGGCGGCCTGGTCCGCACCGTGCTGCGCCCGATCCAGGGCGGCGACCAGATCGCCCGCTACCTGGTCGGGATCGCCGGCTGGGCACCCGGCCTGACGATCCTGGAGCGTACGGTCAACGGGCAGCCCGGCCTGGTGGCCCAGCACGACGGCGTCACCGTGACGGTGGCGGCGTTCGACGTCGCGGGTGACCGGATCACGAACATCTGGGCGGTACGCAACCCCGAGAAGCTCCGGCCGTGGACGGCGGACCCGAGCATCTCGGCCGGCGGACGTTCCACCACGTGACGCGATGGGCGGCGGGTCACGCGGCGACGAGGAACTCCAGGAGCTCCGGCGCCAGCGCCCGTGGCGACACGGCGTGCGTCTCGCCCTCCAGGACCCGGTGGTCCGCGCCCGGCACGGCACGGGCCACCGCCCGGCCCGCGTCCAGCATCCAGCGCGGGCTGGCCCCGCCGTTCAGCACCAGCGTGGGCTGCCCGATCGAGGCGAGCGGCCCGGCGGGCAGGGCGTTGCGCGGTCCCATGACGGCGGCCTCGTACGCCAGCGTGTGCGCGAGCGCCTCCATCCCGGCCCACTCGGGCAGGCCGCGCATCGCGGCGACCGCCTCGGCGGGGACCTCGGCGGCCTCCACCATGAACAGCTCGGCCGCGTCCCCGCGCCGCCCCTCCTTCACCAGCGACTCCAGCCGCGAGGCGAAGTCCGGGGACAGCTCCGGAGCGCCGGGACCGACGTGGTAGGGCGGCTCCCAGAGTGCCAGCTTGGAGACGGGCAGGCCCCCGGCCGCCGCCCGTAGCGCCAGCGCCGCCCCCGAGGACCCGCCGAAGACCATGGCCTGCCCGCCCGCCTCGGCGAGCAGGGCGGCGAGGTCGTCGATCTCCCGCTCCACCGCGTACGGCCGGGCGTCACCGCTGCCGCCCCGGCCGCGCCGGTCGTAGTTGTAGACCGTGAACCAGGGCGACAACGTGGCCGCCACCACCCGCAGCAACGGGTGCTCCCTCCCGGTGAACGCCCCGTGCACGAGCACGAGGGCCGGCCCGGTGCCGGAGCGGTCGTAGACGATCGGGGTGCCGTCGGCCGAGGTGACCTCGCCGGTCCGGGGTTCGTCCATCCGGCCGCCGCCTCAGCCGGCCTGCGCCACCAGGGACAGGGCCGACCACTGGTGGCCGTCGGGGTCGGCGAAGCCGCGCTGGTAACGCTGTCCGTCGTTGATCGGCTCGCCGACGGGGGTGGCGCCCGCCGCGATCGCCTGGTCGAACAGCGCGTCGACGGCGGCCGGGTCGTCCAGGCCGAGGACGAGGATCACCTGGGTGCTCTTGGCCGGGTCGGCGACCTCCGAGCGCGCGTAGGAGGCGAAGACCGGCTCGGTGAGCAGCATGACCTGGGTCCGCTCGTTGATCATCACGGACGCCATGTCGTCGCTCGCGCCGAACATCGAGAAGCCGAGCGCGGCGAAGAACGCCTTGGAGCGGCCGAGGTCGGCGACCGGCAGGTTGACGAAGATGGTGTGGGAGACAGGGGCGCTGGACATGGGCGGGGCCTTTCGCCGTGGTGGTGCCCGTACCGGGTGGTGCGGACACGTCCCAGTCTGCTCACGCCCGGCTCGCCGGTCTTGCGAGTCAGTGCCGCTCTCTTGACGATCCGTGCCGGATCAGGGGTCCTGGGGGAGGCGGGCGCGGCGGTACTCGGCGGGCGGCATGCCGTACGCCTGCCTGAACAGGCGGCTGAAGTGGGCCGAGCCGGGCAGTCCCCAGCGGGCGGCGATGAGGCTCACCGGGACGTGGCGCAGGGCCGGGTCGGCCAGCTCCCTGCGGCAGCGCTCCAGGCGCCGGTGCCGGATCCAGGCCGCCACCGTGGTGCTGCGCGTCTCGAACAGCCGGTGGAGCTGACGTACGGAGACGTGGTGGGCGGCGGCGACGGTGGCCGGGTCGAGCCCGGGATCGTCCAGGTGCTCCTCGATGAAGGCGTTGACGCGGAGCTGGAGGGTGCGGGCGCGCGACTCGTCCGGCAGGGCCGCGGTCTGCTCGGCCCGTTCGGCGATGACGGTGGTGAGCAGGTCCATCACCACGCCCGACAGCCGGGCCGCGCTGGCGGGCCGGTAGCTCTCCAGGTCCAGGGTGACCCTGCGCAGGAGCGGCGCGGCGAGCGCCCCGGTGCCGTCGTCCGTCGTGATCGGGACCGCGGTGAGCCGGGCGACGGAGTCGTGCGGGAGCGTGAGCGCGTCACGGGGCAGGCTGAACACCGCCAGGTCCACCGCGGAGGTGTAGGCGAGCTGGTACGGCCGGGCGAAGTCGTAGAGGGCGAGCCGGCCGGGCGTGAGCCGGGTGGAGCGCCCGTCCTGCTCCAGCACCGGCTCGCCCGACAGGGCCAGCACCACGCGGTAGAGCTCGCGCGAGCCCTGGCGGATCTGGCCGGGGGTCCGGTGGACGCTGTGCGGGGTGGTGGTGCGGACCCTGCCGACGCCGACGGAGCCGAGCGCTCCGGCGTCGATCTCGCCGCGCAGCGGGGAGTCGGGGTCGATGCGGCAGTCCAGGGGGCCGAGCGTGTCGCACACGATGCTCCGCCAGGCGGCGTGCCGCTGCTCCGGCGGCACGTCCTGGGCGCGGATCAGGACACCCACCGCGTCACCCCCGGTCAGCCCGCGACGGGCAGCGTGGTCCCGTACAGCCGCGAGACCCGCAGCCGGATCACCATGCGCCGGTCGGCCGCCATCTGGCGCAGGAACGCCTCCTCCTGCGCCGGGTCGGCGAGGCCCCCCCGCCATCGCGAGCAGCTCCCTGCCGACCTCGTCGCCCGGCTCGGCGCTGACCGGGGACAGCTCGGCCTTGCCCTCAGCGACCGCGAAGGACCAGAAGTCGTCGCTGGTCACGTAGAGGGAGCCGCGCGGGTCGCGCTGGAGCTGGCGGACCTTGAGCCGGTCGGCGATCGTCGAGATCCGCGCCACGCGCTGCTCGGCGTCCCAGCTGTAGACGACCGTGGACAGGTGGGGCACGCCGCTGCTCCGGGTGGTGGCGAGAGCGCCGAAGCGCTGTCCGGCGATCAGGTTCGAAAGCTCCTCCTCCGGCAGCGAGACGGGTGCCGGTCCGGCGCCAGGTCCGTAGCTTTCATCAGCCATATGGTGATTCCTCCTCGTTGTGGGGAACCCTACCGCCGCAGCCCCCGTCAGGTCGCCGAGCGCCCGGCCACCCCGTCAAGCGACTGTCAAGCGTTCGTCGACACCGGGCGCCCATAGTGGGTCCCCGAGTGAAGAGAGGCGTGACGATGACAGTCCCCCTGCGCCCTCCCCTGCTGGTCCAGCGGCGGCCCAGCAAGGTCCTGCTGATCGGCCTGGTCGTCTCCAGCGCGCTGGCGCTGGTCGTGCTCGCCGTCCTGCTGCGCAGCGGCGGGCCGGTCGGGTTCGGGCTGTCGCTGCTGCTGGCGCTCGCGCCGCTGCCCGTGCTGCTCGCCGCCGTCCTCTCGCTGGACCGGCTGGAGCCGGAGCCGAAGCTGCACCTCGCGTTCGCGTTCGCGTGGGGCGCCGGCGTGGCGATCGTGCTCGGCGTGGCGCTCACCCTGGCCGGGCAGGCGCTGTTCAGCAGTGCGGGGTACGGCGCGCAGGTCGTCGACGCCATGGGCACCGTGTTCCTCGCCCCCGTGATCGAGGAGGCGCTCAAGGGGTCGGCGCTGCTGCTCCTCCTGCGCCGCCGCCGGGAGATCGACGGGCTGACCGACGGCATCGTGTACGCCTCGATGGCCGGGCTGGGCTTCGCGGCCGTGGAGAACGTCGGCTACTACCTGAGCGCCTTCCTGCGCAGCGGCGTGGACGCGACCGTGCAGCTCTTCGTCATGCGCGGGCTGATCGACCCGCTCGGCCACCCCGTCTACACCTCGATGATCGGGCTCGGCGTCGCCTACGCCCTCACCCGGCGCGGCCCGGCCCGGTACGCCATGATCCCGCTCGGCTACCTGGCCGCGGTCGTGCTGCACGCGTTGTGGAACGGCACCGCCTCCCTCAGGTCGCTCGGCTGGCTCGCCACCGCGTACCTGGTGATCATGGCGGCGCTGGTCCTGCTCGTCGTCGTCACCGTGCGGGAGCGGCGGCAGCTCCTCGCCAGGATGGGCGCCTACCTGCCCGCCTACCAGTACACGGGGCTGGTCACCCCGCCGGACCTGGCGATGCTCGGCTCGCTGGCCGGACGCCGGCGCGCCCGCCGGTGGGCCGGGCGGGCCGGGCTCGGCCGGGCCATGAGCGACTACCAGCACGCGGCGACCGAGCTGACCATGCTGCACCTGCGCGCCGAGAGGGAGGGAATGGAGCCGGTGAGGTTCGCGGCGGAGCGGGACGCGCTGCTCGGCGCCATGGCGAACGCCCGCCGCTGGTGAGATCCGTTTCCCCGTCCCGGACGCGGGTGAGCAGCCCCTTCAGGCGCGGGTGAGCAGCGCGGCCACGGCCGTGGCCGCCGTCAGCACGACGCACCCCGCCACGGCCACCGTCCCGCCCGATGCCGCTCCGAGCTGCCCGACGGCCGCCGCCACCCCGGCCGCGCCCAGCGAGCTGCCCACGTAACGGGCCGTGTTGTTGGCCCCGGACCCCATGCTGACCCGGTGCGCCGGCACGCTCTCGATGGCCAGGTGGGTGATCGAGGAGTTGACCAGCCCCGACCCGATCCCGCTGACCGCGAGTCCCGCCACCACCGGGACCATCGAGCCGTCCGAGCCCGCGCCGAGCAGCCCGGTGAAGCCGGCCGCGCTGAGCGCGAGACCGAGCGCGAAGCGACCCGCCGTGCGCAGCCGTACGTGCCTGGACAGCAGGGCGACCACGAACGACAGCGACGACCAGAGCCCGAACAGCAACCCGGTCTCCAACGGGGTGAGCCCGCGCGCCTGCTGGAGCACGCTCGGCAGGTAGCTCAGCAGCCCGACGATCGCCGCCCCGACGACGAGCGCGCCCCCGGTCGCCACGAGGAAGGCCGGCCGCCGGAACAACTCCAGGTCCAGCAGCGGGTCCGGCCGCCTGCGCTCGGCCGCCACGAACGCGACTCCCAGCGCCGCCGCCACCGCGAAGGCCGTCAGGACCACCGGCCGCCCCCACCCGAGCCTGCTCTCGGTCACCCCGGCCACCAGCGCGGCCACGCCCACGCTGAGCAGCACCACGCCCGGCACGTCGAAGCGGCGCGGCTCGGGGGAGCGCGACTCCTCCAGCACCCGCGCGGACACCGCCATCAGCGCCAGCGCACACCCGGCCACCAGCCAGTACGCGGCCCGCCAGCTCGCCACCGAGGCCAGCGCCCCAGACACCAGAGGGCCCACGGCGGTCCCGAGCCCGATCATCGCCCCGTACCGCCCGGTGGCCCGCACCCGTTCCGGGCCGGTCGGGTAGGCGTGACCGACCAGCCCGAGGCTGGCGGCCAGCATCGCGCCGCTCGCCGCGCCCTGCGCGAAGCGCGCCGCCACGAACACGGGCACGGCCGTGGCCAGCGCCGTCACCACGCTGGCCGCGGCGAGCACGCCGGTGCCGATGACCAGCACCCGCTTGCGCCCATGGTCGTCGGCCAGCCCCCCGGACACCAGCAGCACCGAGGACAACCCGAGCGCGACCGAGCCGAGGATCCACACCGGCCCGGTCGGCCCGGCGCCGAGCGCCCGCGCGGTGTCCGGCAGCGTGACCATCGGCACGGTGTAGTTCGTCAGCACCAGCAAGGGGGCGAGCGAGGCCACGGCGGGTCCCAACCGGGGCCGTGTCGTCGGTTCAGTCATTGAACTCATGGCGGGCACGGTACCACGGTTCAATGAATGAACTAAGATGGCCCCATGGCGCTCGGCAAGAACTACGACGGCCAGGACTGCTCCCTGGCCAGGGTCCTGGAGCTGGTCGGCGAGCGGTGGACCATGCTCGTCGTCCGCGACGCGCTCTACGGCGTGCGCCGCTACGGCGACTTCCTCGCCCACCTCGACATCCCGCGGGCCGTGCTGTCACAGCGGCTGACCGCCCTGGTCGACGCCGGTGTGCTCGAACGGCGGCGCTACCAGGACACGCCGCCCCGCGACGAGTACGTGCTGACCCCGATGGGCCGCGAGCTCTGGCAGCCCGTGCTGGCCCTCGGACAGTGGGGCGAGCGTCACCTCACCCGCAACGGCGCCCGCCGGCTGTTCATCCACGTGGACTGCGGCGCCCGCATCGACGCCTTCTCCTCCTGCACCGGCTGCGGGGCGCCGCACCTCCCGCCCGAGCAGGTCGAGGTACGTCCCGGGCCCGGGCTGGAGGACGGTCGCGGCGATCCGGTCAGCGTGGCGCTGCGCGCACCCCACCGACTGCTGGAGCCGCTCCCGTGACAGGATTTGCCCGGACCCCCGAAGGGAGATCGCATGAGCTGGGTCGAGATCGACTCCGAGTCCGAGCTACGGGAGCTGCTGGGCGACGTGATGCCCCGTGCCGCCACCAAGGAGCGGGCGCGCCTGCACGAGCGTGACCGGCAGTGGCTGGCCGCCTCGCCGTTCTGCCTGATCGCCACCTCCGGCGCCGACGGGAGCTGCGACGTCTCACCCAAGGGTGATCCGGCCGGATTCGTCCGCGTCCTCGACGACACCACCATCGCCATCCCGGACCGGCCGGGCAACCGCCGCGCCGACGGCTTCCGCAACATCCTGGCCAATCCCAACGTCGGGCTGATCTTCATGATCCCCGGCCGCAACGAGACCCTGCGGATCAACGGCCGGGCCCGGCTCGTCCGCGAGGCGCCGTTCCTCGACGAGATGGTCGTCAAGAACCACCGGCCGCAGCTGGCCCTCGTGGTCGAGATCGACCAGATCTTCTTCCACTGCGCCAAGGCGTTCCTGCGCTCGTCGCTGTGGAAGCCCGACGCCTGGAAGCCCGACGCGCTGCCCTCGCACGCCCGCCTGATCAAGGAGGTGCAGGTGGTCGAGGAGTCGGTCGAGCAGCTGGAGCAGTACTACGGCGAGTCCTACGCCAAGAGGCTCTACGGCTGAGCCGCGCTCCCGGCCGGGCCCCGGCTAGGCGGCCGGGGCCGGGCCGCCGGGGAAGCGGATCACGTTGCGGCCGGCGTAGGCGCGCAGGTCCACGACCTTCGGATCAGGCGGCGCCGGCCTGCGCCGGTCCACCGTGCGGATGTCGCGCACCTTGTGCCTGATGACGTGCGGCGGCACGACCGCTAGCCTCTTCACCCCGAGCCCCCCGTGATGTTCCTGTTATCTAATTTAACTACAGAAACACCCGTAAGCACGGTGTAAGAAACGGTTCGGCGGGGAAATCCTTCGCCGAACCGGACGCGGTCCCGATCCTCGAACCTCGATCAGTAGGGGAGCCGGCGGCCCGAGGGGGAGCGCAGGTCCAGGTCCGCGTTGGGATCCGGACGTGGTCTCGTCGGCCTGACGATCGTGACGCGTCTCATGGTGTGCCCCTCCCGGCGCCCGGCCGTACGAGCGCCGCGCCAGCGCGGCTGGCGGGCGCGGGGACCCGCCATGCCGGACAACCTAACGCGGGGTCACCTGCGCTTTCAATGCATTTCTACCGGTGAAGCCACACCTGGTCGGTCTGCCCGCCGCACGGCCACTGGATGACGACCTTGCCCTTGCGCCGCTCCGCCTTGCCCACGGCCAGGCACATGCCCGTGGCCCGGTTGCGCAGGCGCTGCATGCCGTCGTAGGTCCACTTCTGCTCCGCGCCGCCATCGGTGCACGGCCACTGGACCACGCCCTCGGCCTTCCGCGGCGAGGCGTGCGGGATCGCCAGGCACATGCCGGTCTTGGCGTTCGTGAGCCGGCCGTGGCGGTAGATCCACTTCTGGTCCTTGCTGTCCGAGCACGGCCACTGGATGACCTTCTTGCCCGCCCGGACCTCGCTGCGGCCGACCGCCAGGCACATCCCGGTGGCGGCGTTCGTGAGCCGGGATGCGTCCGCCGTCGCGACGGAGCCGGCCGTCGCGGCGGCGGGCACGGCCGCGAGGGACAGAGCGGTGGCCGCCGCCGCGGTGAAGGCGAGGACGCGCCGAGGGAAAGTGATCACGATCGGTTCCTTTCGCGATGTTCGGGAGGAACATGTCGATCGTGAGATGCATCCCGGCCCGGTTTGGTTGGGATCTTCCCTCAGGCGCGGTTCGCCGCCCGGAATGTGACAACCCCGGGGCACGACCCGGCATCCAACCCCTTGTGGAAACGCTCAGCGCGGGGGATCCGCAGCATGTCGGCCCGTACTGGCTGGCCGGACGGCTCGGCGCCGGCGGCCAGGGAGTCGTCTACGAGGCGTACGACGCCGGGGGACTGCGGGTCGCTCTCAAGGTGCTCCACCCGGGGGGAGACGGCGGGGGGAACGGCACGGCCGGCCGGCTGGCCAAGGAGGCGACCGCCGCGCGCCGGGTGGCCTCGTTCTGCACCGCCAGGGTGCTGGCCGCCGACCTCGACGGCAGCCGGCCGTACATCGTGTCGGAGTACGTCCCCGGCCCGAGCCTGCGGCAGGCGGTGAACGGCGGGCGGCTGTTCGCGGGCGACGACCTGCACCGTCTGGCCACGGCGGTCGCCACCGCGCTCACCGCGATCCACGACGCGGGCGTCATCCACCGCGACCTCAAGCCCGACAACGTGCTCCTCGGGCCGGACGGCCCCCGCGTCATCGACTTCGGCATCGCCCGGACCCTCGACATGTCCCTGACCAGGACGGGCGAGGTGGCGGGCACGCCCAGCTACCTCGCGCCCGAGGTGTTCACCGGGCAGCGGGCCGGCGCGTCCGCCGACGTGTTCGCCTGGGGCGCGACCATGGTGTTCGCGGCCACCGGGCAGGACCCGTTCCACGCCGACAACCTCGGCGGCGTCATGCACCGCGTGCTGTCCCACCACCCGGACCTGACCGCCCTGCCGCCGGGGCTCCGCCCCCTCGTCGCCGCGGCCCTGCGCAAGGAGCCCGCCGCCCGGCCGGCGGCCCGCGACCTGCTGCTCGCGCTGGTCAGCGGCGACGCCGCCGACACCGGCGGGCTGCTGGCGGAGGGCAGCCGCGCCGCCCGCGGCGTGGCCGGCTCCGATCGCGACGACCCCGCCCTCGGCACGATCGCCGAGGACGCCTACGGCTCGCTCGGGCCGGAGGAGCGGGATGTGGCGGCCGAGGTGTTCCTGCGGCTGGTCGCCGTGGGGGACGACGGCCGGGAGAGCGGCCGGACGGCCTCGCACGACGAGCTGTTCGAGGGACGCCCGGAGCCGGAGGCCGAGGCGGTGCACCGGGTGCTGCGCGCCTTCTCGTACGTCGTCTCCTCGGACGGCACGTCCGTGGAGCTGTCCCGGCCGGCGCTGCTGCGCGCCTGGCCCCGGCTGCGCATGTGGGTGGACGCCGACCGCGACGGCCTGGCCGTCCTCGGCGAGATCACCCGGGCGGCCCGGCACTGGGCCGAGCACGGCCGGCGCGACGCCGACCTGCTCCAGGGCAGCCGCCTGGAGCGGGCGCTGCGGTGGGCCGCCACCAGCCGCCGGCACGTGACACTGACCCCGCGCGAGCGCGACTACCTCCAGGCCGGCACCGACCTGACCCGGCGGCGCACCAGGCGACGGCGGCTGACCACGATCGCACTGGCCGGGATGCTGGCGGTCGCGCTGGTCGCGGCCGGCGTGGCGGTGTGGCAGGGACAGCAGACGGCCCGCCAGCGCGACATCGCCACCGCCAAGCAGGCGGCGGCCGAGGCGGACCGGATGCGGGTCACCGACCCGGGCACCGCGATGCGGCTGAGCGTCGCGGCGTGGCGGCTCTCGCCGCAGCCCGAGACCCGTTCCAGCCTGGTCGCCTCCCTCCAGCAGCAGGAGACCGCGGTGTTCCGCGACCCGCCCGTTCAGGGCGTGGCCTACCGGGCGCTCAGCCGTGACGGCCGCACACTGGTGAGCGTCAGCAAGCAGGGGGTGAACGTCTACGACATCCGGACGGGCCGGCGCACCGGCGGCTGGAAGGGGCTGGACCTCAAGGGCGAGATCGTCTTCGGGCCGGTGCTCAGCCCGAGCGGCCGCCTGCTGGCGCAGTCGACGCCGGAGGAGCTCGGCGTCTGGGACCTCACCACGGGCAGACGCGTCTACAGGGAGAAGCTCGGAGGGGCGAGTGGCGGCGGCTACTTCCCGCGGTTCGGCGAGCACGAGACGACCATGTTCGTCTCCTACTTCGAGGGTGTGTCGCATCTGGTGGACCTGAAGACCGGCAGGCGGTTCGGCAAGCCGGTCGTCAGAGGCGACATGGAGGTCATGCCCGACGACCTGCTGGTGGATCCGACGGGCCGGCGCATGCTGGTCACGGACGGGCGGCTCGACGCGCTGTCGCTGCCCGGCTGGACGTGGGAGCGGCCCTACCCGGCCTGCCGCAAGGAGTCGGCCGTGGCCGCCTTCAGCCCGGACGGCAGGACCCTGGCCTGCGGACGTGACGGGATCACGCTGGTGGACGCGGCCTCGGGACGGCTGCGCGCCAGGGACGACCAGTGGTCCTGCGAGCTCTGCCGCAATCTGTGGGCCCAGATGCGCCTGGACGACCGGTACGTCGTCGTCTTCGCCCGACGGGACGTGCAGGTGTGGCGGATCGCCGATCACAAGGAGGTGCTCAACTACCGTGCCGAGGGCGACCTGACCGATGTCCGCCTCGACCCCGACGGCAGGACGCTGCGTTACCTCATGGACGATGTCGTCGTGAGCGTGGACCTGGCCTCCCGGGTGACGTCCACGCGGGTGGGCAAGGAGGACCCGGAGATCCGGTTCAGCCCCACGGGGCGATGGGCCACGGTCACCGACTATGAGGCGACGCGCCTCCGGCTCGTGGACCTCCGGACGTATCGAACCGTCGCGACGTTCGCCAAGCACTCCGAGGCGCAGTCCCTGGCGCCGGGCTTCGACGAACCGCGCGACCGCCTGGTGCTGGCGGAGTCGGACGGCAAGGTCAGGCTCATCGACCTGAGGACGTCGCGGCAGGTGTGGGCCGTCCGGACGCCGAAGCTCAACAACCCCGATCAGGTGCAGTTCACCGCCGACGGCAAGGAGATCGTCATGTCGATGGACCCGCAGGCGCAGGTGGGGGACTTCCGCGTGCTGGTCTACGACGCGGCCACCGGACGCACCCTGCACGACTTCGCCGCGGCAGAGCGCGGCGGCCCGCTGACCAAGGACGGCAGGGCGCTCGTCACCGGCAGCGGCAGATTGCTCGACCTGACGACGGGCAAGCCGTCCGGCAGCGGGTTCGCCCTGTCCGCGACGGGCTACCGCCCCGCGCTGAGCAGCAGAGCCGTCATCGCGATCAGCCAGGACGACACCGGCCGCATCGCCCTGTGGGACGCCGCCGCTCCCCAGGGGGCCACGCCGATCCGCCCCACACTGCCCCGCGCGGCCGGCTCGGTCGACCTGCTGGCCTTCTCACCCGACGGCGGCATCCTGGCCACCCTGACGATGAGCGGGAGGATCCAGCTCTGGGATCTCAACACCAAACGGCGGCTCGGCGCCTCCTACGACCTCCCCACCACCAACGAGCCCCAGGCGCTCACGTTCAGCGGCGACGGCCGCACCCTGTACGCCGCCGTCGACGGGCACATCCACGAGGTGCCGGTGGACCCTGAGCAGGTGGCGGCGGCCGTGTGCCGGCGCGCCGGTGCCACCCTGTCCGAGCGGGACTGGGCCCGCTACCTGCCGGACGTCCCGTACCGGAAGGTCTGCTAGCCCTTGCAGTTGCCCCAGGAGGTGCGGCCGCCCCACGCCTCGACGCGGTTGTCGGGGGTACGGGTCCAGCCCTGGTACTTCACGCACTTCCAGCTGCCGTCCACGTGCCCGGTCTCGGCGTAGAACCGGTACTTCTGCACGTCCTCCGACCGGCCGCCGCCCCGCACCTCCAGGCTGGCGCCGGTCACCGTGCGGGTGCCGGTGTAGCGGGTCTTGATCGCGGCCACGCAGTTCTCGCCGCTGCTCCTGCTGTACATGAGGTAGACGTGCCCGAGCACCCGGCCGTCGCGCGTCCTCATCGCCCGGTGGCCGTCCTTGACCTGGTGGAATCCGGACCCGCACACGCGCTCGGGCGTGTAGGCCGCCGACGCGGCAGAGGCGGGGGCGGGGACGGCGGCGATCCCGGCGGCGACGAGGCCGGCCGCGACGATCGTACGCTTGAGCACGAGGTTCCCTTCGTCGAACAACATCGTCGATCTTTACCATGGCTTGACTGCGGCGCGAGGGGGATTCGTGAAATATCGGGGTTTGCCGCTCATCCTGGTCTGTGCGGCGTGGGGCATGTTCTGGGGCGCCTGGTCGGCCCTGCTGCCCGCCCTGAAGGACCAGCTCGGAGCCTCGGCCGTGGACCTCGGCCTGGCGCTGACGGCGGTGCCGGTCGGGGCGATCCCGGCGATGGCCATGACCGGGCGGCTGGCCCGCGGACGCGAGCGTGACACACTCCTCCTCGCCTGCGCCGCCTTCGGGCTGAGCGCCGCCGCGATCGGCTGGACGTCGTCGCCGGTGACGTTCGGCGCGGCCCTGCTCGTGCTGGGGGCGGCCAGCGGCGCGCTCGACGTCGCACTCAACCTGACCACGGGACGGGTGGAGCGGGAGAGCGGGCGGCGGCTGTTCCAGCCGGTCCACGCGGCCTTCCCCGTCGCGGTCATCGTGGCCGCCCCCGCCACCGGCCTGGCCCGCCAGCTCGGCCTCGGCACCACAGCGGTGCTGGCCGTGCTGGGTGCCCTCGTGCTCGCCGCCTCGGCCGCGCTGCTCCGGCTGCCCCTCGGCCGCGGCGCCGTCCCCGGGGACGGCCCCGGTGAGCGGCGGCACTGGGGCGCGGCGGCCCTGCTGGGCGGGCTGGCGGCGTGCGCCCTGATCATCGAGAACGCGGTGGAGCAGTGGTCGGTGCTCCTGCTCGAGGAGCACCGTGCCGCCTCGGCCCTGGTGGCCAGCGCCGCGCCGGCGGTGTACATGGGGGCGCTCACGGCCGGCCGCCTGGTCGCGCAGGCGCTGCCCGGACTGCGGCTGCGCCCCCTCTACCTGGTGGCCGGCCTGGGCGGGGGCGCGGGGATCGCCCTCGCCGGCTGGGGCGGCGGCGCGGGCGCGGATGCCTGGGCGGTGCCGATCTCACTGGCCGGGTTCGCTCTGGCCGGGCTCGCCCTGGGGCCGCTGGTGCCGGCCGTCCTCAGCCGGGCCGCGGCCGGCGACCCGAGCGGCGCGCTCGTGTCCGGTGTCTCCGTCGTGTCGTACACCGCGTTCGTGATCAGCCCGCCGCTCGTGGCGGCGCTGGCGGCCGGGCTCGGCCTGCCGGCCGCCCTCTCGGCCCTCGGCCTGCTCGCGCTTCCCCTGCTCGCCCGCGCCCTCCTGCCCCGTTGAGACCCCCGCGAATTATGGCCGGCTCTTGGGGCAACAGTGGCGGCCGACCGGGTATGTCCCTCCGGCGTACCGGTGACAGCGCGAGGGGGACACCATGGCCGTCTGCGAGACGTGCGGGAACGACTACGACATGTCCTTCGAGGTCCACGCCCAGGGGGCCGTGCACACCTTCGACTCCTTCCAGTGCGCGATCCAGGCCATGGCGCCGATCTGCGAGCACTGCGGCACCCGCGTCATCGGGCACGGCGTCCAGTCGGGCAAGAACTGGTACTGCTGCGCCCACTGCGCCCGCCAGGAGGGCAGCGCCGGCCTCGTGGACCGGGTGATGGCCGGCATGTCCGGCTGAACGCTCATGGCGGGAACCGCCCACTAGAGGGACACTGGCAGTGTGGCCGACTTCGATGTTGCCGTCATAGGTTCCGGACCCGGCGGGCAGAAAGCGGCCATCGCCGCCGCCAAGCTCGAGAAGCGGGTCGTCATCGTCGAGCGCCGGAACATGATGGGCGGCGTCTGCATCAACACCGGCACGATCCCGTCCAAGACCCTGCGCGAGGCCGTGCTCTACCTCACGGGCCTCAACCAGCGGGAGATGTACGGCCAGAGCTACCGGGTCAAGGACGACATCACCGTGGGCGACCTGGGCATCCGCACCCAGCACGTCATCGGCCGGGAGATCGACGTGATCCGCAGCCAGCTCGCGCGCAACCATGTCGCCGTGGTGCCCGGGACGGCCAGGTTCGTGGACCCGCACACGCTGGACGTGATCGACGAGTCGAACCGTGACGTCAAGATCACCGCCGACAAGATCATCATCGCGACGGGAACGCGACCGGCCCGCCCCGCGTCGGTCGAGTTCGACGAAGAGACGATCATCGACTCCGACGGCATCCTCAACCTCCAGGCCGTCCCCGACTCGCTCGTCGTCGTCGGGGCGGGCGTCATCGGCATCGAGTACGCCTCCATGTTCGCCGCCCTGGGCACCAAGGTCACGGTCGTGGAGCGGCGGGAGCGGATGCTCGACTTCTGCGACCTGGAGATCGTCGAGGCGCTGAAGTACCACCTGCGCGACCTGGCGGTGACGTTCCGGTTCGGCGAGACGGTGGCCGCCGTCGAGCGCCGGGCCAGGGGAGCGCTGGCGCTGCTGGAGAGCGGCAAGAAGATCCCGGCCGAGACCGTCATGTACTCCGCGGGCCGCCAGGGCATGACCGACGGCCTCGGCCTGGAGCTGGCCGGCCTGTCGGCCGACGACCGGGGTCGCATCCCGGTGGACGAGCACTACCGCACCACCGTCCCGCACATCTACGCGGTGGGCGACGTCATCGGATTCCCCTCGCTGGCCGCCACCTCGATGGAGCAGGGCCGCATCGCCGCCCACCACGCCTGCGCCGAGCCCCTGCACGGCATCCACCACCTCCAGCCGATCGGCATCTACACGATCCCGGAGATCTCCTTCATCGGCCGCACCGAGGACGAGCTGACCGCCTCGCAGGTGCCGTTCGAGGTGGGCATCTCCCGCTACCGGGAGCTGGCCCGCGGGCAGATCATCGGCGACACGTACGGCATGCTGAAGCTGCTGGTGTCGCCGGAGGACCGGTCACTGCTGGGCGTCCACGTGTTCGGCACGGGCGCCACCGAGCTGCTGCACATCGGCCAGGCGGTGATGGGCTGCGGCGGCACGATCGACTACCTGGTGGACGCGGTCTTCAACTACCCGACGCTGGCGGAGTCGTACAAGGTGGCGGCCCTGGACGCCATGAACAAGCTCCGCCGGGTCGCCCGCTTCGAACTCTGACCAGGGTGGTCCGCCGGGCGCCTACTCGTCGGGCTGGGTGCGGCGGGTCCGCCCCGGGGGCTTCTTGCGGCCCGCGACCAGGGTGTCGCCCGGCGCCGGTGACGAGGCCGGCTCGTCGGTGGGCGCCGCCGTCTCGGCCTGCGGGCGGCGCGGGCGGGGGTGGGGCGCCGTGTCTCCCTGCCCGGCCTGCTCCGTGTCCGTACGGGCCCGCGTACGAGCCGCCGTGCCCGGCCCGGTGCCGGTCTCCGAGCCCAAGCCCGTGCCCTTGCCCGTGCCCGATTCCGTGCCCGTTCCGGTGGAGGATGCCTTCGGCGCGGGGGCGGCGCCTCCGGAGGCCGGGTCGGAAGGGCGGGCCGTGTCGGGGTCGCGCAGGGAGGCGATGACCTGGTCCGCCTCCGTGTCGGCCGCGAACTCGCTGGCCGCGGCCGACTCCCGGCGCCGGATCACCACCATGTGGTCCACCGACACCCTCCCCGCGCCCACGACCGCCAGCAGCAGCGCGGCCACGCCGAGCAGGACGAGCTCGTTCACGGTGATGGGGTTGAGCGGCGGCGCGACCAGGAACACGGCCAGCGCCTCGGCGAACAGCACCAGCCCCGTCAGCGCCACCAGCAGCCCGGCGATCAGCAGCGCCCCGCCGATCAGCTCGGCGAGCATGGTGACCGTGGCCCAGGCCCGCGGCGCGGGCGCGCCCTGCTGGGCGAACAGCAGCCCGGTGTTCTTCAGGCCGTCCTCCAGCTTGTGCCAGCCGTTGGCGAAGAAGATGCCGCCGACGCCTAAGCGGGCGACCAGGGCGGCGACGTCATGGAAGGCCTGTCTCACGGTAGATCTCTGCCCGGAGGGGGACATCGCACACCTCAATCACGGCGCAGCAGCGTGGCCACGGCGAGGGCGGTCAGGCTGAGCAGGACGATGCTCACCACGACCGTGGTGTGCAGGGCGTTGACGAAGGCCCACCGTGCGGCGGTGAGCAGCGCGTCGCCGGCGCTGCCGCCGACCTCCTGGGCCACGTGGGCGGCGCCGGCCAGGGACTGCCGGGCCTGGTCCATGGCCGCGCCGGGCACGCCGGGCACGGGCGGGAGGCTGGGCGCGTACGCCATGGTGGTGATCGTGCCCAGGACGGCCACGCCGAGTCCGGCGCCCAGCTCGTAGGCGGTCTCCTCGATGGCGGCGGCCCCGCCCGCCCGCGACTCCGGGACCGACGACATGATCGTGTCGGAGGCGGCCAGCAGCGCCACCTGGACGCCGAACCCGATGCCGACGAAGCAGACCCCGAGCATGACGGGATGACTTTCGACGCCCCAGGTCAGCGTGGGGGTGAGGGAGAGCGCGACGAGCCCGAGGCCGCCGCTCATGGTGGCCCGCATGCCGGCGCGCGGCAGGATGTGGGCCGCGGCGAGCCCGCCGGCGATGGCCGACAGCACCAGCGGCAGCATCCGGATCGCCGCCTGTGGCGGCCGGTCGCCGAGGACGAGCTGGAGGTACTGGGCCAGCATGAGCTGGAGCCCCACGAGCGCGAACACGCCCAGCAGCACCCCGGCCACGCCGGTGGTGAACGCCCGGCTCCGGAACAGGCCGATCTCCAGCAGCGGCGCCGCCAGCCGCGACTGCCGCCTGACGAACCACACCAGCAGCGCCGCCCCTGCCAGGAACACGGCGACGGACGCCCCGAACGGCATGAGGCTGCCCGATCCCGCCTCCTTCAGGCCGAAGGCGAGCGCCAGGATGCCCAGCACCGACAGCACGGCGCTCAGCCCGTCCCAGGGCCTGCCGTCGTCGCGGCGCGAGTCGGGCAGCAGCCTGGCGGCGGCGGGCAGCAGCACCAGCAGGATCGGCACGTTGATGAGGAAGACGGCGCCCCACCAGACGCTGACGAGCAGGCCGCCGATCAGCGGGCCGACGGCCGCGCCCGCCGCGGCGACCGCGCTCCAGATGCCGAGGGCGATGGCCCGCTCGCGGCGGTCGGTGAAGACCTGGCGGATCAGCGACAGCGTGGCCGGCATGATCATGGCGCCGCCGACGCCGAGCAGCGCCCGGGCGAGGATGAGGAAGAGGGGAGTGGGGGAGAAGGCCGCGGCGGCCGAGGCCACCCCGAACAGCACGAACCCACCCAGGACCAGCCGTTTACGGCCGTAGCGGTCGCCGAGCGTGCCGAACATGATCAGCAGCGGCGCGACCACCAGCGAGTAGACGTCGATGATCCACAGAAGCTGGACGGCCGACGGCTCCAGCGCCGCGGTCAGCGCCGGGACGGCGATGTGCAGGACCGTGGCGTCGACGGTGATCAGGAGCAGGCTCAGGCAGAGCAGCAGGAGGATCGACCAGCGGTTGTCGGGGTGTCGCCGGGCCCCACGCCGTACGAGGGGGGCGGCCTGTGTGACGGTCATGGACCTCCTTGCCGGCCGATCCGATCACACCGGGCCCGCGCATGACTGTGGTCGCCGTGGATGCGGGGCTCGCTGCGTCGGAAACGTGGTTGACGCTGCCTCCGGGCTCCTCCGCTCCAGCTTGCGTGGCAGCTTAGGCCATGGCATGCGCTGGGGATAGCGGTATCGACGCATCGAAGGTCCGCACGTGTACCTCTCTAGAGAGATACAGCCCTATGTCGTCACCTGTTCAACTTTCATCGAACAGCCGATCATGAGTTGGTGGGGACGGACGGAAATCATAGCAAGAACCATGAAAAAACCGACAAATCCCCGCGTGATTGGTGCGCCGAAGCCGTCGCCCGCCTCCACGCCGGTCGCCCCGAGGAGGCGCTGAACGCCGCCCGCGAGGCCGCCGCGGCAGCCGCGCGTGACGAGCGCGGAGAGGCCGCCGCCGCGGGGGAGTGGGCGCACCGCCTGATGAGCCTGGCCCTGGAACGGCTGGGCCGCGACGCCGACGCCCTCCCGCCGGCGCGCGAGGCGGTCCGGCTGGCGCCGGGCTCCTGGCCGGCCCGGGTACGCCTGGCCACGGCGCTGGCCCGCCTGCCCGGCCACGCGGACGAGGCGGCCGGCCAGGCGGGGCTGGCCCGCGCGTTCGCCCCCGAGGAGCCCGCGCCGCACGCCCTGGAAGGGGACCTCGCCCTGCTGCGCGGCGACCACGCCCACGCCGCGACCGCCTACCGCACCGCCCTCGCCACCGGCGCCGCCACCGACCCCGCCACCGCCCTCGCCACCGCCCTCGCCACCGCCCTCGCCACCGACCCCGACCCCGGCCCCGGCCCCGGCCCCGGCCCGTCCTCCGGGGAGCGGCCGGGGGACGCGGTCCGGGCGCGGGTGCGGGTGAATCTGGGGTTGGCGTTGCTGCGGTGGGACCGTCCCCGGGCCCACCACGACCCCGCCTGGCCGGTGGACCCGCGTGAGACCGGCCGGGCGAGACGGGCGCTGGAGGTGTGGTCGCGACAGGCCCGGCTGCTGGCGGCGCTGGCCACGATCGGTGTCGCCGCGGCCGCGCAGGCCGCCGACCTCGCCCTCCAGGCGAAGCTGGGCGGCCTGGTCGCGCTGGCGCTGCTGGCGCTCCTCACCGTCCGGCAGGCGCGCCGCATCAGGGTGTGGCCGCTGGTGCCCGCCATGATGGGGCGCGACCCGTGGCTCAGCACGGAGGTGGTGTCGGCGGCCGTGTCGGTGGCCGCGTACGCCGCCTGGCTGGGCCTGACCGCGGCGCCCGGCGTGCCGCCGTGGCTGGACCCGGTGTGGGCCGGGCTCGCGGCCGTCGCGGTGCTCGGCTGGCCCGCGCACGCCGCCCTGCGCGCCCTGGCCGGGACGTGGCGCGGTCACCCCGTCCGGGCGCTGGAGCAGTTCGCCGCCGTGGACGGCGAGCGGACGGCGCGCAGGAACGCCGGGGTGACGCTGTGGATCCTGCTCGGCCGCACCTGGTCGGTGCTGGCGCCACTGGCCTGCGCGGCGGTGGCCGTGGAGCCCAGGGCCGCGCTGGCGGCCGTGGCCGTGCCGTACCCGCTGCTGCGCTGCTACCGGCGCGCCCGCCACGGCGGCGAGGACGGGTGGCTGCGCGCGGCGGTCGTCCTGCTCGTCCTCGCGGCGGCCGGATGCGCGGCGGGCGCCCTGCTGGAGTGGCCGGCACAGGACCGGACTGCCGGGGCCGCGTGGGCGTGGCGGGTGGGGATGGCGGCGCTCGGGCTGGTGGCGGTCGTGTTCGCGGTGCGGGCCGGGCGCGCGTGGTGGCGCGGTGGGCCGGGCCCCTGGCGCTCCTCGCTCCTCATGTGCGACCTGCCCGCCGGCGACGAGCCCTCCGTGCCGCTCGGCCTGGAGGCGCGCCAGGCTCTCGCGTACGCCAGGAACGTCGTCCTGTCCTTCGCCGACCCGCTCGGCCCGCGGACGGTCGGCGCGGCCGCCTCGATCGGACCGGCCGGAGAGCTGCGGCTGGTCGCCGAGGCAGGTGCCGGGGAGGCGGTGGAGGCGGACCCGCGGGTCGCGGTGTTCGCGGCCGGCCCGTCGCCGCGCCGCCGGTGGGTGGAGGTGCGCGGCGTCGCCGTGGCCGCCCCGGGGCTCCTGCGCGTCACGCCCAAGCAGGTGCTGACCGGAGAGTTCCCGGGACGACACCAGCGCGGCTGACCGGAGCGTCCCGGGGGAAAGTCCCATAAGTCCCCCGAACGTCAGGCGTCACCTGGCGTGTCAGGTCCGCCCAATCGTCCTTCTGGTGCGGTATAACCGGGGGCGGACCGGGGAGGCGTGATGCGTGAGTCCGGCAGGGCCCAGGCCGCGGGGCGGGTCGCGGCGCGGGATCTGTTCGAGCGGGTGCGCCTGCGCTATTTCCATCTTCCCCCGGCCGTGCGCCGGGTGATGTACGCCTCGGTGCTGATCGGCTCCGTCGGCCTGGGCGCGGCCCTCGGCTGGGACCTCGCGCAGACGTTCCTCGTCACGCTGGCCCTGCTGGCCTTCGCCGCGCTCACCCTGCGCTTCCCGCGCGCCGCGGCCACCGCCGTGGTGGTGGTGGCCTGGGCCGTGCTGATGCCGGTGTTCGTGCTGCTGTTCCCGGTCGGCTCGCCCGCGCCGACGCTGCTGCTCGTGCTGGCCGTGCCGGTCGCCGCCGTCGCGCACCTGATCCGCTGGGTGCCGCCGTGGCTGACCGCCCTGCTGGCGCTGCTGCCCGCGGGTCTGCTCGCGGCGGCCCTGTCCCTGGTCTCCGACGTCACCGCCGTCTGGGTCGCGTACGGCGTGGCCGCCGCGGCGCTGCTCTACCGCTTCCTGCTGGCCCGCCGCGCCAAGGCCGAGATGACGGTCCAGGAGCAGGAACAGCTACGCGTACGGGTCCGCGAGGGCAGGGCGGAGCCGCAGCACGACCGGGCCGCCGGGCCGCCCAGCATCTCCGTCGAGGACGCGCTGGGCGAGCTGGAGAGCATGATCGGCCTTTCCCCGGTCAAGGAGCAGGTGCGCTCCATCGCGGCCTCGATCGAGGCGTCCCGGCTGCGGGCCGAGGCCGGCTACACGGCCGGCCGGCCGACCCGCCACTTCGTCTTCTCCGGGCCGCCGGGCACCGGCAAGACCAGCGTGGCCCGCACCCTGGCGAAGATCTTCTACGCGTTCGGCCTGCTGGACACCCCGTACGTGGTGGAGGCGCAGCGCGCCGACCTGGTCGGCGAGTTCCTCGGCGCGACCGCGATCAAGACGAACGAGCTGGTCGACCGGGCCCTCGGCGGCGTGCTGTTCATCGACGAGGCGTACAGCCTGGTCAACTCCTCCGACGGGCAGCCCGACCGGTTCGGCGCCGAGGCCGTGCAGACCCTGCTCAAGCGGGCCGAGGACGACCGCGACCGGCTGATCATCATCCTGGCCGGCTACGAGCAGGAGATGGCCGGCTTCCTGGCCTCCAACCCGGGCCTGGCCAGCCGTTTCGCCACCCGGGTGCGCTTCCCCGGCTACTCTCCCACCGAGCTGGCCGAGATCACCGAGCTGCTCCAGCGGCGCCGGGGCGACACGATGTCCGGCGAGACCAGGGCCGCGCTGCTCGGCCTGTTCGAGGACGTGCAGCGGCGCGGGCTGGTGGACGAGCTGGGCAACGCCCGCTTCGCGCGCAGCCTGGTGGAGGCGGCCGCGCAGGCCCGCGACGTGCGGGTGGTGGGCGCGGGCGGCACCCCGACCACCGAGGACCTGGTGACCACCACCACGCCCGACGTGACCAAGGCGTTCAACGACCTGACCGCCCGTTTCCGCGGTCACGAGGCCACGCCGACGCTGGAGGAGGCGCTCGGCGACCTCGACCGGATGGCCGGGCTGGCGCCGGTCAAGCGGCAGGTCCACGCCATCGCCGCGCAGCTCCAGGTGGCGCGGATGCGGCAGGAGCGCGGCCTGCCCACGCCGCCGCAGACGCGGCACTTCGTGTTCGTCGGGCCGCCCGGCACCGGCAAGACGACTGTGGCGCGGGTCCTCGGACGGGTGTTCGCCGCGCTGGGGCTGCTCGCCCGCCCCGACGTGGTGGAGGCGCAGCGGGCCGACCTCGTGGGCCAGCACCTCGGCGCGACCGCGATCAAGACCAACGAGCTGGTCGACCGGGCCCTCGGCGGCGTGCTGTTCCTCGACGAGGCGTACAGCCTGGTCAACCCCGGCTACTCCGGCGGCGACGCGTTCGGCGCCGAGGCCGTGCAGACCCTGCTCAAGCGCGCCGAGGACGACCGTGACCGGCTCGTCATCGTGCTGGCCGGCTACGAGCGCGAGATGGACGCCTTCCTCGCCACCAACCCGGGCCTGGCCAGCCGCTTCGGCCAGCGCGTCGCCTTCCCCAGCTACGCGCCGTCCGAGCTGTCGGAGATCGCGGTGCTGCTGGCGGAGAAGTCCGGCGACCGCTTCGACGAGGCCGCGCTGCGCGACCTCGACGAGGTCTTCGCCTGGGTGTGCGACGAGCGGCTGATCGACGGGCTCGGCAACGGCCGCTTCGCGCGGTCGCTGTTCGAGCGGGCGGCGATGCGCCGCGACGTGCGGCTGGCCGCGCTGGCCTCCCAGGGCGGCTCCGCCACCTCCGCCGAGCTGACCACGATCACCAGCGAAGACGTGCGGACCGCCGTGGACGAGCTCTCCGGCCGCTGAACTCCCCTCGTCGAACGCCGGTCGCCGAACTCTCCGGTCGTTCACCCGACACGTCCTGGCACCCTCCCCGTCGCATGGTGTAGCTATATGACTACGCATCGTGCGCTGGAGGGGGGAGGATGGCGGGATTCCTGGCCCGCAGGCTGCTCAACTATCTCGTGCTCGTCGCCGTCGCCGCGAGCCTGGCGTACATGCTGGCCGCCACCGCCCTCGACCCGCGCTCCAACTACGCCGACCGCACCCCCAAGCCGCCCCCGGCCGTGGTCGACGCCCAGCTGACCGCGCTCAACCTCAACGACCGGACCCCGCTGCTCCAGCGCTACGCCACCTGGGCGGACGGGGTGCTGCACGGCGACTTCGGCAAGACCGTCACCGGGTCGCCGGTCAACGACGACATCGGCCGCCGGGCCGGCGTCACGTTCCGCCTCGTGATGCTCGGGCTGATCTTCGGCAGCGTCGGCGGGGTGCTGCTCGGCGCCCTGGCCGCGGTCCGGCAGTACGGGTGGTTCGACCGCGCGTCGGCGGCCCTGTCGTTCGCGGTGCTCGCGGTGCCCGTGGTCGTGCTGGCCAACATGCTCATCCTGCTCGGCACCTGGGTCAACGACCGGCTCGGCACCCAGGTCTTCCTGGTCAGCGGCGAGTACAGCGGCGACCTCGACACCGGCTTCTGGGGCAACGTGCTCGACCGGATCCAGCACCTCATCCTGCCGACGATCTCGCTGTCGCTGGCGCTGGTCGCCGTCTTCAGCCGCTACCAGCGCAACATGATGCTCGACGTGCTCGGCGCCGACTACGTCCGCACCGCCCGGGCCAAGGGGCTGAGCAGGCGCGCCGCCCTGACCCGTCACGCGCTGCGCACCGCGCTGGTGCCGGTCATGACCTACTTCGCGTTCACGTTCGGCGCGCTGCTGACCGGCGCCACGTTCACCGAGAAGATCTTCGGCTGGCACGGGCTCGGGGAGCAACTCATCAACTCCATCTTCACCAACGACGTCAACACCGTGGCGGCCATCGCGCTCCTCGCCGCCGTGGCGGTGCTGTGCGCCTCGCTGGCCTCCGACCTGCTGCACGCCGCGCTCGACCCGCGGGTGAGAACCGGATGACGCTCCCGGAGGAGGAGCTGGCCGAGGAGCTGACACCCGGCCTCCCCGGCGGCGGGCCGCGCCGGGCGCCGTCCCGGGGCCGGGTCGTCGTCCGGCGGTTCCTGCGCTCCCGGCAGGGGACGGCCGGCCTGGCGGTCCTCGTGGTCATGTTCCTGCTGGCGTTCGCCGGGCCGCCGCTCAGCCCGTGGTCCTACACCGACCGCGACTTCACCGCGTTCCTCCAGCCGCCGTCGGCCCGCCACTGGTTCGGCACCCTGCAGACCGGCGCCGACGTCTACGCGGTGACGCTGCGCGGCATGCAGAAGTCGCTCGTCGTGGGCCTGCTCGCCGCGCTGGTCTCCACCGCGCTGGCCGCGCTCGTCGGGGCGTTCGCCGGTTACTTCTCCGGCTGGGGCGACCGGACCCTGACCTGGCTGACCAACCTGCTGCTCGTGCTGCCCGCGTTCCTCATCCTGGCGATTATGTCGCCGCTGTTCGGTGAGGGGACATGGGTGTTGTTCGTGCTCATGCTGGCGCTGTTCCTCTGGATGGTCACATCCAAGATCGTTCGCGGCATGACGATCTCGCTGAAGCGGCGGGAGTACATCCAGGCCGCCCGGTTCATGGGCGTGCGCCCGGTGACGATCATCTTCCGGCACGTGCTGCCCAACCTGTCGTCGCTGCTCATCGTGGACGCCACCCTCAACGTCAGCGCGGCCATCCTCACCGAGACCTCGCTGTCGTACTTCGGCTTCGGCATCCAGCCGCCCGACGTGTCGTTCGGCACGCTCATCGCCGACGGCTCCAAGACCGCCGTGTACGCGCCGTGGACGTTCTGGTTCGTGGCGGGGCTGCTCGTCGTCACCGTGCTGGCCGTCAACCTCGTCGGCGACGCCCTGCGGGACGCCTTCGACCCCACGTCCACGAGGCCGCGATGACACCCGCCACCACGCCCCTCCTGCAGGTCCGCGAGCTCGACGTCTCCTTCGGCGGCGTGCCGGCCGTGCGCGGCGTGTCCTTCGAGGTACGGCCGGGCGAGGTCCTCGGCGTCGTCGGCGAGTCCGGGTCCGGCAAGTCGGTCACCGCCTCGGCCGTCATGGGGCTGCTGCCGCCCTCCGCCCGGGTCTCCGGCTCGGTGCTGCTGCACGGCAGGGAGCTGGTCGGCGCCCGTGACAAGGACCTGAACGGCCTGCGCGGGCGGACCATGTCGATGGTCTTCCAGGACCCGCTGTCCGCCCTCACCCCCGTCTACCGGGTCGGCGACCAGATCGCCGAGGCCGTGCGCGTCCACCAGCGGGTCACCAAGGAGCAGGCCCTGGTCAAGGCCGTGTCCCTGCTCGACCTCGTCGGCATACCCAACCCCGCCGAGCGGGCGCTGGCCTTCCCCCACGAGTTCTCCGGCGGCATGCGTCAGCGCGCGATGATCGCGATGGCCATCGCCAACGACCCCGACCTCATCATCTGCGACGAGCCGACGACCGCGCTCGACGTCACCATCCAGGCGCAGGTGCTGGAGGTGCTGAAGAAGGCCCGTGACGAGACGGGCGCCGCCATCATCATGATCACCCATGACATGGGCGTGGTGGCCGGGTTCGCCGACCGGGTGCTCGTCATGTACGCGGGCCGGCCGGTCGAGGTGGGCGGCGTGGACGACGTCTACTACCGGCCCGGCATGCCGTACACGGTGGGGCTGCTCAGGTCGATCCCGCGGGTCGACCGCGGCGCGCGGCGGGCGCTGGAGCCCATCGAGGGTGGTCCGCCCTCGCCCGCGGCGCTGCCGCCGGGCTGCCCGTTCGCGCCGCGCTGCCCGCTGCGGATCGCCGACTGCGACGAGGCGGAGCCTCCGCTGTTCGAGATCGGCCCCGGTCATCTGGCCGCCTGCATCCGGTGGGAGGAGGTGGTCCCGGCCCCCGCTGAGGCGCCGCTCGGCCCCGAGCCCGCGACCGTGGCCGTACCGCGCGGTGAGCCGGTGCTGCGCGTGGAGGGCCTGGTCAAGGACTATCCGCTGATGCGCGGCGCCGTCTTCAAGCGCCGCGTCGGCACCGTACACGCCGTGGCCGGGGTCGGTTTCGAGATCCGCGAGGGCGAGACGCTCGGCCTGGTCGGCGAGTCGGGCTGCGGCAAGACCACGACCCTGCTGGAGATCCTGGAGCTGGCCCGGCCCCAGGAGGGACGGATCGTCGTGTTCGGCCACGACACCGCCCGGCTCGGCTCGGCCGAGCGGATGGCGGTCCGGCGCGACATGCAGGTCGTCTTCCAGGACCCGCTGGCCTCGCTCGACCCCCGCATGACCGTCCACGACATCGTCGCCGAGCCGCTGCGCACGCACGGCGGCTCGGAGCCGCGGGAGAGCGCCGGCCGGCGCGTCGCGGAGCTGCTCACGCTCGTCGGCCTGGCGCCCGAGCACGCCGAGCGCTACCCGCAGGACTTCTCCGGCGGCCAGCGGCAGCGCATCGGCATCGCCCGCGCCCTCGCGCTGGAGCCCCGGCTGCTGGTCCTCGACGAGCCGGTCTCGGCGCTGGACGTGTCCATCCAGGCCGGAGTGATCAACCTGCTCGCCGAGCTGAAGGCCAGGCTCGGCCTGTCGTACCTGTTCGTGGCGCACGACCTGGCCGTGGTCCGGCACATCGCCGACCGGGTCGCCGTCATGTACCTCGGCCGCATCGCCGAGATCGGCTCCGTCGACGCGGTCTACGACGCCCCCGCCCACCCGTACACCCAGGCGCTGCTGTCCGCCATCCCGCTGCCCGACCCCGTCCGCGAGCGCTCGCGCAGGCGGATCCTCCTCGAAGGTGACCTCCCCAGCCCGGCCGATCCGCCGTCGGGCTGCCGCTTCCGCACCCGGTGCCCGAAGTTCCGCGCGGTGCTGACCGAGACCGAGCGCACGCTCTGCGTCGAGGTGGAGCCCGACGTGCTGCCCGTGGACACGCCGGCCGGCGACCAGGGCGCGGCCTGCCATTACGCGGAGAAGCTCGAAGTCGTCTAAACCAGGAGAACCCGATGAAGGCACCACGCCCGGCCAGAGTCGCCCGGACCGCCGTCGCCCTGACCCTCGCCCTGTCCGCGCCGCTGACGCTGTCCGGCTGCGGCGGCGGACAGGGCGCTGGAGGCGGCCCCGGCGACGAGACCGTCCGGGCCGTCAAGGCGTACGACATCAACCCCCAGCCGCGCGAGAAGGTCAAGGACGGCGGCACGCTGCGCTGGGGGGTCAACGAGTTCCCCGCGCAGTGGAACCGCAACCACGTCGACGGCAACCTCGCCGTGGCCGCCGTGATCAGCAACGCCCTGCTGCCCGCTCCGTTCCTGTCGGACCAGAAGGCGGTGATCAGCCCCAACCCCGACTACGTGCTCGACGCGAAGCTCACCTCGCGTGAGCCACGGCAGGTGGTCACCTACCGGCTCAACCCGAAGGCCCGCTGGTCCGACGGCAAGCCCATCACGTGGGCCGACTACGAGGCCCAGTGGCAGGCGCTCAACGGCAAGGACCCGCGCTACCGCATCGTCAGCTCCACCGGCTACCAGGACATCCAGAAGGTCGCCCGGGGCAAGGACGACTACGAGGTGGTGGTGACCTTCGCCCGGCCGTTCGGCGACTGGCAGTCGCTGTTCGGGCCGCTGCTGCCCGCCTCGGCCAACCGCACGCCCGACGCGTTCAACAACGCGTGGCTGAACAGGATCCCCGTGACCGCGGGGCCGTTCCGGCTCAAGGGCTTCGACCAGACCGCCAAGACCATCACGCTGGTCCGCGACGACCACTGGTGGGGGCAGCGGGCCAAGCTCGACCAGATCGTCTACCGCGCCTCCGAGCAGGACTCCCTGATCGGCGCGTTCGGCAACGGTGAGCTCGACGTCGCCGACATCGGCCCCTCCGCGCCCGACTACGCCCGCGCCCGCGCCACCCGCAACGCGCAGGTGCGCCAGGCGGCCGGCCCCGACTTCCGGCACATCACCTTCAACGGCTCCAGCGACCTGCTGCGCGACCAGCGGGTCCGCCAGGCCGTCCAGCTCGGCGTCAACCGCCAGGCCATCGCCCAGTCCGACCTGCAGGGCCTCGACTGGCCGATCGCGCCGCTCGACAACCACTTCTTCATGAACACCCAGGAGGGCTACCAGAACAACGCCGGCCCGCTCGGCGCCTACAACCCGGCACGCGCCAAGCAACTCCTCGACGAGGCCGGCTGGAAGCAGTCCGGCGCCGTACGGCAGAAGGACGGCAGGCCGCTGGCGCTGCGCTTCGTCGTGCCCTCCGGCGTGCAGGTGAGCAAGTCGGAGGCGGAGCTGACGCAGAGCATGCTGAGCCAGATCGGGGTGCAGGTCTCGATCCAGGCCGTGCCCGGCGACGACTTCTTCACCAAGTACGTCATCCCCGGCAACTTCGATCTGACCGCCTTCGCCTACATCGGCACCCCGTTCCCGGTGTCGAGCAGCTACGGGATCTACGCGAACGCACCGGACGGCAAGACGTGGAACGCCAACTTCGGGCGGACCGGGTCGAAGGCCATCGACGACGCCATGAACAAGGCCGGCCAGAGCCTGGACCCGGCTCGCGCCCGGGCCGCCACCAACGAGGCCGACCGGCTCATCTGGGAGGAGGTCAACGTCCTGCCGCTCTACCAGCGCCCGCAGAACGTCGCCGTGCGCGCCGACCTCGCCAACGTGGGCGCCCGCGGCTTCTACGACCTGCGCTACCAGGACATCGGCTTCACCCCGTGACCCGGGCCGGCTGAGGCGACGGGGCCGCAGCGAGACTGTCGGCGGCGTCCGGTAGAACGGTCCGGTGACGACTTCGCTGACCTGGCCCCAGATCCTCGCCTGGCGTCTGCGCCGGCAGTTCGTCGCCGGCCCCCGTCCCAGCGCCGAGCCGGACGTCGTGGCGGTCGCCCGGCGGCTGTGCGGGGTTCAGGCGCAGGTGGCCTCGTCGGCGCGGCTGGCCGTGGCCGTCAGGAGCGCCCGCCCCGACCCGGCCGAGCCGGACCGGGCGCTCTGGGACGCCCGCACCCTGGCCAAGACGTGGGTCATGCGGGGCACCCTGCACCTGGTGCCCTCCGACACGCTGCCCGACCTGTGCTCGGCGCTCGGCACGCTGCGCTTCTGGGAGAAGGGGTCCTGGCAGCGCGGCCACGGCGTCACCGCGGCCGAGATCGAGGCCGTCATCGACGCCGTGCCGCGGGCGCTGGGGGACAAGCCGCTGACCCGCGAGGAGCTGGTCGACGCCGTCGTCGAGGTGACCGGCGACGGCCACCTCAGACAGGCGCTGACCTCCGGGTGGGGCGCCCTGCTCAAGCCGCTCAGCCGCCTCGGCGAGCTGTGCTACGGGCCGCCGCGCGGGGGCAGGGTCACCTTCGCCGCCCCGAGCCGCTGGCTGCCCGGCTGGCCCGCGGAGCCGCCGCCCCAGGAGGAGGCCGGGGTGCGGGTGGCGCGGGCGTTCTTCGGGGCGCACGGGCCGGCGACGCCGGAGATGTTCGACAAGTGGCTGTTCGGCGGGGTGGCGCGCAAGGCGGTGCTCAAGGCGTGGTTCCGCGACCTCGCGCCCGAGCTCACGGAGGTGGACGCCGGTGACGGCCGCACGCTGCTCGCGCTGACCGAGCACCTCGACGGACTGGCCGCCACCCGGCCGTCGGAGGAGGTCCACCTGCTGCCGGGCTTCGACCCGTACATCCTGGGCGCGCCCCGCGACCTGGAGCCGCTCATCCCGGCCGCCGTCAAGGCGAAGGTCAGCCGCCAGGCGGGCTGGATCTCACCCGTCGTCCTGTACGGCGGACGGGTGGCCGGCGTGTGGCGGCCGGAGCGCGGCCGGGCCGTGGTGGAGCTGTTCGAGCCGGTCCCCGGCGCCGCCCTGGACCGGGCCGTCGCCCTCGTGGAGTCCCGCCTGGCCGCGGTCCCGGCCGAGACGGCCGAGGAGGCGGAGGCCTGACCGCCCGAAGGCACAGGTCTGCGAGACTTGCGGCATGCGGCGTCCCTTCACCCAGGTCGATGTGTTCACGTCCGTTCCGTACCGGGGCAACCCCCTTGCCGTCGTCCTCGACGGAAAGGGGCTGACCACGGAGGAGATGCAGCGCTTCGCCTGCTGGACGAACCTGTCGGAGACCACGTTCGTGCTGCCGCCCGAGAACCCGGCCGCCGACTACCGGGTCCGGATCTTCACCACGACGTCCGAGCTGCCCTTCGCCGGCCACCCCACGCTCGGCACGTGCCACGCCTGGCTCGCGGCCGGGGGCACGCCCAAGGCCGCCGGTTCGCCCGAAGCCGGTTCGCCCGAAGCCGGTTCGCCCGAGGCCGGTGAGATCGTGCAGGAGTGCGGCGTCGGGCTGGTCCGGGTGCGCAGGACGGAGGACGGGCTGGCGTTCTCCGCGCCGCCCCTGATCCGGTCCGGGCCCGTGGAGGAGGCGTTCGCCGCGCACGTGGCGGCCCTGCTGCGCGTCGACCGGAGCGAGATCGTCGACATCGAGTGGGCCGACAACGGCCCCGGCTGGGTGGCGGTGCTGCTGCGCGACGCCGACGCCGTGCTCGCGGTGGAGCCGGGGCTCGTGGACTGCTTCATCGGCGTGGCCGGCCCGCACCCGGAGGGCGCGCCGTACGCGTTCGAGATGCGGGCGTTCTGCCCGTTCGACGGCGGCACCGTCGAGGACCCGGTGACGGGCAGTCTCAACGCCTCGGTGGCCCAGTGGCTGCTGCGCACCGGCCGGGCGAGCGCGCCGTACGTCGCCGCCCAGGGCACGCGGCTCGGCCGGTCGGGGCGGGTGCACATCACCACCGGCGACGACGGCGGCGTCTGGGTGGGCGGCTCCACCGTCACGTGCGTCACCGGCCAGGTGGAGCTCTGACCTTCGCGGCCCGGCCGGATCAGGTGACGCGGTGGGTGGTGAAACGGACCGCGTCACCCGGCCTGAGCTGGGCGGCCACCGCGAGGTCGGCCGTCACCACCACCGCGATCACCGGGTAGCCGCCCGTCGGCGGGTGGTCGGCGAGGAACACGATCGGCTGCCCGCTCGGCGGCACCTGGAGCGCGCCGGCGACCATGCCCTCGCTGGGCAGTTCCCCCTCCCGCGCCCGCGCCAGCTCCCGGCCGTTCAGCCGTACCCCGACGCGGTTGCTGTCCTGGCTGACCACGTACGGCCGCTCGCACAGCGCCGCCAGCGCGCCCGGGACGAACCAGTCGTCGCGCGGCCCCGGCAGCACCCGCAGCACGGCCGGCCGGGGCCCGCGCGCGGGCGCGAGGTCGGCGACGATCGGCTCCAGGCCCGCCACGGCGCCCACGGGCAGCACCGCCCCGGCCCGCAGCGGCTCGGGCCCCAGACCGGACAGGGAGTCGGTGGAGCGGCTGCCGAGCACCGGCTCGACCGCCACGCCGCCGCGCACCGCCAGGTAGCTCCGCAGGCCACACGCGGGCGTCCCGAACCGCAGCTCGGTCCCGGCCGGGACCCAGAACGGCACCGCGGCGCCGGCGGCGGGCGCGCGCCACCCGCTCATGCGCCCCTCCGCGCCGGACGGCGCAGGGGCGGGCACGGCCGTGAGCGGGCAGGGGGCGCCCGTGACGGCGACCCAGGCGCCCGCGTGGAAGGCCAGGCGCGCCCCGCCGTACGTCAGCTCGATCCCCGCCAGCGCCTCGGGGTTGCCCACCAGGCGGTTGGCCAGCCGCAGGGCGTCCGCGTCGGCCGCGCCGGAGGCGGGCACGCCGAGGTGGGCGAGGCCTGGCCGCCCGAGGTCCTGGACCGTCGCGTACGGCCCGGGCGCGAGAACCTCGATCATGCGCGTTCGAACCTGACCCGCGTCCCCGGCCGGAACGGCGAGGGCGGCTCGGCCGTGACGTCCCACACCCGCAGCGACGTGCGGCCGAGCAGCCGCCACCCGCCGGGCGAGGCGCTCGGGTAGACGGCGGAGTACGGGCCCGCGACCGCGACCGAGCCCGCGGGCACGGACGTGCGCGGCGTGCCGAGCCGCGGCAGGTGCAGGGCCGGGTCCAGGCCGGTGAGGTAGGCGAAGCCCGGCGCGAACCCGAGCCAGCCCACCACCAGGTCCCGCCCGGTGTGCCGGGCGATCACCTCCTCGGGCGAGAGCCCGGACAGCTCCGCGACGGACGCCAGGTCCTCGCCGTCGTAGACGACCGGGATCCGCACGAGCCCCCCGGCGTCCCCCGCCGCGACGCCTACGGCGTCCCCGGTGCCCGCCTCCGCCAACAGCCGCTCCAGGGCGGCGCGCAGCCGTCCCCGGTCCGCGCCGGGAGCCACCACGAGCACCGTCTCCGGGCCCGGCACGATCTCCACCACCCCGTCCGGCCGGTCGGCCCGCAGCAGGGCGTCCAGCCGGTGCGACACCTCCAGGGCCCCGGTCTCCACGAGCAGCCCGTGCTCCCCGGCCCCGCGGATCACGCGAACGCCTGCAGCACGACCCCGGCCTCCAGCAGTCCGTCGCGAACCGCCCGCGCCAGCCGTACCGCGTCGGGCGTGTCGCCGTGGACGCAGATCGAGCGCGCCGGCACCGGCACGGCGCTGCCGTCCACGGCCGTCACCGCGCCCTCCACGGCCATCCGCACGGCCCGCGCCGTCACCGCCTCCACGTCGTGGACGACGGCTCCCGGCTCGCGGCGCGGCACGAGCGTGCCCGCCGGCGTGTACGCCCGGTCGGCGAACGCCTCCGTGACCGTGGAGACGCCCGCGGCCGCCGCCACGGCGTGCACCGCGGACCCCGGCAGCGTGAGCAGCGGCAGCGACGGGTCGTAGTCGGCCACCGCGTCCACGACCGCGGCCGCCTGGACCTCGTCGCGGACGATCCGGTTGTACAGCGCGCCGTGCGGCTTGACGTACGAGACGCGCCCGCCCATCGCCCGCGCGATGCCGTCGACGGCGGCGAGCTGGTAGAGCACCTCGGCGCACAGCTCCTCCGGCTCGACGTCCATCTCCCTGCGACCGAAGTGGGCGAGGTCGCGGTAGGACACCTGGGCGCCGATCGACACGCCGCGGTCGACGGCCGCCGCGCAGGTGCGCCTGATCGTCACCGGGTCGCCGGCGTGGAAGCCGCAGGCCACGTTCGCGCTCGTGACGACGTCGAGCAGCGCGTCGTCGTCGCCGAGTCGCCAGATCCCGAAGCCTTCGCCCAGGTCGGCGTTGAGGTCGATCACCATGGACCCATCATGGCGGCATCGCCGGCGCGGCGCGACGAACGGGGCCCGGGCCGCCGTGCCGGCCTCGCCGCTCCGGTCGTACGGGGTGGAGCGGGTGCGGCCGCGGCCGCGGCACCTCGACGTGGAACGATTTTCTGGAGGTGCTAGAACTCGTCCGGGATGTCGGCGATGTCGTCCAGGGCGGCGGCCAGCTCGTCGGGGTCGCCGCCGATGCGCTCGGCGATCTCGATGAGCACGTGCAGCACGTCGTGGCGGTCGTGGCCCAGGTCGAGCAGCCGCTGCGCCGCCTCCCAGAGCTGCGGGGGGTCGCCCTCCCACAGCCGGGTGGCGATCTCCTCGTGCCAGGCCAGGTGCTCCTCGTCCATCGCGCCGACGTGGTCGATCTCCAGCAGCGCCCGCCGGTCGGCCTCGTCGGCCGGGTTGAGCCGGTCGAGGTCCACCCCGTTGTGGAAGCCCTGCAGGAACGGGAACGCGAACGCCCGCCGCGCCAGCGCCGACAGGTCGCCGTCGGGCAGCAGCCGCTCCAGCAGCGGCCGGTCCAGCCCGAACGAGGTCGGGTCGCGGTACGCCTCGGGGAACTTGCCGATCGCCTCCCACACGGCGTCCAGCGTGGCCCGCAGCCCCTCCTCCGGCAGCCCGGAGCGGCGCGCCGCGAACCGCACCCACGCCGCCAGCACGTGCGGCATGGCCTCCTGCTCGGCGGTGCTCAGCATGACCTTGCGCGGCAGCCAGTCGAGCAGGAACGTCTCGCACTTGGTCGGGCTGACCCGCAGCGGCCGGCTGAAGTCCTGCTCGCAGCCGTACTCGATGATGTGGTCGGCGCAGCGCGAGGCCGCCGACGGGTCCGACAGGTGCTCGGCCGCGTCGGAGGCCAGGAACTCGGCCGCCAGCATGGCCCGCCGCTCCCGGCTGTAGGGCGCCTCGATGTGCAGCGGCGCCGGCCGCTTGCGGCCCGGCGGCAGCGCCTTCAGGCGGGCGCGGGCGAAGGCGTGGTAGGCGCTGTAGCTGTCGCTGACGGGCGGCGGCGTCTTCGGCTCGCTCGTGGCCTTCATCGCCGACTCCAGCAGCGCTCTGGCCTGCTGCGGCTCGATCTCGCCGAACACCAGCATCGGGTTGCCCGCCGCCTCGGCGCGGGCCTCCTCCAGCAGCTTGTCGACCTGGGAGGAGACCCAGGCGTCGCGCGCCATGCCCGACATGTTGTGGTCGACGACCATGACCAGCGCGTGCCGGTCCTGGCCGCCCGCGGGCGTCGCCGGCGCGTCGCCGCGCTCCGGGCCGCCCTCCCCCCACCGGTAGGCGAACGTGCAGATCACCGTGTCCTGGTCGCCGTACGCGTCGCGGGAGACGTAGCAGCCGGTGGGCTTGACCGCGCCCACCCGCTCGGCCCAGCCGGGACGCGCCACGCCCGACTCCATCATCGCCAGCGCCGCGCCCTCGGCCTTGGCGCCCTGGCGGGCCGTGCCCAGGTAGGCCAGGCAGATCAGCAGCGTCAGGGACGCCGGGGTGCCCCCCTTGGCGGCGTAGTCGACCAGCCCCTCACCGAGCACCTGCTCGACGTCTCCGCCCCTGACCCGCCGTCCCCACCAGGCGCCGATCATGTCGGAGACCATCAGCTCCGCGTCGAGCGGGCTGCGGACGGCCAGCAGCTCGCGAGCCGCCTGCACCATCTCCTTGAAGACATCGTCTGGGGGGGTGCTCTCCCGGGGATCTCGTCGGTGTCGGCGCACGCCCTCACTCTCTCGCATTCCAGGCTGAAACGGTGCGTAGAACGCGGCCCGGTGACCCCGATGTTATCGGGGACTCCGTGGCGGCGGGGCGGAGTTGACGATCGCGAGCAGGTGCTCGCGCGCGACGCGCTCCACGATCTCCGGAGTCGCCGCGATGCCGAGATGGTCGGCGCACGCGCACACGTCGGCCACGCAGCGGTCGATGGTGTCCGTGGGCACTGTCAGGAATTCCTCGGCCAGGCGGTGACTGACCGGTTCCCTGAGGAAGCGTGTGGCCAGAGCGAGCATAGGTGTGAGATTCCTCTGGATGCCCAGGGGCAAACCCCCAGGAATGGACTCAGGGCGACTTGCGCTCCCATTCCATCTTTTCTCGGGCCTGTGTCAAGCCTCCACTACGGTTGTGTTCGCATCCCCGCAAGCGCTTTCATGCGAAGCTGTTCCCATGCGCATCCAGCTCGCCCAGCGGACGGAGGCCGACGACCTGCTCGGCCGCAGTCCGCTCGCCCTCCTCATCGGCATGCTGCTCGACCAGCAGATCCCGATGGAATGGGCGTTCACGGGCCCCTACACCATCGCCCAGCGGCTCGGGCACGACCTCACGGCCGAGGAGATCGCCTCCTACGACCCCGAGGCGTTCGCGGCGCTGCTGGCGGAGAAGCCGGCGGTCCACCGCTACCCCTCCTCGATGGCGGCGCGCGTGCAGAGCCTGGCGGCCTACCTCACCGAGCAGTACGGTGGCGACCCCGAGAGGATCTGGGCCGAGGCGGCGGACGGCAAAGAGCTGCTGAAGCGGTTGCAGGCTCTTCCCGGTTACGGCAAGCAGAAAGCCCAGATATTTTTGGCACTGCTCGGCAAGCAACTGGGGGTCCGGCCGCCCGGCTGGCGGGAGGCGGCGGGACCGTACGGCGAGGAGGGATCGTTCCGGTCGGTGGCGGATGTGGTCGACGCCGACACGCTGGGCCGCGTGCGGGCCGCCAAGCAAGAGGCCAAACAGGAGGCCAAGGGGTCGGCGCGGGCCAAGTAGCCTGATCTTGCTGCGTAACGTGGAGCGATTTTGACAGGATGCGTTGACCGTATGGCCTGCGGGGCTTCCGTCCGCGCATGCCCATCGCCGATGATGTACAGCAGGATCCGGTCGCCCGGAGCTGCGCTACGCCGATACACAGTTATGGAGATGTGCCGCGTGGGAGACCCTGGCACGCGACGGAGGTGCCGACCATGAGCGCCGAGACCTCCGTTCCCCGTCCCCGGGAGTCGGATGTGGACATCTCAGACTCCGCCCTCTTCGGGGGCCTGCTGTCGGAGGCACAGTACGCCTTCGCGTTCTTCGACCCCGACGGCCGGGTCCAGCGGGTCAACGACCTGTTCACCGACGTCGTCGGCGTGCCCGCCGAGCGGCTCGTCGGCCGCGTGCCGGTCGATGCCCTGGCCGCCGACCTCAGCCAGCTCATCACCCACGCGGTGCAGGGCGTCATCGAGAGCGACGCGCCGGTGACCGAGAGCCGGGTGCGGGTCCGCACCCCCGAGGGTGAGAACCGCCACTGGTCGCTGTCGTTCTCGCCGGTCCACGACGAGGCGGGGGAGCTGCGCGCCGTCGCCCTGGTCGGGCTCGACGTGACCGAGAGCCGCCAGACCGAGGAGGACCTGCGCCGCAGCGAGGAGCGTTACCGGTCACTGGTCGAGGCCCAGTCGCAGCTCGTCTGGATCACCTCGCCCACCGGCACGGTCGTCGAGGACGCGCCGCAGTGGCGCGCCATCACCGGGCAGGGCCTGGAGGAGTACCTCGCGCACGGCTGGCTGGAGGTCGTCCACCCCGAGGAGCGCCGGCAGACCGAGGAGGCCTGGAAGGAGGCGCTGCGCGGCCGCACCATGTTCGAGTGGAACTACCGCGTGCGCACCCGGGCCAGCGGCTACCGCCACTTCGAGGTCCGCGCCGTGCCCATCATCCGGCACGGCCGCGTGGTCGAGTGGGTCGGCGCCAACACCGACGTCACGCCGCAGCGCGAGGCCGAGGAGATGCGGGGCCGCCTGACCGACCAGCTCGGCGCCGCCGCGCTGCGCACCGCCCGGCTCCAGGGCGCCACGGCCATACTGGCCGAGGCGCTCACCGTGGAGCAGGTCGTGCAGGTCATCATCGACGTGGGCCGCACCGCGCTGGCCGCCGACCGCTCGGCCGTCGCGCTGCTCGACCCCGACCGGGCCGCGCTCAAGCTGATCAACGGCGAGGGCGTCCCCGAGGCCGCCGGCGCCCCCGGCGAGGAGATCCCGCTCTCCCACACCAGCGTGCTCACCATGGCCGTCAACAGCCGGCGGCCGGTGTTCGCCGAGTCGCCCGACAGCCTGCGCTCGCAGCTCCTGGAGGCCGGCGGCGACGAGCAGGTGCTCGCCAACTACTTCACCAACAGCGACGAGCGGGCCTGGGTGGGCCTGCCGCTGCTGGCGGCCGGCCGGGCCCTCGGCGCGCTGCGCTTCTCCTTCACCAGGCCGCAGAAGATCTCCCAGGAGGACGGCGTCTTCCTGGAGGCGCTGGCCGGGCAGTGCGCGCTCGCCGTCGAGCGGGCGACGCTGTTCGAGCGGGAGCACAAGACCGCCGAGACGCTCCAGCGCAGCCTCCTGCCCGACCGCCTGCCGGTGGTCAAGGGGCTGGAGCTGGCCCAGCGCTTCCGCTCCGGCAGCCGCCACGTGCAGGTCGGCGGCGACTGGTACGACGCGTTCGTGCTGCAGGACGGCCGGGTCGCGGCCGTCGTCGGCGACGTCATGGGCAAGGGCGTCAAGGCCGCGGCCGGCATGGGCCGCATCCGCAACGCCATGCGCGCCCTGGCGCTCACCAACCCGCCGCCTGCGGCCGTGCTGACCGGTCTCGACCGGGTCTTCGACGCGACCGAGGAGGAGGAGCAGGTCACGACCCTCGCGTACATGGTGGTCGAGCCCGTCACCGGTGAGGGCACGCTGGCGCTCGCCGGCCACCCGCCACCCGTCCTGGTCTCGCCCCAGGGCACCGCGATGCTCTGCGACGCCACGCCGGGGACGCCGCTCGGCTGGCCGACGAGCCGCCGGCAGTACCGGTTCGTGGTGCCGCCGGGTCACACCGCGGTGCTGTACTCCGACGGTCTGGTGGAGAACCGGAAGCGGGGGCTGGACGCCGGTCTCGCAGAGATTTGCAGTGTTGTGACCGAAGCGCCGCCTGAGGTCGTCAGTAGTCCGCACATGTTGCTGGATTTCCTGGTTGACCGGATGTTGTCGGGATATGAACAGGATGATGACGTTACCGCCCTGGCCATCCACGTGCCGCCCGCCACGAAGAGTGACTGAATGAAACAGTCATAAGGGTTGCTTTCGGGTATCAGTGGCGCGCTTACGTACGCACTACTGTCTTGGTCGGCCTAGGGTGGAGGTCAACCGCCGGGAGGTGGCCGTATGGAGTGCGAGGTCGTGCCACAATGCTGGGCAGGTCCGTCGCGGTCCGCACGGCCTCACCGATCTCCGAGAGAGGCAACAGCCCCCCAGCGGGCATCTGGGTCCATTGTCGCCACGCGTTCGTTCGAGAGGTGTTCGTGTCGCCTGCAAGTTCGACTCGCTCGAAGCCACAAGAGCTGAACGAGCCCGTCATTCAGCGACTGCTCGAGCGTGGGCGCTCGCAGGGTTTCCTCGAGTCCGAGGATGTTCGCCAGGCCTTCGAGGAGGCGGACATCCCCATGTCACACGCCGCCGCGTTCTTGCGGAACCTCAGCAAAGAGGGCGTGACCGTGGTGGTGACCGCCGCGGATTCGGCTGCGCCGAAGAAGTCTCGGGGACCAGCAAAGCGCCGCACCGCCGCCCCCGTCAAGACCAAGACCGCGGCGGCCGCCAAAGAGCAGCAGCCTGAGACCGTGACCGCGGTCGTGGGGGCGGCCGAGGCCGCCGAGCCCGCCGCCGCGGCCAAGAAGCCGGTCACCGCCAAGCCCGCCCCGCCCAAGCCGGGTCCCACCAAGAAGGCCGCCCCCGCGGCGGCCAAGAAGGCGGCGCCGGCCGCCAAGAAGGTCGCGGCCGACAGCGCCGGGCCTGCCACGACCAAGCCGACCTCTCCGGAGGGCGTCGACGACGACGAGGACATCGAGCTCGACGGAGACGTGGAGCTGGAGGACCTCGAGGACATCGTGGTCGAGGACGACGAGATCGTCGCCGAGGCCGAGCCGGAGACCGACGAGGACACCGACGAGGAGCCCAAGGCCGCCGAGGTCGCCGCCGTGGCCGCGACGGAGAAGAGCGAGGACGAGGTCCTCATCCTCTCCGACGACGACGATGACGCCCCGGTCGCGCAGGTCGCGGCCGCCGGCGCCACCGCCGACCCGGTCAAGGACTACCTCAAGCAGATCGGCAAGGTCCCGCTGCTCAACGCCGAGCAGGAGGTCGAGCTGGCCAAGCGCATCGAGGCCGGCCTGTTCGCCGAGGAGCAGCTCGGCAGCGGCGAGGCCGACGGCCTGCCGGTCGACGTCCGCGCCGAGCTGGAGTGGATCGCCGAGGACGGCCGCCGGGCCAAGAACCACCTGCTGGAGGCCAACCTCCGCCTGGTGGTCTCGCTGGCCAAGCGCTACACCGGCCGCGGCATGCTGTTCCTGGACCTGATCCAGGAGGGCAACCTCGGTCTGATCCGCGCGGTGGAGAAGTTCGACTACACCAAGGGCTACAAGTTCTCCACCTACGCCACCTGGTGGATCCGGCAGGCGATCACCCGGGCCATGGCCGACCAGGCGCGGACCATCCGCATCCCGGTCCACATGGTCGAAGTGATCAACAAGCTGGCCCGGGTCCAGCGGCAGATGCTGCAGGACCTCGGCCGCGAGCCCACGCCGGAGGAGCTGGCCCGCGAGCTGGACATGACCCCCGAGAAGGTGGTCGAGGTCCAGAAGTACGGCCGTGAGCCCATCTCCCTCCACACGCCGCTGGGCGAGGAGGGCGACAGCGAGTTCGGCGACCTCATCGAGGACTCCGAGGCCATCGTCCCGGCCGACGCCGTCAGCTTCACGCTGCTGCAGGAGCAGCTGCACTCCGTTCTCGACACGCTGTCGGAGCGCGAGGCGGGCGTCGTGTCCATGCGGTTCGGTCTCACCGACGGTCAGCCGAAGACCCTCGACGAGATCGGCAAGGTCTACGGGGTGACGCGCGAGCGCATCCGGCAGATCGAGTCGAAGACCATGTCCAAGCTCCGCCACCCGTCTCGGTCCCAGGTGCTGCGCGACTACCTGGACTGACCGTCCGGCGGCCGTACCAGCCGCGAGAAGCCCCGCACCGTTCCCGGTGCGGGGCTTCTCGGCGTCTCGGGCGCGTCAGGGCAGATGCACGTCGAGGGTCCAGGGGCGGGTGGAACGGGCCGGCTCCGTCAGGTCGACGGTGTGGCCGAGGGAGCGGAGGAGTTCGGCCAGCTCGCCGGGCGTCTCCGGGTCGGCGCCCGCGACCAGCAGGGCGCGGGCGATCTCCCCGCGGGTGGCCTTGGCCATGTGGCTGACGACCTTGCCGCTCCGGAACACGCGTACCGCCACCGAGCGGTCTCCCGGCTGCCAGGCGCCCGCGTACGTGGCCGAGCGCAGGTCCACGACCAGTCCTCCGGGGAGGGGATCGAGCTGGCGGGCCACCAGAGGCCGCCAGAAGGCCGCCAGGCCGCCCAGGGGAGGCAGGTTGACGCCCATCGACAGCCGGTAGGGCGGCACCCGGTCGGTGATCCGCAGGACGCCCCACAGGCCCGAGAAGATCAGCACCGCCTCCTCGGCCCGCTTCCTCGCCTCGTCGTCGAGGGTGGCCAGGCCCAGGTTGTCGTACAGGACGCCGGTGTAGAGGCCGGCGGCGGGGAGCGTGGGAGCGGTCCTGATGGCCAGGTTCCTGGCCGTCTCGCCCGCCAGGCCCGGGGTCAGGCCCAGCACGTCGAGGGCGTCACGGCGCTTGGAGGCGCGCAGCAGCGCGGTGAGCACCCGCTTGCGCGGCTTGTCGAGGGCGGGGAAGGACAGCTCACCGACGGGCGGGCCACTGCCCTCGGACGCCTTGCTCTCGGACGGCGGCAACAGGATCAGCACGATGCCACACCCTATAAGCCCAGGCCAGCGGTCGCTTCCGCGGGCGCTGCGGACGCTTGGCACCGTGTGCGGGGGTTCGTCCCGTACGGCACGCACGGGCTGTTCGTCCTGTACGGCGCGCATGGGCGGTTCATCCTGTACGGCACGGCACGGGAGGGCCCATCCGCCGTACGGGGCTGGGGGCCTCCAGGGAGACGCCCGCTGACCCGCACGGGGCGAGCCGCCGTCACGCCGCATCGGAGCCGTCCGCTTCGGCGGCTCCGTCCACCTCCCGAGCCGCCTCGTCTCCCGAATCCCTCGACCTCTCCGGCTCTCCTGGGCCTCTCGGCCGTCCGGGGTGGTCGGGGGGATAGCCTGCGCTGATGGATTTCGACAGACTTGTCCACGAAGCCTGGCCCGCGTTCGAGCGGCAGTCGTATGGCGACTGGATTCTGCGCTACGCCGACGGAGTGACGAAGCGGGCGAACTCGGTGCTTCCCCTCGGCCGGCCCGCCGACCTGGGCGCCGCCATCGGCGCCGCCGAGGAGTTCTACACGGCACGAGGGACGCGCACCGCCTTCTCGATGGGGTCCGGCGCGGTGCCCGAGCTCGACGCCGAGCTGGACCGCAGGGGCTACGAGGTGGTGGACCCGACCGCGGTCATGGCGCGCTCCGGCGACACGCCCGGACCCGCGCACCGGGTGCGGATCGAGGAGCATCCCTGGCGGGCGTGGGTGGACACGTGGTGGGCCGTGGACGGCCGGTACGCCGAGGGCCGGCAGGCGGCCGAGCGGATCTGCGCGGGCGTGCCTGCGTGGTACGCGGCGGTCGAGGAGGACGGCGTGCCGCTCGCCGTGGGCCGCGCCGTGCCGCAGGGTGACACGCTCGGGATCTTCTGCATGGCCACGCTGCCGGAGGCCCGCCGCCGCGGGCTGGGCCGCAGCGTGCTCCGCGCCCTGCTGCTGAAGGGCGGGTCGCGGCCGGCGTACCTGGTGGTGACCCGCCGCAACGAGACAGCCCAGGCTCTCTACGCGAGCGAGGGCTTCACCTTCCGCCAGGGCTACCACTACCGCGTCCGCTGACTCGGACGCCCTGCCCCCTCACCCTTGCCCGTACTGCCGGTGCGCGACCGTGCTGCCGGCACTTGTCCGTGCTGCCGTTGCTTGCCCGTGCTGACGGTGCTTGCCCGTACTGCTCGTGTTCGCCCCTGCTGCCCGGCTTCCTGCTGGAACGCGAAACGGCGGCCCCGGGCATGCCGGAGTCGCCGTTTCGCGCTTGTGCGTTATGTGGTTATCTCGTCACGACGGGCGCAGGTCAGCGCTCGTCGTTGTGGGCAATTGCAGGGGTTTCGCTGAGCCGTGCCGACTCGTCCAGGATGTCGGCGCCCTTTTCGCGCAGCGCCGCAATGTGCTGACGCCCGTGGTGGGCACAGAACAGCAGCTCCCCACCCACAGGCAGGGTCGCGCGAATGTAGGCCTGGGCACCGCAACGGTCGCAGCGGTCGAGGGCCGTCAGCGGCTTAACGGGGGCGAGAGCTCCAGTCACGTATCGCCTTTCGGGTCACCCCCGCCGAAGCGAGGATCTGGCGTCAGTCACTTGGAACAACATCTAACCGGACGTGGACGTTCCCAACCGCCGCCTCGCTACGCCCAGAGCGGAATGTGTCCGAAAGTAATGACGATCAGGCCGTTGGTAACGACAAACGTGACCGCATGGCAAGCTTGGACGCGCACACGTGCGCAAGTACGCCTACGCAGGAGAAGGACGGTAGGCTGCGCACAGGTGTTCGATGACCAACCCGGAGGAGCTGGAGTGACCCTAGTGGAGGCCGGTTACACGGCTCGTCACCTCTCGGTGCTTGAAGGGCTCGAAGCGGTCCGCAAGCGTCCGGGCATGTACATCGGGTCCACCGACAGCCGCGGGCTCATGCACTGCCTCTGGGAGATCGTGGACAACGGCGTCGACGAGGCGCTGGGGGGTCACTGCACCCGCATCGAGGTCGAGCTGCACGCCGACGGCTCCATCGAGGTGCGCGACGACGGCCGCGGCATCCCCGTCGACATCGAGCCCAAGAGCGGCCTGGCCGGCGTGGAGCTCGTCTACACCAAGCTCCACGCGGGCGGCAAGTTCGGCGGTGGCTCCTACGCCGCCTCCGGTGGCCTGCACGGCGTCGGCGCCTCCGTGGTCAACGCGCTGTCGTCCCGCCTCGACGTCCAGGTCGACCGCGACGGACGCGTCCACGAGATCAGCTTCCGCCGGGGCGTGCCCGGCGTGTTCGACGGCGACGGGCCGACGGCCAAGTTCCGCAAGAAGTCCGGGCTGCGCGACGGCGGCGGGCTGGCCCGCGCCGTCACCGGCACCCGCGTCCGCTTCTGGGCCGACAAGCAGATCTTCCTGCCCGACGCCGAGGTGTCGCTGGACGAGATCCACGTCCGGCTCCGCCAGACCGCCTTCCTGGTGCCCGGCCTCACGCTCGTGGTCATCGACAGCCGCCACGAGGAGCGGGTGGAGGAGGAGTTCCGCTTCGACGGCGGCATCTCCGAGTTCACCGAGTTCCTGGCCCGCGACGAGGCCGTGTGCGACGTGCTGCGCCTGCAGGGCGTCGGCCACTTCCACGAGACGGTGCCGGTCCTCGACGACCAGGGCCACATGACGCCCACCGAGGTGGAGCGGGAGCTGACCGTCGACGTGGCCGTGCGCTGGGGCCGCGGCTACGAGTCGACCGTCCGCTCGTTCGTCAACGTGATCGCCACCCCCAAGGGCGGCACCCACATCACCGGCTTCGAGCGCGGCCTGGTGCGCACGATCAACGAGCAGCTGCGCGAGACCCGCCTGCTGAAGAACGGCGACGACCCGGTCACCAAGGAGGACATCCTCGAGGGCCTCACCGCGGTCGTCACCGTCCGCGTGCCGGAGCCGCAGTTCGAGGGCCAGACCAAGGAGGTCCTCGGCACCTCCGCGGCCACCCGCATCGTCTCCCATGTGGTCTCGCGCGAGCTGAAGGAGCTGTTCGCCAACCCGCCGCGCGGCTTCAAGCAGCCGCTCCGGGCCGCGCTGGAGAAGATCGTCGCCGCCGCCAAGGCGCGCATCGCCGCCCGCGAGCACCGCGACAACCAGCGCCGCAAGAGCGCTTTGGAGAACTCCGCGCTGCCCGCCAAGCTCGTGGACTGCCGCAGCGACGACGTCGACCGCAGCGAGCTGTTCATCGTCGAGGGAGACTCGGCGCTGGGCACGGCCAAGCTGGCCCGCGACTCGGAGTTCCAGGCGCTGCTGCCGATCCGCGGCAAGATCCTCAACGTCCAGAAGGCGTCGATGAGCGACATGCTCAAGAACGCCGAGTGCGCCGCCATCATCCAGGTCGTCGGCGCCGGCTCCGGCCGCTCCTTCGACATCGAGGCGGCCCGCTACGGCAAGGTCATCCTCATGGCCGACGCCGACGTCGACGGCGCCCACATCCGGTGCCTGTTGCTGACGCTGTTCCACCGCTACATGCGGCCCATGGTCGAGGCCGGCCGCGTGTTCGCCGCCGTCCCGCCCCTGCACCGGATCGAGCTCACCAACCCCGGCAAGGGCAAGGAGAAGTACATCTACTGCTACTCCGACGCCGAGCTGCACAAGGTGCTGCGCGACCTGGAGCGGCGCGGCAAGCGCTGGAAGGACCCGGTGCAGCGCTACAAGGGCCTGGGCGAGATGGACGCCGACCAGCTGGCCGAGACCACCATGGACCCGCGCCACCGCATCCTGCGCCGCGTCCGCATCGAGGACGCGGAGGGGGCCGAGGGCATCTTCAGCCTCCTCATGGGCAGTGACGTGGCGCCGCGCCGCGAGTTCATCGTCAGCAGCGCGGCGGAGGTCGACCGCGACCACATCGACGCCTGACCGCTCCAGCCGTCCATGAGGACGTCCGGGAGCCGTCCGGGTCGCCCGCATGGGGTGGCCGGGCGCTGCTCGGTCACCGCTCGTGGGGTGATCGGAAGTTGCTCGGTCACGCTTCGTGGGGTGACCGGCAGGCCTTCCGTACCCGCCCCGGACGGCCGGCTTGCGAGTCACTCGAAGGCCCGCACCCCGTGCGCGGGTGCGGGCCTTTCGAGTGGGCGCCTCAGAGTTGGTCGGCGATGAGGCGGGCCATGGCGGTGTAGCCGGCGTCGTCAGGGTGCAGGTGGTCACCGCTGTCGTAGGCGGGGTCGAGGACGTCGGGGTCGCCGGGGGAGGCCATGCCCCGATCGAGGTCCACGACCGCGTCGTACTCGCCGGAGGTGCGGATCCACTGGTTGACGGCGTCGCTGACGGCGGCCGCGTGCTCACCCCAGTGGTCGGAGTTCTTGAACGGCAGCAGGGTCGCCCCGACCACCCTGACGCCCTTCGCGTGCGCCTGCCTGATGAGCCGGCGGTACCCGGCGATCAGCTCGTCGGCGGAGACCACGGGCGCCGGCTTGTACGTCGGCGTGTCCGACTCGCTGAAGCCGATGTCGTTGACGCCCTCCAGCACGATGACCGTGCCGACGCCCGGCTGGTCGAGCACGTCGCGGCGGAAGCGGGCCGCTGAGTGGTCGCCGTACCAGGCCGAGTCGTTGAGCACCAGGTTGCCGCCGATGCCGGCGTTCAGGACGGGCCGGGGCCGGCCCAGGGCGGCGAGCCGCTCGGCCAGCTCGTCGGGGTAGCGGCCGTCGGCGTCGGCGGTCGAGCCGAACCCGTCCGTGATGGAGTCACCGAAGGCCACCACGGCATCGCCCGTCTTCGCGCCGCCCGTGACGTCGAGGCCGGACAGGTAGTACCAGGAGTGCGTCATCTGCGTGAAGGCACTCGCCGCGGTGTCGGCGCGGTGGTCGCCCCGCGCCCGGAAGCTGCCGGCGTACGCCTGCGAGTGGAACGTCGCCGGTCCGGTGGTCCCGGCGAAGTACAGGGTGACGGCCACCGACTGGAACGGGCGGACGTCGAGCCGTACGGGGTCGCTCACGAGCCGCCCACGGGCGGGGAGGCTGGTCGAGCCGGCATGTCCGAAGGTGAGGTGCCGGACGGACTCCGGCCGCACCGAGGCGCCCTGGCCGGCGAGGGCCACGGTGGCGCCCGTCAGACGTACGGGGGACGGCCCGTAGTCGTTCGACAGCCGGATCCGCAGCGATGAGCCGCCCGCGGTGGGCCTGACCACCTGGCGCACGCTCTGGCCGCTGAAACCCTCCTCCGACCAGTTCGGCTCGAACCCGGCGCTGGGCCGCTGCGGCGCGGCCGTCCAGGCGGCCCGCCAGTCCGCCCGCTGGTCGACGGCGGCGTGGGCGTGGCCGGGAACGGCCGTGGACGAGCCGAGTGCGATCACCAGGGCCGAGAGAGCTGCGACGAGATTCATGACATCTTCCGCTTCAGGACGACGGCGATGAGGACGCCGAGGAGGACCAGGGCGGCGTTCGCGGCGACGGCGACGGTGACGCCGTGCAGGATCGCCCCGGCGGACATGGCGCCCGCGGTCGCCGCGGTGACGATCGCGGACATGATCGGGGTGCCCATGGTGATGCCGACCTGCTGCGACATCGACGCCAGCCCGGTCGCCAGACCCTGCTCGTGGTCGGGCAGGCCGGTGGTGGCGGTGACCATGAAGCCGACGATGACCAGCATGTTGCCCACGCCGCCCAGGAAGGTGGCGGGCAGCAGCAGTCCCATCGAGTCCGGCGTGTCGCCGAGGAGGAGCAGGACGGCGGTGAAGACCGCCTGCAGCAGCCCGCCCCCGACCAGGACGGCCACGGTGGAGGTGCGGGCGATCGCCTTCGGCGCGAGCAGGCCCCCTGCCACGGTCCCGAGCCCCAGGACGCCGAAGGAGAGCCCGGCGGTGAGGGCCGAGAAGCCGAGGGTCTTCTGCATGTACAGCGTGAGCAGGTACACCAGGGACGTCTCGGTGACGAAGGCGAGCAGTCCGAGCACGTTGCCCCACGCCACGGTGGGCTTCCTCAGCACGTGCAGCGGGACCAGCGGCTGGGCGGCCCTGCGCTCGACGAGGAGGAAGGCGACCAGCAGGGCCGCGCCGGCCAGCAGGCCCGCCAGGGCCACGGGGTGGGTCCAGCCGTGCTCGCCGGCCTGCGTCAGGCCGTAGACGATGCCGAGCAGCGCGAGGGTCACGGTCAGCGCGCCGGGCAGGTCTGCCTTGGGGCGCGCGGCGGGCCGGGACTCGGCGATGACGGTGGGGGCGACGGCGAGCACCGCGAGCGCGACGGGGACGTTGATGAAGAAGGCCCAGCGCCACGAGAGCAGGTCGGTCAGGACGCCGCCGAGGACGGCGCCGGCGGTGAACCCGGCCGACATGAGCGCGCCGTTGAGGCCGAGGGCCTTCTGGCGCAGGGGCCCCTCGGGGAAAGAGGTGGTGAGCAGGGCGAGCCCGGCCGGGGTCGCGGCGGCGGTCGCGAGCCCCTGGGCGACCCGGGCGACGATGAGCACCTCGGGGTTCGGGGCGAGCCCGCCGACCAGGGAGGCCAGGCCGAGGAGCGCGAGACTGCCGAGGAAGATGCGCTTCCGGCCGACCAGATCGCCGATGCGGCCGAACAGGAGGGTGAAACCGGCGGCGCTCAGGGCGAAGGCGGTGGCGATCCACTGCAGGTTGGCCAGGGAGAAGCCGAGGTCGTCACCGATCTCGGGCAGTGCCACGTTCAGGATCGAGAAGTCGACGGCCAGCATGAACTGGGCGACCAGCAGCACCGCGAGCGTGACCTTCAGCCGGACGGTCAGCCGCCGGGGAGGCGGCTCGTGCGCGGAGGCCGGCGCCGTGGCCCTGGGCAGGGGCTTCGTGGTGGACATGACGGGGACGTCCTTTCGGGTACACCAGTGCAAACGGTTCTGTGGTTCCGTTAAGATGCAAGAACGGTAGCACTCCTGCTGCCGTAAGGGAACCACGGTCCCGATAAGAGTGCTCGCGAGAAGGAGTCCGACATGGCCGCCGCTCCCCAACCCGGTGCCGTCCGCCCGGGAGGACGTACCGCCCGCGTCCGCGAGGCAGTCCTGCAAGCAGCGGGGGACACCCTGGCCGAGAAGGGTTTCGACGCCCTCGATCTCGCCGAGATCGCCCGGGTCGCGGGGGTCGGGAAGACGACCGTCTACCGCCGCTGGGGCACGCCCGGCGCGCTCGCCGCCGACCTGCTCGCCGACATGGCCGAGCAGTCCCTGCCCCGCGCGCGCACGGGCAGTGTCGACCAGGACCTGCGCGACAACGCCCGCCTGGTCGTCAGGACCCTCACCGACCCCCGCCAGGGGCGCCTGTTCAAGGCGCTGATCGCCGCCTCACTGTGCGACGAGCAGGCCGCGCGGGCGCTGCACCGCTTCTACGCCGTACGCATCGACGAGTGGGCCGGCTGCGTCACCGACGCCGTCGAACGAGGCGAACTGCCCACCGGGACCGACCCGCACCGGGTGATCGCCGCCGTCTCCGCGCCCCTGTACTACGCCCTGCTCAACACCGGGGAGCCTCTGGACGACGCCGCCGCGGACCGCGCCGCGGCGGGCGCGCTGGCCGCCGCGCGCGCCGGGGTCGCCTCGATGGAACCTAGGGGGTGATGGCCGGGTTCGTGCCCAGGATGTGCTCGGTGGCCTGCGCGAGGCGGGGGAGGAAACGGGTGACCTCGGCGGCGCGCCGGCGGAGGTCGCCGGAAGAGGTGATGCCCAGGTCCGCCAGCGCGGCCTCGAACGACGGCAGCCGCGACCGGTGGAGCGAGGGCGCGTCCGCCGCCAGGATCGCGTGGCAGCGGGCGAACGTCGCGATGATCCAGAAAACGGCCTCACGGTGGTCGCCGCGCTCGACCAGGTCCCGGCTGCCGTCGATCGCGATCGGCCGGGCCGCCGAGGTGATGTCACTGCTGAAGGGGAACGGAGTTCTCGTGACGCCGGCCGCGAGGTCGAACGTCGTGGCCAGCTCGCGCAGGTGACCCCGGACCCGTTCGGCCTGGAGGTGCGAGCAGCCGAGGAGGTCCAGCATCTCCAGGTAGAGGCCGGACAGGCGGTAGGAGGCGAGGACCTCGCGCACCGCCGGATAGCGCAGCCGTACGGTCGGGTTGCGCAGCGCGGCGACGAGCGGCACGTGGACCGTGACCCCGGCGGCGAACAGCCACGTCATCACCTGCTCATGGAAGGGCCGCGGAGCGCCGGGCGCCGGGGAGGTCAGCGCCGTGGCGCGGGCCTCGATCCTCCGTACGGCGTCCTCGCATCTGCGGCGCACCCACGGGCGGGCGGCGAAATGCGACGCGACGTGTGCCTGGACGGCGCGCAGGCGGCCGGTGGGGTCGTCGATGACGCTGTCCGTACGGAACGCCCCAGCCAGGTGGTACGAGCCCAGGACGTCGTCGGCGGACCGCAGCGCCGCCCAGGGGAGATGGCTCACCTCCAGCAGGACGCCCCGGTAACGCAGCTTGCCGGGCTTGGCCGGCGGCGGGTCCTGGGCCATGACCACGAAGAGGTCCAGGTCCGAGGACGGCGGCAGCTCGGCGTCGTCCGGCAGGCCGACCGTGGACCCGGCGGCGTACGCCCCCCGATAGCGGGGGTCGGGACGCGCGTGCTCGGCCACCCAGCGCGCCGCGGCGGCGCGCGCGGCTCCCACTCTCACCATGACGACCATCATGGCCCGCTACGGCCGCGCGCGGTCCCCGCGGCGGCCGGTCACAGGGAGACGGGCATCAGCCTTCCCGTGTGGACGTCGTAGATAGCGCCGCCCACCGGCATGTCCTTCGGCAGGAACGGCGTGGTCCGGATGCGCGTGAGGTCGTGGCGCAGCGCCGCGTCCTGGTCCGGGACGGTGTGGAACTCGAGGCTGCGCGTGTCCACCCCGTTCAGTTGCGTCAGGTCGTGCACGTCGCCGTCCGTCACCTTGGACATGCCGCAGTCCGTGTGCGGCATCACCAGCACGCGCTCCACGCCCAGCAGGTACACGGCCAGGACCAGAGTGCGCAGGACGTCGTCGGTGACGCGGGCGCCCGCGTTGCGCAGGATCTTGGCGTCACCCGCCTGCAGCCCCAGCAGTCCCAGAGGGTCGATGCGGGAGTCCATGCACGTGACCACCGCGAGTCCGCGTGCCGCACGGCCCGTGAGGCCCGAGTTGGCGAAGTCCTTCGCGTATTCCGCGTTTCCGGCAAGCAGGTCGTCGAACTCACTCATGCTGAGATAGTGCCTCATGCCGTTTCGGCGGGCTTTCGCGGGGTCCCGACAGGCGGGAGTTGGCCAACCTCCCCCCATCGGCTGTCACCATGGGTGATGATGTCGTAGCCCTCAGTGTGAGTTGCCGAAGAAGGTTGCCGTGAGTAGGTCCGAATCCCTCGCCGCGTACTTCCGTACCCAGGCGCGGCGCCGCCTCGACCGGGTGGAGTCCAACGACGCGGGCCGCAACGCGCGGTCCGCGCTGGCGCTCCTCGACGCCGCCGCCTACGCGGCCGGGCTCGCGGACGACGATCCGCTGATCGAGCGGCTGGCGGAGGCCGGGTGCTTCGGCGAGTCCGGGCGCGAGGGGTTCGACCCGGGGCCGGAGGGCACCCGGCTGGTGCGCGGCTGGGAGGGCGGCGAGCCTCGCGAGCTGATCCTCGCCCTGCCGTCCGTCGCGGCCAGCACCACCTGAGGACGGCCCGAAGAAGGGGTGTGCGGGGGCGATGTCCGGGTAGCAAGGGCGTCGCAACCGACTCGGAGGTGTGTGGTGAAGGGCATCGCGGAATTCCGCTCGATCGTCTTCGACTGCGCCAACCCGCGCATGCTGGCCGAGTTCTACGCGGGACTTCTCGGCTGGTCCGTGGACCATCAGGAGGATGACTGGGTGGTCGTCACCGACGGCGGCTCGCCGAAGCGGCTGGCGTTCCAGCGGGTCGAGGACTACCGGCCGCCGATCTGGCCGCGCTCCGAGCGTCCCCAGCAGCTCCACCTCGACGTGACCGTGGAGGACATGGACCAGGCGGAGAAGGCGGTGATCGAGCTCGGCGCGACCAAGCACGACCACCAGCCGAGCGAGGAGGACAGCTTCCGGGTCTTCCTCGACCCGGCCGGTCACCCGTTCTGCCTCTGCCGCGACTGACGACCGGCCGGCCACGCCTCCGGTCCCCGAAGCAGCCGGACGTCCAGGACGCCCAGGAACAGTCCAGGGGCCCCCGCCCTGGTGCTCCGGTGCAGGAGGGGCCGGTCTCCCGCGGGAGACCGGCCCCTCATCTCATTGATCGGCGCACGTGTCAGCGGGCCGCCACCAGGGTCAGGGGCAGGGCTGGTCGGCGGCGGTCACGGCGACCGCCGACCAGGCGGCCTGCACGGCGCGATACTCCGCTCCGCACTGACCGTAGAGCTCGGTCGCCGCGGCGAGCATCCCGGTGCGCGCGTCGGCGTAGTTGGTCGACGGGGTCCACTGCGTGGTCAGCGCGTGGAACCACAGGCGGGCGGCGGTGTCGCGGCCGACGCCGGTGACGGCCGCCCCGTCGCAGGTGGGGCTGTCGCCCCAGGCTGAGGGACCGCTGCCGTTGGCGAGCAGGAAGAAGGCGTGATTGCCGACACCGGAGGAGCGGTGCACGTCCAGGTTGCCGACGGTGGGCGACCAGCAGTCGGCGGACACGCCGTCCCTGCTGGGCCGGTCCATGTAGCGCAGCGGCCCGGCCTTGAACACCTTCTCGCCCACCAGGTAGTCGGGCGCGTCGGCGGGGTTGGCGGCGTGGAACTCCACCAGGTTGCCGACGATGTCGGCGGTGGCCTCGTTGAGCGCGCCGGCCTCGCCGGTGTAGACGAGCTTGGCCGTGCGGGCGATGACCGAGTGGGTGGCCTCGTGCGCCACCACGTCGAGGGAGGTGTACGGGTTGGTGGTGACCCCGTTGCCGTCACCGAAGCGCATGCAGTGGCACTGGGCGCTCCAGTAGGCGTTGGACAGCCTGTCGCCCTCGTGCACGCCGGCGTTCAGGGTGCTCGGCCCGTCCGAGAAATCGGAGTTGCTGACGAGGGTGTAGCCGAAGGTCTGTTTGTAGAAGTCGTACGTCGTCGCGGCGCCCCACTGCACGTCCACTCCGTCGGTCTGCGCGTTGCTGGACCCGCCGTTGCCCCAGTCGCCGTCGGGGTCGGTGAAGTACCGCATGGTGTCGACGTCGTAGGTGCCGAACATGCCGCGCGTCGGATCCGCCAGCATCCTCGTGCTCGACGTGCTGGAGACGGGGGTGGTGGTGAGCGGCACGTCGCCGGAGTGGAAGCCGTGACCGAGGTCGGCCTGTACGTCGTCGTAGGTGGTGCGCACCCCGCCTGTCGCGGCGTCCACGAGGACGTGCAGGGCCGTCGGCAGGCCGCCTGTGCGGGTGCCGGTGACCAGGACGTCCCAGGCCAGCGCGGGCGCGCGGGCGGCGTCGTTGTCGCCGAGCGCCTCGATCACCAGTCGCGGCGACCCGCTCGGCTTGTACGGGAACCTCTTGGCCGCGATCGCCGCGGCGGCCGGGCCGGTCACCCGGGGTGTGGTGGACAGAGCGCTCAGCGTCGACAGGGTGCGGCTCTCCGGAGCCTTGTCCCCGTGAGTGATGATGTCGCCGCCGAGCACGGGTAATCCCTGGTACGTACGCTCGTAGTGGGTGTGTTGGGTACCGCCGGGGCCGGTGACGGTGCGCAGGGCGTGCAGTTCCTCGCCCGGAGCCGCGTACACGGGCGGTGCGACGGCCACCAGGCCCGCCAGCAGGACGCCTGCCAGCACAATGCCAGTTGAACGCACATTTCCTCCGATGCTCAGCCAGATGGTGTAGTGCGGACCGCAAGGCGAGATCTCGCCGTGGTCATGACCATGAGCCACGATCCTGCTCATGTCCGGCATGTGTGCCGGACCCTGTCGAGGGCGTGGTCGGCCACGTCCTGCCAGCCGTCCTCGGCGATGAGCAGATGGAAGCGGCCGGGGAACTCGTGGAGGTCCTGGATCTGCAGATCGGGGCCGGGTTCGTCACGACTCCCCTTGGGAGAGACAGAACGGTCTGTAGATGCGCCAGACGATACGCAGACCGTTCTGTTCATGTCAACGCATGTGTCAAGGCTGTGACCGCGGCTCTCACCGAGACGACAACGGCCCTGCAGATGAGGCCGGGCGCGGGCGACGAGAAGGCTTGTTCGCCGGCGGACATGGGTTCGTCGTGGTGGACGAACCCCACGCGGGAGTACAGCCGGGGGTTCAGGCCTCGGGGGCGGCCGCGGCCAGGATCCGGGCGAGCTCGGCCGGCTTGGTGATCATGGGCCAGTGGCCCGAGTCGATGTCCACGAGCTCAAGGTGTTCGGCCCTGCCCAGCTCTGGCACGTCACCGGCGGCGATCCACTCCTGAGCCTGGGCAGGGGTGAACTCGGGACACACGACGAGGACGGGGACGGAGAACCGCCGCTCGTCCGTCAGGCGCACCACGCCCTTCGTCACCCCCGCGGGGACGGGGATCGCCGCGGACGCGAAGTCCCGCCTGGCCTCCTCGCCGAGGTCGGCCGAGTCCGGCCCTTCGAACGGACCCCAGCCGGGGAAGGGCATGACGCCGTCCTTCAGCTCGAAGAAGTCGGCGTAGGGCTGCCCGCCGGCGGCCGGGAAGCCGCCGACGAACGCGACCTTGGCGACCCGCTCCGGGCGCGCGTCGGCGGCAAGCCATGCCAGGGTGCATGCGGCGGAATGCCCCACCACCATGGGGTTGCCCGACGCCGAGTCCACGGCGGCGAGCACCGCTGCCGCCTGGTCGTCGAGAGTGGCCGAGGCGGATCCGTCGCCCTGCCCGGGCAGCATGATCGGCACGGGGCGGTGGCCGAGCGCCTCAAGGGCGGGCACGACGTCGTCCCACGCGGATCCGTCGAGCCACAGGCCGGCGATGAGCAGGATATCCATGATCGTTCTCTTTCTTCAGCGGGTTCCGGCGAGGTCCTGCCAGGGGACTCGGTCAGGACGTCAGGCTAGGCCCGATTCCGGACGTTCTACTTCCTGTTCGTCCCGTGACCTCCTAATGTGCTCGTGTGCCGACCGATCTCAGTCCCACCGCACGGGCTCTGCGCGCCATGGAGATCCTCCAGACCCGCCCCGGCGTGACGGCCGGCGAGCTCGCCGCCTGTCTGGGCGTCACGGAGCGGGCCGCGCGCCGGTACGTCGGGATCCTCCGCGAGGCGGGTATCCCCGTCGAGTCGGCCCGCGGCCCCTATGGGGGGTACCGGCTCGGGCGCGGGACGCGACTGCCTCCGGTCGCCTTCACCGAGCCCGAGGCGCTTGGCCTGGTCATGGCGGTGCTCGACGGCCAGCCGGCGGCCGCCGACGTCGGCGACCTCGTCGGCGCCGCCCTGGGCAAGGTCATCCGGGCTCTGCCCGAGAGTGTCGGACGGCAAGCGGCGACGCTGCGCGAGCATGCGTCGGCGGCGCCCGACCGGCTCTCGGCCCGTCCGGATCCCGCCACCACCAGCGCGCTCGTGGCCGCCATCGCGGACCGGCGGCGCGTGGTGATCGCCTATCGGAGCGAGTCCGGCAACGAGTGGGAGGCCGAGGTGGACCCCTGGGCGGTCGTCGTCCGCCACGGGCGCTGGTACCTGCTGTGCTACTCCCACCGCGCGGACGCCATCCGCACCTACCGGGTCGACCGCGTCCGCCAGGTCCGGCGGAGCACACACGCGTTCGAGCCGCCCGACGGCCTCGACCCGGTGGCGGCGCTGGAGGAGAACCTGGGCACCGGGTGGGAGTTCGCCACGCGCGTCGTGTTCGACGCTCCCCTCGCCGAGGTGGCGCCCTGGATCCGGCCGCCCATGGGGCGGCTCGAACCGTCGGGGGACGGGTGTGTGCTCGTCGGCAGCACCAGCAATCCGACGATGTACGCGCAGGAATGGCTGCCGAACATGCCGTTCCCCTTCCGCGTCGAGGGTGGGCCGGAACTGCGCGCCGCAGTCACGATGCTCGCTTCGCGTCTCGCCGCCGCCCTGGCGGGCCCGCCCATGGACGACGCCACACCGGGCCCGGGGGCCGACCGGCCGTGACGCGCATCGGCGTCAACCCGACACACCCTCAGCCGGCGACGGTGACCGTGGCGAACGCGTTGAGGATGCGATGGTCGGAGCAGGCCTTGTCGCGGTTGGCGCCACAGACGTGGCCGATGGGTTGGGAGTCCGCCGAGTACGACACCAGCCGGTCGGCGGCGGCGAAGACGAGGTCCACCTTGCGAGGCTGGCCACAGGAGCCGAGCGGGAGGCTGCCTTCCGTGGTCTGCTCGCCCCAACCTGGACAGGTCGCATCCAGGTCGTCGAGTTCGTGATACGAGCCGCTGTTGTGCGCGTTGTTCGCGGTGTCCACGCTCGAGTCGTACCAGGTGTCCAGCAGCGGGTCGTCGGGTTGGACATTGAAGTCGCCGGCGATGATGGCGGTGTTGCCCTGAGCGTGGTAGCGGTCAAGAACCTTGCGTACGTAGGTGAGCTGGGCCGCCTGGTAGGCGCGGTCGAACGTCACGTGGGTGGTGCAGAACTTCACGCTCGTCTTGTCGGCGATGGGAGCGCACAGCAACTTGCGCTGCAGGGCCGAGCCGTCGTACGGCAGGGTGTACCGCTCGGTGGCGCCGAGGGGAAAGCGGCTGAACAAGGCTTGGCCGATGCCGGTGCCGTCGCAGTAGGAGGTGCCGTCGGCGGGCCTCATCGGCTCATAGCGGGCGAAGTTGCTCGCATTCTGCGGCCAGCCGATCTGCTGGAGGTAGTCGATCAGAGCGCCGTACTGGTTGTGGCAGATCTCGTTGACTGAAACGAAATCCGGGTTGCGACCGCCGATGGAGCGACCCATGGCCTGAATGATGCCGTTGGTCGTGGAGCCGAGGTGGTAGGCGTGGCCGGCGATGTTCCAGTGCCAGATCTGGTACGTGGCAGATGAGGCCGCCGGCGCCGGCGCCCCTGACATCAGGACGACTGACATCAGGACGGCGGCCACGCAGAGGCTGCGCACAAGATTCACAGTGGCACCTTACGCATACTCGCCGGGGCTCGGTGGCCGGGATGCCCGCGAGGGGCAGCGCGCTCGATCGGCCGCACTGACCCTGCGCCCCGGCGGCGTGTCGTCATTGCTGGGGAAGCCGGTTTCGTCACACCTCCCCTCGGAGGAATACAGACCGTTCTGTATCCCTGCGGAGGTGCAGTGACCGCTCTGTTACCGTCAACACATGCCGTCGAAGCGCCCCGCAGCCTCAGTTTCGTCGCCCGTTCGTTCGGTGCAGAGGGCGCCTGACGGGACGCCCGCACGCCGGCGGCTGCTGCGGGCCGCAGCCAGGCTGTTCTACAGCGAAGGCATCCAGTCGGTCGGAGTCGACCGGCTCGTGGCGGAGGCGGAGGTGACCAAGGCGACCTTCTACCGCCACTTCCCGAGCAAGGACGACCTCGTCCGGGCCTACATCCAGGAACGCGATCAGGAGGCCCGCGCCACCGCCGACACCTTGATCGAGCAGGTCAGTGACCCCTCGAACGTCATCGCCGCGCTCGCCACTCAGGTCAGCTACCAGGTGTGCACTCCCGACTTCCGCGGATGCGCCTTCATCGGCGCCGCCGTCGAATACCCCGACCCCGGTCATCCGGTCCGCCTTGCCGTGGCCGAGCATCGGCGCTGGTTCCGCACCCTCCTGACCCGGCTGCTGAGCGAGACCGGCCATCCACAGCCCGAAGCGGCAGCGCAGACGCTCGTCCTGCTGCGCGACGGCGCGATGATGGGCGGCTACCTCGACGACCCCGCCGCGACGACAGCAGCCCTCCGTACCGCCATCGACCACCTGCTTCTCGCCGACCGCTGAGGCCGCGGTCTTCCTCCGGGCCCGCGTTCCCCATCGGTGTCGCCGCGGACGACAAGCGTCACTCCGTGCGGGGAACGACGTCGCGAAGGGCGAGGCGCGGGCTGGACGCGAGGACGCGGGCACCCTCGAAGGCGCCCGCGTCCGTCACGCCGCCCGAGGACACCCGCGTTCACGCGCAGGCCAGGAGAGGAGACCACCTCCCCGCGCAGGTCAGGTGAGCGGAGCGCGTCCCCGTGGGGGCCGCTGCTCCTCCAGGGGGGTGGAGCCGTTCGGCGCGGGAGGTCCGTCGGCCACCATCGAGGCGTCCAGGGCCACGGAGCCTTCCAGGGGGACCGAGCCGTCGGGAGCCACCGCCGCGGCCGAGGCCGCCGTCACCGGGCCGGTCGCGCCCAGGGCGCCGCCGACCGCGCCGATCGTGTGCGTGAGGCGGACGCCCGAGCCGTCGCGGCGGCCGACCTCTTCGGGCAGCGGGACGGGCTTGCCCGACGACGACACCGCCTTGGCGGGCGCGGGACCGGCCCAGGCCAGCAGCAGCACGTCCTCGCCCTTCAGGAACCGCTGCGCCCGCACGCCGCCCGTGGCCCGCCCCTTGGCGGGGAACTCGGCGTAGTCGGACACCTTGCCGCCGCCCACCTGGGTGCCGGGCAGGGCGGTGGACGACCCGGCGACGGTCACGACCTGGGAGGGACGCTCCGCGTCCACCACGCCGAACCAGATCACCCGGGCCGCCCCGTCGAGCCGGATGCCGGCCATGCCGCCCGCGGGCCGTCCCTGCGGGCGTACCAGCGACGCCTGGAAGCGCAGGAGCTGCGCGTCGGAGGTGATGAACACGAGGTCGTGGTCCTCCGACTCCAGCTCGGCCGCGCCCACCACGGTGTCGCCCTCCTTCAGGGTGATCACCTCGAAGTCGTCGCGGTTGGCCGGATAGTCGGGCACCACCCGCTTGACGACGCCCTGCGCGGTGCCGAGCGCCAGGCCCGGCCCGTCGGGGTCGAGCGCGCCGAGGCCGACCACCGTCTCGTCGGGGCCGAGCGTCACGAAGTCGGACACCGGATGGCCGCCGGACAGCGACGGCGGCGAGGCCGTGGGCGGCAGGATGGGCAGGTCGACGACCTGGACCCGGAGGAGCCGGCCCAGCGACGTGACGAGCCCGATCTCGCCCCGGGCGGACGTACGCACGACCGACACCAGGACGTCGTGGGAGGCCCGCTCGCCCTCCTCCGCCAGCGGTGAGGCGTCGGTGGTGCGGGCCAGCAGGCCGGTGGACGACAGCAGCGCCAGGCACGGCTCGTCGGCCACCTGCAGCTCCACCGTGGCGGTGCGCGGGGTGCCGGACGACTCCAGCAGCACGGTGCGGCGCGGCGTGCCGTACTTCTTGGCCACGTCGGCCAGCTCGGCCGAGACCACCTGGCGCAGCCGCGTCTCCGACGACAGGATGCCGGTCAGCTCGGCGATCTCCTCGGTCAGCGTCTCCTTCTCGCGGTCCAGCTCCAGCTTGTCGTAGCGGGTCAGGCGGCGCAGCGGCGTGTCGAGGATGTACGCGGCCTGGATGTCGGTCAGGTCGAAGACCTCCATGAGGCGGCTGCGCGCCTGCGCGGAGTCGTCGGAGGAGCGGATGACCTGGATGACCTCGTCGATGTTGAGCAGCGCGACGATCAGGCCGTCGACCAGGTGCAGGCGCTCCTCGCGCTTGCGGCGGCGGAACTCGGAGCGGCGGCGCACGACCTCCAGGCGGTGGTCGACGTAGACGCTCAGCAGCTGGCGCAGGCCGAGGGTGCGCGGCTCGCCGTCGACGAGGGCGACGTTGTTGATGCCGAACGTCTCCTCCATCGGCGTGAGCCGGTAGAGCTCCTCCAGCACCGCCTCGGGGATGAAGCCGTTCTTGACCTCGATGACCAGGCGCAGGCCCTTGTGCCGGTCGGTGAGGTCCTTGAGGTCGGCGATGCCCTGGAGCTTCTTGGCGTTGACCAGCTCCTTGATCTTGGCGACGACGCGCTCGGGGCCGACGTTGTACGGCAGCTCGGTGACGACGATGCCCTTGCGGCGCGGGGTGATCTGCTCGACCACGCACTTGGCGCGCATGCGGAACGTGCCGCGGCCGCTCTCGTAGGCGTCGCGGATGCCCTGCAGGCCGATGATCATGCCGCCCGTCGGCAGGTCGGGCCCCGGCACGAAGCGCATGAGGTCGTCGAGCGTCGCGTCCGGCTTCTTGATCAGGTGGCGGGCGGCGGCCACGACCTCGACGAGGTTGTGCGGCGCCATGTTGGTGGCCATGCCGACGGCGATGCCGGTGGTGCCGTTGACCAGCAGGTTGGGGAACGCCGACGGCATGACCGTGGGCTCTGTCTCCTGGCCGTCGTAGTTGGGCTTGAAGTCGACCGTGTCCTCGTCGAGCGACTCGACCATGAGCATCGCGGCCGGCGCGAGGCGGGCCTCGGTGTAACGCATGGCGGCCGGCATGTCGTCGGGGGAGCCGAAGTTGCCGTGGCCGTCCACCAGGGGCAGGCGCATGGAGAACGGCTGCGCCAGCCGGACGACCGCGTCGTAGATCGCGGTGTCGCCGTGCGGGTGGAGCTTGCCCATGACGTCGCCGACGACGCGCGAGGACTTGACGTGCCCGCGGTCGGGGCGCAGGCCCATCTCGCTCATCGAGTAGAGGATGCGCCGCTGCACCGGCTTGAGGCCGTCGCGGGCGTCGGGCAGCGCCCGCTGGTAGATGACCGAGTAGGCGTACTCGAGGAAGCTGGTGCGCATCTCCGAGGACACGTCGATGTCGACGATCCGCTCCTCGAAGTCCTCAGGCGGGGGTGCAGTCGTGCGTCGGGCCATCTTGTGCTGCGCGGCTACCTCGGCCGTCGCGCCGAGGGGGAAGCGCATCCTCCTTCTGTCCTTGTGCTGTAACCGTAGCCGTCGGCTCGATGGAGAAGGGCCGGATCGGCGGGTGCGGTGCCGGCGCGGGGCGCCCTGGTCGCGGTGCGATGACGGCCAGGGGTCCGTGCGGCGGTGCGTGCGGTGGGGGCAAGGGCGTGGTGCGCCCCTGGAGATGATGGCACAGGCGCCTCCCCGCGCCGGTTGGCTGAAGCTTGCCGATGCCAGGCATCGTACCAACACCCGGACGGCTTTTAGCATGCGTGTTCGAGTGCCGCCCGGCGGAGATCGCATACTTGACCAAGCAATTGCTTGGGCGTTACGTTCCGGAAAGGGATACTCCTCGTCTCCGGAGGCGTACATGATCGAGTTTCATCCCGTCACCAGGCACATCGGCGCCGAGGTGACCGGCGTGGACCTGCGCAAGCCGTTGTCCCAGGAGGAGGTCGCGACCCTCCGCGAGGGCTGGCTCAGGCACCTGGTGCTGTTCTTCCGCGACCAGCCCATCGACGACGAGCAGCACCTGCAGTTCGCGCTGAACTTCGGCACGCTCAACCACCCCGCCTTCAAGAAGGACAGCGCCAGCCCCATCCACGTCCTCGACCAGACCGACCCCAAGGGCGAGGGCGGCGACGAGTGGCACAGCGACAACACCTTCGAGCCGACTCCGCCCATGGGCTCGCTCCTGCGCTGCGTCCAGCTCCCCAGCGTCGGCGGCGACACGCTGTGGGCGAACACCTACCTGGCCTACGAGACGCTCTCGCCCTCGCTCCAGCGCCTGTGCGACGAGCTGACGGCGGTGCACGACATCACGATGTCGATGAAGAAGGCCATCTCCAAGGGTCACCCGTTCGACCTGGAGGAGATCCAGGCCAAGTGGCCGCCGATCGAGCGGCCCGTCGTGCGCGTCCACGCCGAGACCGGCCGCAAGGCGCTGTTCGTCAACCGCTCCTCCACCACGCGCCTGGTCGGGCTCACCGACCGCGAGAACGAGGCCCTGCTGCCGCTGCTGCTGGACCACATCCGCTCACCCGAGTACCAGGTGCGGCTGCGCTGGCGCCCCGGCACGCTGGCGTTCTGGGACAACCGGCCCACCCAGCACTACGCGGTGGCCGACTACACGGAGCGCCGGCGGATGCACCGGGTGACCGTCAACGCCTTCCCGGAGCACGCCGACAAGTGACCGCGGCCGGGAGCAGGGCCGGGGCCGGGAACGAAAACGTCGGGGAAACCTGGTAACAAGGAGCACATGACTGAAGCCCCCGACGCGGCGATGCTGCGCGAAGAGGCGGAGAGGCGCCTGCGCGCGCTCGCAGGCGAGCACGCCAGGCTCCGCGACGACCAGTGGGCCGCCATCGAGGCGCTCGTCGTCGACCGGCGGCGGGTCCTCGTGGTCCAGCGCACCGGCTGGGGCAAGTCGGCCGTCTACTTCGTCGCGACGGCCCTGCTGCGCGAGCTGGGCGAGGGCCCGACCGTCATCGTCTCACCCCTGCTCGCTCTCATGCGCAACCAGATCGCCGCCGCGGAGCGGGCCGGCATCAGGGCCGCCACCGTCAACTCCGCCAACCCCGAGGCGTGGGAGGAGATCTACGGCCAGGTCGCCGACGGCATGGTCGACGTGCTGCTGGTGAGTCCCGAGCGGCTCAACAACCCCGACTTCCGCGACAACGTGCTGCCCGAGCTGGCCGAGAGCGCCGGTCTCGTCGTCGTGGACGAGGCGCACTGCATCTCCGACTGGGGACACGACTTCCGGCCCGACTACCGCCGCCTCGCCACGCTGTTCGAGGAGCTGCCGCCGGGTGTGCCCGTCCTCGCCACCACCGCCACGGCCAACGCCCGCGTCACCCGCGACGTCGCCGAGCAGCTCGGCGAGGACACGCTGGTGCTGCGCGGGCCGCTGGAGCGCGAGAGCCTCCACCTGAGCGTCGTGCGCCTGCCCACGGCCGAGCAGCGGCTCGCCTGGCTGGCGCAGACGCTGCGCGAGCTGCCCGGCTCCGGCATCGTCTACACCCTGACCGTCGCCGCCGCCCAGGAGATCGCCGACTACCTGCGCGAGCAGGGCCACGAGGTGGCCGCCTACTCCGGCCAGACCGACCCGGCCGAGCGGCTGGAGGCCGAGGAGGCCCTGCTGGGCAACAAGATCAAGGCCCTGGTCGCCACCAGCGCCCTCGGCATGGGCTTCGACAAGCCCGACCTCGGGTTCGTCGTGCACGTCGGCGCCCCGCAGTCGCCCGTCGCCTACTACCAGCAGGTCGGCCGCGCCGGCCGCGGCGTCGAGCGGGCCGAGGTGATCCTGCTGCCCGGCTCCGAGGACCGCGACATCTGGGCCTACTTCACCTCGCTCGCCTTCCCGCCCGAGCCGGTCGTGCGGGCCACGCTGGCCGCGCTGGAGGAGCGCGGCACGCTGTCCACGCCCGCCCTGGAGACCATCGTCGACCTCGGCCGCAGCCGGCTGGAGATGATGCTCAAGGTCCTCGACGTCGACGGCGCCGTCCGCCGGGTCAAGGGCGGCTGGGAGGCGACCGGCGAGCCGTGGGGGTACGACGCGGAGCGCTACTCCCGCATCGCCGCCGAGCGCCGCGCCGAGCAGGAGGCCATGCTCGGCTACCTCACGACGACCGAGTGCCGCGAGCAGTACCTGCGCCGCCTCCTCGACGACGACACCGCCACTCCCTGCGGCCGCTGCGACAACTGCACCGGCCGGCACCGCTCCGCCGAGATCGCCGCGCCGGCCGTCGAGACCGCCCGCGAGCGGCTGGCCAGGCCCGGCGTCACGGTGGAGGCGCGCCGGCAGTGGCCGACCGGCCTCGACGACCTGTCCGGCCGCATCAAGCCTGACCTCGGCGCCGAGCCGGGCCGGGCGCTCGGGCGGCTCACCGACATCGGCTGGGGCAACCGCCTGCGCGAGCTGCTGGGCGGACCTGACGGGCCGCTGCCCGACGACATGTTCCGGGCCGTGACGCAGGTGCTGGCCGCGTGGGACTGGCGGGAGCGGCCGGTGGCGGTGGTCAGCGTGCCGTCCGCGAGCAGGCCGCTGCTGGTGCGGGGGTTCGCCGAGCGGCTCGCCCAGGTGGGCCGGCTGGCCTACCTCGGCGAGCTGGGCTACCGCTCGGGCTCGCCCGGCCGCCAGTTCAACAGCGCCCAGCGTGTACGCGCGATCCGGGCGACGCTGGCCATGCCCCGTGAGGTGGGCGCGGCGGTGGCCCAGTGCGGCGGCCCGGTGCTGCTGGTGGACGACCGGGTCGACACCGGCTGGACGATGACGCTCGGCGCGGCCCTCGTCCGTCACGCGGGCGCCCCGGCCGTCCTGCCGCTGGCCCTGGCCACCACCTCCTAGACGCGGGGGGCCGGCGTCGCGACCGCCGGCCGTACCGGGGGCTCCTCGCGCGGGCCCTCGGTGCTCACCCGGCGCCCGAGCCACGACCCGTCCGCGTACTCGCCCGCGAGGCACGGCGGCGCGCCCACCCGGCCGGCCTCCGTCACGCGGGTGCCACGCACGGCTGTGCGCCTATCGGGCCGGCCTCCGTCACGCGGGTGCCACGCGCGGCTGTGCGCCCGCCGCGCGGGCCTGCGGCACGCGGGCGGTGCGGAACCTCGCGCCTGACAACAGGATGCTTGCGAGAGATCGCCTGCCGACGACGGCGGACCGCGCTAGAGGCGCGGACGGGCTCCCAGGTACGTGATCGCCTTGGCGGCCAGGCGGCAGCCCGCGGCCAGCGACTCGGCCGGCGGCTTGCCCTCCAGCCACGACGGCAGGAACCCGGCGCTGAACGCGTCACCCGCGCCGGTGCCGTCGATGATGCGGTCGACCGGGTCGGCGGCCGCGTGGACCGGGTCGGGACGGCCGTTGCCGAACCACAGCGCCCCGTCGTCGTTCATCTTGATGACGACCTCGGGGAACCAGGCCGTCAGCACCTTCGCCGCGGCCTCCGGGTCGTCGCGGCCGGTCAGCACCTTGGCCTGCTCGGTGTTGGCGAACAGCAGCTTGGCGCCGCTCGTCCACTCCAGGAACGGCTCGGCGCCCGTGCGCTCCAGCGGCGCCGAGGAGGCGCAGTCGACCGAGATCGACATGCCCGAGTGGTGGGCCATGTCGAGCGCCGCGAGGCCCGCGTCGCGGGAGCCCTCGTTGATCAGCGTGTAGCCCGACAGGTGCAGGTGGCCGCCGCCGTTGAACAGGTCGCGCGGCAGGTCCTCGGGGGACAGCGCGGCGTTGGCGCCGGGGTCGGACAGCATCGTGCGCTCGCCCTTGTGCGTGACGAGCACCACGCAGGTGCCGGTCGGCCGCTCGGGGTCCATGACCAGCCGCGCGTCCACGCCGTAGCCCATGAGCTCCATGTCGCGATTGCGCCCGGTGATGTCGGCGCCGCGGCGGCCGATGAACGCCACCTCGGCACCCTCGACCGCGAGCCACGAGGCGATGTTGGCCCCGGAGCCGCCACCGTGCATGGTCACGATCGCCGGGGTGTCGCTCGCCCTGGCGAGCGCATAACGGGCGCGAGCGACCGCGTCGGTCATGAGATCGCCCACCACGACGACCCGCGTCATGATGTCACCACCTTGCTGCCTTCAGAACGAGCCGGCCACGGCAAAACTTCACCGCAAAACTAACAGCTTCCGGGCGGCCCGTGGGGCGGTCCTCGAACACCGGTCCGCAGTCGATGCACAAGCGTTGCGAACAGGCCCTGAGGTCCTGCGACCCCGGACACGCGATTACCCTCGGGACTGTGCAGGCTCAGTACCCCGCCCATTGGGAGGCCGATGTCGTCCTCGCCGACGGCGGCACGGCCCACGTCCGCCCGATCAGGCCCGCCGACGCCGACCGGCTGCGCGCCTTCTACTCCCGCCTCTCCGACGAGTCGATCTACTTCCGCTTCTTCGGGCCGCGCCCCCGGCTGTCGGACAAGGAGGTGGCCTGGTTCACCACCGTCGACTACGTGGACCGGGTCGCGCTGATCGCCACCATCGGCGCCGAGATGGTGGCCGTCATCCGCTACGACCGGATCGAGCCGGGCGAGGCCGAGGTGGCGTTCCTGGTCGAGGACGCCCATCAGGGCCGCGGGGTCGCCTCGGTGCTGCTGGAGCACCTGGCCGCCACCGCCCGCGAGCGCGGCATCGGCCGGTTCGTCGCCGACGTGCTGCCCGCGAACATGAAGATGATGGGCGTCCTGCGCCAGGCCGGCTACACCGGGGAGAGCAGCTTCGCCGACGGCGTGGTCCGCATGACCCTCGACCTCACCCCCACCGAGACCTCGGCCGAGGTGACGGCCTCGCGCGAGCACCGGGCCGAGGCCCGCTCGATCGCCCGGCTGCTCACGCCCGGCTCCGTGGCGGTGATCGGCGCCTCCCGCGAGCCGGGCGGCGTCGGCCAGGCCGTGCTGCGCAACCTGCTGGCCGCCGACTTCACCGGCCCCGTCTACCCGGTCCACCGCGAGGTGCGGGCCGTGGCCGGGGTGCGCGCCTACCCGAGCGTGTCCGCCATCGACGACGACGTGGACCTCGCCGTGGTCGCCGTACCCGCCGAGAGCGTGGCCGACGTGGTCAAGGAGTGCGCGGAGAAGGGCGTCCACGGGCTCGTCGTGGTGTCGTCCGGGTTCGGCGAGACCGGCGAGGAGGGCCGGGGCCGTCAGGACGAGCTGGCGCGCATCGCCCGCTCCTACGGTCTGCGCGTGGTCGGGCCCAACTGCCTGGGCATCGCCAACACCGACCCGGCCGTGCGCCTCAACGCCACGCTCGCGGCCACCGTGCCCGGGCGGGGCCGGGTGGGGTTCTTCAGCCAGTCGGGCGCGCTCGGCACCGCCCTGCTCCAGCGGGTGGCGCAGCGCGGCATGGGCATCTCGTCGTTCGTCTCGGCGGGCAACCGGGCCGACGTGTCCGGCAACGACCTGCTCCAGTACTGGGAGGAGGACGCCGCGACCGAGGTGATCCTGCTCTACCTGGAGTCCCTGGGCAACCCGCGCAAGTTCACCCGGCTGGCGCGGCGGATCTCGCGCAGCAAGCCGATCGTAGTGGTCAAGAGCGGCGGCACGCCGGCCGGGCACTCGGCGCGCGAGCTGCGGCTGCCCGACTCGGCGATCAGCTCGCTGTTCGAGCAGGCCGGCCTGATCCGGGTGGACGACCTCATCCAGCTGTTCGACGTGGGGCAGCTGCTGGCCTACCAGCCGCTGCCCGCCGGGCCGCGCGTCGGCCTGGTCACCAACTCCGACGCGCTGGGGCTGCTGGCCGCCGACGCGTGCGTCGCCGCCGGACTGTCGCCCCGGCCGCCCGCGAACCTGGGCGCCACGGCCGGTGCCGCGGAGTTCGGCGAGGCACTGGCGGGCCAGCTCGCCTCGTCCGACGTGGACGCCGCCGTCGTCATCTACATGCCGCCGATCCCGGGTGCGGGGGAGGAGGTGGCGGCCGAGCTGTTGCGGGTCTCCAAGGGGTCCGGGAAGCCGGTGCTGGCCACGTTCGAGGGGCATCTCGGGATGCACCCGGCGCTCTGGGCCGGGGCCGTGCCGTCGCGCGGCTCCATCCCGTCGTACGCGGCGCCGGAGGAGGCGGTGCGGGCCCTGGCCCACGTCGTGCGGTACGCCACCTGGCGGGCCCGGCCGGTGACGCCCCCGCCGGAGCTGGACGTCGACACGGGCCGCGCCCGCGACCTCGTCGTGCGCGCCCTCACCCCGCCGCCCGCCGTCGACGGGGCGCCGGTCGAGGTGGACGCCGCCGAGCTGCTGTCCTGTTACGGCCTCGACGTGTGGCCCGCCGAGGTGGTGCGCTCACCGGACGAGGCGGCCGAGGCCGCCGGGCGGCTGGGCTGGCCGGTGGTGCTCAAGGTCGCCGACCCCGACGCCTCCCGCCGGGCCGGCACCGTACGGCTCGGCCTGGGCAACCCCGACGCCGTGCGGCACGCGTACACCGAGTTCGCCGGCCGCCTCGGTGAGGGCACGGAGCTGGCCGTGCAGCGCATGGCGCCCCAGCCCGCCGTGCCGACCGTGGTGGGCGTCGTCGAGGACCAGGCGTTCGGGCCGGTCGTGTCGTTCGGGCTGGGCGAGGTGACCGCGCGGCTCCTGCTCGACCAGGGGTTCCGGCCGGCGCCGCTCACCGGGGAGGACGCCGCCGCGCTGGTGCGGTCGGTGCGGGCCGCGCCGCTGCTGTTCGGCGAGTACGGCTACCCGCCCGTGGCGGTCGCCGCCCTGGAGGAGCTGCTGGTGCGGGTCGGGCGGCTGGCCGGAGACCTGCCGGAGCTGGCCCGCCTGGACCTCGACCAGGTGCTGGTGGGGGAGTCGGGCGTCATCGTCCTCGGCGCCCGCGCCACCGTCCGCACGCCGCCGGGCCCGCGCCTCGACGGAGGGCCGCGCCGACTGGCCTGACGGCTCACCGGTGGCCCGGAGGGGGCGTTCCGGGCACCCGTACGACATGAGACGTTATAGAGCGTTATGTGCGGCGGGTGAGGGTGGCGCGTCATCCTGGCAGGATGGACCCCATGAGGGAAACCCGAGTCTCAGCCGCGGGCCTGCGCGAAGCGATCGAGCGCAGCGGCTACTACCCCGACCTCGTCACCGATGCGGTCGAATCCGCGCTGGGCAAGGAGGCCGTGACCGCGTTCGTGGTGCACCACGAGGCGACGTTCGACCCCGCCATGGAGGTGCGCAGGCACGTCACCGTCCTGGTGCTGACCGGGACGAGGCTGCTGGTGTGCCACACGGACGAGCACCCGGCCGTCGAGGGCGTGTCGGCCTCGCACGCCTCCACCACCACCGAGGCCGTGCGCCTCAGCCGCATCCAGTCCGTCGCGGTCACCCGCGTCGTCCCCGACCCCGCCTCCTACGCCCCGGGCGTCCCCCCGACCGAGGCCACGCTCACGATCGGCTGGGGCGCCATCGCCCACGTCGACCTGGAGCCCGCCACCTGCGGCGACGAGAACTGCGAGGCCGACCACGGCTACACCGGCGCCATCACCGCCGACGACCTGTCGCTGCGCGTCAGCGAGGCCGCCGACGGGCCCGAGGCGGTCACCCATGTGCTCGCCTTCGCCAAGGCCCTGTCGGAGGCCACGGCACGCGCCGCCTCCTGACCCGCCCCGGGTCTCGTCCGCGCCCGCGCGGAAGCCTCGGAACGGCCCGGCCACGCGGCTAAGCTCGGAGGATGGCCGACACCGCCCCGTTGATCCCCGCGTACGGCGGATCGTCACTGGCGGACCTGCCGCGCGCGCTGCTGGCCGCCCTCGGCGTCGGCGAGGCGGCAGGCGAGCCGGGATCGTTGGGGATCGAGCCCGCCCGCTCCGTCTGCGTGCTGCTGGTCGACGGACTCGGGGCCGAGGCGCTGCGCGCCCACGCGGGCGCGGCGCCGTTCCTGACACGCGGCATGCGCCCGCCGGCCGGAACGGCACCCGGAGCCCCGGGGCTGACCGCCGGGTTCCCCGCCACCACCGTCACGAGCCTGTGCTCCCTCGGCACCGGCCTGCCGCCCGGCGAGCACGGCATGATGGGCCTGATCCTGGCCGTGCCGGGCACCGGCCTGCTGTTCAACTGCCTGCGCTGGACCCTGCCCGACGGCCTGGTCATGGATCCGCGCCGCTGGCAGCCCGCCCCCACCGTGTTCGAGCGGGCGCGGGCGGCGGGCGTCACGGCCGCGTACGTGGCGCCGGGCGAGTACGCCGGCACCGGCCTGAGCGAGGCCGTCTACCGGGGAGTGCGCCACCTCGCCGCCGGCACCGTGGACGAGCGCGTCGAGCGGGCCCGCGAGGCCCTGCGCGAGCCGCCCGCGTACGTGACCGTGTACTACGGCGACCTCGACTCCGCCGGCCACGACACGGGCTGGGGCGGCGAGGAGTGGCTGCGGCAGCTCACGATCGTCGACCGGCTCGCCGAGCGGCTGGCCGAGGCCCTGCCGGACGGCTGCGCCATGTACGTCACCGCCGACCACGGCATGGTCAACGCCACCGGCAAGCTCGACGTGGAGGCCGATCCGGCGCTGCGTGACGGGGTGGCCCTGCTGGGCGGCGAGGCGCGGGCCCGCCACGTGTACGCCGAGGAGGGGGCCGCCGCGGACGTGCTCGCCGCGTGGCGCGACACGCTGGCCGGCCGGGCCTGGGTGGTGACGCGCGAGGAGGCGGTCGAGGCCGGCTGGTTCGGGCCCGCCGTACGGGCCGAGTGGCTGCCGCGCCTCGGCGACGTCTTGGCCGTGCCGTACGACGGCCTGGCCCTCGTCGCCTCCGGCGCCCACCCGCGCGAGGCCGCCTTCACCGGCTACCACGGCTCGATGACGGCCGCCGAGCAGTACGTGCCGCTGCTGGAGGCGAGCACCCGTTGACCCGTCCCGAGAGCGGGACGCCCGACCATGAGGAGCCGAGATGAGCCCGCTGATCACCCCTGCCGAACTCGCCGCACTCGACGGCGTGACCGTGCTCGACGTCCGCTCGCGGATCGGCGGGCCGCCCGGGATCGAGCTGTACCGCAAGGGGCACCTGCCGGGCGCCGTCTACTGCGACGTGGACGCCGACCTCGCCGCCGCGCCCGGACCGGACGGACGGCACCCGCTGCCGGATGCCCCCCTCTTCGAGAGCGCGATGCGCCGGCTCGGCGTCCGCGACGCGCGGCCGGTCGTCGTGTACGACGACGCGAGCTCGACCATCGCGGCGCGTGCCTGGTGGACGCTGCGGTACTTCGGCCACCAGGACGTCCGGGTGCTCGACGGCGGCCTGCCCGCGTGGGTCGCGGCGGGGCTGCCCACGGTGACCGAGGCCCCGGAGGCGGAGCCGGGCGACTTCACCGCCAAGCCCGGCGGCATGCCGATGCTGACGACCGAGGAGGCCGCGGCGCTCGCCACGGAGGGGGTGCTGCTCGACGCCAGGGCCGCCGAGCGCTACCGGGGCGAGACCGAGCCGATCGATCCCGTGGCCGGGCACATCCCGGGCGCCGTGTCCGCTCCGACGGTCGCGAACGTGGGCCCCGACGGCCGGTTCCTGGCTCCGGGGGAGCTGCGGGAGCGGTTCGCGGGACTCGGCGTGCGCGAGGGCGTGCGGGCCGGGGCCTACTGCGGGTCGGGGGTGACGGCCGCGCACCAGGTGCTGGCCATGGAGCTGGCCGGGCTGCCGTCGTCGCTGTACGTCGGCTCGTGGTCCAACTGGATCGCCGACCCCTCCCGGCCGATCGCGACGGGCTGACCGTTCTCCGGCTGTCAGGCGGTGGGGGTGACAGGGCGGTGGCCGGCGCCGAAGCAGGCGAAGCCGGTCACCTCCGTCTTGGCCGAGGCCGCCGCCAGGGCCGTCGCGGGCGGCTCGCCCTGGGCCAGCAGCTCGTGGAAGAGCGTCATGACGGACAGCGCGTCGTCGTCGCGCACCGGCACCATCCCGGCGACGACGCAGGCCGTACCCCTGGCCAGGAAGGCACCGGCCAGCCCCAGCGGCGCCCCCTCGGCCGGGGCGCGGGCCATCCCGGAGTCGCACGCCGACAGCACCACGAGCCCCGGCGAGCTGGGCAGCCGCAGCAGGTCGTACGCCATGAGCGGGCCGTCGTCGAGCGTGATGGACGACAGCAGCGGGCTGCGCGCGTGGAACACCCCGTGCGCCGCCAGGTGCAGCACGTCGGCGGAGACCAGCGCCTCCATCACCGGCCCGCCGCGCGCCGGCACCTCCCGCCCGCGCGGATGCCCGGCCACCACGCGGCCGACCTCGGCCCGTGCGTGCGCCGGCCCGGGTCCCGCGGCGGCCGCCACCACGGGCGGACCGGCCGGGACGGGTGCGCGCCGCCCGGCCGCGAGCCAGGCCGACGCGCTCGCGGCCACGCTCACGGGACGCCCGCGCAGGTCCGGCAGGGCGGCCCACGGCACGGTGTGCAGCGGCCCGGCGGGCACCACCACCAGCGGCCGATCGCCCACGTCCGCCTCGACCGGCCGAAACAGCAGCCGCCCGACCTCCCGCGCCGCCTCCCACACCGGATCACCCGGACCGTGGGCCGGACGGTCCAGGGCCGGCCGGTTCGCGGGCGGCCCGTCGCCGAGGGTGTGACGGCGCAGGGCGTAGCGCAGGTGGATGACCGCCTCCGCGACCTCCTCCAGGCCGCCCAGCCGCCGCACCACCGCCTGCTCCTCGGTCACCACCACGGCCACCAGCGACCCCCCGACCGCCACGAACTCCACCAGCGCCATGCCGTGCCGCCCCACCCCACAGGGCGCCGTCCCACCCTCCCGGGCCGCGTCCTGCGCCGCCCCACCAGTCCTGCCTGCACCCGGCGCCGTTCCACACCGCCGGCCCCCGTCCGGCGACGCCTCGCTCAGCGCGGCGCGCACCTCGTCCAGGTCCGCCACGTGCGGCGGGGGCGCGGCCACGGCCCGCCAGCGCTCGGCCCAGGCGAACACCTCGGCCGCGTCCCGGTCGCGGACCGCCAGCCGCAGCCCCAGCCCGGCCAGCCGCTCACCGGCCCGTGCCATGTGCGCCCGCAGCGCCGGGTCGTCGAACGCGCCGGCCTGACTCCCGACCTCGGCCAGCCCGTCACGGGCGGCACGGAGCGCGGCGGCGGTGTCGCCCCGCAGCTCCGCCTCCAGCGCCATGGCGTGCCCCAGCACCGGCCCCGGCACCCGCCGCACCACGGGTGCCTCGGGCGCACGGACCAGCTCCTGCAGGGCGGGCGGCAGGGACGCCACCTTGGCAGGCGTCACACCCGGTCCCCGTGCCTGGCCGGGTCCGTGATCGGCAGCCCCCGCCTCCGAGCCCGCGCGCGCCGCCGAGCCGCCCGCCGCGCTGCCCGGCACGGCCGGCGATGCGTCACCGGGCACGGTCGTCAGGTGGGTGAGCTGGGTGAGGGCCGTCGGGCGGTCGTCCAGGGCGAGGGCGACCTCGGCCGCCTCCAGGCGGAGGGCGGCGGCGCCCGCCTGGTGGGCGGGGTCGCGTTCCAGCTCGCCGGCGCAGGCCACCAGGGCGGCCAGCAGCTCGGGCGCCGGACCGTCCAGGGCCAGGCGGGCACGCAGGACCACCTCACGGGCGAGCGGCAGCCAGGAGCGCCTGCCCTGCGCCTCCAGGTCGCGGGCCGCCCGCTCGGCGACCGCCAGGGCCCGCCGTGCGTCACCGGTCAGCAGCTCCGCCCTGGCCAGCTTCAGCCGGGCGTCCGCCAGCGCGACGTGTGCCCCGGACGCCTCCAGGTCGGGTACGGCCCGGCTGAGCAGCTCTCTGGCCTCGCCGGGCTGCTGGGCGGCCAGCAGGGCGCCCGCGAAGTCGGCCCGCATCGTGGCCAGCCGCTCGGGGAAGCCGAACAGGGCGTCCTCGGCCGCCCGGTAGTGGCCGAACGCGCCGGCCACGTCGCCCCGTCGTACGGCCACGAAGGGCAGGTTGGCGGCGGCCAGGCGCGCGAGGTGGTCGAGCCCGGCGTGCCGGGCGAGCTCCAGGCAGGCGGTGACGTCGTCCATGGCGGCGTCCCAGTCGCCGCGGAAGGCGTGGACCAGCCCGCGGTTGAGCAGCCCTCCGGCCAGGAACCTGTGGTCGTCGACGGTGCCCGGCGCCGCCGCCAGGACCTGTACGGCGCGGTCGCAGGCGGCCACGGCCTCCTGGTAGCGGCCGAGATGGGCCAGGGCCACGGCGCGCTGGGTGTCGAGCTTGGCCCGGTCGAGAGGCGACAGGGCCGGCCAGGCCAGGGCCGCGATGCGCAGGGCCTGGAGGGGATGGCCGCGCTCGGTGCGTACCGTGACCAGCGACAGCCGGGCCTGGGCCGGCCGCTCGGGCGGCGCGCCGGGTGTGGCGACGGCGCGCCGCAGGTGGCGCTCGGCGGCCTCGAGGTCGCCGAGCTCCCGCGCGGCCAGGCCCATCGCCCTGAGCGCCACGACGGCCGCCTCAGCCACGCCCCGCGCCTCGGCGGCCGACAGGACGGCCCGGGCGGCGAGCATGGCCTGCCGGGGGTCGACGACCGAGCGCAGCACCGCCGCCTCGGCCGCCTCCACCAGCCCGCCCGTCACCAGCCCAGCCGCCATCAGGCGGGAGACGCGGGGGATGCCGGGGCGTGCGGACGTCACGGTCGGATGCGCACCCACCTCGTCTGGACGGGGGAATGCCCGGGCCGGTGGCAGACCACGCTGAGCCAGCCCGGAGGCAGGCCCGTGGCCGCGAAGTGGCCGGTGCCGGCCAGGCGTCTGGTCAGCGTCAGATGAGGGGTGCGGACGTCGACATGGCTGCCCTCTCCGGGATGCGGGACGATCTGTCCCGCCACGTCGATGAGTCCGTCGCCCACGGTCACCTCCAAGTCGAAGGTCAGGCCCGCCGCGACGAAGCGGACCAGCTGGCAGCCGTCCGAGCTGCGTACCTCGCGTGAGGCGGAGCACTCGGCCGGGACGGCGGTCACCGCTTGGGGGACCCGGAGCCCGTAGGCGTCGCGGGCGGCAGCGGAGACATGTTCTGGGAGCGGATCGTGCCCGGCGGCCAAACGGAGCGCCGCCAGGAAGTACTCTTCGTTGATCATTGCACCGTCTCCTGTAGGTGGATCAGAGTGCGCAGTCTTTCCAGGCACCGCGTTCTGGTAGGACCCACGCTGCCTATGGGCACGCCCAGTCGCACCGCCACCTGCTGGCTCTTGTGGTTCGTCGCTACCAGCTGGAGGAGGGTGCGGCATGGCTCGTGCAGGCTGGAGACCGCCTTCCAGAGCCGGCGGCTGCTGTCGGCCTCCAGGACGGCCGCCGCCGGATCAGGCTCGCCGGGCACGACCTCGGGGAGGGGAACGCCGGGGCGCTCCTTCCTGAGGATCAGCATCGCCTCACGACGGGTGGTCGTGGCCAGCCATGCGCCTATGCCCGATGGTTCCCTGATGGTGTGCAGATGCTCCAGCAGCCGCAGCCACGCTCCCTGGACCGCGTCCGCCGCATCCGCTTCGCTCAAGCCGCAGGCCCGGGCCACCGCCCACATTCGTGGCCCATACCTGCATTCGAGCGTGTCCCAGGCCGTCTGGTCGTCGTCGGCCGCTGCTTCGAGCAACTCGCCTGCGTGCCGTGGCTCGTGCATGCGGCCTCCTTCGCCCGCCCTACGAGGAGGCCACGCTGCCTCCCCGTAACTGGCCGAGGACTGAGCGTAAACTCTACAGACTCGACGGGACGAGAGACCCTAGATCAGGGATTTGCCTGGCCGTCGCGGGATCGAGCACCCGCTCGGCCGCCCGGCCCACCGGCAGCTCCCGCGCGGCGTCGGCGATGGCGCCCGCCACCAGGGCGGCGGCGAAGGACGTGCCACTCCACGCCGCGTACCCGTCGAACTCCCCGACCTCCAGATAGCTGCTGGTCAGCCACTCGCCGCGGGCACACGCGTCGACCCAGGTGCCGTGCGCGGAGAACGGCGCCCGCCGCTGCTCGGACGCGTCCACCGCGCCGACCGCCACGACCCCCTGCAGCGCCGCCGGCCAGAACGGCCGGTCGCCGGCCGTGTTGCCCGCGCAGGCCACCTTGACCGTGTCGGGCAGCCCTCTGAGCGCGTCGGCCAGCAGGGGAGGCGGGCGGTCGTCGAAGGTGTGGCAGCCGAAGGACAGGTTGATCACCTGGGGCGCCCGCTCGCGCATCCGGTTCAGCGCCCGGATCACGGTCGCCTCGTCACCGAGGCCGTCGCCGTCGAGGACCCGCCGCACGCACAGCGACACGCCCGGGGCGCGGCGCAGGAGGAGACCGGCGAGGAACGTGCCATGACCCGCCTGCGGACCGTCGGCGGCGTCCCCGTCGTCGCGGCCGAGATCGCCGTACCAGCCGCTGGACTCCCACCACGGGTGCTTGGTGACGCCCGTGTCGAGCAGGCCCACCAGCACGGACGAGCGGCCCCTGGCGGGCCGGTGCGGGGCCGGGCGCACCGGGAACGGCCGGGACGCCGGGCCGCCGAAGAACAGCGGCTGGCCGGTGACCACGTGGTTGGGCGAGGCCCGGAAGCCGCGATCTCGCAGGTCCCGGGTGATCTCGCAGGCGTCGACGCCGCGCGACAGGTGGATCACACAGACGCCGTCGCCTTCGGAGACCGCCTGCGTCCAGCGGGCCACGGCGGACAGGGCGCTGCGGTCGGTCATCACCTGACCTGGCCGGATGAGCGCCTCGCCGACATATTCGATGTCCATGAGCGGGTATCTATCCCCGTCGCACCCCGCTGTCACGTGCCACAGCCGCAACAACTTGGTATGGGCCCCCTCTGGTGCCTGATCGCGACCGACGGTAGTCTCTCCCTAGTCACTTGTGATCATCCCAGGACGAGGCCGTTGGGGAAGGCGCACCTCGTACCGAAACGGGAGGTCCGGTGTCTGCTCGTGGCGTGCTCTACGTCCACTCGGCTCAGCCCGCGCTGTGCCCTCATATCGAATGGGCGGTCGCGGGTGTCCTTGGCGTGCCCGTGGACCTGACGTGGACGCCGCAACCAGCCGCGCCCAATGTCGTACGGGCGCAGGCGGAGTGGGAGGGCCGCCCCGGCATCGCGGCCGCCATCACGTCCTCGCTGATGGGCTGGCAGCGCATCAGATTCGAGATCACGGAGGACGCCTCGCAGGGCGTCGACGGGTCCCGCCACGCCTACACGCCCACACTCGGCGCCTTCAGCGCGGTCATCGGGGCGGCCGGCGACATCATGGTGCCCGAGGACCGGCTGCGCGCCGTCATGATGATGGCGGCCCAGGGGAGGTGCGTGCTGGAGGAGGAGCTGGACAAGATGCTCGGCAAGCCGTGGGACGAGGAGCTGGAGCCGTTCCGCTACGCGGGCGACGGCGCCCCCGTCCGCTGGCTGCACGCCGCCGTCTGACCCCCCACGGGCCTCCTACCACGGGTCTCCCTCCCACCACGGGCCTCCCGCCCGGCGTCTCCGGAAGCGTCTCTGAACGCCGATGGGCCCCGCGCCTTCGACAGGTGCGGGGCCCATCCGGGTAGGACCGGGTTTACAACGGGATGTTGCCGTGCGCGCCGCGGGCCGGGGTGGCCTGGGCGAGCACCCTGGCGATCGCGCCGCGCGTCTCCGCGGGCCGGAGGATCTCGTCGATCACGCCGAGGTCCTGTGCGCGGGCCAGGCCGCCGGCGAGCCTCTCGTGCTCCTGCGCCAGGCGCTGCTCCAGCTCCGGCCGCTCCTCGTCGGAGGCCGCGGCCAGCTCGCGCCGCTTGAGGACGCGGACCGCCGCCACCGCGCCCATGACCGCGATCTCGGCCGTCGGCCAGGCGAACACCTTGGTGGCGCCGAGCGCGCGGGAGTTCATCGCGACGTACGCGCCCCCGTACGCCTTGCGGGTGACCAGCGTGACCCGCGGCACGGATGCCTCGGCGAAGGCGTGCAGCAGCTTGGCCCCGCGGCGGACGACGCCGTCGTGCTCCTGGCCGACGCCCGGCAGGTAGCCCGGCACGTCCACGAGGACCACCAGCGGCACCCCGAAGGCGTCGCACATGCGCACGAAGCGGGCGGCCTTCTCCGCGGAGGTGGCGTCGAGGCAGCCGGCGAGCCGCAGCGGGTTGTTGGCGACCACGCCGACGGTCCGCCCGCCGAGCCGGCCGAGGGTGGTGACGATGTTGGGCGCCCACTTCGGGTGCAGCTCCACGCCCGGCTCGTCGAGCAGGCCGTTGACCAGCGGCTTGACGTCGTAGGCGCGGCGGGCCGACGCGGGCAGCAGGCTGGAGAAGTCGGCTTCCTCCACCTCGGAGGCGCGTACGCGGCCCTGGTGGCCGAGCAGCACGGCGAGCCGGCGCGCCGTGAGCAGCGCGTCGGTCTCGGTCCTGGTGACGACGTGGACGACGCCGCTGCGCCTGCTGTGGGGCTCGGGGCCGCCGAGCGCCGCGCTGTCGACGTCCTCACCGGTGACGCTGCGCACCACGTCGGGCCCGGTGACGAAGATCCGGCCGGAGTCGGCCAGGATGACCAGGTCGGTGAGCGCCGGGCCGTAGGCGGCGCCGCCGGCGGCGGCCCCGACGACCACGGAGATCTGCGGGACGACGCCAGACGCCTTCGTCATGGCGGCGAAGACCCGGCCGACGGCGTGCAGCGACTCGACGCCTTCGGCGAGTCGCGCACCGCCGGAGTGCCAGATCCCGAGGACCGGCACCCGCTCTCGGACGGCCACGTCGTAGGCGTGCACGATGTGCTCGCAGCCCTCGCTGCCCATCGCGCCGCCCTGGAAGCGGGCGTCACTGCAGAAGGCGACGACGGGGACACCCTCGACGCGGCCCATCGCGGCGAGCACGCCGCTCTTGTCCTCAGGAGTGATCAGCCGCAGCGAGCCCTCGTCGAGCAGCGCGGCCAGGCGGACGGCGGGGTCACGGGGATCAGCGGGCTCCTGGTCGGAGCCCGCGGCCGTCACCCTGTCGTCCGCAACGGTCATCAGGCGCTCTTGAAGACGACGGTCGCGTTGTGGCCGCCGAACCCGAACGAGTTGTTGACCGCGGCGATGTCGCCTTCCGGCAGGGTGCGGTTGGCGCCGTGGACGATGTCCACCTCGATCCCGTCGTCGGGATCGGCCAGGTTGATGGTCGCGGGAACGATCCGCTCCTGCAGCGCCTTGATCGTGAACACGGACTCGATGCCGCCCGCGCCGCCCAGCAGGTGGCCGGTCATGGACTTGGTCGAGGTGACCAGCGGGTGGACGCCGATGGCCTTGGCGACCGCCTGTACCTCGATGACGTCCCCGGCGGGAGTGGAGGTGGCGTGGGCGTTGACGTGCTTGACGTCCAGGCCGGTGATGTCGGCGTCGTTGAGCGCCTGGGTCATCGCCATGATGATGCCCCGGCCCTCCGGCTCCGGCTGGGTGATGTGGTGGGAGTCGGCGGAGTAGCCGACGCCCGCGGCGTAGGCGTACACGCGGGCGCCGCGCGCCCGGGCGTGCTCCTCGGACTCCAGCACCAGGATGCCGGCGCCCTCGCCGAGCACGAACCCGTCCCGCTCGCGGTCCCAGGGCCGCGACGCGCCGGCCGGGTCGTCGTTGCGGGTGGACATGGCACGCGCGGCGCAGAAGGCCGCGATGTTGAGGCCGTGGATCGCGGCCTCGGTGCCGCCCGCGACGACCACGTCGGCGCGGCCGGACCGGATCATGTCCATCGCGTAGCCGATGGCTTCGGCGCCGGAGGCGCAGGCGGACACGGTGGCGTGCACGCCGGCCTGGGCTCCGAGGTCGAGGCCGATCCACGCGGCCGGGCCGTTCGGCATGAGCATCGGCACGGTGAACGGCGAGAGCCGGTTCCAGCCGCGCTCCTTGTAGGTGTCGTAGGCCGACAGCGTGGTGTTGATGCCGCCGATGCCGCTGGACACCACGACGCCGAGCCGCTCGGGAGCGACCGGCGGCGCGCCGGCGTCCTGCCAGGCCTCGCGGGCCGCCACCAGGGCGAACTGCTCGCTCCGGTCGAGACGGCGGGCCTCGGGCCTGGGCAGCACCTCGGTGGGGTCGACCGCCGCCGTCCCCGCGAACTTCACGGGGACGGTGTCGATCCACTCCTCGGTGATGGCCTTGACGCCCGACTGACCGGCGAGGAGCGCCGACCAGGTCGAGGTGACGTCTCCACCGACGGGCGTCGTCGCGCCTAGCCCGGTGACGACGACACGTACCCGGTTCGCACTCACGTTTCTCGCTCCTTGTCGATCAGTAAGGTGACAATCACTCAACCGGCAGCCCGCGAGCTGCCGATCGTCAGTTCTGGATGAAGGTGAGGACGTCCTTGACCGTCTTCAGGTTCTTGAGCTGGTCGTCGGGAATCTCGACGCCGAACTCGTCCTGGGCGGCCACGGCGATCTCGACCATGGACAGGGAGTCGATGTCGAGGTCGTCCACGAAGCTCTTCTCGGGGGTCACCTCGGAGGCCGGGATACCGGTGATCTCGTTGATGATCTTGCCGAGGCCCTCGAGAATCTCCTGCTCGGTGGCAGCCATGTCGTAGTTCTCCTTTGGTTCTATCTGGTTCTGTACGGCTCACGCCGTACAAGTCGTGTCCGGTGCGGCGGGAGCCGTACCGGATCCTACGGAACCTCGATGACTTGGCCCGCGTAGGTGAGGCCGGCGCCGAAGCCCAGGACGAGCGCGAGGTCGCCGGAGCGCACCTCGCCGCGCTCGATCATGCGCGAGAGCGCCAGCGGGATGGAGGCCGCCGAGGTGTTGCCGGCGGTGACGATGTCACGCGCCACGACGGCCTTGTCGGCGCCGAGCTTGCGCGCGATCGCCTCGATGATGCGCAGGTTGGCCTGGTGCGGGACGAACGCGGCCAGCTCCGAGGGGTCGACCCCGGCGCGGTCGCACGCCTCCTTGGCCACCGGGTGCAGCGCGGTGGTGGCCCAGCGGAACACCGTCTGGCCCTCCTGGTGGAGGTGGTCGTTGCGGTCGGTGATGGAGATCGCGTCGGCCTTGTCGCCCGAGCTGCCCCAGACGACCGGTCCGATCCCGGGCGTGTCGGCCGGGGCCACCACCGCGGCCCCCGCTCCGTCGGCGAAGATCACCGCGGTGGACCTGTCGGTCGGGTCCACCCACTGCGACAGCTTCTCCGAGCCGATGACGAGCACGTTGCGCGCCGAGCCGCCGCGGACGGCGGCGCTGGCGGTGGCCAGCGCGTAGCAGAAGCCGGCGCAGGCGGCGTTGACGTCGAACGCGCCCGGCGCCTGGATGCCCAGCCGGTGCGCCACCACGGCGGCGGCGTTGGGGATCTGCGTCTCCAGCGTGCAGGTGGCCACGATCACCAGGTCGACGTCGGCGGCGGACAGGCCGCTGGCGGCCAGGGCCTTGCCTCCGGCCTGCACGGCCATGTCCTCGACCGACTCGCCCTCGGAGGCGATGCGGCGCTCGCGGATGCCGACGCGCGACTGGATCCACTCGTCGTTGGTGTCCATGATCTTGGCCAGGTCGTCGTTGGTGACGACGGTGGCCGGCTGGTAGTGGCCGAAGGCCAGCACCTTCGCGCCTGGCGCGACGTCGGGGATCCTCACTTGATCAGCTCCTTGGCCGCGTCGAGATCGTCGGGGGTCTTCAGCGCGACGGTGGGGACGCCCCGCAGCGCGCGCTTGGCCAGGCCGGTCAGGGTGCCGCCGGGGAGCAGCTCGATGATCGCGGTGACGCCCAGCTCGGCCATGGAGGCCATGCAGGAGTCCCACCGGACCGGGCTGCTGACCTGCTTGACCAGCCGGTCCAGGAAGTCGGGGCCGCTCGTCACGACCTGGCCGTCGGCGTTGGACAGCAGCCGGACCGCCGGGTCGGCGGGCGTCACGCCGGCCGCGGCCTCGCGCAGGGCGGCGACGGCCGGGGCCATGTGCACGGTGTGGAAGGCGCCCGCCACGGCGAGCGGGCGGAGCCTGGCGCGCTCGGGCGCGTCGTCCTGGAAGGCGGCGAGCTGCTCCAGCGTGCCGCCGGCGACGATCTGGCCGGCGCCGTTGATGTTGGCGGGGGTCAGGCCGTGCCTGTCGATGGCGGCGAGGACCTCCGCCTCGTCGCCGCCGAGGACCGCGGTCATGCCGGTCTTGGTGACGGCGGCGGCCTTGGCCATGGCCTGGGCGCGCTCGCGGACCAGCTCCAGCGCCTGCTCGGCGGTGAGGGTCCCGGCCAGCGCGGCGGCGGCGAACTCGCCGACGCTGTGCCCGGCCACCAGGTCGGGAGTCACACCGAGAGCCTCGGCGGAGGCGAGCGCGGCGGCCACGAGAAGAGGCTGCGCGACGGCGGTGTCGCGGATCTCGTCGGCGCCCGCGGTGGTGCCGTGGGCGATCAGGTCCAGCCCTGCCACCTCGGACCACCCGGCGAGCCGGTCGGCCAGACCGGGCAGCTCAAGCCAGGGTGTCAGGAAACCCGGAGTCTGGGCGCCTTGGCCCGGAGCGACGATTGCAAGCACGAACTCCACCATGCCCTGTAGAACTCCGACACGCGGCTAAGGATCCGTACGAACTTTGTCCAACAGGTTTTGTACGGTTCCTACAATGGGGGTTTCCGGACAATTACGTTAGGGCCCGCCATGTCATGGCGCTCTCCGTGAGGCGGCCCAGGATGAGGCCCACCTGCAGGGTGAAGGCGGAGCGTCCCTCGGTCGGCTGGTAGCCGGTCAGCTCGGTGATCTTCCGCAGACGGTAGCGGACCGTGTTGGGGTGGACGAACAGCAGCCGCGCCGTCGCCTCCAGCGAGGTGCCCTGCTCCAGGTACGTCGCCAGCGTGTCGAGCAGCGGCGTGCCCGCCAGCGGCAGGTACACGTTCTCCACGAGCTGCTCGCGCGCGTCGTCGTCGCCGTCCAGGGCCCGTTCGGCGAGCAGGTCGTCGGCGTGCACGGGGCGGGGGGCGTCGGGCCAGCCGGACGACGCCTTCAGCCCGGCCAGCGCGGCCCGCGCGGACCTCGCCGCGGCGTGCAGGTCGGGCACCTCCGGGCCGATGACGATCGGCCCCGGCCCGAACCGGGCCACCACCTGCCGGGCCGCCTCGTCCACGCTGCCGGCGCCGCCCACGATGACGATCAGCCGGTCGGCCTGCACCCCGGCCAGCAGGTCCATGCCGATGCGGCGGCCCTTCTCGCGCAGCCCGTCGATCACCGCCCGAGGGTCGTCCTCGGGGGCGTGACCGGCGATCACCACCACGGGGGAGGAGGTCCAGCCGAGCGCGGCGGCCCACGAGTGCAGCCCGTCGTCCACCTCGCCCCGGACCAGCGCGTCGACGATCAGGGCCTCCAGCCGGGCGTCCCAGGCGCCGCGGGCCTCGGCCTCGCGGGCGTAGACCTGGGCGGCGGCGAACGCCACGTCACGGGTGTAGCGCAGCATGGCCTGCTGGAGCTGGTCCTCACCGCCGGGCGCGGCCAGCTCGTCGCCCTGCGCCTCGACGACCTCCACCACCACGCGGACGATGTCGACCGTCTGCTGCAGCGAGATGGAGCGCTTCAGCTCGCGCGGGGCCGTGCCGAAGAACTCGATGCTCGGCGTCGGCCGGTTCTCGCCGGCGTGCTGGAACCACTCCACGAACGCGGCGATGCCGGCCTGCGCCACCAGGCCCACCCAGGAGCGGTCCTCGGCGCTGAGCGCGCGGAACCATGGCAGTTGCTCGTCCATGCGCGCCATGGCGGCCGTGCCGAGCGCGCCCATGGCGCGCTCCAGCCTGCGCGTGGTGTCCTCCCGGGTCCGGTCTGTCACGCCTCCTAGAGTGCCAGGTCCGCAGGACCGGCCGCGACGAACGGCGACGGCCGGGCCGGAACGGGGCCGCGGTCAGATCACGGCCACGGCCGTGATGAGCCCGATGGCCACGTGCGTGGCGGCGAGCAGCCGCGCGCCCGGCTGGATCTCCGGCTCCTTGACGAGGTCGCGCACCGAGATGCCGACGACCTTGTCGAAGATCATCATCGCCACGGTCTGCACCACGATGCCGACCAGGCCGAAGATCGCGGTGCCCGCCAGCCCTTCGGCGAGCCGGCCGCCGGAGGACCAGATCGAGGCGGCCACGATGAGCCCCACGGCGATCATGGCCGAGGTGGCGAGCAGGGTGGCGTTGGGGTTGCGCTCGGTGCGGATGATCGCGCTGAGCTTGCCGGGGGTGGCCAGGTCGATCACGTAGAAGCCGACGATCAGCAGCACCACGCCGACGGCGGCGTAGGCGGCGATGGCGCCGGCGCCGCGGGCGAGGGTTTCCAGCAGGGTCATGGTCGCTCGATTCGGTGGGGGACGAAGGAGGAGGTGTCGTCGGTGATCAGACCCGCGGTCTCGCGGATGCCGAGGCCGGCCGCCTCGTCGGCGACCACCCAGGCGCCGAGCACCGGCCGCTGGCCGTCGAACTCGGGCAGGGCCTCGAAGCCCTGGTGCACGAAGCCCTCACGCCCGTACTCGCCCGGGGTCTCGTGCCCGCCGTCCGGGGTGACGACGCGCATCGACGCGCCCTCCCTGCCCAGCAGCGGTTTGACGATGTACGAGGTCAGGTCGCGGGGCCCGTCGAGGTAGGCGGGAAGCAGGTTGGGGTGGCCGGGGTACAGCTCCCACAGGACGGCGAGCAGGGCCTTGTTCGACAGCAGGACCTTCCACAGGGGCTCGATCCAGGTGGCGTGCCGGACGGCGTGCCGCCCGAACGGGTCGGCCAGCATCCACTCCCACGGGTACAGCTTGAAGACCGAGCGCATCCACCGCTCCTCGACGTCGACGAAGCGCCGGTTCAGCTCGTCCCAGCCGAGGTCCTCCATGGCGACCGCCACCGTGGAGCGCCCGGCCTGCTCGGCCGTCTCCTGGAGGTAGGCGAGGGTCATCGCCTCCTCGCCGGTCTCGTCCATGGACGTCCACGAGAAGTGGGTGGGGCCGGGCGGCAGCGCCATGGCGGCCCAGCGGTCGACCAGCCGCTCGTGGACGGAGTTCCACTGGTCGTCGTCCGGATGCGTGTCCTTCAGCCAGAACCACTGCACGACCGCCGACTCCACCAGCGAGGTCGGCGTGTCGGCGTTGTACTCCAGCAGCCTGGCCGGGCCCGTGCCGTCGTAGCGCAGGTCGAAGCGGCCGTACAGGTGGGGGTCGCGGCGCTCCCACGACCGCCTGACGTCCTCCACGGCCCACTCGGGGATGGCGAAGTCCGCGAAGCGGCCGGTCTCCACGACGTGGGCCGCGGCGCGCAGGCACATCTCGTGCAGCTCTTCGACCTGCGCCTCCAGCGCTTCTACCTCGTCCATGGAGAAGACATAGTGGACGGACTCGTCCCAGTACGGGCGGCTGAGCCCCTCGGGGTGGGCCGCGCGGTGGTAGGCCAGCCCCTGGCTCTCTATGATCTTGTCCCAGCCGTTCCTCGGTGTCCCGCGTTCGCGCCGCACGCGTCAGCTCCCGCTGCTGGAGCGGCCGCCGAAGCCGCCCCGCTGGATCGACTTGCCCGTGCGGGAGGAGATGGTCACGTCGGAGGGGCGCAGGGTGGTGCCGCCGCGCACGTGGGTGCCGACCCGCCTGCCGCCGTAGTACCAGTGGTAGGCGGCGCGGGGGCCGCTGCTGTAGTAGTAGCCGCCACCACTGTCGTCGTCGTCGCAGTAGTCGTCGTCGACGACGGGGTACGAGCCGTCGGGGAGCTGCTGGCTCGTGTCGACGCAGTCGGCGGTGACGTCGTCGTCGTCGTCGGACTGGGCGGCGCAGTAGCCGACGACCATCACGGAGACGATGCCGATGACGGACAGCGTGACCACTTTGGATGCCTTGGACCGCCGGGGCGGTTGCTGCGGTGGTTGTGGTCTCGGCTGTCCCATGAGCTCCTGCTTTCGTTGGCCGATCAGCCTAGCGGGGGCCATCCCGCGGCATCAATCTCCCTTAGGGGACGAACTACCTGCGGGTAGGAGTTCCCCATGAAACCGGTCGAGGCTCTGCGTGAGATCGCCTTCCTCCTGGAACGGGCCGGAGAGCCCACCTACCGCGTGCGCGCGTTCCGCCGGGCGGCGGCCGTGGCCGAGTCGCTGCCGGACGACGAGCTCGTACGCCTGGCCGGCGCGGGCGGCCTCGCCGACCTGCCGGGCATCGGCAAGGTCACCGCCTTGGCCATCACCGAGGCGCTGGACGGCCAGGTGCCCGCGTACCTGCGCAGGCTGCGCGCGACCGAGGGCGCCGACCTGGACGAGGAGACCGCGGCGCTGCGCTCGGCGCTCAAGGGCGACCTCCACAGCCACTCCGACTGGTCGGACGGCGGCTCACCGATCGAGGAGATGGCCGGGACCGCCCGGGCGCTCGGCCACGACTACTGGGCCCTGACGGACCACTCGCCCCGCCTGACCGTCGCCAACGGACTGTCGCCGGCTCGGCTGCGCCGCCAGCTCGACCTCGTGGAGCGGCTCAACGAGCGCCTCGCGCCGTTCCGGGTGCTCACCGGCGCCGAGGTGGACGTCAACCTCGACGGCACCCTCGACCAGGAGCCCGAGCTGCTCGAACGGCTCGACGTGGTCGTGGCCAGCGTCCACTCCAAGCTGCGCATGAACCGCCACGAGATGACCCGCCGGATGGTCGCCGCCGTCGCGAACCCGCATGTCGACGTGCTCGGGCACTGCACCGGGCGGATCGTGCGCGGCGGCGGCCGGCGGGGCGGGGTGCGGCCGGAGTCGGAGTTCGACGCCGAGATCGTCTTCGAGGCGTGCCGCCGCTTCGGGGTGGCCGTGGAGATCAACTCCAGGCCGGACCGGCTGGACCCGCCGAAGCGGCTGATGCTGCTCGCGTACGAGATGGGGTGCGACTTCGCGATCGACTCCGACGCGCACGCGCCGGGGCAGCTCGACTGGCAGAGGTTCGGCTGCGAGCGGGCGGCGCGGTGCGGGATCGAGGCCGGGCGGATCGTGAACACGCGGCCGGTGGAGGACCTGCTGGCGTGGACCCGCCGCCGGTCGTAGGCGGGCGTGGGGCCGGTGGCGGGCCGTCGTGCGGGCCGCCGTGGGGGCGTTCGCGGGCGTGGGGGTGAGAGCCCTGTGGCCTGGCGGTGACGGCGAGGTGCCGGGGACGTCGCGGGACGCGCGATTGTCGGTGGCGGCGCGTAGCGTCCTGGCTGTGAACCGTACCGATCGGCTGTACGCGCTCGTCGAGGACCTGCGCGCGATCTCCCCGCGCTGCCGCTCGGCGCGCGAGCTGGCCGGCAGGTTCGAGGTCAGCGTCCGCACGATCGAGCGCGACATCACCGCCCTCCAGGAGTCCGGGGTGCCGATCTACGCCGAGCCGGGGCGCAGGGGCGGGTACGCGCTCGACAAGAAGATGTCCCTTCCTCCGCTCAACTTCTCGCCGGCCGAGGCCGTGGCCATCGCGCTGGCGCTCAGCAGGGCCGGCGACCAGCCGTTCGGCCGGGAGGCGCGCAGCGCGCTGCGCAAGGTGGTGGCCGCCATGCCCGGCCGGGAGGGCGAGCTGGCGCGCGAGCTGGCCCGCCGGGTGCAGGTCGTCGCCGAGCCCGGTGACCGAGGCGCGGGTGGCCGGCCGCTCGGCGCCGAGGGCGTCTCGCGGGCGATCGAGGAGGCGCTGCTGCGCCGCCGCGTGCTGCGGCTGGAGTACGCCGACGCCAAGGGCGCGCTGACCTCGCGCGACGTGGAGCCCGGGGTGTTCCTGGGCGGCCGTGGCGGGTTCTGGTACCTGGTGGCGTGGTGCCGGTTACGCGACGACGTCCGGGTGTTCCGGCTGGACCGGATCGCCTCCGCCGGCGTCACCGGCGAGCGCTGCCCTGACCGCCCGCTCGAAGGCTTCGCGCCCGACCTGCCGGAGATGGTGGTCCACGGCACGATTCTCGATCAGTAGCTCGAAAAATCGCGAGGAAACACCGACATAGGGCTGTCGTCTCGCCGGTGGATCGTCATCGTGTTCGACAAATGAGAGCCGAGGATGGACGACACGGTGACCTGGTTCGAGGTGGCGACGGCCGACCCCGAAGGCACCCCGGGGCACCTTTTCTGGATCTTCCACCCGAGGCCATGAGCCGCGGCGAGCCGCCGCCGGCGCCTTCCCCGCCGGCTGCCGGCCCGCCGCCCGGGCTCGTGACGGGCCGCCCGGCCCCCCGCCGGGCGGCCCCCTCCCTGGACACGCCGCCGACCGCCGAGCGGCGGCGCGTCCAGGGCTCTTCGCCGTCGCGGCGCCTGCCGTTGTGCGCGCCGTTGGAACGTGGGATCAGGCCGTCGGAACGTGGGATCAGAAGGCGGCCTTGGCGAGCCAGCGGTCCAGGAAGGAGCGGTCGCCGACGACGGTCAGCGTGGGGGCGAAGCGCCGGCCGTACAACATGAGCAGCAGGTCGCGGGCGGGGCCGCGGACGGCCGTGTCCGCCTTGGTGTGGCCGCGCGTCCAGGCGACCGTGCCCGCCGCGCCCTGGATGACGGTCCACTCGCCCGTGCCCTCCGGAAGGTCCTTCGCCGCGGGCGGTGTGTCGGTGGCGTGCAGGTGGATCGTGGCGCCTTCCGCGTCCAGCTCGGCCAGGCGGCGGGCGACCCAGACGGCGTGCGGCAGGTTGCCGAGCAACTCCTCGATGCCGTCCAGCGCCGTCGCCGCGGGGATCGCCGGGTCCGCGCCCAGGGCCAGCTCGGCGTCGGCCCTATGGACGAGCAGCTCGAACGCCATCCGCCGCGCCCAGTACGCCGCCGACTGGTCGCCGCCCCACGACCACACCCGCGTCGCCGGGTCGGTGGCGCGCAGCGTGGCCACCAGCTCGGCGGCCCCCCGCGCCAGCCAGGCCGGGTCGCCGCTCGCCCCCTCGGGCAGGCCGTTGGGCACCTGGCGCGACCAGATGCGCTCCTGCACGCGGTCGCGCAGGATGTGGATCACCCAGCGATGCGTGGTGCCGACGTGGGTGATCAGCTCGGCCAGCGTCCAGCCGGGGCAGGTGGGCACCGGCGTGCCGGGGTCGGCCCCGGACACCAGCTCGACGAGCCTGGCGGCCTCGGCCTCGACGTGCGCGGGATAGTCGGTCACGTGCCCGAGCCTAGACCGGCCCGGGCACGCGTGGCGGACGAGCTTCGGACAGGCGGTCAGGTGGCCGAGCAGACGGCGCCGCGGGCCGGCAGCTTGCCGGAGAGGAGGTAGGAGTCGACCTTGCGCTGGATGCAGCGGTTGCCCGACGTGTACGCGCCGTGGCCCTCGCCCTCGTACGTCATCAGCCGGGCGGTCTTCAGCTCCGCGGTCAGGCGCGGCGCCCACTGGTACGGCGTGGCCGGGTCGCCCTTGCCGCCCACCACGACGATCGGCGCCGACCCCGTGGCGTTCACGTGCCGGGCCTGGTCGTTGCCCGGGACCGGCCAGAAGCGGCACAGCCCGCCCGAGCCCTCACCGCCGAACAGCGGCGAGATCCTGGTCGACTCCGCCCACGTGCCGCGCAGCTGCTGGTCGTCGGGACGCTCCGCCGAGTCCACGCAGGTGATCGCCGGGAAGCTGGACATCTGCGTCGAGAAGTGGCCGCGCTCGTCACGCCCGGTGTAGGAGTCGGCCAGGAACATCAGCGCCTCGCCCCGGCCCTTGATCCCCGCGGCGATCGCCTTCTCCAGGAACGGCCACGACAGCTCCGAGTACAGGGCCGCGGCGACCCCGGTCGAGGCCAGGCCCTGGGTGAGCTGCCGGCCGTTCACGGTGAGCGGCTTGGTCACGAGGCGGTTCATGAGCCGGTCGACATTGGCGCTCGCCGCCTTGACGGTCTTGCCGAACTCGCAGCCGCTCTTCACGCAGTCCTTCAGGAACGTCTCGTACTCCCGCTGGAAGCCGCTGGTCTGCGCGATCGTGCGCTCGCCGAAGGTGATCGCCGGGTCGAGGGGGGCGTCGAGCACCATGCGGCCGACGTTCTTCGGGTACAGGGTGGCGTAGACGGCGCCGAGTTGCGTGCCGTACGACATGCCGAAGTAGTTGAGCTTGGGCTCCCTGAGCGCGGTGCGCAGCCGGTCCATGTCGCGGGCGGCGTTCACCGTGCCCACGTACGGCAGGACCGAGCCCGAGTCGCGCTGGCAGAGCCGGGCGAACTCCCGGTTGGCGGCCTGGCCGGCCAGGCGGGTCCGCTCGTCGATCGGGAGCGTGTTGACCGCCACCCACCGGTCCAGGTCGGCGTCGCTGCCGCAGCGCACGCCCGCGCTGCGCTCGACGCCGCGCGGGTCGAAGCTGATCAGGTCGTAGCGGGCGCGCAGCGTGTCGAACGACTTGGCGGCCTGGTCCAGCGTGTCGACGCCGGAGCCGCCGGGGCCGCCGAAGTTGAAGACCAGCGAGCCGAGGCGGCGCTTCTGGCCGGTGGCCGCGACCTTGATCAGGGCGAGCTGGATCGTGTCGCCGCCCGGATTCTCGTAGTCGAGGGGGACGGCCAGCTTGGCGCACCTGACGGAGGGGTCCTGCTGAGCGGGGGTCTGCCCGCCGGGCCGTTTGATGTCCGTGCACGGGCCCCAGGAGATGGGCGGAACCACTCCCTTGGGGTCGGTGTCGGGCTTCGCCGTGCCCGCGCAGGCACTGGTGGACAGGGCCAGCGCGGCGGCGACGGCCAGGACATGACGCATGAAACTTCCCCCTCGGCTCTCCGGGGGAAGTAGTGCCCACAATACGTGAGACTCCACCAGGAACGGAGTGAGGCGCCGCGCCCCTCGGGACGCGTCGCCTCACTCTCACCTGTGGCCGCCGGGCATGGGACGTGCCGGTCAGACGCCCATCGACTGCGTGTCGTTGCTCTCGGCGCCGCCGGCCTCGGTCACGCCGTTCTTGAGGTGGTAGCGGGCGATCGCCTCGCTCAGCACCTCGTCGTCGAGCTCGCCGCGCTTGACCAGGCTCGTGAGCACGGCCAGCGTGATCGACGCCGCGTCGACGTGGAAGTGGCGGCGCAGCGCCGAGCGGGTGTCGGACAGGCCGAACCCGTCGGTGCCGAGCGACGACCAGTCACCCGGGACCCACTGGGCGATCTGGTCCTGGACCGCCTTCATGTAGTCGCTGACGCCCACGAACGGCCCCTGGGCCTGCGACAGCGCCTGCGTCACGTACGGCACGCGCCGCTCGGCCTCCGGGTTGAGCAGGTTGTGCTCCTCGCAGGCGAGCGCGTCGCGGCGCAGCTCGGTCCACGACGTGGCCGACCAGACGGCGGCCGACACACCCCAGTCCTCGGCCAGCAGCCGCTGCGCCTCCACGGCCCACGGGCCCGCCACGCCGGAGACGAGGATGTTGGCCTTCGGGCCCTGCACCTGCGGGCCGTCGGAGAACTTGTACAGGCCCTTGAGCAGGCCGTCCACGTCGAGCCCGGCGGGCTCAGCCGGCTGGAGGTAGGGCTCGTTGTAGACGGTCAGGTAGTAGAAGACGTCCTCGGGCTGGTCGCCGTACATGCGGCGCAGGCCGTCCTTGACGATGTGCGCCACCTCGAACGCCCACGACGGGTCGTAGGAGATCGCGGCCGGGTTGGTCGAGGCGATGAGCGGCGTGTGGCCGTCCTCGTGCTGGAGGCCCTCGCCGTTCAGCGTGGTGCGGCCCGCGGTGGCGCCGAGCAGGAAGCCGCGGCCCATCTGGTCGCCCATCTGCCACATCTGGTCGCCGGTGCGCTGCCACCCGAACATCGAGTAGAAGATGTAGATCGGGATCATGTGCTCGCCGTGCGTGGCGTACGCGGTGCCGGCGGCGATCGCCGAGGCCATCGAGCCCGACTCGCTGATGCCCTCGTGCAGGATCTGGCCCTGCACGGCCTCCTTGTACGACAGCAGCAGCTCCCTGTCGACGGCCTCGTACGTCTGGCCGTGCGGCGAGTAGATCTTCGCCGTGGGGAACATCGCGTCGAGGCCGAACGTGCGCGCCTCGTCCGGGATGATCGGCACGAACCGGTGGCCGATCTCCTTGTCGCGCATGAGGTCCTTCAGCAGGCGCACGAACGCCATGGTGGTGGCCACCTGCTGCTTGCCGGAGCCCTTGCCGAACGTCTTGTAGACGTCGTCGCCGGGCAGCTTGACCGGCTTGGCCCGCAGCACGCGCTTGGGCAGCACGCCGCCCAGCGCCGCGCGGCGCTCCTTCATGTACTCGATCTCGGGGTCGTTCTCGCCCGGGTGGAAGTACGGGGGCAGCTCGCCCTCCAGGGCCGAGTCCGGGATCGGCAGGTAGAGCCGGTCGCGGAACTCCTTCAGCTCGGCCTTGGTGAGCTTCTTCATCTGGTGGGTGGCGTTGCGCGCCTCGAAGTCCTTGCCCAGGGTCCAGCCCTTGATGGTCTGGGCGAGGATGACGGTCGGCTGGCCGACGTGCTCGCGCGCCGCCTTGAACGCCGCGTATACCTTGCGGTAGTCGTGGCCGCCGCGCGACAGCTTGCGGATGTCGTCGTCGGTCAGGTGCTCGACCATCTTGCGCAGGCGCGGGTCGCCGCCGAAGAAGTTGTCGCGGATGTAGCCGCCCGACTCGACCGAGTAGGTCTGGAACTGGCCGTCGGGGGTGGTGTTCATCTGGTTGACCAGCACGCCGTCGACGTCGGCCGCCAGCAGCGGGTCCCAGTCGCGGCCCCAGACGACCTTGATGACGTTCCAGCCGGCGCCGCGGAAGTAGGACTCCAGCTCCTGGATGATCTTTCCGTTGCCGCGGACGGGGCCGTCGAGGCGCTGCAGGTTGCAGTTGATGACGAACGTGAGGTTGTCGAGCTCCTCGCGGGCCGCCAGGCCGATCGCGCCGAGCGACTCGGGCTCGTCCATCTCGCCGTCGCCGAGGAACGCCCAGACGTGGCTGCGGCTGGTGTCCTTGATCTGGCGGTTCAGCAGGTAGCGGTTGAACCGCGCCTGGTAGATCGCGCCGATCGGGCCCAGACCCATCGACACCGTGGGGAACTCCCAGAAGTCCGGCATCAGGCGCGGGTGCGGGTAGGAGGGCAGGCCGTGGAAGCCGTGCGACAGCTCCTGCCGGAACGCGTCGAGCTGCGCCTCGTTGAGGCGGCCCTCCAGGAAGGCGCGGGCGTAGATGCCGGGGGCGGCGTGGCCCTGGAAGAAGACCTGGTCGCCGGACTCGCCGTGGTCCTTGCCGCGGAAGAAGTGGTTGAAGCCCACCTCGTAGAGCGACGCCGCGGAGGCGTAGGTCGCGATGTGGCCGCCGACGTTGGTGCGGGCGTTGGCCCGGGAGACCATGATCGCGGCGTTCCAGCGGATGTAGGCGCGGATGCGGCGCTCGACGTGCTCGTCACCCGGGAACCAGGGCTCGCGCTCCGGCGGGATCGTGTTGATGTAGTCGGTGCTGCGCAGGCCCGGCACGCCGACCTGGTGCTCGCGGGCCCGCTCCAGCATGCGGAGCATCAGATAACGGGCCCTGGTACGGCCCTCGGTCTTGACGACGTTGTCGAGGGACTCGAGCCACTCGTTGGTCTCGCTGGGGTCGACATCAGGCAACTGGCTGGGTAGGCCGTCGCTGATGATCGAGAAACGCTGGCGTCCGGAAGCCACTGGGTCTCGCCTTCCGAGGATGACGGATGTCTGGTCTGGGTCGCCTTCCATCCTGGTCGCTCGCCGTAGAAAGTGCATCTCTACTGGTCGGTAACCAGGACGTCCCTGCTGGCAGGGCGGCTAGTGGTGGCCTAGACCACCGATGGTAGGACGAATCAAGGGCCAAGGTTACATTGGGCGGCCAATTTAACAAGTCGGGAAAAGCTGTGAAATTTCGCCCTCATGTGTGGAGTATCCCCCGAAGGGTGGACACCGTCACCCGCGGGGGCGCGCACGCCGCGCGAGTCTAGCCGGGGGACCTGTGGACGGCGGCCGGTGGGGCGGCCCGGACGCAGGTCGGGGCGTGCCTTCCGGGCTGTCAGGTGAGCCGTTCGGCGGGCCGGGAGCGGGGGCCGGTGGTGTCCTCCCGGCCGGGGTGCGGGCGGGATTCCGGGCGTGTCGCCGTACGTCTCATGAGCGCGGGGTGGCGTCGTACGCGGACCGCGGCCGGGGTCCGGGGCGGGCGGTCGTACGCCGCGGTCCGGGAGGGTCTCGGTGCGGGAAACATCACGTGGACGGTGAGGGCCGAGAAGGGACTCTGGGCGGGGCTCGTCCGCGGACGGTTGGCGTCGGACGGCGCCGTCCCGGCGTCGGTGCAGCGTAACGGTTCGGTCATGATTTTTCCTGACCCGGTGGCAGGAGACGGACATCCCCCTTCCCGTTTGGACCGCACCGTACGAACCTGGAGATATGAACGCGACGACAGGCGACCGGCTCCTTGTGCACGGGAACACCGTCGGTGAAAGGGATCACGCCGGAATCATCATCGAGGTTCAGGGGCCCAACGGCGGGCCCCCGTACATCGTGCGGTTCGACGACGGACACACCGGCCTGGTTTTTCCGGGCCCGGATGCGGTCGTCGTGCCTCAGTAGAATTCTCGTGTGAGATCCCAGATCATCTCCGTGGCCACGGGTTCGCGAGAGACGGTGCACGACATCACCTCCGTCTGCGCGGACTTCGTACGGGAGCAGGGCCAGGACGGTCTGCTGCACGTCTTCGTCCCGCACGCGACCGCGGGCGTGGTCCTGATGGAGCTGGGTTCGGGCAGCGACGACGACCTGATCGCCGCGCTGCGCGACCTGCTGCCGGCCGACGACCGGTGGCGCCACGCCCACGGCTCACGCGGGCACGGCAGGTCTCACGTGATGCCGGCGCTCATCCCGCCGTACGCGACCGTTCCGGTGGTCGGCGGACGGCTGGCGCTCGGCACCTGGCAGTCGATCGCACTCGTCGACCTCAATGTCGACAACCCGCAACGCCAGGTTCGGCTGTCATTTTTGTCCGATTAATTCTGGCCGCCTACGGCCGTACCCGTGGCGACCGTTGACGACTGAGGGTCACAGCGTGTGGACTGTCCCGAAGCGATAACCGCACAAGCGGGGCCACTCAAGCAGGAGGGATAAACGTGAGCGCGACCGCGGGTCAGGCGCAGGGCGAACGCGGCCTGGCCGAACGGCTCGGTCTCAAGCCGGGTCAGGTGGTGCAGGAGATCGGTTGGGACGAGGACGTCGACGAGCAGCTTCGCGAGTCCATCGAGAACCTGACCGGCAACGAGCTGCTGGACGAGGACACCGACGACGTCGTCGACGTGGTGCTGCTGTGGTGGCGTGACGGCGACGGAGACCTCTTCGACGTCCTCAGCGACGCCATGCGAGGCCTCGCCGAAGGCGGCCAGATCTGGCTGCTGACTCCCAAGGCCGGACGCGACGGCCACGTGGAGCCGAGCGACATCGGCGAGGATGCCACGACCGCGGGTCTCTCGCAGACCAGCAGCATCTCCGCGGCCTCCGACTGGTCGGGGACCAGGCTCGTCTCGCCCAAGGGCCGACGCTAGGGAGCTCCAGCGCCGGCCGGGTACGGCAGGATGAGTCCTGTGATGCAACATCCTGCCGCGGTGGGCGCCGTGGCTCCGGACTTCGAGCTTCAGGACCAGCACGGCACGCCCGTGAGGCTGTCCGATTTCCGGGGCAGGAAGGTCGTGCTGGTCTTCTACCCGCTTGCCTTCAGCGGGATCTGCCAGAGCGAGCTGGCCGCGCTGCGTGACCTCACCGCCGACGCACAGATCCTCACCGTCTCGGTCGACTCCCTGTTCACCCACCGTGCCTGGGCGGACCAGGAGGGTTACGGTTTTCCCCTGCTCTCCGACTTCTGGCCACATGGACAGGTCGCCCGGGCGTACGGTGTGTTCGACGACGCGAAGGGCATCGCGCGGCGCGGCACCTTCGTGATCGACGGCGAGGGCGTGATCCGGTGGTCGGTGGTCAACCCGGCCGGCACCGCGCGCGATGTCGCCGCCTACGTCAAGGCACTCGCCGACATCTCGTAACGCTGGTAACGCCCGTAAAGCTGGAACGCTCGTAACACTCGTAACGGAGGACACGATGCCCTGCTATCGCTGCGGGGCCCGGCAGACGGACCCCGTCCGGGGCGCGAGCCCATGGAAGCGCGGGGTACGCCGGGAGTCCCAGGTGCTCATCTGCCCTGACTGTCAACGGCTGCACGACCTCGACCTCGACTCCTGCCGTACATGCGGGTCCACGGCGCTGATCTGCCGATTGGGAGAGGTGGAGTGCCGGGCCTGCGGGGCGGTACGGATGGCACGGGCCAGGGCCTTCGCGGGATCGGGAGCGCCGCCGGGGCTGTCGGCTGAGGTGGAGGCCGCCCTGAACCGGGTCCTGGGACGGGCCTGAACCGCCCGAGACGGGACCCCGTGCGGCCGCTCCGGGGTGGAATCGGCGACTCAGCGAGACCACATTCCAGACATTTACTGAGCTGCGCTATCGTCTCCTACCGTGTCCGCATCTAGTAGTTCGTTCGTCGTAGCACTGGACGTCGGCGGCACGTCCATGAAGGGCGGCCTCGTCAGCGAGTCCGGTGCGGTGCTGCTGAGCGAGCGACGCCCGACCCCGGTCGCGGACGGCCCGGAGGCGGTCGTGGGCGCCATCCGTGACTTCATCGGCCACCTGGCGGCCTCGGGCGACGGGAACCCCGCGGGCGTCGGCCTGGCCGTTCCGGGACTGGTGTCGGCGGACACCGCCCTCTACGCCGCGAACCTCGGCTGGAGCGACGTCCCGGCCACCGACTTCACGCCGCTGGACGTACCGATCATGCTCGGCCACGACGTCCGCACGGGCGGCCTCGCGGAGAGCGTCCTGGGTGCGGGGCGTGGCGTCTCGGACTTCCTGTTCCTGCCGATCGGCACCGGTATCGCCGGCGCCATGATCCTGCACGGCGAGCCGTACGGGGGAGCGTCGGGCTGGGGCGGCGAGATCGGGCACATCCCGGTGTTCCCGGACGGGGAGCAGTGCGCGTGCGGCCAGTTCGGCTGCCTGGAGACGTACGCCTCGGCGGCCTCGGTGGGCAGGCGTTACAGTCTGCGCTCGGGCCTGGAGGGGATACGCGCGGAGCAGGTGGTCTCCTCGGACGACCCGGTGGCCATCGAGGTGTGGGACGAGGCGGTCGAGGCGCTGTCGCTCGCCCTGGCCACGTACACGCTGCTGCTGGACCCCTCCATGATCGTCCTCGGGGGCGGCCTCGCCGAGGCGGGACCCGCCCTCTTCGACCCGGTCCGCACCCGCCTCGTCAAGCGCCTGGCCTTCCGCGCCGCACCGCCGCTCCACCCGGCCGCCCTGGGAGTGGACGCCGGCATGCTCGGAGCCGCCCTCCTGGGCTGGCGCGCCGCCGACCGCCCCGAACTGGGACCGGGCTGGGTTCTGGATGTGCGATCGCAGCCGTTGGTGTCGTAAGGTGTAGTGCCGATCAGGGGCGGTTAGCTCAGCGGTAGAGCACTCGCCTTACAAGCGAGGGGTCACTGGTTCGAACCCAGTACCGCCCACCTCGTAGAACAGCCCCGTTTCCGATCATGGAAACGGGGCTTCGTGCCATTAGCTTTGTTGGATCTTCGCGTTCATGGCATCGGCGATCCTGCGGTCGGCCTCTGTGGTGCTGTGCTGGTAGATCAGGGCGGCGCGGACTGAGTCGTGTCCCATTCGCTGCATGAGGTCCTTGAGGCTCGCGCCGGAGCTGGCGGCGATGGTGTTGCCGGTGTGCCGGAGGTCGTGGAAGTGCAGGCCCGGGAAGCCGATGTTTCTCGTGTTCTCGTCCCACTTGGCCGCGCGCCGGAAGTTGCTGCGTCGGAGGGTGCCGCCTCGTGAGCCGGTGAAGACCAGCGCGTTGGGTTCTGGGGCGGTGAACTGGTCGAGGTGGTCGCGGAGTGTCTGCGTAATCGCTTCCGGGATGGCGACCGTACGGACTCCGGCGCGGGACTTGGGTGGGCCGATGAGGAGTTCGCCGGTGTCGAGTTCGACGTGCTGTTGCCGAACGCTGACGGTGCGAGCTGTGAGGTTCAGGTCCATGCGGCGTAGGGCTGCTACTTCGCCCCAGCGCAGGCTGGCGAAGGTGGCGAGGAGGACCAGGGCGGGGAGTCGTAGCGGCATGAGGTCGGCCAGTACGAAGACCTTCGCCACGGTGAAGACCGGCCGTTCTTCCGGCTTCTCCTCGCCGGCGCCCCTGATACGGCATGGGTTGCGCGGGATGATCTGGTCGTCGGCCGCCGTCATGAGCACCGCCCGTAGGAACCGGTACGCCTTGGCGACCTCGGATGGGCCGACGCCGTTGCCGAGCAGGAGGACGCGCCACTCGCGGACCGTGGCTGTGTCGAGTTTGCCGATGGGAACGCCGCCCAGGTGCGGCGGATGTAGCGCTTGAGCAGGCCCTTGTAGATCTCGACAGTGCGCGGGCGGAGGTTCGTGCGTTCGGCGATCCACTTGTCGGCGTAGTCGCCGAGCTTGACCTTGGAGCGCTGGGGGTCGGTCCAGTTGCCCGTGATCAGCTTGGCCTCGATCAGGGAGAGCGCCTTTTCGGCGTCGCGCTCGCGTGCGTAGGTGTTCTCGCCGAGACGGATCTTGCCGTCTGGGCCGGGGTAGCGGATCTGGAATCTGCCGGACGGGAGCTGGCGGATGCTGCCGAAGCGCCGCTTGCCTGGCTTGTTGGGCATCAGGCAGCCCTCCCGAGGTCGGTTGCCGAAAGATCTTGGCCGTCTGCTTGGGCTTGGAGTTGGGCCAGGTGGGTTCGCCAGCGTTGCCGTTCGGCCACTGAGCGGAGGAGGCGCATGGCGAGGGGCGGCACGTTGGCGTCGCCGGCCGGGACTGGTTTCCAGATGTAGCGGTGCGGGTCTGGTGCTTCGTCGGGCTGGCCGAGGGCTTCCAGGACCCAGGTACGGCGGTCTTGGCGGTGTTCGGCGAGGGTCTTGTTGGACCGCTTGCGCGAGACCAGGACGCGGCGGCCCGCGTAGCCGAGGTGGTCGGGCTTGTGGGCCTTGCTGCGGCAGCGGCCCGGAGTCATGCCCGGCTTGGCATGTTTGGGTTGGATGCCGTAGCGCAGCCAGTTCGGGCAGGCGGGGGAGCAGGGCTCGAAGCGCAGGTCCTCGACCATACGGGCTGCGTGCTCCCGCAAGGCGGGGTTGTCTGTGCCGAGGCTCTCGTCGAGGCTCTTGGGTACTTCGACAGGTAGCGGATGCACTGGTCGGCGTCCGGAGTGCCGGCGAGCACACCCTTGACGTCGATCTGGTCGCCGAAGCGGATGACATGCAGGGGCTTGGCGTTCTCGTCGATGTCGAGCTGGTCGAGGACCTGGTCCCAGGTGGGCAGGACTTCGCCGGTGTCGGGGTCGAGGTAGCCGGCCCCGTCCTCCCAGACGGGCAGGATCAAGCGGCGGCGCGCCGCTTGCCCGCCGCCCGGGCGTGCGGCCTGGGGGCCGGTCCCGGCCGGCAGCAGCGCCGGGCCGCCACGCCGCTCGCCGCGCCCGCCGTACCAAGCGAACTCGCCGACCCAGCGCCGCGCCGCCGCCACGTGGCTAACGTCGCCGACGTCGTAGCAGCACGATCGCGACTACGACGGCCATCACCAGGACCGCGACGAATAACACTTCGTACCAGCCCAAGCCGAACACGTATCCACCCTTCAGCAGTGATCGTTCTCATCACGGTGTCCGCCGCGGCGGGGCTGGTCAAGGTTTCATGCCTCCGGCGGGGGCCTCGGCTCCGGGATGATCGCGACAAGCGCCCGGGTGGTCAGTGGCTGGCGTGGGCCGATCTTCCCGTCTGCCTCGTCCCAGGCGGAGCCCAGCAGACCAAGGGCCACGGGTCAAGGGTCGTTCTTCCAGTGGGGAGTTCCACCCATGACCCGTGGCCCTTGGCCCGCTGCCTTCCAGGTGGGACGAGGCAGACGGGAAGATGGGGTGGGGGAGGCGCGTACGTCCGTACGGGCGTGCCATACGCGTGCCATTCGCCGGCCCTGGCACGACGAGGAAGCCCTGATCAGGCGACATGGTGACGTGGGGAAGGAGCATGATCGCCGTGCCATTAGCGTGCCAGCCGGAGCCTGGCGGGTGGGCGGTGATCGCGTTGTGTCGGCCCAGGTCGAGTGGCGTGACGGGCGTCAGGCCTGCCCGTCGACCTCACGCAGTTATCGGGCGCGGACTCGCCTCGATCACATTGTTCAGCGCAACGACCGACGCGGACAGCGCGTCGATCCGAGCAAGCAGTTCATCACGCTCCGCCACCAGCTCGTCATAGAGGTCGCCACACGACAGAACGAGGCCATCGTCGTGCTGACGCATGCACGGCAGAATGTGTTCCAACTTGCGTGTGCTGAGCCCTGCGGCGAGAAGCGCTTGGATGCGCTGTACAAGCACCACGTCCGACTCGTCATAGACGCGGTACCCGCTAGGCAACCGGGTCGGGTGCAACAGGTTCTGCTCCTCGTAGTACCGCAACGACCGGATGCTGACCCCCGACCGCTTGGCAAGTTCTCCGATCCGCATCGTGCTGTCCTGTCTCATTTGACTCTCACATTGATGTCAGAGTTTAGCGTCGGCCGCATGCTCGATTCGGATCCCGCACCCCGGCCGGCCGGGGTGCCGCGACTGCTCTCGTCAGCCTTTATCCTCGGCGCCTTCGCGCTCGGCACTTCCGAGAACGTCATCGCAGGCGTCGTGCCACGCCTGGCCGAGGCCTTCTCCGTGCCAGTCTCGAACATCGGATTGTTGGTGACTGCCTACGCGGGAGTCGCCGTGATCGCCGGGCCCATCCTCGCGTTGCTGACCGCCCGTATCCCCTTGCGCGTGCTGACCTTGCTGCCACTCGCGCTGTATGGGGCTGGAACTTTGCTCGCGGTCTTCGCGCCGTCCTTCCCGGTACTGATGGCTGCGCGGATCATCACCGGAGCGCTGCACACGTCGGTGCTGGTCGCTTTCATGCTCACAGCGATCCGCCTCGCGCCGGAGAATCAACGCGGGCGCACGGTCGGCCGAATCACCCTAGGGCTCGGCGTCGCGACTGTCATCGGCGTGCCGATCGGGAACGCGCTGGCCGAGGCATGGGGCTGGCAATGGGCATTCGCGCTCATCGCGGCCCTGATCACGCTGACCCTGGTGATCATGATCGCGGTGTTCCCGGACGAGCGGAGCCCCCGTGGCGAAGCGGGGTGGGGATCGTTGCGGATACTGACTCGCGGCAGCGTGATCGGTGGCGTCGCAACGAGCGCCCTTGCAGGACTTGGCGCTATGACGCTGCTCGCATTCGCCGTACCGTTTCTCGCCGCCACCGGCGTGCCAGAGCCCGCCGTCGCACCGTTGCTGCTCATCTATGGTGCTGCGTGCCTCGCCGGGAACGTCCTCGGCGGCAGACTCGCTGACCGAGACCTCGGCCGGGCCCTGTTGTCCACGCTGACGGGTATCGGCCTGGCGCTGGTCGCGGCCGGACTCCTCGCTGGCACGACGATCGGAGCGGTCATCGGACTGGCCCTGGTGGGACTGACCTACTTCGCTTCGTTCCCGCCGCTGAACACATGGATCGCCACCCACGCCGATGGTGTCGCACCAGACCTCGCCCTCGCGGTGAACAGCTCCGCATTCAACATCGGCATCGCCGTCGCCGGCTCGCTGGGCGGCATCGCCCTCGACACAGGACTACGAGCCGGCCACTTGCCCTACCTCGGCGCCGGCGCACTCGTGATCGGCGTCCTGGTGGCCGTCGTGACGACCAAGGCTCGAACTTCCACGCGCCTCGGCGCAGAGCCGACTTAGAGACGGGACGACTACTTGTAGCGCTCAGGTCGCTTCACGATTTTTTATGCGTTTATGTCTGTTTAGTGCTCGATATGCGATTTCGCGGCGCCCATGGAGTAATTGTGGCCCTCGCGTTACATTGAGGGAAGGTCGGTCATATTCCTGATCTTCATTGGAGAGGATTCCATGTCCCTGAACCCCGAGGACCCCTGGACCACAGGAGAGTCATTCCACGTTGGCGATGACGATTACGAACGCCCCAGCATAAAGGACGAGCTGATCGTCCATGGCGTTCTCCTCTCCGAAGCCGTGCAGGCGAAAGCAGACCCGATCGGCTACGTGGTCGACAAGGCCGAGAAGATCGCAAAATTCATGCGGGACGCCGACAAGTAGTGCGGACAGCACCTTCGACAGGGCCTTCTGTGGTCCGTGCCGCGCCTCCGAGAAGGTCAGCATCCTGGACGCTCCAGGATGCTGACCGTGCTCCGACGCATTGCGCCTTCTCAGTCAACGCATCCAGCCACACGAACGTGTACGGGCCGGCATCAAGAGCACAGGTGCGGAACGCCTCGACCTGGGCATCGAGCGTCTTGGCCATCGCCGAGACCTGGCTCTTGGAGATGTGCTTGATACCGAGCTGCTGAACCAGCTTGTCCACCCGCCGCGTGGAGCGCCTGTTCTCCTTCGAACCTGATCTTTCGCTACTCGAAGGATCACGCGATGGCCGTCTTCATTTCACGACGCCACGCCTGTCACCAGGCCAAACCCTTGCACCACTCCCGCGGACGCAACCCGGGCGTGCAGATGGGCGATCTGTCATCAGGATGTGATCTCGAGTCCGCTGCAGTCCGATGCCGTATCGGGCCACTCATCCTTGAGGGCATCGGCGAGGCGGCGCTTCGGGGACTCTTCATGCCTGCGACGCACATAGCGCAGTTCCCCGTCGTGCCGGATCGTTGGGGCGGGGTGTCATGACGCCGGGTTGCCTGCCGAACGGGGTGCCGCAGGTAACGACCGCAGGGCGGTGTGATCACGAGTCCACTTGACGGATCCCCACAGACCCATCACGGCGTACGGTCGGTGCATGCGCAACTGGAGCTGCGTAGTACTTATGGGCACACTTCTGACCTGTCTCACCGGCTGCACAGTCGCCGCCAATGGCTATGTCGGTATCAGTGTGGACGAGTCAGGGCATCTCGTCGCCGTACTGGCTTGGTGTGGACCTGCACCGGACGGAGTGAGGCTCTACCACGAGCGTGCCATCCCCCAAAGGAGCCCGACCGGCAACCCGGACGATGCGTACATCGATGATGCGATGTATCACGCATCCGCCTTGAGTGGGCAGAGCGCCTCGTTTCGACTCGACACCCCCGTTGGCGACTGGATGGTCACGCCCAAATCTCCCTCTCTGGATCCAGGGATCACCTACAACGCCTACGGCTTCACCAACGACAACACCAGCTCGCTACGACACGTGACGTTCGAAACTGACGATGCCACCAAGGTCGACCCGGGTCAGGTGCTGATACAGAGATGGGACAAAAAGAGACAACAAGACGTCGACGTCGTGATCTCTCTAGCTGCTTTCGAGCAGATGGGCCAGGATCCCGAGAACTGCCCTTGAGTGCACCTGTGCATTATGCGTGAAATGAAGGTGATCTTGGCGTTCATGAGTCGTGGCCCATCGGTTGCATGAGGCCTCTGAGGCTCGGGCCCCAGTTGGCGGCGATCGTGTTGCCGGTGTGCCGGAGGTCATGGAAAGTGCAGGCCCGGGAAGCCGATCCTCCTTGTGCTCGCGTCCCACTTGGCTGCGCGCCGGAAGTTGCTGCGACGGAGGATGCCGCTTCGTGAGCCGGTGGAGACCAGCCGCCTCCCGATGCCGGACAACCCTGATCACCACTTCGTGTTCGACCACGGAAAGCGGGTCTTCTACGTCGCCACCTGTTGCACCTGGCTCGTCGACGACGATCGTGCTGATGAACACGCCCGCGAAACTCTGCAGTGCACACCCGCCCGGACGGTACGTCCAACGCCACGATGCGTGTCGCTGACGCTCACATGGACATCGGGCATCGTTCATGCCGGCGCCGCGGTGGACCACGGTATGGCTGCCTTCGACATCGACCGCCGATTCATAACGGCCCGTCGGGCGCTCAGCAGCAGGCCAGACCCCCTTGACTGACAGACTGATTTCTAGTTCTGGCATGTGCTTTGATGTACCCCCGAGAATGCTTGTCGCAGATCATGCTGGAGCAGTGACAGATGGATGAGGTGGTAAGCGCACTACGGTCTGGTCTTCATTGGCTTGAGCGTCGTCAGAAGAGGAACGGCCGATGGGGCGCTTCTGGCGGGTTGGCCGAGGTCACGGCGACTACACAAGCGCTCCGAGCCTTCACCGCATGCGGATTCGAAGCCGATTATTCGGTGGTAAGGCGTGCGATTGCTTGGCTCTCATTGCCCGACTTGAGTGCGTCGATCAACCACTACTTCTGGCGGCTTGGTGCACTCTCCGAAGTGCATCCGCGCAAAGTCTCTGACGATCTGATCCGTTATGACCTGGAAGTTGTGCGTCAGAAGATCGAAGAGGGTGTAAGTATTGACTCGCGCCTGAATTATCGCGCTTTCTGGCTGGACTGCGCGCTCAACGCCCATGTGGATCACCCCTGGACAGGAGAGTGCGCGGGAGGCCTGCGAGGTCTGCTCGAGGCAGACATTGACGTCACTGCGGCGGTATGGGCTCAGGCGGCCTTGGAGCGCTATGACCCCACTGCGTCGGGCCTTCTGGGCGCGAAAACCATAGTGAACGCACTCCAGGAAGCGAGTGGCGCTTTCCACCTGAATGGGTCAGTGGCCGGCACGGCATATCTGGTCTACAATTGCTCCCGCTCCAGCTCGTTGAGTGGCGATCCTGCTGTGCAGCACGTTCTCCGAGGGGCGGTAAGGTGGATGGTATCCCGTCAGGAGAGCGCGGGGAACTGGCCGACTGAGCAGCCTCTGTATGGGGGAGATCCGCAGTCGGAGGCGTACTATACAGGCATTGCATTGCGTGCTTTGGCGGAATACATGCTGCGATTTCAGCCCAGAAGTATGTCGCAAATCGGCATGCCTGAATGGCGCATGAGAAGAACAATCTTTCGGAGCAGTCGCTGGGTGGCTCTCGGAGGTCTCCTTCTTGCGGTTGTCGGGGCCGTGGTCGTATCGGGGTCTGTCGGTGTCGCCTCGACGGTTCTCGGAGTTCTGTCAGCGACAGCGGGGTTCACGACCTTTTATTGGGACGCTCGACGGGAGTTGCGGAAGTAAGATCGCACTCTGTCGTCTGCGCGGGGCATTGCTGCAAATTGCTTTTCGGCGTCGCGCGGCAGACGGTCATCCAAGCCCTCGAGCTGCTGCGTGCCCGCGGGCTCATCTCCGCGGTGAAGAACCGGGGTTCGTTCGTGAAGGGCGGCGCAGACTTCGTTGCCAATGGCGTGGTCGACAGAGCTACCCGCATCATCAACCGGCGTGCCAGTGACACCGAGCGGTGCGAGCCGAACCGGCGGACGACGGCTGGGTGACCGTGGTTGAGCTCGGCGGCGAGGGCGAGGTGCTGCCGGCCGACAAGGTTGACATCCGCGGAATATGCCGTGACCTGCGGCAATCGACCCGCTTCGCGAGGAGTGACCGGAAATTCCGCTGAGTTCGGTCGACTGGTGGGTTACGCTGCCGGTGGCTCAGGTGCGAAAGGTCCGGTTCCTTCATCTGCTGGATGAAACCGACCCGGCGCTGTCGCTGGTCTCTGAGCTCTCACAACTGGATATGCACCTTCCCGGTGCGAAGGCAACGGTTACTTCCTCTTCCAAAGGAGCAACGCGGGTTCGAATCCCGCCGCCCATCTCGATGGGTGTCGTCCAGTGGCCCAGGACGCTTACGTCTCCGTCGCCGACCTTGATCTCGGGAGGGACACAACTTCAGAGCGTGCCCGGTGCGCAGATGAGGGTTACTCCTTTGGGAGGGTGATGTTGCAGGTTCGAGTCCTGCCGCCCCGAGCTCTCGGGGTGTAGCTCAACGGGTAGAGCGCACGAACAGTCACCTTCGTCGACTCTGATCTCGGGAACGAACTCTTGAACGAGGCCCCTCTCGCAAGACCACGAGAGGGGCCTCGTCGCGTCATGGCGAAGTTCAACAGCACGACCACCAGGGCCTCCGTGTCCAGCCCGGTCAAGTCCGAGGCAACGCCGTCCGGTCGCACCTTCGAGGGCGCTCCCGGGTACGCGCGAGACGCCAAGAGCGAGCTGTTCCTGCTCGCCGTCGCCAACATGGTGGGAGAGAAGACCTTCTACGAGAAGGCCGGCGACCGCGACAGCCGGTTCAGGGCGTTGGTCCACCAGGTCGCGGTCGAGGACGGCGAGTGGCTGGCCCGATTCCTGCCGTGGCTGCGTTCCGAGGCGAACATGCGTACCGCGCCGGTCGTCGCCGCGTTGGAGGCTGTCAAGGCCCGGCTCGCCGCCGGCGAGCACGGACTGAACCGGCAGCTCGTCGACAGCGCCCTTCAGCGGGCCGACGAGCCCGGAGAGGCGCTCGCCTACTGGACGTCCACCTACGGCCGGGCCGTCCCGAAGCCGATCAAGCGGGGCGTCGCCGACGCCGTGCAGCGGCTGTACACCGAGCGGAGCCTGCTCAAGTACGACACCAACTCCAAGGGCTACCGGTTCGGCGATGTGATCGACGTTGTCCACCCGAGCCCCGATCCGGCTCGGCGTTGGCAGGGTGACCTGTTCCGGCACGCCCTCGACCGCCGCCACCAGCGGGACAACGACATCCCCGCGTCGTTGAGCACGCTGATCGAGCGAGAGAAGCTGATGGGACTCCCGGTCGAGCAGCGGACGGAGCTCCTGTCGCGTCCGGACGTGCGGGAGCGGCTCGCCTTGGCGGGGATGACGTGGGAGGCGCTCGCCGGCTGGCTCCAGGGCCCGATGGACGCCGCGGCGTGGGAGGCGGTCATCCCCTCGATGGGGTTGATGGCACTCACCCGCAACCTGCGGAACTTCGACCAGGTCGGCGTCTCCGACAAGGTCGCGGCAACCGTGGCTGCGCGGCTGGCTGATGCCGATGAGGTGCGCCGGTCCAAGCAGTTCCCGTTTCGGTTCCTCGCCGCGTACAAGCACGCCCCGTCGTTGCGGTGGGCTTACCCGCTGGAGCAGGCTCTCGGCCACTCGCTGGCCAACGTGCCCGCTCTGGAAGGACGCACACTGATCCTGGTGGACCGGTCGGGGTCGATGTTCGGCGCGATCTCGGAGAGGTCCGGGCTCAACCGCGCAGACTCGGCGGCCGTGTTCGGCTCCGCGCTGGCGATGCGTGCCGAGTCGGCGGACCTGGTCGAGTTCGGCACCACCTCCAAGCCCGTGCCCTACAGCCCGGGCGAGTCGGTGCTGCGGGTGGTGGAGCGGTTCGGAAGCCTGGGCGGCACCAACACCGCCAAGGCGGTACGCGCCCACTACCGCGGCCACGACCGGATCGTCATCGTCACCGACGAGCAGGCGTGGGGCGGCAACAACGGCGGGAATCCGACCGGTCAGGTGCCGGCCAACGTCCCGGTCTACACGTGGAACCTCGCCGGCTACCAGTACGGCCACGGCCCGTCGGGTGAGCGGACCCGTCACACCTTCGGTGGACTCTCCGACGCCGCGTTCCGGATGATCCCTCTGCTTGAGGCCGGCAAGAACGCCGACTGGCCGTTCTGACACCCGGCACGAGGCGGCCCCGTCTCCTGTGGACACCGTTGGCGAATTACACCGAACAGCAGCGGCCTCATGATCACAGAGGTGATCATGAGGCCTCGAGTGGCTTATCGTACATACGTGTTCGAGTTATTGAGAGGCTGTCCTCTCATGGATAGAGGCGCGGTCGTGGTGCTGAGCATGGATACCAGGCCGGTTCTGCTGACGGCGGACTGATCCTGCGCTATCCCGTCCGGCGCGAGCGCGTTCATGGTCTCGCTGATCCTCAATGAGGTCGGCGGCTTCGCCGTACTGCCGGCTGGATTCGTTTGGGCACAGTTGCTGTGAATCGGGTGCCCTGGCGAACGCTGGTGTGCCGGCGCAGTCCGAGAGTTGGACGTGACAAGGAGTGATATTTGAGCTACCTACAGACCCGACAGGTCCGCTTTCAGTACACGCGTGCTGGGAGCGGGCCTCCCGTCCTCCTCATTCCGGGCAGTGGAGGCTGGAAGTTGACCTTCCACGCCATGATGCGGCGGCTTGCCCGACATCACACCGTCTACGCTCTTGATCCTCCAGGCCAGGGTGCCACGGAGATCGCGAATCCGCTCTTTCCCGATGGCACCGACGCCATCGTCGATTCCATCGTTGAATTTCTTGACGCAGTCAGCCTGCGCCACGTGGCTGTCGTCGGTCACTCATGGGGCGGCGGCTTCGCCCTGCGGCTCGCCGAGCTTCACCCGGAGCGAGTGACCCGGCTCGCGCTGATCGCGCCCGGCGGTCTCGATGTGAAGGATGTCTGGGAGTTCAGGCTTATGCGCCTCCCTATCTTGGGCGATCTCGCGGTCCGCTTGGTTTCGAAGACCTCGCTACGGCACATGTTGCGCAAGTCCTTCGTGCACCGCGACCGTCTGCCTGATGACGACTTGGTGGACGAAGCGGTGAAGGCCATCCGAACAGGCTCCCGCAGCCTGGCTATGCTGCGCATCGAGCGGGCGGTGAGCTGGATTGAGACCGAGCGCGACCTCCACCTGGTTGATGTGCCGGTTTTATTGCTCTGGGGTGAACGAGATCGCTATTTCCCGGTGAGCCTGATCGATCGTTTCACCACGCGGCTGACGTCCGTCGCAGCCCACGTCCTCCCTGATGCGGGGCACTCCCTGCACGACGACAGCCCTGAGCACACCTATGCCCTGCTGGAACCGTTCCTACGGGGAACCGCCGACCAGCGATGATCGACCAGTCGAACTGACAGTTCAACTCCTCCGGAAAGCTGCACAGGCATCAACCGTCTATACGCTCACAAAGAACTACCGAGGCTTTCTCAACCTCTGTTCTGCAGCTCATCGGCCTTGCCTTGGCGGTCCCTGCATCACCAAGGCGCCTCCGAGGCTACAGATCGCAAGCTCGTGGGTGTCGCTGACACAGCGGTGCGGAAGTCGCGCCGGGCAGCCGACGGCCAAGATGAAAAGGGCCCACTGAGAGCAAAACGACAATAGCGGCCCCGTGATCACATCTGCGATCACGGGGCCGCTGCCAGCCGCTGCCGAGCCGGAGGCTCAGGGCCGCGGGTCACCGAGGCCGGTGGCCCTTCTTTCTACGGTTGGCCGGTACGGCGCGGCGGCCGGAGGCGGCCTGTGCGGGTTTCTGCGCCTGCCGCTGTGCCGGTTTCTTGGCAGGGGGAGCGGGGGTACGGCCCCGCGAGCTGTTCACGGTCCGGCCGCGGACGATGCCGATGAAATCTTCCACCAGGCCAGTGGTCGCGTCCGTGGGCCAGGCCAGCGCGACCTGGGACTGCGGCGCGTCCGTCACCGGCCGGTAGGTGAGATCCCTGCGGTGGTGGAGGCGTGCCAGCGACTGCGGAACGAGGAGAAGCCCCGTGCCGGCCGCGACCATCTCGACTGCGTCCGCCGTTGTGGCCGGGCGGGTGAACGCGGGCAGCCCGGGCCGGTCCGTCCACTCGATGCTGTCGTCCAGAGGATGGAACACCTCGTCGTCGGCGAGGTCGGCGACGGCCACCTCGTCGGCGGCGGCCACCGCGTGATCCTTGGGCACCACGACCACCGTGGTCTCCACGTAGAGAGGAATCACGCTGAGCCCGTCCCGATCGACCGGCAGCCTGACGAATCCGGCGTCGGCCCCGCCATCCCGCAGAAGTCCCACCACCTCGGCGGCGGGAACCGCAGCCAGGGCAACCGGCACGCCGGGCATCCTCTCGGTCCAGACGTTGACCCATTTCGCGGGTGTCACCCCAGGCGCGTACGCCAGCCGGAACACCTTGCCGGTCTCCCCATCAGTCACTTCCTCAGGGTACCGATGTCCGGGGAACCCGTTCCGACTGACTACGCTTGGCGCCATGACCTCGTCCAAACCGAAGACCATCCAGACGATGAAGCCCGAGACCGCGGCCAAGAAGCTGGGTGTCCTCCTTTCGGCCACCCCCGCCGAGTTCCAGGCGGGTGTCGTCTCCAGGGACGAGTTGAACGAGTTGCAGTCGAAGCCCCCCGCGTGGCTCGCTGACCTGCGTCGCAACGGCCCGCACCCCAAGCAGGTCGTCGCCGCGAAGCTCGGGGTCTCCATCTCGGGGCTGACCAGAGGCGGGATCACCGGTCCGCTCACCACCGCCGAGATCGACGAGCTGAAGGCGGAGAACCCGGCGTGGCTGGAGCGCGAGCGGTCCGTCCAGGCGGAGGCCCGCAAAGAAGCGCTCCGCCTCAAGCAACGCTAGACAGCACGTCTCCGGCCCTGGCCGAGCCCGCCGAACGACCGGCTTCAGGTCGCTCCAACCGTCCGCGGCGGTTAGCTTCACAGGGTGGACGATGATCTCTTATTCAGGCCGTTGACCGACGCGGAGGTCGCTCTCGGAGTCGGCCTCATGGTGCTGCTCCTTCTCCTGCCCACCATCATCTGGCTTGCCATGGTGTTGTCGCGCCACCGAAGATAGAGGACGAGCGTTGCCGAGCAGAGGGGTGCGTTGAGCAGGTACGTCATCGGGCCGGATGTGGCTCTTCGGTTGGCTCACGACGAGGCCGTGGTCCCTGCCGAGCATCGGCTCCTGGCTCCCACGCTCATTCGCTCCCAGCTGCTGGCGCACCTCTACCAGGCCGTCCGCTCGGGTGAGATGGCCCAGAAGGACGCCGATCGCCTGCTCGCTCACGTGCGCGGGCTGCGGATCCGGCTGCTCGGCGACCGCGTCCTTCAGAACCTCGCGTGGAAGATCGCCGACCGGCTCGGGTGGCCCGACACGTACACCGCCGAGTACATCGCCCTGACCCGGCTCCAGGCCGACGCGTTCATCACGCTTGACGCGGAGCTCGCCGAGGCCGTCGAGGGCCTGGTCGCGACGGCGCCCATCGAGGCCCTGTCCTGATCGGACGGTGCTCGTTCGGCTCTCGTGGAGACATGTCGCGGATCATGGCATGGGGAAATCTGTCGGTTCCGGCTGGTATTCATGATCACCCAGCGTTTCCGGTCATGAGTGGAGCCGTGTGATGACGTCAGCGGGCGGATGGGACTACCTGGATCCGGCTACGAGGGTCGCCTACCAGCGGTTCGACGAGCTCACTGAGCAGGGGCTCGAGCCCGGCCCCGGCGTCGACTGGCGGGTCTACGGCACTTACGCGCAGATGAAACTCTGGCTGGGGCCGGAAGGCGGCCATGACTACGACGAGCGGGTGCTGCGCGTGGTCCGGTCGGTGGCCGAGCGCGACATCGACTTCACCTACCGGGAAGCGCACCACCTGATGGAGCGGGCAGGGTACTGGGTGCGGCAGGGGCACACCCGCTACGAGGAGCTGTTCCGGATCCCGCTCGCGGCTGCCCGCCGGTTCGACCACCAGCGGCGCCGGGACCTGCTGCGCTGGCTGACGTCGGGGCCGCGGCTGAAGGACGCACGGGCGCTCCTGGCCGAGCAGGTTGCCGAGCTGCTCACCGAACCGGCCGAGCACGGCCCGGCCGGGGTGGTCCGGACCGAGATCGGGGACGCCGACCACTTCGCCCGCATGCTGGCCGAGGAGTACGGCCCGCGCCTGGTCGAGGTGCTGCCGCTGTTCCGCCACTGGAACACCGCCCGCTCGACCAGACCCAGCGCCCGGTGGCTGAGGGACGCCGCGCGGATGCTCACCCCCGGCGCGGTCGCGCTGGTCCGTGAGCTACTCACGCGGCTGGCGGCCTACCGGGGCGGAGAGTGGGTTGTCCGCTACGACGACGAGGAGTGGCGGGACAAGGTCTTCCTCAGGGAAGACACCATCGTCGTGGTGCGCGGCATCCTGTGGAGCTGCCAGGTCATCGACGAGCGCTGGGTGACCTCGCTCGTCACCGACGTCGCGATGACCTGCGGCACCGGCAGCAACGGGATGGGCTCCACGTGCCGCTGCGAACCCGTCACCAACGCCGCCGTCGGCGTCCTGGCCCGCAGGGGCGGCCTCGACGTGATCGTCCCGCTGTCCAGGATCCAGGCGAAGGTGCGCGCGAGGTCCGTACAGAGGAATCTGAGCCTCGCCCTCGACACGGTCGCCGGCGAGAACGGGCTGACCCGCGAGCAACTGCTCGATCGGACGGTTCCCACCTTCGGCCTGGACACCGGCGGCGTCCGCGAGGACAAGATCGGCGACTTCCGGGTCAGGCTGTCCGCCGACGTGCCCGCCTTGCGCTACATGAACGCCGCCGGCAAGACCGTGAAATCGCTGCCGAAGGATCTGCGCGCGGAGCTGACCGATCTGCGGGCCATCGTGAAGGAGCTCAAGCTGGCGCAGGCGGCCGTGCGGTCCCGCTTGGACCAGGCGATCGTCCATGAACGGACGTGGCGCTGGCGCGAGGTGAGCGAGTACTTCCTCGACCATCCCGTCACCGGCCCCTACGCCCGCACCCTGGTCTGGCAGATCGCCGGCGGCCCGGCGGCCCTGCCGGTCAAGACCTCCGACGGCTGGGAACTGGCCGGCTACAGCCCCGCCCCCGACGCGGTGGCAGGCCTGTGGCACCCGATTCACGCGACCGCCGACGAGGTGGCGGCGTGGCGCGACCATCTTCTCGAAGGTGGTGTACGCCAGCCGTTCAAGCAGGTCTTTCGCGAGATCTACCTACTGACCCCCGCCGAGGAGCGGACCGGCACCTTCTCCAACCGTTTCGCCGGCCACATTCTGCGCTACGGACAGGCCCGGACCTTGCTGGGCCAGCGCGGCTGGACCGGCCGGTCGATCGGCAACTGGGGCTATGACAACGGCGGCGACCAGGGCGAGGTGGTGCGCGACCTGGCAGGCTGGCAGGCCCGATGGGCCATGCACATCGTCTCCGCCCCCGGGGCCGAGACCGCCATGCTGTGCGCCACCGAGGGCATCACCTTCCACCGCGACGGGCAACCGGCGTCGATGGCCGATCTGCCGCCGCTGGTGCTGTCGGAGATCCTCCGCGAGGCCGACCTCGCCGTGGGCGTGGCCTCGGTCGCCCGCGACGACCAGGCGCTGATCGGCCACGAAGGCTATTGGCGCTCCCACGGCTTCGGCGAGCTGACTGAGACGGCCAAGATCCGGCGCGAGGTGCTGGCGCGGCTGCTGCCGAAACTGAAGATCGCCTCCCGGGTGGAGCTGACCGACAGATTTCTTCTTGTCCGGGGTGATCTGAAGACGTACAAGATCCATCTGGGGTCGACGAACATCCTGATGGAGCCCAACGACGCGTACCTGTGCATCGTCCCGGCGAGCGGGCGCGCGGCCGGATCGGTGTCCCTGCCGTTCGAGGACGACGGGGGCACGCTGTCGGTGGTCCTTTCGAAGGCGTTCCTCCTGGCCGACGACACGGCGATCACCGATCCGACGATCACCCGGCAGCTCGGCTGAACCACCCCCAGACACCGTCGCATCAGATCCCGGGAGTTACCAGCCGCCTGCGGGCGTGGGTCGCGTACGAGGACAGATCACGACGTCTCGGCGTAAACGCTGATCTCGAGGAGGTTGCGGTCGGGGTCGCGCAGGTAGACGCTGTCGATCGGCCCCAGGGCGCCGGTACGCCGGACGGGCCCCTCCTCGATCTCCACGTTGTGCCGTGCCAACTCGGCCATGACTTGCTCCAGCGGGACGGCGCTGATCAGGCAGAGGTCAGCACTGCCGGGCACGGCATGCGCGGCCTTCGGCTCGAATTCGCGGCCCTTCTCGTGCAGGTTGATTTTGGAGCGGCCGAACACGAGCGCCCGTCGACCCTGGCCGAAGGTGACCGGCTCCATGCCGAGAACGCGGCTGTAGAAGTCGACCGTCGCCTCCAGATCGGTGACGGTCAGCACCAGGTGGTCGAGGCGGTCGATGCGCATCAGGGGTCCCTTCATCGCTGTGGCGATCACGGCAGGCGGTCATGACGGCACGTCCTCATGCTCCGTGGTTCGCCCGGTGGCGGACGCCTGTACCAGGGTCGCCGGCCACACCTCGCGGACGCGGCCGGCGGCCTCGGCGCCCTGCCGTACCCCTGCCTGGTAGGCGGGGAGCCAGGAGGTGACCTCGCCGAGGTCGGAGCCGAAGACCTGGATGGTCTCGGCGTCGGGCGTGATCCGGACGACCGTGTCACCGGGCGGGGCGTCGGCGGGGAACAGGTGGGCAAGCGGCTCGACGAGGACCAGCACGCCGGCGCCGGCCGCCAGGAAAGCGGGGCTTCCGCCGCCGAAGGCGCCGTCCAGGTAGTGATGTCCGTTGACGGCGACCGGCGGGGTGGTGCCCGGCGCGGCCGAGCTGGCCGCGATGGCCGCGATCAGCGGCACCCCGCTGGTGCGATCCCATACCTGCGGCTCGCCGGTTTCGATGTTCACCGTGGTGATGAGCAGCGGCCGCTCGGGCCAGGCGCGGGCGGTGACCAGCCGGCCCATCCGCGCGAGGTACTCGTCCTCGGTGATGGTCGCCGCCTCGAACGCCAGCCGCCCCACCCGCCGCAACGCCTCGGCGGGGGTCAGCGCGGGGTCGCCCAGCACGGCGAACACCTCCTCCTGCCGTACGGCGGGAGCCGGACGCGGCACGGCGGCGGAAGCGGGGACGGAGGCGCCGGGGCGGGGAGCGGCGAAGCGGGTCAGGTCCTCGCCGGTGGCCAGCATGGCGCCCACGATCGCGCCCGCCGACGTACCGACGATCAGATCGGCCAGCGCCAGGTCCACGCCCCGGCGACCGAGTTCGGCCGCCAGGCCGGCCATCCACGCCGTGCCGACGAGGCCGCCCGGACCGAGCACGACAGCGGTTCCAACAGCAGGATCAAGGTGTGATGTCATGGCCGACAGCCTGCTACCTCAAGACCACTTGATGTCAAGTCGGCCTGCTGCTGACCCCGGCCAGGCTCGTCGACGGCCCCGCCGGTTCCGGGTGAGTCGTAGTTGGTCATTTCCTGACCAGAGGCTCAGCGGGATGAGGTCGTCCTGACGTACAGCTCATCTGCTACTCTATGCTGTCAATTGATTACTTTCGGTAGCGATGGGAGCTCGGTGTGAAGGTCGCCTGTGTCGGCGGGGGACCCGCCAGCCTGTACTTCTCGATCCTGATGAAGCGGATGGACTCGTCCCACGACATCACCGTCTACGAGCGCAACGCGGCCGGGTCGACGTACGGCTGGGGCGTGACCTACTGGGACGAACTCCTCAAGAATCTCCACGGCGCCGACCACGAGTCCGCGCTCGCCATCCGGGAGAGCTCCGTCAGGTGGGACAGCTTCGTCGCGCACGTCCGCGACCGGTGGACGGTCACGGTGGAGAACGGGGACGAGGGTTTCGGCGTCGGCCGGCACCGGCTGCTCGAGATCCTCACCGAGCGGGCCCGCTCTCTCGGCGTGCACGTCGAGTTCAATCACGAGGTCACCGGTGAGGAGGAACTGGCCGACGCGGACCTCGTCGTCGCAGGCGACGGCGTCAACAGCGCGCTGCGCGAGCGCCACGCCGACCACTTCGGCCCCGAGGTCGCGGTCGGGCGGAACATCTACACCTGGCTCGGCACCACCAAGGTCTTCGACGCCTTCACCTTCGCCTTCACGCAGACCGAGCACGGCTGGATCTGGTGCTACGGCTACGGGTTCAGCGAGACCCACAGCACCTGCGTCGTCGAGTGCTCGCCCGAGACCTGGAAGGGACTCGGGTTGCACCAGGCGAACGAGGCCGACAGCCTGGCCCTGCTGGAGAAGCTGTTCGCCGACATCCTGGACGGGCATCCGCTGATCGGCCGGGCGCACACCGACGGCAGCGCGCGCTGGCTGAACTTCCGCACCCTGACCAACCGGACGTGGTACCGCGGCAACCTGGTCCTGCTCGGCGACGCCGCGCACACCACGCACTACTCCATCGGCGCGGGCACCGCCCTCGCGCTGGCCGACGCCGCGTTCCTGGCCAGGGCGATCTACGAGGAGCCGGAGCTCCAGCCCGCCCTCGCGCGTTACGAGCGGGAGCGCAAGGCCGCGCTCGTGTCCGCCCAGCGGGCGGCCGGCAACAGCGCCCGCTGGTACGAGAACCTCCCGCGCTACGTCGGCCTCCCGCCGGAGCGGATGATCGCGCTGCTCGGCCAGCGGCACTCACGGGTCCTCCCGCACGTCCCGCCTGGGCTGTACTACCGGATGGACCAGCTGGTCGTGTGGCTGAAGTCAGTGCGCGGGTCCGGGCGCTGACGCGCGCCCTGACGCCCGTTCAGAACCGCCTCAGCCCCCCACCGGGAAGTTGGAGCGGAAGACGTTGTGCGGGTCGTGCCGGCGCTTGACGGCGCGCAGCCGGGCGAGGGCGGCGGGGGTGAAGGCGTCGGCCGCCGTCTCGCCGGGGTTGAGGAAGGTGTACGGCTTGCGACCGCTGACGGGGAGGGACCCGGCGAGGCCGCGTTGCCTGGCGGTGACGGCCGCGGCCGTGGCGGGGTCGGCGGGGATGCCGAACAGGTAGAGCGCGTAGGGCTCGGCCAGCGGGCCGTGCGGGCTGTCGGAGGGGCCGGCCAGCGCGCCGCCCAGGTGCCGGATCTGCACGCTGAGCAGCGGTGCGATGGGTTCCGCCAGGAGTGTCTTGACCGCGGTGTCGTCCAGGTCGGTCAGCAGCTCGCCGCGCGAGGAGCCCGCGCCCGGGTCGGTGGGCTCGGCGGTGATGGACCCCAGCTCCGCGACCGACATGACGCGCCTCGAATCCGACAGTGGCTGGGGGAGGCCGTCCAGCGGGGCCAGCAGGTCGCGGGCCTCGCTCTCGTCACCGATGTAGGTGGCGTCCACGGCGACCATGGGCGCGGAGCCGGGGAAATGGAGCAGGTCCAGCCAGGCGGTGAGCGTGTCGGGGGCGGCGGCGGTGATCCGCCGGTAGGCGTCGATGACGGCGGGGGCGTGCTCGCCGTCCCACAGCGTCCGCCCGCCGTACAGGCGCGGCGCGGGGTGCAGGGACAGCTCCAGGGCGGTGACGACGGCGAAGTCGCCGCCCCCGCCGCGCAGCGCCCAGAACAGGTCCGGGTCGGACTCGGCGGTGAGATGCCGCTGCCGGCCTTCGGCGTCGACGACGTCGAAGGCGGTGACGCTGTCGGCGACCCAGCCGTGGGCGCGGCCGAACCAGCTCAGTCCGCCGCCGAGGGCCACGCCGGTGACGCTGACGACGGGAGAGCTGCCGGGCAGGCCGGTCAGGCCGTACGGCGCGGCGGCCGCCTGCAGGCGGCCCGAGGGCACGCCCGCGCCGATGCGGGCCCTGCGGGTCGCCGGGTCGACGCGCACGGTGTCCAGCCGGCGGGTGCGCAGCAGGATGGCGCCGTCGGTACGGCCGGTGGCGCCGTGCCCGTTCGGCTGGGTGGCGATGCCCAGCCCGGCGACGCGGGCGTGCCGGACGAGCGCGGCGATGTCGTCGGCGTCCGCGGCCTCGACCACGGCCGCCGCCGACTGCTCGACGGCCAGGTTCCAAGGACTGCGGGCGGCGTCGAAGCCAGGCTCGCCGGGCAGCCAGACCTGGCCGCGGACGACGGAGCGCAGAGTGCTCAGGGTGTTCATCGTTCTCTTTCTCGTGGTGGGGGGAGTCAGCCGGCGAAGACAGCCGCGGGGTCGCCGGCGTACCAGGCGTTGTCGATGCGCATGCGGCGGATGACCCAGCGCTCGCCGTCCCGGATCAGCCCCACATCGTAGAGGTTCTTCAGCGGGGCGAACGTGTCGCGGTCGGCGGAGTGGTTCCACTCTCGGCCGGGGCGAGTGGCGGATCAACGCGACGCTGTGCAACGATCGTGAAGCCTGTGTTAACGATGAAGGAGTCGCATGCTGGAGCGGCACGAGCTGGAGGCGTTCCTCGCCGTCGCCGAGGAGCTGCACTTCGGCCGCTCCGCCGAACGACTGCGCGTGTCCACCTCCCGCATCAGCCAGACCATCGCCAAGCTGGAGCGCCGCATCGGCGTCCCGCTGTTCAACCGGACCAGCCGCCGCGTGCGGCTGACCGCGGTGGGGCAGCAGCTGTACGAGGAGACGCGTCCCGCCTGGGACCAGATCGGCGCCGCGCTCCTGCGTGCCGTCGACACCGGCCGCGGCCTCACCGGCACGCTCCGGGTCGCCTTCGTCGGCGCGGCCGGCGGTCAGCTGCTCGCCGGGGCCACCGAGCTGTTCCGGCAACGCCGGCCTGACTGCGAGGTCCGGCTCCGCGAGGCGCAGATGGTCGACCTCATGCCGTGGCTGCGGAGCGGCGAGGTGGACCTCGCCCTGGGCACGTTCCCGATCCACGAGTCCGACATCGTCACCGGGCCCGTGCTGGTGTCCGAAGCGCGGATGCTCGCCGTGCCCGCCCAGCACCCCTTCGCCCGCCGCGCATCGGTGTCCCTGGACGACCTGGCCAGGATGAAGCTGCTGCAACTGCCGGACACGCTGCCCGACTCCCTGCGCGACGACCGGACCCCGCGGACCACCCCCGCCGGGCGGCCGATCGAGGCAGGACCCTCCGCCTCCACCTTCAACGAGATGCTCACCCTCATCGGCGCCGGGCACGGCGTCTTTCCCGTCGGCGCGCAGGCCAGGCGCTATTACGCCCGCCCCGACGTCGCCTACGTCCCCTTCAGCGACGCCCAGCCACTGCGATGGGGACTGCTCTGGCGCGCCGAAGGCGCGACCGCCCGCGTCCACGCCTTCGCCGAGGCCGCCCACGATCTGGTCCGCGCCCGTACCTGACGACGCACCCGGGCCGCCGTCCCCTCCCCGCTCCCCGTCCTAGTCCTCGTCAGCATCCGGGATCGGGAGGGGGCGGAGCGGGACCGGGGTGGAGACGACGATCGACGTCGTCGTCTGACCGTGGATGACGAAGCGGTCGATGATCTCCTCCAGCCCGGGCATCGACGGCGCGTGGACCTTCAGGAGGAAGCAGTCGTCTCCGGTGATCCGGTGGCACTCGACCACGCTCGGCGTCCGGCGGGCGGTCTCGGCGACCTTGTGGAGCTGGCCGGGGCCGGGCCGGATGCGGACGAGCGCGGTCACGGTCATGCCGAGGGCCTCGGGCGCGACGTCCATGTGGAAGCCGGTGATGACGCCGGAGCGTTGGAGGCGCTGCACCCGTTCGGTGACCGCGGGAGCGGACATGCCGACCCGACGCGCGAGCTCGGACATCGACAGGCGAGGGTCGGCGTGCAGCTCGGCGAGCAACCGTGCGTTGACGGTGTCGATCGTCCTGGGGTCATAGGAGGTATGGCCTGAAGGCCTTGAATTCAACGGCAATTGCGGCCTCTCACCTTAAGTAAGGCATTCAGTTGGGATGTCGTAGTTTGCAACGCTACTCCGGTGAAGTTGCCCGCCAATCCGGCGCACGCCACGTCACGCCTGCGTGACCGGGTGCCGCCGCAGGCGTTCTTCGGCGTGAGCGCCGTCTTCCACTACCTCGGACCGGCGTTCGCCGTCATGCTGTTCGAGCACGTCGGCGTGCTCGGGGTCGCCTGGCTCCGGATCTTCGGTGCCGCGGTGGTGTTCGCCGTCTGGTGCCGGCCGTGGCGGCTGGCCGGGCGGCTGCGGCCCGCGCAGCTCGGCCTGCTCCTCGCGCTGGGCGTGGTGCTGGCGGCCATGAACACCGTGTTCTACCTGGCCTGCGCCCGTATCCCACTGTCAACCGTCGGAGCGATCGAGTTCCTCGGCACGCTCGTGCTGGCCGCGATCGGCATGCGCAACGGCCGCAACCTGCTCGCGCTCGTGCTCGCCGTCGGCGGGGTCGCCGCTCTCGCCGACATCAGGCTCGTCGACGAGCCTCTGGGGTTCGTCTTCGCGTTCGCCAACTGCGCGCTGTTCCTCGTGTACGTCATCCTCAGCCACCGCATCGCCAACACCGGCCCGGGCCTGAGCGGGATCGACCAGCTGGGCGCCGCCATGCTGATCGCCGCCGTCGCTGTGACGCCGTACGGTCTGGGCGAGGCCACGGCAGCCTTCGCGCACCCGTCCTGGCTGCTCGCCGGGCTCGGCGTCGCCGTGTGCTCCTCGGTCATCCCCTACGTCACCGACCAACTGGCGATGGCTCGCCTGCGCCGGGCGACCTTCGCGCTCATGCTCAGCATCCTTCCGGCGACCGCCACCGTCATCGGCCTGGCCGTGCTGGCCCAGGCCCCGACGGTCCAGGATCTCGCGGGCATCGCGCTGATCACGGCCGGCGTCGCGATCCACCAGGAACCCTCTGAGGAGAAGACAGTATGAAGTACGCGAGGCTCGGCACGTCCGGGCTGAAGGTGTCACGCATCTGCCTGGGCATGATGACCTTCGGCGACACCGTCACCAGGCGGTGGCACCTGGAGGAGGAGGCCGCGGAGCCCATCGTCAAGCAGGCGGCCGAGTCGGGCGTGACGTTCTTCGACACCGCTGACATGTATTCCGGCGGGGTCAGCGAGGAGATCACCGGGCGGCTGCTCGCCCGCCTGTTCCCCCATCGCGATGACTACGTGCTCGCCACGAAGGTCTACTATCCGACCGGGTCCGGCCCCAACGACCGCGGACGGTCCCGCAAGCACATCATGGCCGCGATCGACGCCTCGCTACGCCGGTTGGGCACCGACTACGTCGACCTGTACCAGATCCACCGGCTGGATCGAGAAACGCCGATCGAGGAGACCATGGAGGCCCTGCACGATGTCGTCAAAGCCGGGAAGGCGCGCTATCTCGGGGCGTCCAGCATGAGCGCGTGGGAGTTCGCCAAAGCCCAGTACACCGCCCGGGCCGCAGGGTGGACGCGGTTCGTGTCGATGCAGAACCACTACAACCTGGTGTACCGAGAGGAGGAGCGGGAGATGATCCCGCTCTGCCGGGACCAGGGCGTCGTCGTGATCCCCTACAGCCCACTCGCACGCGGCATGCTCGCCGGCAACCGCACCCGCGACGGACAGCCCACCACCGTGCGGGCCGGCACCGACCCCCTCGCCGAGTCGCGGCACGACGAGGCCGACTTCGACGTCGTCGACGCGGTGAGGGCGCTCGCCGCCGAGCGTGACCGGTCACCGGCCCAGATCTCACTGGCCTGGCTGCTCGGCAGGCCCGGCGTGACGGCACCCGTCATCGGCGCCACCAAGGTGCACCACATCGACGAGGCGGTCGCGGCCCTGGACGTGACACTGACCGGGGGAGAGACCGCCCGGCTCGAGGCGCCGTACCGGCCGCATCCCGTCAGCGGCCACGAGTGATCACCGGTCGTGCGGTCCGTCGCACGCGAAGGCGCGGGGGAGCGCGCACCCATCCGATCAGGTCGGCCGGCCTGCCGGGCTGATCACCGGGTGAGCCGGATCTGGCGGGTGATGGTGGGGTCGGTGATGGCGGTGTCGGCGGCCAGCAGGAACGCCTTGGACAGGATGACCGACAGCATGCCGCCGTCCTCCTCGAAGGGCAGGAAGACCCGGTCGCCGGTGCCGCGGGGGACGATGCAGAGGTAGGCGCCGTCGGGCTCCATGAGGATGTTGCCGGAGCCGAGGTGGATCTTGTAGGTGCGCAGGTCGCCCCGGACCACCAGGAACCGGTCGGTCAGCGTGCACCGGTCGGCGATGCTCGTACGGGAGATCAGCCGGGACAGCGCGTCCCGGCGGACCTCGGCGGAGGGGGGCAGCTGCCCGAACGAGCTCGTCCGCCAGTAGTCCCGCAGCCCGTCCACGCCCCGGTCGGTCCACTCCGGGTCGGCCGCGATCGAGGTGACCGCGACGAACAGGTCCACGTCGCGCATCGCCTCGCTGAACACCAGCGGCGGCACCTCCGCCAGCGGCGCCAGGCGCCAGCCGCCGTCGGCGAGCCGGTGGAAGCGGACCTGGTCGGTGGCGGCGTAACCGTGGTCGTGCCAGGCGTACTCGTGGCAGAACGACGCCCGCCACCGGCCCCCGGCCAGCATCCGCCGGGCCTCGCCGGATCCGCCGCCGTCCCACGGGCCGAGGCGGTCCGCGGCCCAGCCGCGCTGTCTGAACAGCGCGTACAGCTTGTGGTAGCTCACGACGTGGCCGGCGAACCGGTTGGAGTAGACCTCCGTCGCCTCCTCGGCGGGCGTCAGCAGGTAGACCTCGCGGAACGCCTGCTTGAACGGCTGCCGCAGCTCCTTGCCCTGCACCACTTCCCGCCAGGCGGTCACCTCCTCCACCGAGGCGCGCGCCGGATGCCACAGCCGCACCGGCACGTCGGGCACGCTCAGCCCCAGCTCGGCGCGCCACTCGCCGGGGGAGACCTCGAACTCCCAGATCAGCCGGTCCGCGACCGGCTGCCCCTCCAGCCGCCGGTACGGCGGCGTGACCTCGCTCGGGTATCCGGCCTCCAGCGCCCTGACCAGGGTCGCCTGCTGCTGCTTCACCCGCTTGGCCAGCTCGCGCAGCCGTCTGACCTCGTCACCGTGCTCGCGTCTGACCGCCGCCGGGACCGACCTGAGCTTCTTGTCCCCGTGCCACCACGACAGCTCGACCGCTCCCTCGGTCGAGATCACCGCCGTGTGCTCGCCGACCGCCTGCCGCACCCGCCCGTCGGGCAGCCGGAACGCCACCTCCACCCGCTCGGCCAGGGCCGGCTCGATCCGCTTGAGCATGCGGTCGAGCTGCTTGGGAACCCCGGCGTGCCGGGTCGCCCCCCGGGCGGCGCGCAGTGCCGAGATCGCCTCGGGGGTCGGGTGGTCCTCCACGGCGCGGGCGATCTCGAACAGCACTCCCTGTGATGGCAGCGTCCTGGCCTGCGTGGGCGCCACCGCCACGCCCGGCAGCAGCCGCTCCAGCACCCCGGGCAGCCACGGCTCGTCGCGGAACAGCGCCATCCGCGCGGCCCGCCCGATGGCGTCCCTCTCCCCGGCCTCGAACGCCTTGTCCGCCTTGTACGGGATGTCCCCGGCGTGGATGGCGGCGACCCGGGCCTCGGCGGTCTCCAGGGTCGCCCGGACCAGATCGAGGTAGCCGGGCACGCCGGCCAGCCGTTCCCGGACGTCGGGCAGCGGCGGCCAGGAGTTGTACGAGCGCTCCTGGACGGACTCGGCGAACAGCGCCCGCCGCTCCGCGTCCCAGCCGAGCACCAGCTCCACCTCGGCGACGGCGATCGGCCCGCGCCCCGCGGTGAGCCGCTCCGCCACCTCGGCGTCCATCCCGGCGAGACCGGCGACCGCCAGCAGCGCGAACGGGTTGTCCAGGCGGTTCTCGGCCAGCAGGAAGCCGACCAGCGCGCGGGCGGGCCCGGCCAGCCGCTCCAGCGGCGGCCCGTCCGGGCAGCGCACCAGCGCGCCGGCGGCGAAGCACATGTCGGCCCACTTGCGGCCGGGCAGTCCCTCCACCAGGGCGTCGAACAGATCCGCGCACGCCTCGGTCGTGAACAGCGGCTGCCGCTCCTTGGCCGCCTCCTCCACCGCGAAGCGGGCCGGCATGGCGCTCGCCGACCGGCGCACGACCCGGTAGGCCGCGGGCAGCAGCGCACCGAGCTCGAACGCGCCGAGCCGGGTGGCGTCGGGCCACGGCGAGGTGTCCTCCGTGACTCCGGTCATCAGGTCCAGCAGGTGGCGTGCCGAGGGAGATAGCCGCATGCGGAAGATCCTGCCGGACGCGGCCGACAGATTCCCCGAGGGGTCGGGTCAGCCCCCGACCAGGGGCACCAGTTTCACGAAGGAGATCACCGGGTCGACGGTCAGGTCGATCACCTCGGCCAGGTCCTCGATCTGCCGGTCGCCGACGAGCAGCAGGAAGCCGTTGCGCGCGAACGCGGCCTCGGCGGCGTCGGCCTGCCGCTCCCAGTCGAGCCGCCGGGGGGCGCGCATCCGGTGGCCGTTCAGCTCGGTCTCGGCGTCCGTCGGCTGCACCAGGCCGCGGAAACGGGAGGACGGGGCGGCGTTGTGGCGGGCCACCTCCTCGCGGACGCGGAGCCGTACCAGCTCCCGGGCCGAGATCCGCTCGGGCAGGTCCGGGAGGGAGAACTCCTCCAGGGCCCGGCCCGTAGCCGTCTCATCGCGAAATGTCACCGATGCCATCGAGCATTCCGTTCCTACGAGTGTCGTGCAGGGCCGGCTGAGCGGGAGCGGTGGCCGGCGCCTGGCCGAGGCGTGCCCGTACCAGCAGGTCGTGCAGGGCGTCGTGTGCCGTCGGAGCGTCGGGCAGCGACGAGGACTGCCGCGCCTCGGCCAGCTCGGCGGTCAGGCGGTCCACGTCCTCGGCCGCGCCCGGCACGGGGGGCGCCGCGCCGTGCTCGGCCTCGCGCTTGGCGGCGACCAGGTCGGGGAGGTACGGCGGGCCGTACCCGTACAGGTGCGTCAGGTCGGCCTCGACCTCGCCCGCGCGCATGAGGTGCAGGCCGGTCAGGAGCACCCGGAACGTGTACAGCAGCGGCTTGAGCCGGTCCGTCTTCTCGAACAGCCGCCACTGCGTCCGGGCGAATCCGAGGTAGTGGTGGGCGTGGTGCCGGGTCAGGCAGGCCGGCGCGAGCGCGACGAGCTCCTCGTGCAGCGGCGACGCGGCCACGACCAGCGGCGACAGGAGCTGCTCCAGCACGTAGCCGTTGCGGTTCAGCAGCAGCCGGCAGAACTTGGCCAGGTCGTGCGTGACGAGGTCGACCTCCACGCCCTCCCGGGTCCACGTCCGGTCCAGCGTGTCCGGGCCGGTGCGCAGGCCCACGACCTGCTCGGCGGGCAGCACGTGCACGCCGCGCAGGTCCACGTCCGAGTCGGCCGACGGGAAGCCGTACAGGTGCGCGCCGCTGATCGTGGCGAACGCCAGGGGGTACGGCTGCTCGCAGGGGATCTCCGGCAGCCAGGCGGGCAGTCTCACAGATGCCCCCTGCGCACGTCCATCAGGAACTCCTCCACCCGTTCCCGGTCCGGTACGGCCGGCAGGACGCCGCGCCCGGCGTCCAGCTCGGCGGTGAGCTCGGCGTTCAGCGCGGCCCGCCAGGCGTCGACCTCCGCCCACGGCGCCTCGCCCCGCCGGACGCTCAGCAGCCGGTCCCGGAAGGCGTCCATCCGCACCAGCGGCTCGCCGTGCCGGATCAGGTGCAGCCCGCTCAGCAGCAGCCTGATCATGTGCATGGCCTGCTTCCAGTTCGGCGCCGCCGGGTCGAGCCGGCGGAACTGGGCGTCGGCGTACCCGGCGAACGTCTCGTGCGCCCGCTGCGACAGGAACGCCCCGCGCAGCTCCAGCAGCCGCTCCCCGTACGGGGTGACGACCTCCACGAGCGGCGACCACAGGCACTCCAGCACCGTCGGGTTGGCGGCGAGGCAGAGCGCGCAGAACCGCTCCACCTCCCAGGAGAACTGCTCCGGCAGCGGCCCGTCGCGGTGCGTGGGCGGCTTGTCCAGCCGCCAGAAGTCCTCGGTGGGCGCCGCGAACACCCCGCGCCGGTCGGTGTCGGAGCCGCTGGAGTCGAGGCCGTACGCGCGCGAGCCCGTGACCACGGACAGGAGGAGGTCGTCGCCGAGACGGGCGCCGGACAGGGGAGGCGGCGTCGTCGGGTCGCCCAGCAGCTCACCGGGACCGTTCACGGGTCACCCTTCCGTGGGGGCGGTACGAGGAGGAGGCCGCAGAGCGGCCGTGATCGACCACCGTATCGGGATATATCGGCGGATGTCCTCTGGGAATTCCGGGCGTCACGGCGGCGAGGCTGCACGGGATCTCGACGCTCTCCCCGCGATAACGCCACACCGGTGTGCTTGGCTCGGACCATGATCCAGAACCGAGGGATGATGCCGCCCGACCCGATCTCCTACCTCGACCAGGTGGCCGCGAGCGTCCCGGGCCGCGCCTACAAGCGGCGGGTGCTCCGCCTGCTCGACCTCCGGCCGGGCCAGACGGTGGTGGACATGGGCTGCGGGCCTGGGACCGATCTGGGGACGATGGCGGCGGCGGTCGCGCCGGGCGGCCGGGTCGTCGGCGTCGACCGCGATCCCGCCATGGTGGCCGAGGCCGCCGCCCGGGTGGAGGGACGGCCCGGCGTCGAGATCCGCTCCGGCGACGTGCACGCCCTTCCGCTGAGCGACGGCAGCGTCGATCGGGCCCGCACCGACCGGGTGCTCCAGCACGTCGAGGACCCCGCCAGGGCGCTGGCCGAGTTCCGGCGGGTGGCCCGCCCCGGGGGACGGATCGTCATGGCCGAACCCGACTGGGAGGGCCTGCTGATCGACTCGCGCGATCCGGACATGGGCCGCGGCCTGACCCGGTTCATCACCACGGAGATCGTCCGCAACGCGACCATCGGCCGCCGCCTCGCGCGGCTGTGCGCCGAGGCGGGGCTGACCGTCCGCTCCGTGGTCGCCGTGGCGCCGGTGCTCTGCGACTTCGACACCGCCGACCGGCTGCTGGGACTGCGCCGCAACGTGCTCAGGGCCGTGGAGGCGGGCCGTCTGGGCACGGCCGCGGAGGAATGGGTGGAGGAGCTGCGGGGACGGCCGTTCCTGGCGTCGTTCCTGATGTTCCTGGTGACGGCCGAGGCCGGCGTCTGAGGGAGGGGCCGCGAGCGAGGAGGCGGGTGGTGACCGGCTGGCCGAGGAGGATCCCGGCGAAGACCAGGGCGAGGCCGAGGAGCTGCTGCGCCGTGAGCGTCTCGCCGGCCACCACCGTGCCGAGCAGGACGCCGGTCAGCGGGTTGAGCAGCCCGATGAGCCCGACCGTCCCGGCGCTCAGGTGCCGCAGCCCCGTGAACCAGGCCGCGAAGGCCAGCGCGGTCGCCACGATCGTCACGTACCCGAACCCGAGCACCGCGGGCCCGTCCAGCGACGGCGGCGCGCCCTCCACCGCGACGGCGACGGGGACCAGCACGACGCCCCCGGCGATGAGCTGCCACGACGTCAGCGAGAACACGTCGACCGTCGCGCTCCACTTCTTGGCCAGCACGTAACCGTACGACGACATCGTCATCGCCAGGACGGAGGCCAGCACCCCGGTCGCGTTCACGGTGGACGTGCCCCTCAGCAGCAGGAGGCAGACACCGGCGATCCCGATGGCCGCGCCGGCCACGTGCGCCGCCCGGGGGCGCTCGGCCAGCGCGGCCCAGGCGAACAGCATCATCACCACGGGCGAGGTCGCCATGATGGTCGAGGCGATGCTCGTCGGCAGCGTCTGGGCCGCGAGGTAGACCAGGGCGAAGAACGCGCCCATGTTCAGGGTGCCGAGCACCAGCGACCTCCACCACCACGACCCTCGGGGAAGCCGTCTGCGGACGAGGAGGAGGAGCAGCCCGGCGGGCAGCGCCCGGATCGCGGCGCCGTACAGGGGGCTGTCGGCCGGCAGGAACCGGTGGGTGACGAGGTACGTGGCGCCCCATGCCAGTGGGGCGAGGGCGGTGACCGGAGCCCACCGCAGACTGGCTTCCATGGAAGACAATGTAGCTTCCTTGGAAGCTATTGTGGAGCCATGAGCGACTCTCCCGACGGCCCGGAGCATCTGGATCACGTGGCGCGCATCCTGCGGGCGTGGGCCCGCGAGCGGCCCGACCTGGACGTGCGGCCGCTGGGCGTGATCGGGCGGCTGCACCGCCTGGCGGGCCATCTCACCGACCGGCTCCTGGTCGTCTACCGGCGGTACGGGCTGGGCGAGGGGGACTTCGACGTGCTCGCCGCCCTCCGGCGGGCCGGGGAGCCGTTCGAGCGGGCTCCCGGCGAGCTGGCCGCGTACACGATGGTGACCACGGGCGCCATGACCAAGCGGATCGACCGGCTCGAACGCGGCGGCCTGGTCACCCGCCGTCCCAGCGCGGACGACGGCCGCGCCCGCGTCGTCGCGCTCACCGATGCCGGCCGGGAGCTGTTCGACGAGGCGTTCACCGAGCACATGCGCAACGAGCGCGGCCTCCTCGACTTCCTGACGCCCGAGGAGGCCGACCAGCTGGAGAGGCTGCTGATCAGGTGGCTGGCCGGGTTCGAGGGCCCCCGCCCGCCACGAGGGGAGCCGTGACCGCCGGCGAGCCGCCTCAGGCGCCGCCGAGCCGCAGCTCGAACACCATCCGGTCGTTGGACGGCCCGTCATGGTCCGGGACGGGACCCCTCACCGCGAACCCCATCGCCGTGTGGAACGCGATGGAGCCGTGGTTGCGCGGCGAGGTGATCGCCCGCACCCGCGTGCGCCCGTCCGCCGCCGCCAGGTGGAAGAAGCCCCGGTACAGCCGCCGAGCCAGCCCGTCTCCCCGCCGGCTCGGGTGGACGCCCACGAAATGGATGTACGCGGCGTCGGGCACCGAGGGCGACAGGAAGCCGACGAGGAACCCCGCCAGGGCGTCGCCGTCCTCCGCCACGAGGCTGGTGCGGTGGAAATGGTCGAGGAACAGCCGCGGCAGGCTGCCCTGGACGGGACGTCCCCACCAGTCGTCCACCACCGGGGCGATGCGGTCGTAGTCGCCCGGCTCGGCCGTCCGCAGCCGCACGCCGTCATCCGTCATGGTCGTCACATCCCGTCCTGAGCACCGGAGGACATCATCCCCGAAGCGCTCACGCGTCCCGCGACGGCGGGGCCTATCCTCGGCACATGATCGACCTTTGGGATCCCGCGGCCGCCGGCGTCCTGCGGCTGCCGTCGGGGCGGCTCGTGCGCGGCCGGGGGCTGAGGCACCCCCTGCCCGAGGGGCCGGTGCCGGCCTTCGGGGTGTACCTGCTCGGCAAGCGGCCCCCGGCCGTCGGGTGGGAGGCCCGGTGGGTGCGCTGGCCGGACTTCTGGCTGCCGTCGGACCGGCCGGACGCGAGCGCGGCGCTGCGCGAGGCGTGGGAGCGCGCCGCGACGGAGCGGGTGGAGGTCGCCTGCGGCGGCGGCGTCGGCCGCACCGGCACCGCCCTGGCCTGCCTGGCCGTCCTGGACGGGGTGCCGGGCGGTGAGGCGGTCGCGTACGTGCGGGCGCACTACCGGCCGGGAGCCGTGGAGACACCCTGGCAGCGCCGCTTCGTCACCCGTTTCCCGGGGGAGACGCCGGCGGACACCTAGGGCCTTGTCCGGGGCGGCGCGGTGCGGCGTGTCGGCGCGGACGCCGCCCGCAGGGGAGAGTGTCGTCTACGCTCGGCCCATAGGTACCGAGGTGAGAGGGGACCCTCGTGGCTGACGACATGACGGGACTGACGGGCCTGCTCTACGAGATGGGGCTGCTCAAGCGTTACAAGCGCACCGGCTGGCTGGTGGCCGGCGTGCGGGATCCGGAGAGCATCGCCGACCACTCGTTCCGTACGGCGGTCATCGCGGGGGTGGTCGCGGTGCTGGAGGGGGGAGACCCGCAGCGGGCGTCGTTCATGAGCCTGTTCCACGACAGCCAGGAGACCCGCATCACCGACATCCCGTATGTCGCCAAGCGCTACCTCAGGGCGCCCGCCAACGAGGACGTCACCGCCGACCAGACGAGCGACGTGCCCGAGGCCGTGGCCTCCATGCTGCGGGGTGCGATCGCCGAGTACGAGGAGAAGGTCAGCCTGGAGGCGGTGTGCGCCCGCGACGCCGACAAGCTCGAATGCCTGCTCCAGGCCGTCGAGTACCGCGAGCAGGGCCACCAGAACGTGCAGCCGTGGATCGACAGCTCGCTGGCCGCGCTCAAGACGGCCACGGCGAAGCGGCTCGCGGACGAGGCGCTGCGCACGGGCACCCTCGACTGGCTGACCCGCGTCCTCGACGGCGCCTGAGACCGGTCCCGGCGGCAGGTCCCCTACGCTGGGGGGATGATTCGCCGCGCCACCCCTGACGACGTGCCCGCCATCCTCGGGCTGATCCACGACCTCGCCACGTACGAGAAGGCCGCGCACGAGGTGCGCGCCACCGAGGAGCAGCTGCGCGCCGCGCTCTTCGGCGACGCTCCGGCGGTGTTCGCGCACGTCGCCACGGAGGACACGGAGGGCGGGGAGGACGAGGGGGGCCACAGGACCGGCGAGGTCGTCGGGTTCGCGATGTGGTTCCTCAACTTCTCCACCTGGCGCGGCGTGCACGGCGTCTACCTGGAGGACCCTACGTGCGGCCGGACCGCAGGGGCGGCGGCCACGGCCGGGCGCTGCTGGCGGAGCTGGCGCGCATCTGCGCCGAGCGGGGCTACCAGCGGCTCGAATGGTCGGTGCTCGACTGGAACGAGCCGGCGATCGGGTTCTACCGCTCGCTGGGCGCGGTGCCGCAGGACGAGTGGACGACGTTCAGGCTGACGGACGAGCCGCTCCGGCTCCTGGCGGAGCGCGCCACCGCCTGACCGGCGCCCGCATGCCGCCGGACAAGGGTCGCCGCGGGCCCCCCCCGAGGGTGCCCGCGGCGATCCGGAACGCCTGGTGCGGCCCGCCTACATGCCCGTGGGGGCGCGGTGCGACATGCCGCTGGACGCGCGGTCGAACACGTCCGTGTCCGCTTCCTGCCCGCGTCCCATCTCCTGCATGGGGCCGCCCATGCCCTGCATGGACTCGCGGCCGCCCTCCTCCAGGCGGAGCGCGACGCCGAGGGCGAAGAACGTGGGAGCCCATTCGCCCACGAAGATCCCCCACCGGTCGGCACGGTCGAGTCCGGCCGGCTCGGCCTTGGTGGACAGTGCCCAGGTCGCGAACGAGAGCCCGATGGACATCGCCCCGGCTATGTAGGCGTGATGGGATCGGATTCCCATCTTGTGCAGCATTTTGATCATGATTCTCCCCCTTGCTGTGGTGTGCTGCTACCCGCCCGATATGTACCGATAACGCATGCCTGCTCCACTTTGCCCGGTCTTGAGCGTGTCGTGCGGGTCAGGCGGCGGGGTCGGGGTCCGGGGCGCTGCCGGCCTGGAAGCCCGCCGCCCGGTGGGAGCCGTCGCAGAACGGCTTCGTGGACGACAGCCCGCACCGGCACAGCGCCACCGTCGCCCGGCCAGGGTCGATCTGCCGCCCGTCCTGGGTCACCAGCCGGAACCTCCCGCGCACGAGGAGCGGCCCGTCCTCGCAGGGAGTCACCGTCACCTCGCCGTCACCGTCGGTATGCATCCCGCTCACCTGCCCAGGCCCGAATCGCGAAAACTCACTCACCGTGACGGTTCACCGCTGGGCGAGACCGTTCAGAGGTCGGATCGTGATCATCACGCGACCAACCCCCCGAGGCGTCACCGTAAGGTCCACCGGGTGCCCGAAATGGAGCCGAACGTCACCAACGCCCCAGCCCCTCTGCCGCAGCGTGACAGTGCCGATCGCTGCCCCAGTGTCGACTCGGGACGGCGCTGCGTCCTGCCATCGGGTCACCAGAGCCCACACGTCTACCCACCGTCGGAGCCCCTGCCCTGACGGGCCGGCCGGTCCGCCGCGGGGCGCCCCCGGAAGACCCCGCGGCCCGATGCCCCGGCCCGCCGGGCATGATCCCTGCGAACCGTAAAAGGCGGGTTCGGACTGGACAAGCGGGCATTCGATCACGAGTGGCATGGGCATCAAGCCGCCATGCACAAGATTCTTCAGGGCAGGTCACTCCTGCTGGCGACGCTTGTCCCTGCTCTGCTCGTCACGGGCTGCGCGTCCGGTGGCGGCACGGAGGCCATGGGCGGCAGCGCGGCGAGCCCCGGCGCGCCGTCCTCGGACATGAGCTCGATGCCGACCGAGAGCGCCTCGCCGTCGGAGAGCATGGAGGCCAAGAACACGCCCAAGGGCGTCGTCCAGAGCTACTTCGGCGCCATCAAGGCGGGCAAGGTGGACGACGTCGTGGCGCTGTTCGACAACGACGCGGTGGTCGCCCTCGAGGGCGCGGCGACCGCCGACGGGACCGACGCCATCCGCAAGGCCTACCAGGGGATGATGACCGGGCCGATGTCGGGCACGTACACGATCGAGGACACGGAGAAGCTCGGCGACGTCTACGCGCTCGTCCGGGCGACCAGCCAGCAGGACAGCCAGAACTACCGGGAGTTCTTCATCCTGGAGAAGTCGAGCAACGGCTGGAAGATCGACCGTTTGATCAGCAACCAGTCCTCCTGACCTCACCCGCCGCGCGGTGGTCACCGGTCCGGCGGCCACCGCGCCGGGCGGCCCGGGAACCCCGGAGCGGCGTCAGGCCGGGGCCGGCGACAGGAGCGCGTCCAGCGTGCGGACCAGCGTCTCGCCCGCCTCCTCGCGCGCCAGCCGCCCCGCCTCCACCTCGCCCGCCGCCGTGTGCAGGATCGCCAGGAACGTACTGACCAGCCACGTCACCGGCAGGTCCGTCCGGAACGCCCCCTCGTCGCGGCCCCGCACGATCAGCCGCTCCACCCGGTCGAGCGGCTCGGCGTGGCGCTCGCGGAGCCGTTCGGCCGGCAGCGCCGCGTCGGCCGCCAGGAACAGCCGGCTGTGCTGGCTCAGCACGTCCCAGGACGAGCGCACCAGCTCGGCCAGCGCCTCACGGGCGGGCCGCGCGTCGAGGTCGAGGGCCGCCAGCGTCGTGCCGGCCAGCTCGACCGTGTGGGTCACGACCGCCCCGACCAGGGCCTCCCTGGAGGGGAAGTGGCCGTAGAGCGTCACCCGGCCGACGCCCGCCTCCTTGGCGACCTGCATCACGCTCGCGCCCGGGTCGGCGCTCAGCACCCGCCGCCCCGCCTCCAGGATCGCGGCGATGTTGCGCTCGGCGTCGGCGCGTCTGGTCCCCATACGGGGAGCCTAGCCGCGCGCCTGCTCCGTCCCGGCCGGCGGTGACGGCCGCAGCTCGCGTTCGTGCGTGTCGAGGATGGCCATGGACGCCTCCACGGCGCCGGAGGCGTCGCCCGACTCGATGGCGCGCAGCAGGGCCCAGTGCGAGGTGTCCGGCTCGTGCGAGGCCTGCTGCACGTCCCTGACGCTGTCGCGGACGGCCTCGCCCATGCTGTGGTAGAGGTCGGCGAGCAGCGGGTTGCCGGCGGTGTCCGCCACCCGCAGGTGGAAGGCGACGTCCGCGTCGGCGAACCCGTCGAGGTCCCCGGCCTCCCCGGCCGCGTCCCTGCGCTCCAGCGTCTCCCGCAGGGCCGCGAGGTCGTCCTCGGTGCGCCGGACCGCCGCCAGCCGGGCCGCGACCAGGTCCAGCCCGCGCCGTACGTCGATGATGTCCATGGCGGCGGCGCGGTCGAGCCGGCGGCGCAGCGCGATCCTGGACTCGTCCGTCGCGGTCACGTACGTGCCGTCGCCCTGACGCGTGGTCAGCAGGCCGGCGTGCGCGAGGACCCGCACGGCCTCGCGCACCGACAGGCGGCTCATGCCGAGGCTCGCCGCGAGCTGCGCCTCCGACGGGATCTTCGTGCCGACCGGCCACGCCCCGCCGGTGATCTCCTTGCGGAGCTGCTCGATGGCGGCGTCCACGAGCGAGGTCCGGGAGACGTTCCGCATGCGTCCTCTCTCCTCCAGCCCGGGTGTCGTCAAGGTTGATGTCCTCAGGTCGCTTTCCCGGGCTCTCTCGCCCGGTGGGGCCTTCCAGCCTAGACGCGCCGGGCCGCCGGAACCGGCCCGACAGGCGTCTCCACGCGTACGGACAGGATCTTGTCAGTCCCGCGGGCGGGTGAGAGATTGCCCGGGGGGCATTTCCTGACTTTTCCTCGTTTCATCACATGCCCCCCTTCTTGTCACGGAGGACACGCGTGTCGCAATTACGCCCGGCCCTTCTGGCGGTCGCCCTCACCCTGGCGGTCGCGACCCCCGCCCAGGCGGCGGCCGGCCCCGCCATCACCGTCGAGAACGGCCGCACCCAGCCGGTCTTCTCCTATGCCGACGCCGTCCGCGAGCACGTCTACGTCGAGTCGAGCGTCGACAGCGACGCCGACGGCCGGCCGGACCGGGTGCGCGTCGACGTCATCAGGCCCAAGGAGTCCGGTCCCGGGCTCAAGGTGCCGGTGATCATCGACGAGAGCCCCTACTACGACAACTCCGGGCGCGGGAACGAGGCCGAGCGCAAGGTCTACGACGCCGACGGGAACGTCACGAAGTTCCCGCTGTTCTACGACAACTACTTCGTGCCGCGCGGCTACGCCGTCCTGAACGTCGACATGCTCGGCACCACCCGCTCCGACGGCTGCCCCGACATCGGCGGCAAGGCCGACGTGCTGGGCGGCAAGGCGGTCGTCGACTGGCTCAACGGCCGCGCCCGCGCCTTCCGCTCCGACGGCACCCCGGCCGTGGCCGACTGGACCACCGGCAAGGCCGCGATGATCGGCAAGTCCTACGACGGGACGCTCGCGAACGCCGTCGCCGCCACGGGCGTCAAGGGCCTGGAGACGATCGTGCCCATCTCGGCGATCAGCTCCTGGTACCGGTACCAGCGCTCAAACGGCGTGATCTACAACTACGACTACGCCTCCTGGCTGGCCGACTACGTCGACACCGACCCCGAGGCCAAGTGCCAGGCCGTACGGGACCGGATGGACGCCGAGGACGGCGACGACACCGGGAATCACAACCCGTTCTGGGCCGAGCGCGACTACGTCTCCGGGCTGCTCGGCGACGCCTCGAAGGTGACCGCGAGCGTCTTCGTCGTCCACACCGTCAACGACCTGAACGTCAAGCCGGACAACTTCTCCACCTGGTGGGACGCCCTCGCCAGACGGAACGTGCCGCGCAAGATCTGGGTCGGCCAGTACCAGCACGTGGACCCGTTCGACTTCGAGGGCCGCAGGGACCTGTGGGTCGACACGCTGCACCGCTGGTTCGACCACTGGCTGCTGGGCGTGCGCAACGGCATCATGACCGAGCCGCGCGCCGACGTGCAGACGGGCCCCGCCCGGTGGATCACCCAGCGCGACTGGCCGGCGCCGCTCGCGGCCAAGGTGGCGCTGCGCCCGGCCGCCGACGGCTCGCTCGGGCTCCGGCCCGCCGCCCGTGGAGCCGCCGCGTCGTTCGCGGACGTGGCCCTGGACGAGGCCGACATGATCGCCGACGTGGGCACGGCCAAGCCGGGCCGGGTCGCGTTCACCACCGGCCCGCTCCCGCTCGACCTGCGCCTGTCCGGCACGCCCACGGCCGACCTCACGGTCAAGCTCGAAAGGCCCACCTCCAACCTCACCGCCCTGCTCGTCGACTTCGGCGACGCCACCCGGGTGGACTGGCGGCGCGGCCAGGGCATCACCACGCTGGCCGAGGAGGACTGCCACGGCGAGAGCACCGCGGCCGACGACGCCTGCTACAAGAAGGTCGTGACCAACGTGGCGAACCGGCCCGCCGAGATCGTCGCCCGCGGCTGGATCGACGTGCAGAACCGGGCGTCGCTCAGCCGCCCGTCCCCGCTGCCGGTCGGCACGTTCGGCAAGGTCCGGTGGCAGACGCTGCCGCAGGACTACACGTTCGCGAAGGGGCACCGGGTCGCGCTCGTCGTCGCGGGCACCGACAGCACCTACAGCGAGGAGCCGGGCACGGGCGCGAACGTGACGCTCGACCTGGCCGCCAGCAGCGTCTCGATCCCGTTCGCGCTGGGCACCGCGCCGGCGGACGTGCCGCAGGACAAGTCGGCCTTCCGCGGCCCGGCGCGCGTGGAGCTGCCGAAGGTGGAGCCTGAGTTCAGCTTCTTCTGAGGTTCTTCAGGTGTGATGCCCGGTTCGTCCTCCCGTTGCGCGAGGATGAGCCGGGTGACCTTCCTCCGCGCCGCCCCCTCCTGGACCCCGCGGCCCGTCGTCGTCGCCGCCGCTCTGGCCGCGGTGGCGGGCCTGGCGGGGTGCGGCGCGCAGGTCGCCGGCACGACGTCCGCCCTGTCCTCGCCCCCGGCGGTACTCCCGGCGGTGCCCTCACCCCTGGCCGTGGCCTCGCCCCCGGCGGCGAAGCCCTGTCCGGACGCGGGGGTGGTCCTGTCCGCCGGCCCGGCGAACGCCGCGATGGGCCTGCGCGTCCAGGCCGTGACCCTCACCAACTGCGGCCGCCGGGCGCGCGTCGTCGAGGGCTATCCGCGCGTACGGCTCCTGGACGCGGACGGCGACCCGGTGAAGGTGGCCGTCGACCACGGCGCCGAGCGGATCACCACCGCGGTCCGGGACCCCGGGCCGAGGAGGGTGACCGTGCGGCCCGGCCGTTCGGCCTCCTTCACCCTGGTGTGGCGCAACACGTACGACGACCCGAGCCGCCTCCCGGCGGCCGGGGCCACGGTGGTCGTGACCGCGGGGCCTGGCGGGCGGGAGCACCGCGTCACCCCGGACGCGCCCCTGGACCTCGGCTCCACGGGCCGCCTCGGGGTCACCGCCTGGCAGGAGTCCCCGCCTCGACCCGCCGACGAGGCGGCCCGGGGCGGGCGTGGCTCCTAGTCCGCTGATGCGCCGAGTGAAGCCAGTGCACGGCGAGTGACGTCGGGCGGGGCCGCGGCGATGACGTCATTGAGCGCGTCCATGGAGGCGTGAAGGTCGGCGATGGCCTGAGCGATGCGGTCGCGCTCCTGGTGGAGGTCGGCGAGCAGGTCCGAGCAGGTGGGGACGAGACGGTCGCCGGTGTCCCGCAGGCACGGCAGGACCGTGGTGATCGTCGAGGTGTTCAGGCCTGCGGCCAGCAGGCTGCGGATGCGGCGGACGACGGCGACGTCCTCTTCGACGTATTCCCGGTAGCCGCTGGGGCGCCGCTGCGGATGGAGCAGGCCCTGCTCCTCGTAGTAGCGCAGCAGGTGCACGGCCACGCCGGTCCGCCGGGACAGCTCACCGATGCGCACGAGGACCTCCTGATCGCCGCGCGGACCTTGCCCGCTCGACTTGACTCTCATATCGATATGAGACTTTAACGTCTGCGGCATGACATGGAACAAGGGTTTCGCGACGCTCGCGGCATTGTGCGCGAGCGTCTTCGTCGTGGGTACCTCGGAGTACCTGATCGCCGGGCTGCTGCCCCAGATCGGCGCTGATCTGGACGTCTCCGTGGGAACCGCTGGGCAGGCGGTGACCGCGTACGCGCTCGGAGTGGTGGTCGGAGGGCCCGCCATGGCCCTGTTGACCGCGCGTCTGCCGCGCAAGGGGCTCGCCGTCGGCCTGATGCTGCTGTTCGCGGCGGGCAGCGCGATCAGCGCGGTGGCGCCTTCGTTCGGACTGCTCCTGGTGGGCCGGGTGGTGTCCTCGCTCAGTCACGCCGTCTTCCTGGCCCTGGCGCTGGTGACGGCGACCCGGGTGGTCCCGGCCGAGAGGACGGGCTCGGCCATCGCCACCGTGACCTCCGGCTTCACCGTGGCCTCGCTCCTCGGGGTGCCCCTGGGGGCGCTGCTGGGGCAGAGTGCCGGATGGCGGGCTCCGTTCGCCGTGCTGACCGGTCTCTCCCTGGCAGGCGCGCTGCTCCTGGCCGCCGTACTGTCCCGGCAGGAGGGGCTGTCCACGCGACTGCGTGACGAGATCCGTGTGGTGACGCGCCGGCCGGTCATGCTCGCCATCGCCACCACCGCGGTGGGCTTCTCCGGGGTCTCCACGGTGTTCACCTACATCGCCCCGCTGCTGACCGTCGTCTCCGGTTTCTCCGTCGCGACGGTCTCCGGTCTGCTGCTCGCTTACGGCGCGGGTAGTTTCCTCGGCAACCTCGCCGCGGGAAGGCTGACCGACAAGTCGATGAGCGCAACCGTACGCGGGGTCTTCGGCGGGCTGACGGGGACGCTGCTGCTCATCCCGTTCGCCGCGGTGTGGCAGCCCGCCGCCGTGGTCGCGGTGCTGGTGCTCGGCCTGCTCGCCACCGCGACCATCGCCCCGCTGCAGGGACTGATCCTGCACCACGCGGGCGCCGCCCCGACCCTGGCCGTCACCGTCAACGTGGGCGCCTTCAATCTCGGCGCCGCAGCGGGCTCGGTCGCCGGCGGCGCGATCGTCGCCGCCGGCGCTCTGCGCTGGACCGGCGTGGGGGGCGCGGTGCTGAGCCTGATCGGACTGGCCCTCACCTATCTCGTCCTGCCACGGACGCGGACGCGGACATCGGCGCAGGACGCCGAACCCGAGGCCCCCGTCGCTGCCTGACCCCCGTCGACCTATCCCGCGGGGGACGTCATGGTCCCGTGGGCACCCAGTACCGGCGCTTCTGCTCGGTGACGTCGATGAGCCGGCCCCCGTTGGCCTCGATGACCCGCCGCGAGGCCGTGTTGGTCCTGTCGCACATCACCAGCGCCTGGGAGACGCCCAGCGACCGCGCGATCGGCAGCGCCGCGGCCAGCATGGCCGTCGCGTGCCCCTGACGCCGGGCGGACGGGCGCACGTCGTAGCCGATGTGACCGCCGAGCTCCTCCAACGCCGGGCTGAGCCGGTGACGGATGGCCATCCTGCCCAGGAAGCGTTCGCCGTCGGCCCACCACAGCGTCGTCATGGGGACGAACCCGTCGCGTGCGCCTGCCTCGGTACGCTCGCCCAGCAGCCGCGCGACATACGCCTCGAAAGCGTCCGGGTCGGTCAGGGCGGGCGGGTCGACGTCGCCGACGAACCAGGAGGGGGGATAGTCGCGGTCGGCCCGGAACTCGGCCACCGCCTCCAGGAAAGACGCGCGCAGCCTGGGCGTCGGATCAATGAATCGTGGCATGATCACCATGGTCCCCCGACTGGGCTTTCGATACGGTGAATTCTCGGTGCTACGGTCGGGGAATGGGCCGCGCGGCGGGTTCTGCCGGCAGTTCTCCGGAAACTGATGGCGCTTCGCGTCGCGGTCAGTGTCATTGTTCTCCAAGCAGTGCTGCTGGGCGTTTCCGTGGCCTTTTCGTGGTAGTCGCGCCACAAGGGTGCGCACCGTGAGCAGCCTGCTTGCCTGCCTTTGCAGCAAGGAAAATACCCGGTGTTTCCCTCGGTCTGGCCATGACAATGTGGCGCCTGCCGAACGGACTGCCTCCGTGGACGGAGTGAAGCATTCTCCCGCTGCCGGAGGAGGCCCTGAGCGCCCGGGATGGTGGCGCTTTCGGGGACGAAGGCGTTCTGGGCTACGTCGACGAAGACGGAAGGTTGACCGGATCAGGAGGCGCCGGAAGCGACCAGCTCCACCTCGAACCCGTCCTTATCCTCCAGGTATGCGGCATAGTGCTGCTCCCCGCCGGCGAACGGATGGCGATCGGCGAACATCAGCGTCCAGCCGTGTGCCGGCGCCTGCTCGACCAGGGCATCGAGCAGGGCACGGCTCTCCACGTGGAAGGCCAGGTGGTTCAGTCCGGGGCGGCGGCGGTCATGCCGGTCGGCGCTGAGCGCGGGCGACTGCTCCAGGACCAGATAGGTGTCACCCAGCCGCCAACTGCGCCCGTCGCTCCAGTTCTGGTACTCGGCGTAGCCGAGGGCCGTCAGCAGCCACTGCCAGCCGGTGATGGCCCGGTGCAGGTCGGGGACCCAGATCTCGACGTGGTGCAGCACTCCGGTGGCGGGCCCTCCGGTGACAGATCCGGTGGTGGAGGGCCCCTCGTCGGCAGGTCCGCCGTTCATGTCGCCCTCCGTCACGACGAGAGGTTCGTCAGGTCCAGTACGCCGACCGTCTCGCCGCCGCTCGTCTCCCCCGTGAGCTGGAAGCCCAGGGCCCGGTAGAAGCCTTCCGGCCCGTCCTCCGCCGGCTCCCACGAGACGTACATCTGCGTGCCGCCACGGCGCCTGACCTCGGCGGCGACCGACGCGACGGCGAAGCGCCCGACCCCGCGCCCCTGCGCGTCCGGCGCCACGTTGAGGCGCCACAGGCCGGACCGGAAGTCGACTCCCTTGCCGTTCCAGTCGATGTCGAGGAACGCCATGAGGAAGCCCACAGGGCTCTCACCGTCGAGGATGAGGCGCGGCCAGGCCACGTCCGGGTGGACGTAGGCCTCGGCCAGCGACTTCGCCACCGGCGAGACGAAGCGCTCCTGGTCGGGACGGACCTTCACGCCGAGGGCGGCGTCGATGTTGGCGGGGGTGATGGGCGCGAGCCGGAGGCTTGTGGTCATGACGAGAACGATAGGGAGATCTCAGGCGAGTGCGGACATGACTTTCGGCAGGAGTATCGGTTGACGATCACCGCGTTCCAGCTCACCGAGGCCGTCGGGCTGGACCGGGCGACGGAAGCGATCATGAAGGAGTACGTGGGCATCTCGTGCGGGCCGTGGCGGATACCGGTCTGGGCCTCGGTCTGCGTCCTGTGATCTCAACTCCGTACAGGCCCTAGTACCTGGAGCAGTTGGTCCAGTGGCCGTTGCCCTCGCCGTCCAGGACGTACGCGCCCGGGTCCTTGGCGACGGTCCACGAGACCCGCAGCCGCAGCGTCCCGCCGGCGCTCGTCGTGCCGGAGGTCCTGCGGCCGTCGCCGCGCGCCACGCCGACCCAGCGGACGACGATCGTGCCGGTCTGGGTGACCGGACGGCCCTGGCAGCCGGGCCGGGCCGCGGGCACCTTCACCCTGAACGACCTGCCCGACACCGCGATGCCGCCGGCGCCGCCGGCCGACGCGATGCGGCACGTCCCGCCCTTGCAGGCGAGCGCGAACGTGCCGGTACGGCGGGCGCCCAGCCTGATCGACACCGGTGACAGGAACGCGACCGGAGCCTGCGGCCGCGGCAGCGCCACCGGCTGCTGGGGTGTCCCCGCGGGCTTCCTGGCCGGCCGCTCGGCCGGTTGCCTGGCCTCGCGTCCCGCCGGCCGGTCGGCAGGCCTCATCGTGCCGGCCACGACCGGGCCCTCCCGCTTGCCGTCGTCCGCCGCGCCGGTGTCGCCCGTCCGGTTCGCCGGGGACCCCGCCGTGGGGGTCACGGCGGGGGCCCCACTGGGGGCCGCGCTGGGGGCCGCGGTCGCGGCCGGCGGGACGGCGGCGGGCTCTGGCGGGGGCACCGGGACCGCGGGGCCGGGGGACGGGCGGCCGTCCGGAGCCGGCGTCAGGGCCGGGCCGTCGGAGCCCGTCTCGGTGATCACGGTCATGCGCTGGCGGGCGTTGAGACCGGACCAGGCCAGTCCCGCCACGAGCAGGCCGACGCCCACGAGCAGGCCGACTCGGGCCACGTTCCGCACCGTCAGCCCCGACTCGCCGTCGGCCGTGTCCGGGCGGTCGAGCCAGAACTCGTCGGGACCGCCGGCGTGCAGCTCCACCACGTGGGCGTCGTGCGGTGGCGCGGGCTCGTACCGGAGCGGCGCGGTGAACGGCGGGGAGCCGACGGCCGGGCCCTCACCCGGACCGTCGGCGCCACGTCCGCGAGCCCACCCCGGCACGCCGTCGGCGCCCCGGCCGTCCCGCGGGGGGCGGGTGGTCTCCTCGGGCGGCCGGCGGGGCCCCGGGATGGTGATCACCCCGTGCACGCGGGCGGAGGAGGGGGGCGGCCGATGGGCGGTCCCGGGACGCGCGCCGGCGACCGGCCGGGGCGCCTGGACCGGGGCGTCGGACGGGTCGGTGGGGGAGGAGGCGCGGTCGGGGGATCCGTCCGGGGCCTGGTGCGGCTGGGCGGGGGCGCCGCCCGGTGCTCCGGCCCTGGGGCGGGCGGTGGGCGGGGCGTCGGCCATGACGGGGGCGCTCAGGGGGACGGTCCGCTTCGGCCTGGGCGAGCCGGCCACCATGCGGTCCGTCGGCAGACTCGTGGCCGCCACCCGGGCTCCCGCCGCCGAGTCCCCCGCCGCGGAGCCCCCCGCCGCCGGGGCCGCCGCCGGAGCGGGCGCGGACGTAGGCGCGGGCGCGGGTGGAGGGACGCGCATCTGCGGCACGACGGGACGGGCAGCCCCGGTACGGGGCGTCTCCGGCTGGGCCGTCTCGCGACGTGGCGCCTGGACCGGGGGCGCCGCCGGGACCGGGGGCGCCGCCGGGGCGGGGCGGGAGGTGAGTGGGCCATCGTCCGGGTGGTGCTCCCAGGGCGGGCCACCTTCGGCCCGGCGTGAGGGGGCCCGCTCCTGACCGGCCGGGCCGCTACTGCTGATCCGGTCATGAGCGGACGCCGCTGGAAGGTTCCGGTACGGCACGCCTCCGCGGTTGCGGCGGACGATGGCCCAGTCCGCGTCCCGGTCCGGCGACCAGTCCGGAGACTGGCCGGCCGGGTCCGGGGTCCAGGCGGCGGTCTGGGCGGCCCCGCCTGGGGTCTCGGCGACCGGCACGGAAGGCCGGCCGGAAGGGGAGTCGGCACGGGCCGTGACGGCACCCGGCACGCTCGCACGGCGCGGAAGGATGTCCGGTGGGCCGGGACGGGCGTGTTTGCTGGGTGGGCGGTGCGCGGCCGGGTCAGGTGTGTGCTCCGGGCCGGCGGCGGCCGCGCCCGCCGCCGGCCCGGAGCTTTCCCAGGTCCCCGCCGTGGGGCCGGGGACCGGAGCGATGGGCGGCGGCGCGGGCTCGGCCAGCCCGCGCGCCTGCGCCGGGAAGCCGTCCTCCCGCCACAGTCCCGCCTCGTCCGGCAGTGGCAGCGCCCAGGCGAGCTGCTCGTGCAGCGTGCCGGGCGCCGATGAGATCGGCATCTGCCGCAGCAGCGTGTCGGCCACCATGACGCGCGGCGCGCCCTGGCAGACGTCGCAGTGCGCGATGTGGCGGCTGATCCGCGCGCGGGTGCGCCGCCCGGGCGCCGAGGCCCAGTCCGTCACCCGCGACTCCAGCGCCGCGCACCCGTGACGGGTCCTGGCGGCGATGACGGCGGCGAACCACTCCTCCAGCCCGTCGGCCGCCTGCAGGATGATCGTCTCCACCTCGTCGGAGTCCGCGTCGAAGATGGTGGCGATCTCGTCGGTCGTCAGCCCGTGCCGTACCGACAGGTCGAGCAGCTCCCTGTGCGGCGGGGCGAGCGCGCGCAGGGCCTCGGGCAGCAGGTCGGCCATCCGGCCGGGCCGCGACCAGGAGCCGACGCTGGTGGGGGTGGAGATGTACGAGCGGTGCGCGCGGGCCAGCGCGTACAGCCAGGGCCGCAGCGGCGACGACTGGTCGACCCGGTCGGCCCAGGCGTGCGCGGACAGCAGGGTGCCCGCGACGGCCAGCTCGGCGTCGCTCGACGACAACTCCGTCCGGCAGTAGTCGTACAGGTGCGGCCCGTAGCCGTCGCACAGTTCGAGGATGGCCTCACGTGCGTCCTCCGACAGGGTGCGCCACATCCGGGTCGCATCTCCTCTCCGCGGTTCGGGCTTGGGGTCCGGCATCGGGGCCGCTCCGGGGGTCAGCGGGGCAGCCGTTCGGCGATCTCGGTGGCCCAGTACGTGATCACACTGCCCGCGCCCGCCCGGCGGATCGCGGTGAGGCTCTCGAGGATCGCGCGGTCGCGGGTGAGCCAGCCGTTGGCGGCGGCGGCCTCGATCGCGGCGTACTCGCCGGAGACCTGGTAGGCGGCCACCGGCACGTTGACGGCGTCGGCGACGCGGCGCACCACGTCGAGGTAGAGGCCGGCCGGTTTGACCATCACCATGTCGGCGCCCTCGTCCACGTCGAGCAGCACCTCGCGCAGCGACTCGCGCAGGTTGGCCGGGTCCTGCTGGTGGGTGGAGCGGGTGCCGGTCAGCCGCGACTCGACCGCGTCGCGGAACGGGCCGTAGAAGGCGGAGTCGTACTTGGCGGCGTAGGCCATGATCGGCAGGTTGTGGTGGCCGGCGGCGTCGAGGGCGCGGCGGATGGCGCCGACCTGGCCGTCCATCATGCCGCTGGGCGCGACCATGTGGGCGCCGGCCGCGGCCTGGGCGACGGCGACGCGGGCGTAGGCGCTCAGGGTGGCGTCGTTGTCGACGTCGCCGCGGGCGTCGAGGATGCCGACGTGCCCGTGCTCGGTGTACTCGTCCAGGTTGATGTCGCCGATGACGACGGTGGCGTCGCCGACCTCGGCGGCGACGTCCGCGAGGGCGAGCTGGGTGATGCCGTGCTCGTCCCAGGCGCCGCGCCCGTCGTGGTCCTTGCTCTCGGGGATGCCGAACAGCAGCAGCCCGCCCACGCCGGCCCGCACGGCGGCCGCGGCGGCCTTGCGCACGCTCTCGCGGGTGTGCTGGACCTGGCCGGGCATGCAGGCGATGGGACGGGGCTCCGCCAGGCCCTCGCGGACGAACAGCGGCTGGATCAGGTCGGCGGGGTGCAGGCGGGTCTCGGCCACCAGCCCGCGCAGGGCGGGGGTGCGCCGCAGGCGGCGGGGACGCTCGGCGGGGTAACTCATGGTCAGTCTCCGATCACCTTGCCGAGCAGCACCCGCTCGGCGTGTTCGACGGCGGCCTGGGGCGGGCGCCGCATCCAGTAGCCGGCGGTGCTGCGCGCGGTGATGTTGAGCGCGCGCAGCTCGCACAAGTGCTCGGCCGTCTTGATCGCCAGGCCGCCGGGGTCGATGACGGGAAGGCCGTGCAGTTCGTGGACGCGCAGGTGGACGAGGATCACGTTCGGGATGCCCTCGGCCGGCACCAGCCACTGCGCGCCGGCCTTGGCGGCCTGGCGCGCGGCCTCGGTGTAGGCGTCCAGGAACGGCTCGAAGTCCTGCGCGAGCGCCCGCTGCACGACGTCCGCGCCGCGCTCGACGATCTGGTACGAGGCCAGGTCGGCGCCGGCGGCCCGGATGTTCTCGGTGATGGGCTCGGCCAGGTGCGGGATGAACCCGAGCACGCCGAGACGGTGGCGCTCCATCCGGGCGGCCTGCCAGACCGCGTCGCCGTAGCCGACGACGGGGATCGACACCCTGGTGCGGGCCGCGGCCAGCCCGGGGTCCTGGCCGGCGCCGCTGATCCAGGCGGCGCAGCCGTCCCGCTCGGCGGTCACCGCGGTCTGCGCGAAGTAGTGGCCGAACAGCAGGCCGATCTCGCCGTAGCCCACCAGGTGCTCGGGCAGCGCCGTGCCGTACGTCTCGGGCGGCAGCGTGTGGATCTCCACGGTCGTGCCGGGGGCGGACACCAGGGCCAGGTGTTCGGCGTACAGCTTGTCCAGAAGCGGGGTGCGGCCCTCGACGGTGTGTTTCTGGAACCAGATGCGCATGTCAGCTCTGCCTCACGGAATGGGGAACGGGGTCCAGCACGCGGTCGGGGGCGCGTCCGGGCGGACGGCCGGGCAGGGTGTCGGCCCCGCCGGTCGGCATGCCGCCCGGGAGGGTGTCGAGCATCGACGCCTGCGCCAGGTAGACGCGGGTGGCATCCGGGTCGCCGGCGATGGCCCGCAGCCCCGCCATCGCGGCCGCCAGCCGGGAGGTGTCGCGGTCCTGCACCCCGGCGACGCGCGCCTCGCTGCGCGGGATCACGTGGTCCAGCAGGACGCCGCGCCGCCGCCACGCCCACGCGTCCAGCGCGGACGGCCCGGCCTCCCCGCCGATGACGTCGGCGAGGACGGCGCCGAGCTCGACGGCGTCGTGGATGCCGGCGTTCATGTTGAGCCCGCCGGCCGTGGAGGTCAGGTGCGCCGCGTCGCCCGCGAACAGCACCCGGCCGCACCGGAAGGAGCCGAGCACCCCGCGGGCCAGGCCGTACCGGTCGGCGCCGATGACCCGCACCGGGCGGCTGACCCCGGGCAGCGCCCGCCGCACCAGCGCGGCCACGGTGGAGGTGGCCAGCGGGTTGCGGGCGTCGCACGGGATGCGCACCACGATCCGCCAGTGGTCGGGCAGGGCGAGCAGGCTGCACGACTGGCCGACGTCGCGCACGTATGTCAGCGGCGCCAGCCGCGGCAGCAGCTCGTCCAGCGGCGAGTCGGTGAAGACCCGCAGCGCCTGCGTCGGGTAGCTGGAGCGGGGGAACGGCAGCCCGAGCGAGCCGCGCACGGTGCTGTGCGCGCCGTCGGCCGCCACCACGTACCTCGCCCGCGCCCAGCTGCGCCCGATGCGCAGCCGCACGCCGGTGCCGCCCTCGGCCACCCCGTCCACGGCCGTGCCGAACCGCACGTCCGCGTCCGGCTCGGCGGACAGCGCCGCCAGCAGCAGCGGGGTGAGCGACGACTGCTCGGCGTGCAGCCGGTACGGGTGCCGGGTCAGCCCGTCGAGGCTGCCCATCGCCATCTCGGCCAGGACCTCGCCGGCCCGGTCGCGCCACTGGACGCGGCTCACCACACGCCCGCGGGAGATGAGCGGCTCGGCGACGCCGAGGTGGTCCAGCAGGTCGAGCGTGGCCGGATGGAAGGTGGAGGCCCGCGACTGCCGGGCCAGGCCCGCCTCCCGCTCGAACACGGTCACCGGCACGCCCGCCCTGGCCAGGGTGAGCGCCGCCGTCAGCCCGACCGGGCCGGCGCCGACCACGGCGACGCCGCTCATGTCCGCTGCCCCTGCGCGGCCGGGCGGTGCGGGGCCCGGCCGAGCGTGATCGGCATGCCCGTCGCCCGCGACAGCGCCCACCAGGAGCTGCACAGGTTCGAGGTGAGCAGGACCCGGTCGTTGCCGGCGCCGATGGACAGCAGCGCGGGCAGCGTCGACATGCCGGTGCCGCTGAACAGCACCACCGCGTCGTCCGGCAGCCCCGCCTCCGTCACCTGCTCGACCAGCTCGGCCGGGGTCACGTTGTACGGCGAGAACCGGCCCCGGGCGCGCACCTCGACCACCCGGGTGACGTGCATGCCGGCGGCCTTCCAGAACCGCTCGGCCAGCTCCGTCAGCCACGGCTCGTACGGCGAGACGAGCACGAGGTCCTCGGCGCCGATGTGGTCGAGCGCGTCCAGCGTGGCCACCGTCGCCGTGGCGAACGGCACACCGAAGCGCCTGCTCAGCTCGTCGCACCGCAGCCGGTCCTCGTCCGGGCCGAGCAGGTAGCGTGAGCCGCTGCACAGCATGACGATCGCGTCCAGCGGCAGGTCGCCGAACGAGCAGATCATCGCGGGCAGCGCCTCGTTGTACGTCTCCAGCCGCTCCGGCAGGGTCAGCCCCGGCCGTACCGGGAGCCGGGTGACGTGCATGTCGGCCCGGGAGCCCAGCAGGCGCGCCAGCTCGGGCTCCGCCGCCGGGTTCGCCGGAGGCACGATCACGCCCACTCTGCCCCGCTTCATGTGGTCCTCCCGGGGTCCAGGCCGAACAACGTCCGCAGCGCGTCGGCGTACCGCTCGCCCGAGGGGGAACCCGAGTGGCGGGTCAGGCGCGTGAGCGGCCCTTCCAGGAAGGCGTCCACCACCCGCTGGACGGCGTCACGCACCTCGTCGCGGGCGGAGGCGTCCAGCCCCGGCGCGCGGGAGGCGAGCCGGCCGAGCTCGGCGTCCGCGACGGCGCTCGCCTTGCTCCGCAGCGCCACCGCCACCGTGCTCGCGCTCGACTCCTCCGAAGGGGCCACGGACGGGGAGGCGGGCGCCGGCACCGTGGTGATCCACGGCCGCGCGACACCGGCCCGGCGGGCGGGGATCGCGCCGCCGATCCCCCTGCGGACGAGCCGCTCCGGCAGCACGGGAGTCCGCTCCGGCAGGACGGGCGAGGGAGCGAGTCCGGCCCTCATCAGCAACCCGACCAAGCCGCGGCCCAGAAGGCCGCCTCACGCCGCTCCCGGGCCTCGTCAACCTCGCGCCGGGCCCGCGCCTGCTCCTCATCACGGCGGGTCCGCGCGTTCTCCATCTCGCGCCGGGTCCGCGCGTCTTCCGTCTCGCGCCGGGTCCGCGCGTCCTCAACGTCGGCCGTGACGTCCAGCCGCACTCCGGCGCGCTCGGCGCCGAGCAGGTGCACCGCGGCCCCGATCACGGTGTCGGCGAACTCCCGTTGCCGTTCCGCGGCGACCTCCGCCGGGCATTCGACCTTGATGGTGACCATGGTTTCCTCCTGCGGGGGGTGGTGAGGGGTCAGGACGCGTGCTCGAGCGCCTGGTCGATGACGCTGATGGCCAGGTCGGACACCTGCCTGATGTGGTGCAGCCGGTGCACGGTGCGCTCGGCCGCCGCGGTGGTGACGCGGTCGTCCTCCGCCGGGCGGGGAGGCGGCGGCGCCGGCCTCTCACCACGGGCGGGAACCCCGTACGGGTGCTGGTACGGCCTGCGGATCTCATCGGTGAGCATGGTCCACTCCTGTCAGCGCGGCTTCACGGGCGGATACACGGGACTGGTTTCGGGGCTCAGAGCCGCTCGGCGGCCCGCTGGGTGGGCAGGTGGGCGGACAGGTCACGGGCGCCGAAGCGGGCCAGCTCCTCCTCCGCCTCGTCGCGTACCTGGACGAAGCTGTCGCGCAGCTCGGCCAGCAACCGGCGCAGCATGATCAGCTCTGCCTCGGCCTCACGCCTGGACAGGCGCGCGGCCCGGCGGCGCGGCGTTCCGGCGACGCGGGCCAGGGCCACGGTGCCGACGACCACGGCCACGATCAGGCAGCCGACCATCGCGGAGGCGAAGCCCGGCATCGGCCCGTCCAGCACCGGCTGGTCCACCAGGGCCGAGGCGCCGGCCACCCCGATCGCGCCGCCCAGCATGCGGGCCGTGTTCACGGCGCCGACCGCGGAGGCGTACTGGGTGGGATGGGCGGCCATCGTCCCGACCGTGAACGTGCCGGTGGACAGGGCGCCGAAGCCGCTGCCCAGCATGAGCGCGGCCACCAGCGTCAGGACGTTCGGGTAGGGGTTGGCCAGCATGAGGGCGCAGCCGCCGCCGAGGAGCAGGGCCCCGGCGTAGATGACCGCGTTGAGGCCGATGCGGCGCCCGGCCAGCATGGCCAGCGGGCTGCCCGCGATCATTGCGAGCGAGATGGGCGTCAGCCACAGGCCGATCGTCACGGGATCGAACCCGGAGCTCTTCAGGTACAGCGGGCCGAGGGCCAGCACCACGAACGAGGCGGCGCCGTACAGCAGGGACGCCCCGCCCGACCACAGGAAGCCGGGCCGCCGCCACAGCCGCATGTCGATGGCGCCGGCCGCGTGGCGCCACGACGTGGCGACGGCCCCGGCCAGCAGGAGCCCGGCCGCCGCCGCGCAGCCCAGGATGCGCGGGGAGGTCCATCCCCACGTGCCGCCCTGGGAGACGGCGAGCACGGCCGCGGCGATCGCGCCGATGAGCAGCAGCGTGCCGAACACGTCGGGCACGCGCCGCACCTGCCCGAAGGAGCGGGGCAGCGCGGGGGTCAGCATGAGCAGGGCCGCGGCCAGGCCGGCGCTCGGCAGGAACAGGCCGCGCCAGCCGTACTCGGCCACCAGCAGGCCGCCGCCGGCCTGGAGCGTGAGCGCGCCGATCCCGGAGGAGGCGCTCCACAGCGCCACCGCGCCGGCGCGGCGGTTGGCCGGCAGCTCGCCCAGCAGCAGGCCGAGCGAGGCGGGGAACATCAGCGCGGCGCCGACGCCCTGCGCCAGCCGCCCGCCGAGGAGCAGCGGGAAGGACGTGGTCGCGATGACCGCCGCGGCGCCCAGCCCGTACAGGGCCAGGCCGACCGCGAGGACGCTGCGCCTGCCCAGCAGGTCGGCGAAGCGGCCCGCCGTGGCCAGCAGCGCGGCCACCGCGGCGAAGTTGATCGTGCTGACCCACGTGATCTCCGCCATCGGCAGGGACGCCGCGATGGGGTCGCGGCTCAGCACGGGGATCGCCAGCGTCGTCGCCGTGCTGTCGGCCATGATCGCGATGACGACACCGCAGGCGATCAGCCGCAGGACGACGAAGCGCCCCCGGACCAGGAGCCGGGGCCGCGCCACCGGCCCGACGAACGGGCCGGCGACGTGCTCGCGAACGGGCGTCAGGGTCATCGCGGCGTCTCCGCCAGGTCCCTGCGGGCGACGGTGACGGTCTCAGGCCGGGGCACCTCGGGACGGTTCGGCACGCTGGCCGCGACCATCCGCTCGGTGATCCCGACCAGTCGCCCGGGCGCCCTGGTCCACGGGCGCGTCGAACGCCCGGCGTCCGGGCCGAGCAGCGACATGACGACCTGTGAGGCCAGCGTCAGGTGCTCGGCGCAGCGGCGGCTCACCTTGGCCTCCAGGCCGGTGACCTGCGCCAGCCGCAGCCGCAGCGGCTCCAGCGACGCGGTGCGCTCCAGACCGTCCAGCTCGGCGAGCCGGTCGGGCCAGCGCAGCTCACGGCCGACGTGGTCGCGGACCCTCATGGCGATCTCGTCGGCGGGCACCTTCTGCTCGCGCAGCCGGGTGCCGAGCGTGAAGGCCGCGCGGGCGGTACGGGTGTAGTCGGACAGCCGGCCCGCGAGGGCGGCGTCGAGCATCCGGACCCGGTGGACCAGGCATTCGGCGCTCCAGCCGAGCACCATCAGCCGCTCGGCGGCGACCTCGGTGTGCCAGCCGGCCAGCCGCAGCTCGCGGGCCATCCGGTGGTAGTGGACCCAGCGGTCGCCGTTGCCGTCCACCCAGACCTCCACGCCGCCGAGCGGCATGTTGGCGACGTGGACGCGCTTGTCGGGGGGTACCACGCGGGCGCAGATGCGCAGGATCACCCGATCGGGTGCCTGCGGAGCCCTCGGCCGCCTGGCGAACCAGGAACCGTTCTGCGGTTCGGCGGTCACTCCGGCCACCTCCTCGCCGGCGACTCTCCAGAACCGTCCGGCTGTCAAGTCTCACTTTCCAGGTGTCGGTCCGATAGTGGCGTTCTGTGGGAAGATGTGTCAACTGACACTTTCCAGTTGGGTATGGATGGCCCGCTGGAGGTTTACGGGCGGCCGAAGGCGCGCATGATCCCCGGATTCCCCTACGCTGAGGGTCTCCCGGGCGGCAGGAGGTGCGGAGTGGCGAACATCGCCGAGCGGCTGGACCTGGCGCTGAGAGAGCGGGGCCTGAGCGGCGCGCAGGTGGCCGCCGAGCTCACCGAGGCGGGCATCCCCATCACCCGGGCCTACGTCAGCCAGCTCCGCACCGGCAAGCAGGCCAACCCGACCCTCCAGGTGCTGCGCGCGCTCGCCTCCTGCCTCCAGGTCAGCGTCGGCTGGCTGGTGGGGGAGGAGTCGCTCGACTCCGGCGCGGTGGAGGACCTCCAGTTGCGGGCCGCCGCCATCGGCGCCTCCGCCTCCGGGCTGTCCGACGGCTCGCTGGCCGTGCTGCGCGGCGTCATCGACCTGGCCCGCCGGGCCGAGGGACTGCCCGAGCACTCCGCGCCCGCGCCCGAGGCCCCGGCCGTCCCGGCGGTGCCCGCGGCCAGGACGGCGCCGCCCGAGCCGGTCCGCGTGGCGCTCGGCGAGCGGCTGCGCGGCCTGCGCGAGGCGGCCGGCCTGACGGCCGAGCAGGTCGAGAGCGCGCTGGGCCGCGGTGCGATCCGCGTCGAGGCCGCGGAGACCGGCCGCGCGGCCCCCGCTCCGGCCATGGTGGAGCGGCTGCTCGACCTGTACGGGGTGACCGCGCTGCCGGCGCGCGAGCACGTGCTGTCCCTGGCCCGCGGCGAGCGCGAGCCCGCCTGGTGGGACACGAGCGCGGTGCCCGTCTGGCTCGCCACCGCCTTCGCCCTGGAGCAGCGGGCCTCGGTGATCCGCGTGTACGACCCGCGGACGGTCCCGCCGCTGCTGCAGACCGAGGCGTACGCCCGCGCCGCGATCGGCGCGGCCGGGCCGGCCACGCTCGGGCAGACCTCCGTCGAGGCGGCGGTGCGGCTGGTCCTGGCCCGCCAGGAGATGGTCTTCGCCGGCCACGGGGCCGGGCAGGGGGCCGGGCACGGGCCTGTCGTGTGGGCGATCATGGACGAGGGCGTGCTGCTGCGCTCCATCGCCGAGCCGCCCGTCCACCTGGCCCAGCTCGACTCCCTGATCGACCTCGCCAAGCGTCCCGGTGTCTCCCTGCACCTGGTGCCTTTGAACGACCCGGCCTATCTGCCCCGCACGGGGCCGTTCACGCTCTGGCGTTACGCCGAGGCGTTCGAGCCCGACATCGCCTGCGCGCACACCGTCGAACGCGACGAGCTGATCATCGAGCCGGGGGCCGTCGAGGCCTACCACCAGGCGTTCGCCAAACTCTCGGTCACCACGACCACCCGCGAGGAGACGTTCGACCTGCTGAACACCCACCGTGACCGCATCGCCCGAGGATGATCGATAATTACCCGGGAAACGTATATTTCCCGATTATTTCGCTCCAATAGGTTGTATTGTTGGGACATTTGGAGCATTTTCAACTTGGTCCTCCGAGTGGGGTCGAAGGCCGCGGAACTTTCCCGTACGGCAAGGTGAGGGGAAAGGGGCGATACGTCAAATGCGTCAACGTGCCATCCGTAATCTGGCCAGGCTCGACACGGCCCAGGCGCGTGTCACCCGGATGCTCGACGCCGCCGCCGGAGGAAAGAACAACTTCGTGGCCGACCGCGACGCCGTGCGCCGCTACGACGAGGCCGCCCCCGTGACCACCGCCGCCGCCCGCGCGGTGCTCGCCTTCCTGGCCCGCGTGGTCCGCCATCTGGCGGCCGGCGGGATCGACCAGTTCGTGATCGTCGGCAGCGGGGTGCCCAGCGGATTACCTCCCGGCCGTCAGCTGCACGATCTGGCCCGCGAGGCGCTGGGCCGCTCCGGCGCCCGGGTCCTGTACGTGGAGAACGACCCGATGGTCCTGGCGTACGCCCAGGCCACCATCGAGCCCGTCACGGACCTGGTGCGCGTGGTGGAGGGTGACGTGCGGCAGGTGGAGGACCTGCTCGGCGACCGGGTGGTCAAGACGTTCATCGACTGGGACCGGCCCGTGGGCGTGCTGCTGGTCTCGGTCGCGGGAGCCGGCGACGACGACGCCCGGCACGCGATCAAGTGCCTGTGCCACGCCGCCGCCCGGGGCAGCTACCTGGCTCTGCTGCAGACCACCTTCGACGCGATCCCCGAGGAGCTGCTGCCCGCCGTCGGCGAGCTGCTCGCCATGACGCTGCCGGGGCACGTCGTCCGCACCCGCGCGGAGGTGGCGGCGCTGCTGGAAGGGCTGGAGCTGGTCGAGCCGGGGCTGGTGTGGGTGCCCGAGTGGCGGCCCGACGGCCGCGACGAGGCGTGCGCGGCCCTGCCCAGCGCCTCGGGCAACTACGGCGCCGTGGCCCGCGTCCTGTGACCCCTCTGCTGGACGGTCAGTCCCACCAGAACGACCAGGCGTGCCTGCCGATGATCTGCTCGGCGTAGCCGTGCAGGTCGCCCGGCCCCTGAACCACGTTGTCGGGACAGAACGCCCAGTGCTCGGCCGCCACGTGCAGCGCGTGCTCGGCGTCCACCGGAGGCGCCGCGACGCTCAGCTCCAGCGTGTTGAACCCCACGCACACCACCCGCGCCCCGAACCGCTCCTCCCAGCTGCGGACCACCGCCGCGAGCGGCACCATCCACTCGTTGTGGTGCAGCGCCCCCTGCCAGCCCATCACGGCCAGCGCGTCGGCGCCGCGCCGGGCGGCGACCAGGCCCAGCGGCATCCCGCGCGGCGCGAGCTGGTCGGCGTACCAGTCGGCCACCTCGCCCGGATCGGCCTTGGGCACCCCGGGCGCGGCCGGGCCGGGGCAGAGCGCGCCGTAGGGGTCGAGCTCGGTGAGGGCGTCGGGCGGCATCTGCGCCACCCACTCCTGCCACACCTCGTGCATGAACCCCTCGGCCGTGAAGTGGTCGATCATCGCCGGCTCGTCCGGCACGACCTGCCCGATCGACCAGGGCTGGGCGGACTCGTCCAGCAGCACCGGCCACAGCCCGCTCGCGGCGTGCTCGTCGCGCAAGCGGGCCCACTCGCGGCCGGACACGGGCTCGTCGCTCATCCAGAACGCCGGTCTGGCCGCCTCCCCCTGCCCGGTGTAGCCCGGGTCGGGCCAGACGAGGTCACCCGGCGGCAGAGCGACCCGCAGCGTGCGGCCCCTGCCGGCGTCGGCGAACAGCCGGCCCAGCTCGCGTGGCAGCCGATGATCTGTCATGCCCTACCGTCTCCGTACGGACCCGTCGGGGAGATGGTAGTGCCGCCCACCGACATGGCCAGGGGGGCGGCGGGACTTAGCGGGGACGGCGTCACTCGGCGGGGGCGGCGCGAATCATCGGGGGCGGCGGGAATCACTTCAGGAAGCGGTGCGGCCGGTCGTCAGCGCAGGGGCGGGAAAGGCCCGGAGGTGTTTTCCGGCACGGCCGCGCCGACCGTGCCGGAAACGTCAGCGGCCGGTCAGTAACCTCCGTACGAGTGGTTCGAGTGCTGCGAGGACGTGGAGGTGGGCGCCGGGGTCGCCGTCGCGGTGGGCGTGGTGGCCGTCGAGCCGCCGGAGCCCGCGGGCCGGATGACGCCGAGCAGGCCGTGCCGGCCGCCGTCGATGCCGGCGGAGAACCACAGGGCGTTCTCGCCGCCGTTGGCCGCGGTGCCGACCTCCAGGTCCCACAGGCCGGGCAGCTGGATCGGCTTGCCGTCGGCGGTGCGCAGCGCGCCGAGGTGACGGCTGTTGCGGTAGGCGTGGACGGTGCCGTCGCCGAAGTTGCCGACGAGCAGCGATCCGGCGTAGGCGCCGCGCGGGGCCGCGGTGATCGCCCACGGCGCGTTCAGCCCGGTACGCGCGATGCGGCCGGTCAGGCGGCCCTCGGCGTTGAAGCGGCTGACGAAGCCCTTGCCCGCACCGGCGACGGACTTGCCGGTCGCCGGGTCGCGCAGCGCGTACGCCACCCAGATGTTGCCGTTGGCGACCGCCACGTTGAACGGGGAGTAGTTCGAGGGAATGGCCGGATCCCTGAACTGCCAACCCCGGAGCTTGATCTTCTCGAAGTCGGAGTTCCAGGCGGCGATGCGGCCGTGGGCGAAGTCGGCGGCGAGCAGGAAGTCGCCGTCGTCGGTCTGCGCGAGCGCGAGGCCCTTGTAGTCGGCGCCGCGGGTGAACGCGGCGATGAGGGCGTTCTTCGGGTCCGCCTCGGCGTTCCAGCCGCTGATCGCGCCGCTGGGGCTGGCGAAGATGAACGTGGCGGGCTTGCCCTTCACGGTGAACCCGTCGGTCGGGTTGAACACCTGGCCCGTCGGGGCCCCGCCCGGGATGGCGACCTCGGTCTGCTCCTTCTTGCCGGCGCCCGAATAGACGGTGGCGCTGCCGGTGCCCGTGTCGGAGACCCACAGGGTCTTGCCCATGGCCAGACCCCAGGGGTTGACCAGCTTGGGGTCGGTGAGGGCGGCCTTGCCCCGGACGTCCGAGACGAGGTTGACGACGTCGAACCGCGCGCGGGGAGTGGCGTGGGCGTGCGCGGGAGTGGCGAGAGTGCTGCCCAGGCCGACCGCGACAGCGCAGAGTGTGATGATGCGTAACCGCATCCGTGCCTCCTTGTTAGCGCTTGTGACGCGAGATACGCGGGCGCACCGGGGAAGGGTTCAGTATGGTCCGGAAATATCCGGCGAGGCGTTTCTTGTCGCCTGTTGGGGAGAAGGGTTGATATGGAAGTTTTGGGGATTGATATCGGTGGCTCGGGCATCAAGGGCGCACCCGTGGACGTCTCGGCGGGCAAGCTCGCCCAGGAGCGCCTGCGCATTCCCACCCCGCAGCCGTCCAAGCCGGAGCCCGTCGCCGAGGTGGTACGGCAGATCGCCGACCATTTCAGCTGGTCGGGGCCCGTCGGAGTGACGTTCCCCGGCGTGGTCAGGGACGGGGTGGTCCGCACCGCCGCGAACGTCCACCACTCGTGGATCGGCGTCGACGCGGCCGAGCTGTTCGGCGGCGCGACGGTGATCAACGACGCCGACGCGGCCGGCATCGCGGAGATGACCTTCGGTGAGGGCCGGGACCGGCGCGGGACCGTGCTCATGCTGACGTTCGGCACGGGCATCGGCAGCGCCCTGTTCATCGACGGCGTGCTGGTGCCCAACACCGAGCTCGGCCATCTGGAGCTGCACGGCAAGGACGCCGAGCGCCGCGCCTCCGACAAGGCCCGCGAGGACGAGGACCTGGGCTGGGACAAGTGGGCCGAGCGGGTCGAGGAGTACCTGCGGCACGTGGAGATGCTGTTCTCCCCGTCGCTCATCCTGGTGGGCGGCGGCGTGAGCAAGAAGGCCCACAAGTGGCTGCCGCACGTCCGGATCGACACGCCGATCGTGCCGGCCGCCCTGCAGAACGAGGCGGGCATCATCGGCGCCGCCCAGATGGCGGGCAGCCGGGCGGGCTGATCCGCGCGCCGTCCGGCTCGCCGATCAAGATAGTGAGCTCCCGGACGCAACCGGAACCGCCTTTCGGGAGTCTCATTGATGGGCGTGGCCGTTCACGACGCAACTCTGGGGAGAGTGGGCCCGCCGTGGACGGCCACGGCCATGCCCGGAAGTGCGCCCGCGCGACGACGCGGGCAGGCTGCGACGCGGGCGGTCATGGCGCGGGCGGTCATGGCGCGGGCCGGTTATTGGGATGCGCGGTGGCTGCGGGGTCCGGCAGCATGGACCGTTGGCTCCCGGTGCACGGGGCTCAAATATCCTGGAAGCAGTATGGGAACCTCCGCGTTGTCCTCTCCGCTCACCGACATCCAGTCCCGCCTGCCCGAGCTCATGCCGCGCGACCAGCGGCGGCTGCGGCGCAGGCTCGACGGCGCGCGCCGGGTGCGCTCCCGCGAGGCCCGCGACAAGATCGCCGCGGAGATCCTCGCCGACGTCGAGCGCGCCGAGCAGCGGCTGGCCCGCCGCCGCGAGGCCGTGCCCGCGATCACCTACCCCGAGAACCTGCCGGTCTCCCAGCGCAGGGACGACCTCCTCGCGGCCATCCGCGACCACCAGGTCGTGATCATCGCCGGTGAGACCGGGTCCGGCAAGACCACCCAGATCCCCAAGATCTGCCTCGAACTCGGGCGCGGCGTCCGCGGCCTCATCGGCCACACCCAGCCGCGCCGCATCGCCGCCCGCACCGTCGCCGAGCGCGTCGCCGAGGAGCTCGGCACCGAGCTGGGCCAGGTCGTCGGCTACAAGGTGCGCTTCACCGACCAGGGCAGCGACCGCACGCTCGTCAAGCTGATGACCGACGGCATCCTGCTGGCCGAGCTCCAGCACGACCGGCTGCTGGAGCAGTACGACACGCTCATCATCGACGAGGCCCACGAGCGCAGCCTCAACATCGACTTCATCCTCGGCTACGTCAAGCAGCTCCTGCCCCGGCGCCCCGACCTCAAGGTCATCATCACCAGCGCCACCATCGACCCCGAGCGGTTCTCCCGCCACTTCGGCGACGCGCCGATCGTCGAGGTCTCCGGCCGCACGTACCCCGTCGAGGTCCGCTACCGGCCGCTCGCCGAGGACGACGACCAGACGCAGGGCATCGTCGACGCCTGCCGCGAGCTGGTCACCGAGGGGCCGGGCGACATCCTCGTCTTCCTCAGCGGCGAGCGGGAGATCCGCGACGCCGCCGACGCGCTCAGCAAGGCCGACTTCCGCAACACCGAGGTGCTGCCGCTGTACGCGCGGCTGAGCGCCGCCGAGCAGCACCGCGTCTTCCAGCGCCACACCGGCCGCCGCATCGTGCTGGCCACCAATGTGGCCGAGACGTCGCTGACGGTCCCCGGCATCAAGTACGTCGTCGACCCCGGATACGCCCGCATCTCCCGCTACAGCCACCGCACCAAGGTGCAGCGGCTGCCTATCGAGGCCATCTCCCAGGCCAGCGCCAACCAGCGCAAGGGCCGCTCCGGCCGCACCTCCGACGGCATCTGCGTCCGGCTGTACGAGGAGGAGGACTTCCTGAGCCGGCCGGAGTTCACCGACCCGGAGATCCTGCGCACCAACCTCGCCTCCGTCATCCTGCAGATGACCTCGATCGGGCTGGGCGACATCGAGGCGTTCCCCTTCGTCGAGCCGCCGGACCGCCGCCAGGTCAAGGACGGCGTCAACCTGCTGCACGAGCTCGGCGCGTTCGACGCCGAGGGCCGGCTCACCCCCGTCGGCCGCAAGCTGGCGACCCTGCCGGTCGACCCGCGCCTCGGCCGCATGGTGCTGGAGGCCGAGAAGCACGGCTGCCTGCGCGAGGTCATGGTGATCGCCGCCGCACTGTCCATCCAGGACCCGCGCGAGCGCCCCGCCGACAAGCAGCAGCAGGCCGACGAGAAGCACCGCCGCTTCGCCGACCCCGAGTCCGACTTCCTCGCCTACCTCAACCTCTGGCACTACCTCCAGGACAAGCAGAAGGAGCTGTCCTCCAGCGCCTTCCGCCGGCTCTGCAGGGCCGAGTTCCTCAACTACCTGCGCGTACGCGAGTGGCAGGACATCTACAGCCAGCTCCGCCAGGCGCTCGGCGTCCAGCCCAACAGCCATCCCGGCGACCCGCACAGCGTCCACGTGTCGCTGCTGGCCGGCCTGCTGTCGCACATCGGCGTCAAGGACGTCATGGACAAGCAGCGCCCCGCCGACGGCCGCCGCCCCATCCAGGAGTACCTCGGCGCGCGCAACGCCCGCTTCGCCGTCTTCCCCGGCTCCGCCCTGGCGAAGAAGCAGCCGCAGTGGGTCATGTCCGCCGAGCTCGTCGAGACCTCCCGGCTGTGGGCCCGGGTCAACGCCAAGATCGAGCCCGGCTGGGTCGAGCCGCTCGCCCAGCACCTCGTCAAGCGCGCCTACTCCGAGCCCCACTGGGAGAAGGACCAGGGCGCGGTCATCGCGCTGGAGAAGGTCACCCTGTACGGGGTGCCGCTGGTCACCGGCCGCAAGGTCAACTACGGGCGCATCGACCCGGAGCTGTCGCGCGAGCTGTTCATCCGGCACGCCCTGGTCCAGGGCGAGTGGGACAGCCACCACGAGTTCCTGCGCGCCAACCGGCGGCTCCTCCAGGAGGTCGAGGAGCTGGAGAACCGCGCCCGCCGCCGCGACATCATGGTCGACGACGAGGCCCTGTTCGACTTCTACGACCGGCGGGTGCCCGCCGACGTGGTCTCGGCCCGCCACTTCGACGCCTGGTGGAAGAAGGCCCGCGCCGACGACGCCGACCTGCTGACGTTCTCCCCGGAGATGCTCGTCAACGAGGGCGCCGACGTCAGCACCCAGGACTACCCCGACACGTGGCGGCAGCTCGGCCAGCGGATGAAGCTGACCTACCAGTTCGAGCCGGGGGCCGACGCCGACGGCGTGACCGTCCACGTGCCGCTCCAGGTGCTCAACCAGATCGGCTCCGACGGCTTCGACTGGCAGATCCCCGGCCTGCGCGAGGAGCTCGTCACCGAGCTGATCAGGTCGCTGCCCAAGCCGCTGCGCCGCAACTTCGTGCCCGCCCCCAACTACGCCAGGCAGGTGCTGGCCAACGCCAGGCCGGGCGGCGAGCCGCTGCTGGAGGCCGTGGAGCGGGAGCTGCTGCGCCTCACCGGGGTACGCGTGCCGCACGACGCCTGGCAGCTCGACCAGCTCCCCGACCACCTGCGCGTCACGTACCGGGTGATCGACGAGCGTAAACGGACCATCGCCGAGGACAAGGACCTCGACGCGCTCAAGCGGCGTCTCGCGCCGCGCCTGCGCCAGACGCTGTCGGCGGCGGCCGACGACCTGGAGCGGACCGGACTGCGCACGTGGAGTTTCGGCACGCTGCCCAAGGTGTTCGAGCAGGGCCGCATGAAGGGCTACCCGGCCCTGGTGGACGACCGCGACTCGGTCTCCGTCAAGATCTTCGAGACGGAGGCGGAGCAGCGCCGCTCCCACTGGCCCGGCACGCGCCGCCTGCTGCTCCTCAACGTCACCAACCCGGCCAAGTCGCTGCTCGCCGGCCTGTCCAACCAGGCCAAGCTGGCCCTGTCACGCAGCCCGCACGGCGGCGCCGTGGCGCTGTTCGACGACGTGGTCAACGCGGCGGCCGACAAGCTCATGCTCGACCGGGGCGGCCCCGCCTGGGACCCGGTCTCCTTCGACCGCCTCTACCAGCACGTACGGGCCGAGCTGCACGACACGGCGGCGGACGTGCTGGCCAAGGTGGAGCAGATCCTGAGCGTGTGGCACGCGATCGGCACCCGGCTGGACCCGCTGCCGTCGAGCGCCTCCACGGAGGACGTCCGCGAGCAGCTCGGCCGGCTCGTGTACGCGGGATTCGTCACCGCGACCGGCAACCGGCGGCTGTCCGACGTGCTGCGCTACCTGCGGGCCATCGAGCGGCGGCTGACCAAGCTGCCGGAGGAGCCCTGGCGCGACGAGGAGTGGATGGCACGGGTGCACAAGGTCGAGGACGACTACCACGACCTGCTGGACAAGCTCCACCCGGCCCGGCGCTCGGACCCGGACGTGGTGGAGATCAGGTGGATGATCGAGGAGCTGCGGGTCAGCTTCTTCGCCCAGACGCTCGGGACCCCCACCCCGGTGTCGGAGAAGCGCATCGCCAAGGCGATGGAGAAGCTCAGCCCTTGAAGATCGAGGTGTCGAGCTCCAGGTTGACGGGATCGGGCAGGCGGACTGTCGAGCCGATCGGAACCGTGGCGATTGCTATGTAGGCGTCGTCGTCGATGGCGCTGTGGACAGTGACCGTCTGAGGGGTGGCGACGATGTCGATCAAGAGATAGATCGGCACGCCTGCCGCCGCATACAGGCGCGGCTTCTCCGTGCGATCGCGAACGATGCTTCCCTTGGAGACAACCTCGGCAACCATGATCAAGCCAGAGGAGCGCAGCTCACGCTCTTCCCAACGAGGGCAGTCGGAGGGTGCCAGCACGTAGTCGGGCTCTACGGGCTCCCGGGAGCCGTCGAGGCACACGTCGATATTGCCGGTGTATCCCTTCCAGCCGCGTTCGCGGATGACCGGAGCGAGAAGGTAGCTCAGTTCCATGGCGCAGTCAGCGTGCTCGGGGGTGCCGACGGGGGTCAAGACCACACTTTCTTCTATGACTTCAGCGCGGAAGCCCGGCAACTCTGGGAGTGCGTCGAACAACTCACGGCAGGTCTCGGGCACGCCTTGGTCCTTGTCGAGCCACATCTTCGGGCGCTTACGGGCTCTCTTCGGCAACACCGCACTCATCGGCCGTCCCTCCGTAGTCGAACGGGCACGCTAAGTATTACATGTGCCGACCCTCTGCTGAAGCGCTTGCCAGCCGCCCATACAGTTGGGCGGACGAGAAAGGACTGGGATGATCAAGGCAGTGGTGTTCGACGTCGGCGAGACGCTCATCGACGAGACGCGCATCTGGTCACGCTGGGCCGACCGGCTCGGCGTGAGCAGGTTCGTGATGATGGGCGCGCTGGGCGGCATGGCGGCCCTGGACCGCTCGCACCGCGAGGCGTTCGAGCTCGTCCGGCCCGGCATCGACATCGCCGCCGAGCTGGCCGCGTGGGAGCGCGACGAGCCGGAGAGCCTGCGCAACCACTTCGACGCCGACGACCTCTACCCGGACGTGCGCGAGGCCCTGGCCGCGCTGCGCGACGCCGGTCTCCAGGTGATCGTCGCGGGCAACCAGCCCGCCCGCGCCCACGGCGCACTGGTGGCCATGGAGTTGCCGGCCGACTCCGTCCACACCTCCGAGGGGTGGGGCGTGTCCAAGCCCGATCCCGGGTTCTTCGCCAAGGTCGCCGCCGTCGCGGGGCGCGAGCCGTCCGAGATCCTCTACGTGGGTGACCGGCTGGACAACGACGTGCTGCCGGCCGGACGGGCGGGCATGCGCACCGCGCTGCTGCGGCGCGGGCCGTGGGGGTATCTGCACGCCGAGCGGCCGCAGGCGGGGGCCGCCGACGTGGTCGTCGACGACCTGCACGCGCTGCTGCCGGCCCTGTCGCGCCTCACCTGAGCCGGCCGGTCCCGCCGTCGGCCCCGCCCGGCTCGCCCGGGTCGCCGGTGTCCTGGTCGCCCGAGTAGAGGGCGTCGGGGTCCAGCGTGTCGGGGTCGACGCGGACCGCGCGCTCCTCGGCCGACAGGTCGCCGGAGTCCCCGCCCCAGTCCTCGCCGACCTCGTCGCTCTCGACGTCCGGTGCGAGGCCCTCGTCGGGCTGGGTGAGCCGGTGCTCCTCCCGGCGCGTCCGCTCCCGCTCCGGCTTCTCCCGCCGCAGCCGCTCGTCCAGGGTGTCCTCGTGCTGGGGGTCGTCCTCGTCGATGCGGTGATCGAGGCCGAGGTCGTCGGTCCACTCCTCGACCTCGATCTCCTGCTCGTCGGCGAGCCCGAACCTGTCCGGAGGTAGTTCGCTCATACGGCACCCATACCCCTGGGCGCGACCGGAACCCTAGGATCCGGCCTTCCGCAGAGCCTGCTCCAGCTCCTCCTTGTCCATCTGCGAACGGCCGGGGAGGTCGGCCTTCTGCGCCTCCTTGTACAGCTCCGCCTTGGTCGGCTCGGCGCCGTCCTTGGAGCCGTTCTTGGAGCCGTTCGAGGTGCCGGCGGCCTTGGTGAGGGCGGTCAGCTCCTCCTGGCGGCGCTGCTTGAAGGCGGCGCCGAGCTCCTCCAGCTTCCTGGCGTCGGCCGTCCTGGCCAGGGTCGGCAGGATCGTGCTCTCCTCTTCCTGCACGTGGTGGTTCACGGACTCGACCAGCTTGTCGAGGGCCTCCTCGAACTCGGCGCCGTCCGGGTCGGCCCGCTTGAGCGCGTCGAGCAGCACCTCCGCCTCCTTGTGCTCCTCCACGCCGTGGTGGGCGTCGATGCCGGGGTAGACGCGGTCCTCCTCGGCCCGGGCGTGTGCGGTGAGGAGGGCGTACAGCTCGGCCACCGTGGCCCGCCGGTCGCCCTGCTTCTTCTTGAGCCGCTCGAAGAGCGCCTCGACCTCGCGGTGGTCACTGGTGATGAGAGTGATGACATTGTTCGCCATGGCGGCACCTGCTACCCGCGCGACGGGCGTCCAATCGCGGCGTTCTCAGCGGCCGATCGCCGCGCCGATGAGCGCGCGCGGGTCGGCCGCGCCCGCCAGCACGCCGTCCGGCCGTACGTCGATGAGGTGCGCGTGGCCGAACGTGCTCCCGTACGGGCGGGCGGTCACCGGGTGGCCGAGCGCGGCCAGCCCGTCCGACCAGGGCGTGCCGTCCTCCAGGTCCAGGACGGTGTCGTCGGGCGCGTACCAGGTGTCGAACCCCGTGCCGGCCGCGCCGATCCGCCAGCGCGGAGCCGCGACGGCCTCGCCCGGGAGCTCGCCGTGGCGCAGCAGCCGGGTGATGACCTGGAGCAGGATCTGCGGCTGCGCGTCGCCGCCCATGGTGCCCACGACGGAGCGCAGCGCGCCGTCGGGCCGGGTGACCAGCGCCGGCGCGAGCGTGTGCGGCGGCCGGCGGCCGGGGCCGTACTCGGCCGGGTGGCCGGGCGTGAGCGAGAAACCGATGCCGCGGTTGTGGAGGTTGATCCCGGTGTGGGGCTCGAAGAGCATGCTGCCGAAACCGGCGGCGTTCGACTGGATGAGGGAGACGCCCATCCCGTCGCCGTCCACCGCGCACAGGTACGTGGTGTCGCCCGGCTCGGCCGGAGCGGTGAGGCGGAGCCTCCGGGCCGGGTCGACCAGCGCCCGGCGCCGCTCGATCTCCCCGGACGACAGGAGGTCCTTGGCGTCCTCGTGCAGGAGGGCGAGCCGGTCGTGGCCGCTCACCCGGGCGGCCTCGGCCAGCAGGTGCGCCCAGAGCGGATCGCCGGGGGAGGCGGGCAGGTCGAGCCCGTCGGCGATGCCGAGCGCCATGAGCAGCAGGTAGCCCTGGGAGTTGGGCGGCATCGACCAGACGTCGTGGCCGAACGCCCGCACCGCGAGGGGGGTGACCCAGTCGGCGTTCGGCCGGGCGAGGTCGGCGCGGTCGTACTCGCCGCCGCCGAGCTCCAGCAGGCCCTCCCCGAACTCGCCGAGGTAGAAGCCGGCGCGCCCGTCCGCGGCGACGGCGCTCAGCGCCCTGGCCACGCCCGGCCGCGTCATCCGGTCGCCGGCCGCGCGGACCGCGGCGAAGTCGCCGCCGCCCGGCCGTCCCGCCGCGACGCGGGCGCCGGCGAGCATCAGCGGCGAGGCGGCGAAGCCCTGGCTCGCCAGCCTGATCGCGGGTTCGAGCAGGGAGGGCAGCGGAAGGCGGCCGTACCGCTCGTGCAGCGCGAGCCACCCGTCCACGCAGCCGGGCACGGGGACCGAGCGGATGTCGTGCAGGTGCGGCATGCGCTCGTTCCCCTCGGCGCGCAGCCGGTCGGGGTCGGCTCCCGACCCGGCGCGCCCGGAGGCGTTGAGCGCGGTCACCTCGCCGGGGGAGCCGTCGTGGACCAGGGCGAACAGGTCGCCGCCCAGCCCGCACATGTGGGGGGCGGTGACGGCGAGGACGGCGTTCGTGGCGATGGCGGCGTCGGCGGCCGAGCCGCCCCGGTCGAGCGCCGCCACCCCCGCCGCGGAGGCGAGGTGGTCGACGCTGCACACCATGCCGGATGTCGCGTATCGGGTGTCATGCACCTTCACGACCTTACGGTGGCTCCCGGTCCGGGCAAGGCCGCGGGCAGGATTCCAAGCGAGTTCGCAGGTGGCGGGGCAGCAGAGGAGGGGCCGGTCAGACGGGTTCGAGGGGGCGGTCGCGGCTCACCAGGGCGGCGTAGTGGCCGTCGAGGGCCAGCAGGTCCTCGTGCCCGCCGCGCTCCACGACCCGGCCCCCGTCCAGCACCACGATCTGGTCCGCGTCCCGCACGGTGGACAGCCGGTGCGCGATGGTGATCGTGGTACGGCCCTCCGCCAGTGTGTCCAGCGCCTCCTGCACGGCCCGCTCGGTCTGCGTGTCCAGGGCGCTCGTCGCCTCGTCCAGCACCAGCACCGGCGGGTTGCGCAGCAGCGTGCGGGCGATCGCGAGGCGCTGCTTCTCTCCGCCGGAGAAGCGGTAGCCGCGCTCGCCGACCAGCGTGTCGTAGCCGTCGGGCAGCGCGGCGATGTGGTCGTGGATGCGGGCGGCCTCGGCGGCGGCCCGCAGCTCCTCGTCCGTCGCGTCGGGCTTGGCGAAGCGGAGGTTGTCGGCGATGGAGGCGTGGAAGAGGTACGTCTCCTGCGACACCACGCCGACGGTGTCGGCCAGCGTCTCGAAGGTGAGGTCCCGGACGTCCACGCCGTCGATGGTGATCCGGCCGGCGGTGACGTCGTACAGCCTGGGCAGCAGGTAGCCGAGCGTGGTCTTGCCCGAGCCGGTCTCGCCGACGACGGCCAGGCTGGTGCCCGCCGGCACGGTGATGTCCACGCCGGTCAGCGCGGGCGCCTCGCCGTACGAGAAGGAGGCGTCCTCGTAGCGCACCTCGCCGCGCACGGACGGGAGCGTCCGGGTGCCCGGGTGGATGTCCACGGGCAGGTCGAGGTACTCGAAGATGCGGCCGAACAGCGCGAGGGAGCTCTGCACCTCCACGCCGAGCCGCAGCAGCGACACGGCGGGCCGGAACAGGCTCACCTGGAGCGTCGTGAACGCCACGAGCGTGCCCACGGAGATCGCGCCGGTGTAGCCGACCGCCCAGTAGATGACGGCGGGCATCGCGGCCATGACGATCTGGATGGACGCCTGCCGCCACCGCCCGGCCATGCTGGAGCGTACGCCGAGGTCGGCCAGCTCGTCGGAGGCGCCGGAGAAGCGCCGGGTGAGCTCGGCCGAGCGGCCCATGGTGCGGCCGAGCAGGATGCCGCTGATCGACAGCGACTCCTGGACCATGGAGGAGATGACCGCGAGCGTGCGCTGGCGCTCGGAGGTGATGCGCCTGCGCTCGGCGCCGACGTGACGGCTGATCCACACGAACACCGGCAGCAGCACGAGCGAGATCGCGGTCAGCCGCCAGTCGAGCGCGACCATGGCCACGATCGTGGCGATCACGGTGGTGAGGTTCGAGACGATCGAGGTGGCCGTGTTGGTGACCACGGACTGCATGCCGCCGATGTCGTTGGCGATGCGCGACTGGACCTCTCCGGTCCGCGTCCGGGTGAAGAAGGCCAGCGACATGCGCTGGAGGTGGGCGTACACGGAGGTGCGCAGGTCGTGCATGACGCGCTGGCCGACCGTGGTGGACACCAGTGTCTGCACGACGTCGAAGACGCTGGTGGTCACGGCGACGACGATCATCCCGAGCGCGAGCAGCGTCAGCAGCAGCGGGTCGCGCTGGGGGATCGCGACGTCCAGCACCTCGCGCAGCAGGAACGGCGAGGCCAGCGACACCAGCGACGACAGCAGGATCAGGACGCCCACCAGGCTCAGACGGCCGCGGTAGGCGCTGAAGAGCGTGACGACGCGCCGCAACGGCGCGCGTGGTTCGTCTGCCAAGAAGACTCCTTTCGGATGTTCGCTCAAACAGAGGTTAGCTCATAATTGTTCCCCGACTCTAAGCTTGGGCCATGGACGACGTGGAGCTGTCCGAGCTCTTGCACCTGGTCACCCGCCGGTTGCGGCATGGTTACCTCCACCGGCTGGAGCCGCTCGGGCTGACCCCCGGGCAGGCGCGGGCGCTGCGCGCGCTCATCGACGCCGGCCGGCCGCTCCGCATGGTGCAGCTCGCCGACCAGCTCCGGATCGTGCCGCGCTCCGTGACGCCCGTCATCGACGCGCTGGAGGAGGCGGGGCTGGTGCGCAGGGAGGTGGACCCGGCCAACCGGCGCTCGACGCTGGTGGTCATCACGGACGCCGGCCGGGAGGTGTACGAGCGCGCCCGCGAGGCCCGCAGGCAGGCGGGGCAGGACCTGTTCGCGGTGCTCACGGGGGAGCAGCGCGACCAGCTGAGGGAGCTGCTCGGCGCGGTGGAGGCCCAGTTCGGGTAGCGCCGTCACGGGTAGCGCCGTCACGGGTCGCCCGCGCGGGGCGGCCCGGTCCGGGAGCCGGCTCAGGGCCGGCGTGACGTAGTCCGTCCGCCGGTGACCGTGGCCAGGCACGGCGGGCACGTCAGGAGGGCGGAGTACGGATAGCGTCCGCGCGCGTCGAACACCGCGAAGTCGGCGCGGCCGCCCGGCCCGAGCGAGCCGATCCGGCCCACGCCGCCGTCCATGCCGAGCGCCCCGGCCCCGCCCAGCGTGAGCGCCTCCACGAGCCTGCGGTCGAGCCCCCGCGTCCGCGCACCGATGGCCCGGGCGCGTTCCCGCACGGTGCGTGCCTGTTCGAGCAGGCCCGGACCCGCCGGGGAGGGCCCCGTGCCGAACGCGATGCGGTCGCCCTCGTCCAGCAGCGCCGGCACGTCGTCGAGCGCCTCGCCGGGTGCGGGGCAGACCGTCACCCGGGTGCCGCGCAGGCGCAGCAGCTTGCGCTCGCCGGGGTCCAGCGGGCGGGCGCGGGCCACGTGGCAGTGCGGCCCGAGGGCGCCGGCCTCGTCCAGCGCGGCGGGGGAGTCGAGCCCGAGGTCGGCCAGCAGGCGCAGCCCGAACGTCCGGGCCAGCAGCGCCACGTCCTCCAGCACCTGCGGGTCGGCCGTGCGCGGCGCGACGCCGACGCCGCCCGGCCGGTCGAGCTCCCTCATGGCGGTGATGACCGCGTCACGGCCGACCCGCTCCCACTCCTCCTCCGACGCGCACGCCACCTCGATGTACGAGAGGCCCGGCAGCCCCGGCTGGTCGGCGGGGGCGGTGACGATCTCGGCGCGCGCCGTCACGCCCGGAGCGGGGACGCCGGGACCGGAGCAGGCGTCCACCAGGCCGGCCACGATCATGCCGGGCCAGCGGCGCTCCTCGGCGATCGGGAAGTACGCGAGCAGGTCGGCCCGCTGACCGACCTGGAGCACGCGGTCGCCGCGGATGGCCACGCCGCCGTCGCGGATCGGCTCCGTGGTGATCGGCAGCACCAGGGGAGCGGAGTGGAGGACGATCGGGACGGGGGCGCGCCTGCCGAGGACCGGTCCGGCACGCTTCCCACGCGGCATCTCGGCTCCCGTCAAATCTTCCCTTTTCGTATTAAACGTGACCATGGCCAGGGGCGCAATCAGCTTCCGGGATGCGGCCCCCTCGGGCGGTAGCGGCCCGACAGCCGGGCCAGCTTGAGGCTCAGATGCAGGGCCAGCCGCTCGCCGCCGTCCTTCAGATCGGTGCCGGCCAGCTCCTCCACGCGCTGCAGCCGGTAGTAGAGGGAGGTGCGGTGCAGGCGAAGCGCCCGCGACGTGGCCACCGCGCTGCCCGCCAGGTCGAGGTACGTCTCCAGGGTCTCCAGCAGGGGGAGGTGCTGGTCGTCGCCCAGGAGGGGTTCGAGGCCGGGGTGCAGGTCGTGGCCCGGCAGGTGGGTGAGCATCCGGTAGACGCCGAGCCGGGTCCACTCCGCCGTCCGGCCGGTGGCGGGCACGCGGGCGGCCACCTCGGCGGCGTGCCGGGCCTCGGCGTACGAGGCGGCGGCCCCGTCCAGGGCGGGCCGGGGCCGTCCGACGCCGACGGTGACCGGGACGGGCATGGCCGCGTGCAGCTCCTCCGCCGTGGCGAGCGCCGCCGTCGCCCCGGACTCGCCGGGACCGCCCGAGACCCCGCCGCCCGATACCCCGCTGCCCGAGACCCCGCCGCCGGAGGGGCCGCCGGCGGCGATCAGCAGGACGACGTGGTCGTGGCGGACCAGGTGCAGCGGGTGGTGGCCGGTCAGCCGCCGCCGCAGCGTCAGGGCGCCCTGCTCCAGCATCGCCCCGGTCTCCCCGCCGGACGGCGCTCCCCCGGCGGCGGGGCGTGGAAGGGGGCGGGCGACCAGGGCCGTCACCGGCTGGGCGCGGGGGAAGGCGCCCGCCTCGACGAGGCGGCGGGCGGCGTCGTGCTCCCCGAGCATCAGCCCCGCCACCGCCTCCAGCTCCCGGTGCGCGGGCAGTCCCGCGGCCAGGCTCTCGTGCAGCAGGGTCAGGCCCAGCGCGGGAGCCGCCGCCGCGGCCTCGGCCACCTGCGCCTCCGTCAGGGCCGGCCCGGCGTCGATGAACCACAGGAAACCCAGCAGCCCGCCGTCGTGCCGTACCGGGACGCACACCCGCGGCAGCAGCCCGAGGGCGGGCGCGCCGGGGACCCGCAGCGGGCCGGGCGCGTCGTGGATCCCGGCGGCGGCCAGCCACCGGCGGGCCTCAGGCGCGGCGCGGCGGCGCAGGATCGAGTCGCGGCGGACGTCGTCCATGGCGCCGGTCTGCTCGCTGTGCGCGAGCACCCGGTGCAGCCGGTCCTCCACCAGCAGGGGATGTCCGAGGCGCGCGGCGAGGTCGTCCACGCTCTGCTGCAGGGCCGCCACGGCTCACCTGGGCATTTCAACATATGTCGGAAGACTTGCCACAGGTCTTCCCTACAACTGCGCGATGATCTCTGTCAACATCGCCTATAGCGTCCCATCCGTGAACGCCCCGAAGAAGCTGTTACGAGGTCTCCTGACCGCCCTGGTGCTCGTACCGGTGAGCCTGATGGCGACCCCCGCTTCCGCCGCGCCCCCCACCGACGACCCCGACCTCCCCTGGCGCCGGGCCCTGTGGCCCCAGACGCAGCCGTGGCAGCAGGACGGCCCCGACACGCAGGAGCTGCGCGCCCGGCCCACCGCCGACATCGCGCCGATCGACCCGCAGAACTGGGAGAACCCCGACCACATGACGTGGTCGGACTACAAGAAGGTGCCCGGCACGAGCTGGAACGACCCGGCGGTCAAGGGCTCCAAGCGCACCTTCCGGGGCGCCCTGGTGCTGCTGGACTACCCCAACCAGCCGTTCGTGGTCACCCAGCCCAAGGGCTCGACCATCTTCCAGAACCCGAGCGCCGAGGCCCACGACGTCCCCCGCGACCAGGTCGCCAAGTTCTACCAGGACTTCCTCAACACCCCGAACGACCTCAACAAGGGTCACACCATCCACGAGTACTGGATGGAGGACTCCGGAGGACGCGTCGGCGTCGAGCTGACCGGCTTCGGCCCGTACACGATGCCCGGCAAGGACCACGAGTACGCCATGGAGTACCAGGCGGACGCCTGCCCGGCCGGCGACACCTGCAACCGCAACCTGCGCGCCGACGGCAACGCCGCCTGGCTGGCCGCGGTCGGCGAGGAGACCGTCAAGCAGTTCGACTTCGTGTTCTACCTGAGCGCCGGCCAGGACGAGTCGTCCACCTGGCAGGAGTTCGGGATGATGAAGTTCCCGGACAAGGAGTCGGTGCCCGACGAGTGGGGCCCGCCGGACCCCGCCCTGCCCAACGCGTCCAAGACCCGCTACGTCGACTGGACGTCCTGGCAGTCCGGCTCGACGTTCTGGCCCAACGCCCGCTTCGGCGTCGACTCGGTCCAGGCCGAGAGCTCCGGCATGTCCGTCTACGCCCACGAGCTGAGCCACATCATGGGCGTCGCCGACAACTACAACAACCCGTACGGCACGCCGCTGCGCCGCGCGTACTCCGGCATCTGGGAGATGCTCAGCCGCGGCACGTTCAACGGACCCGGCGGCCCGCACAGCCGCTGGCTGATCCCGCCCACGTCCGGCTCCTCCATGGGTGCCCAGCACATGCTGCGCAACAAGATCAAGCTGGAGATGGTCGACGAGCGCAACGTGCTGAGCCTGTCCCGCGACGCGCTCGCCGAGTCGGGCCTCGTGACCGCCCGGGTGACGGCCCGCGCCGTGCGGCCCGGCCAGGACGGGCTCATGGGCCTGAACATCGCGTTCGGCAGCGGAGACAAGAGCCCCGCCTGCGACACCAGGACCGACCCCCTGTGCGACGGCGGCGGCTACGACAACTACACCGTCGAGGTCGTCGACCGGATGGGAACCGACTCCTTCACCCCCGACTCCGGCGTGCTGCTGGCCAAGACCAAGGACCAGGACCGGTCGCCGTTCATCTGGGTGGTCGACGCCAACCCGCAGGACATCGGGATGACCGACTACGTGCTGCCCGACGGCACCAAGGTGCCGATCACCATGGGCGACTACCGGCAGCTGTCCGACGCGCTGTTCCACGCGGGCACCGGCTCGGGCAGCGAGTACGAGTTCGCCGACCAGGCCAACCGCCTGCACTTCTACGTCACCGACGTCAAGCGCGACCGCCAGGGCGTGCTGTCGTACACGGTGGCGGTGCGCTCGCTCGACGGCGCCGGCCCGCAGAGGCGCGGCGTCCGCGTGCTGCCGGGCGCCGGGGTCCCGGCCGGCAAGAACGTGTCCCGGTGCTCGTTCCCGCTGCTCAACACCGGCAAGGCCGCGCCGGCGCAGGGGCAGCATCCCGAGGACGTCAGCGCCTACCTCGGCTCCGACGTCTACCGGCTCAAGGCCGAGGTCAAGGGCAAGGGCTGGACCGCCCAGCTGCCCAACGAGCTGGCGTCGGTCGCGTTCGGCAAGCAGGCCGGCGTGACCGTCAACGCGGTGCGCGCCTCCGGCGGCGACCGGCTGGCCACCGTCACGCTCACCGCCACCTCGGAGAGCGACCCGGCCAGGACGGCCACGGCCACCTGCCACGTCATCGGCCTCTGACCCGTCGCGGGGTACGGCCGGCACCCGGCCGTACCCCCTCCCTCCGCGAGAAGACGAACCTCCGCGAGACGACACGGACCTCCGTGCGAAGACACAGATCTCCGCGAGAGGACACGGACCTCCGCGAGAAGACACGGACCTCCGCGAGAAGACACGGAAAGAGAGGTCTCCTTGACAGGGCAGCCGCCGGACAAGCCGGAGCCGCGGCGTCGCCGGATCCCCGTGGCCGCGCCCGTCGCGGCGGGCCTGGCCGCGGCCGCCGCCAGCATTTTGGCCGCCTCCCTGGAGTGGGACATCCCGTCCGTCGCCAAGATCGGTGTGACGGCCGGCGCCGCGCTCCTCGTCGGCCTGACCACCTGGGCCACCACCGAGGCCAAGCCCAGGGCGCTGCCGAAGGGCGACGCCGCCGCCACCCGCGCGCCCGACCAGTGGCCGCCCGTACCGGAGCACTTCACCGGCCGAGCCGAGGCGCTGGCCGAGCTGCGCGACGTCTTCGCCGCCCGCCGCAACGCCAGTGACGTCACACCGCCGCTCGTCGTGTCCGTGTACGGCAGGGGCGGCGTCGGCAAGTCCGCGCTCATGTCCCGGTTCGGCCAGGAGGTCGCCGGCTGGTTCCCCGACGGGCGGCTGCACGCCGACCTGCGCGGCGGCGTGGGCGCCCCGGTGCGCCCGGAGGAGGTGCTGATCGGGTTCCTGCGCGCGCTCGGCGTCCGGCTCACCACCGACCCCGGCGGCCTGGAGGAGCTGCGGCGGCTCTGGCTCACCTGGACCAAGGGCCGCCGCATTCTCATCGGCCTCGACAACGCGCACAGCCCCGACCAGGTCAAGCCGCTCATCCCGGCCGAGCCCGGCTGCGCGGTGCTGGTCACCTCGCGCCAGCCGCTGTTCCTCAACGGCACGCACGACACGCGGCTCGGCGTGTTCAGCGAGGCGCAGGGGGTGGAGCTGCTGGCCCGGCTGGCCGGCAGCGCCCGCGTGGTCGACGACCTGGACGCCGCCAAGGAGATCGTCCGGCTGTGCGACCGTCTGCCGCTGGCCATCGGCATCTGCGGCGGCCGGCTGGCCACCCGCGAGCAGTGGACGCTGCGCGAGATGGCGAACCGGCTGCTCGACGAGCGCCGCATCCTCGACCAGCTGGAGCTCGCCCCGACCGTGGACAAGAGCGTCCGCGCCTCCGTCCAGCTCAGCTACGACGACTGCACCGGCATGCAGCGCCGCCTGCTGCGTCTGCTGTCCGAGCTCACCTCGCCCGACGTGCCCGGCTGGGTGGCGGGCGAGCTGCTCGACATCTCCGTGCTCGACGGCGCCGACCAGCTGGAGGCGCTCATCGACGCCCAGCTCGCCGAGTGCTCGGGAACCGACCAGACCGGCACCATGCGCTACCGGCTGCACGACCTGGTCCGCGTCTTCGCCGCCGAGCCGGCCGCCGAGGAGGACGAGGGCCGTCGCCGCGACGCCGTCGAGCGGGTCCTGTCGGGCTACCGCCGCCGCGCCGAGGCCGCCGCCCAGGACCGCTGGCCCCAGGACTGGAGCAAGGCCGGCCGCCGCTCCAGCGCCGAGGGCCAGGTGCACGCCGGCGACTGGCTGAACGCCGAGCGGCTCAGCCTCGTCGCCCTGGCCGAGCTGGCCCGGCGGCACGAGCTGTGGGAGCTGACCTGGGGGCTGGCCCGGGCGTTCTGCTCGCTGTGCCACTCGCTGCGCGCCTACTGGTCCGACTGGCGGGCGGTCGCCGAGCTGGGCTGCGAGGCCGCGCTGCGCACCGGCGACCGGCGCGCGCTCGGCATCTCCCTGCTGGACCGCGCCGCCGTGCAGGGCGGGCTGGGCGCCCACGAGGCGGGCCGCGTGGACGCCGAGCGGGCGCTGGAGCTCTTCGTGGAGCTAGGCGAGACGTGGTGGGCGGCCCGCGCCAGGCGGGCCATCGGCATGTCGCTGTTCTCCGACGGCCACCTCGACCGCGCCCAGGAGCACCTGGCCGGGGCGATCGCCGCGTTCCGGGCCGAGGACGACCAGTGGTGGATGGCCCGCACCCAGCGCAACCTGGCCGAGCTGCGGCTGGCCGAGCGGCGGCCCGAGGAGGCCAGGGAGCTGCTGGAGGACTCGCTGGCCGTGTTCGAGCGGGCGGGCAACCGGTACTCCGAGGCGCAGACGCTGCGCGCGTACGGGGAGGTGCTCGCCGCCCAGGCGCGCGGCCTGCGCAGGGAGGGCGAGCACCGGGCCGCGCTCGACGGGTTCACCAGGGCCGGGCACAGCCTGAGCCGGGCCGCGGAGATGTTCCGGCAGCGCGGCGAGCTGTGGGAGGAGGCGCGCTGCCTGCGCGCCGCGGGCGAGGTGGGCGACCCCGCCAACGGGCTGCGCGAGCTGGAGTACGTCCGGCGCGCGGAGGACATCCTCGCGGCGCTCGGCGACTCGTGGGGCGTGGCCCGCACCGCCCTGTCCGCCGGGCGGGCGCTGGCCCGGCTGGGCCGTGTCGAGGAGTCGGAGCGGGAGCTGCGCCGCGCCGTGGAGGCGTTCGAGGAGCTGGACGACCGGTGGTGGATGGCGCTCAGCCTGCGTCACCTCGGCGAGGCGCACCTCGACGCGGGCGGCGCGGCGTCGGCGGTCGGCCCGCTGCGCGAGGCGCGGGAGATCTACCGCAGCCTCGGCAACGAGGCCGGCATGCGCCGCACCCTGGAGCTCCTGCGCCGCGCGGAAGGCTGACGCGGAAGGCTGACAGGGACGGGGGCGGGCGCTCAGGTGAGCGGGGTCCTGAGGAGCTCGCCCGCGGTGCGGCGCGCCTGCAGGACGCTCTCCTCGAACAGCCGGCGCACCTGCCGTGCCTGCTCCTCCAGCTCCCTGATGTGCCGGCGCGCCAGGTCGTCGCGGACGGTGTCGGCGATCAGGCGCTGGTAGTCGGGGGTGCGGGCGGCCAGCGTCTCCAGCCTCTGCTGCGCGTGGAACACCTGGTCGGCGCGGCTCACCTGCCGGGCGTACTGCTCCAGGTGCCGCACCCGCTTCGACAGCGACGTCCACGCCGCGTCGAGGGCCGTCGTGTACGGCCGGAAGGCGTCCTCCAGACCGGAGGGCAGGACGCGGGGGACGACCTTGCGGTGCTCGGCGTGCATGGCCGAGAGCCGCGACAGCCGGTGGGCGATCTGCCACACCTCCTCGGGCAGCGTCACCTGGTTGTCGATGGTGTCGATCAGTCCCGCCCGGTGCACCGCGGAGCACAGGACGGCGTCCACGGCGTCCTGCGCGCGGCGCAGCAGCCGCTGGCACGGGTAGTCGAGGTCCTCCGGCAGCACGTAGTGGGCGGCGTACTGGCGGGCCAGCCGCACCCGCCGGCGCAGGTCGCGCCGGTCCGCCGCCACGCTGAGCTCGCGGGTGAGCGCGATCGTGCCGAGGCCGGCCGCGGCGACCGCCGCCACGATCGGCCCTCCGGGCAGCCTGACGACCAGGACGGCCAGCAGGGTGACGACAGTGAGGAGGATGAGCACCACCTGGCCCCGCGCGGACGCGGGCTCCGTGCCGGTCCGGGCCATGCGAAGCAGGTGAGGAGCCGACCACAGCCGGGCCCAGACGTCCCGGGGCAGTGATGGATCGATCACCAGCCGGGGAGGCAGAGCGTGTGGAGTCACATGTTCATGTTGCGTTATGAACCTCGAATCCGCTGAGGATCGGCAGACATATAGGGTCTAAGCGATGAACGCGATGACGAGATGGATCGACCTGGAAGGCGCCGTCAACGTCCGCGACCTGGGCGGTCTGCCCACCGTCGACGGAGGCGTCACCCGTTACGGCCGGATCTTGCGGTCGGACAACCTCCAGGGGCTTACGCACCGCGACGTGTCGCACCTGGTCGGCGAGCTCAAGCTGCGCCACGTCGTGGACCTCCGCTCGACGGCCGAGGTCACCCTGGAGGGCCCCGGCCCGCTGGCCCGGATGCCCGAGGTGACGCACCACCACCTGACGCTGTTCACCGAGGGCGGCAGGCACACGGACGTCGAGGCGGACACCATCGACGCCGACAAGGTGCTGCCCTGGCAGGAGCGCCAGCTCGACGAGGACCTGCGGATGACCGGGTTCTACTACGGTTATCTGCGCGACCGGCCCGACTCGGTGGTGGCCGCGCTGCGGGCCATGACGCTGGACGACGGCGCGGCCGTGGTGCACTGCGCGGCCGGCAAGGACCGCACCGGCGTGCTGTCGGCGCTGGCCCTGGAGACGGCGGGCGTCACCCGGCAGGCGATCGTGGAGGACTACGCGGCGACGGGAGAGCGCCTGGACGCGGTGCTGCGGCGGCTGCGCTCCAGCGCCACGTACCGCGACGACCTCGACTCGCGGCCGGCCGACGACCACATGCCGAGGCCCCGCTACATCCAGCAGTTCCTGGCGGTGCTGGACGAGCGCTTCGGCGGGCCGATGGGGTGGCTGGCGGCGCACGGCTGGACGGACGAGGACACCGGGGCCATGCGGGCCCGCCTGCGCGACTGAGCGGGCCGCTTCCAGGACTTTCGGGACTTCTCCTGGCGGCTTCCTCAGGCGAGGGTGACGACCGTGCGCTCGGCCGCCGAGCGGCGGGCCGCCTCAAGGACGGCCAGCGCCTCGGTCACGCTCTCCGGCGTGACCGGCGGCGGCGCCCCGTCGCGCAGGCAGGCGGCCACGCCCCGGTAGAAGTCGAGGTAGGCGCCGGGCAGCGTGGGCACCAGGCCCTGCCGCTCGTCGGTGCCGAGCGTGCCCCAGCGCTCCTCGGGCTCCTCGCCGAACCCCGCCGAGCCCGGCGCCAGCCCGGCTCGCAGCCGCTCCTCCTGCACGTCCAGGCCGTCCTTCACGTACGCGGCCAGCGAGCCGAGCACCCGGAACCGGGGGCCGGGCCGGGCGGCCAGCGCGCTCGCCCACAGGTGGGACCGGGCGCCGCCGGCATGGGTGAGGGCCAGGAAGGTGTCGTCGTCGCCGGAGACGCCCGCGCGCCGCACGTCGCTCTCGGCGTAGACCTCGCGCACCGGGCCGAGGAGCTGGACGGCCTGGTCGACGAGGTGGCTGCCGAGGTCGTAGAGCAGGCCGCCGATCTCCTCCTCGCCGCCCGTCTCGCGCCAGCCGCCCTTGGGCCGCGGCCGCCAGCGCTCGAAGCGCGACTCGAACCGGTGGACCTCGCCCAGCGCGCCGCCCTTCACCAGCTCCCGCACGGTGAGGTAGTCGCCGTCCCAGCGGCGGTTCTGGAACACGGTGAGCATGAGGCCGCGCCGGGCGGCCAGCTCGGCGAGCTCCCGGGCCTCGGCGGCGGTGCGCGCGAGCGGCTTGTCCACGACGACCGGCTTGCCGCGCGTGAGCGCCTCGGTGGCGAGCGGCACGTGGGTGCGGTTGGGCGAGGCGACGACGACGAGGTCGCACAGCTCCCAGAGCCGGTCGGTGCCGGGCACGGCCGTCGCGCCGTAGCGGGCGGAGACGTCGGCGGCGCGATCGGCGTCGCGGGTCACCACCGCCGACAACGTCAGGCCCTCGGCGGCGTGGATCAGCGGCGCGTGGAAGTACGCGCCCGCCGTGCCGTATCCGACCAGGCCGACCCGGATGTCGCTCATCGAGCCAGCCTAACCGGTGCCGGCCGGCCCCCCTGTCCCTCCGCCCGCCGCCTACTCGTCGTCGCGCTCGGCCAGGAAGCGCTCGAACTGGGCGGCCAGCTCGTCGCCGGTGGGCATCTGCGCCGCCTCGGCGATGAGGTTCTCCCGGTCCGCGCCGCCGGCGAACGCGTCGTACTGCTGCTCCAGCCCGGCGATGGCGGTCGACAGCTCGGTCGACGCCTGGATCTGCTCCTCGATCTCGGTCGTGGTGCGCCGCGCCGCCTCGCGCAGCGCGTCCATGGGGAACACCAGCCCGGTGCTCCGGGTGACCGCCTCCAGCGCCGTCACGGCGGCCTGGGGGTACTCCGCCTGCGCCAGGTAGTGCGGCACGTGGACCGCGTACCCGAGCGCGTCGCGGCCCTCGGCGCCCAGGCGGTACTCGATGAGCGCGGCGGCGCTGCCCGGCACCTGCACCCGGCCGAACGAGCTGGTCTGATCGGCGTTGAGCAGCTCCGGACGGCTGGCGTGCGGGGTGATGCCGAGGGGACGGGTGTGCGGCACGGCCATCGGGATGCCGTGGACGGTGATCAACCTGCTGACGCCCAGCCGCTCGGCCAGCGTGCCCACGGCCCGGGTGAACAGCTCCCACTCGCGGTCCGGCTCGGGCCCGGTCATCACCAGGAACGGCACGCCGGTGGAGTCCTTCACCGCGTACAGGGCCAGCTCGGGGGTCTCGCAGGACACCCACCGGTCGGTGTCGAACGTCATGACGGGCCGGCGGGAGCGGTAGTCGAGCAGGCGGTCGACGTCGAACCGGGCCACCACCTGGTGATCCAGCTCGGCGAGCACGTGCGCCAGCGCGAGCCGCCCGGCGCCGCCGGCGTCCACGAAGCCCTCGAAGTGGTAGAGCAGCACCGGATCGGCCGGCTCCGGCACGTCGTCGGCCAGCTTGTAGAGATCCGTCGGGTCGAACACGTTTGGACAGCCTTTCCCTAGCTACTCTCTCCTGAAACCCACGGCGAGCCGGAACGATTCCGTCCACGGCACCCTATCGAGGCAGAATGGGACACATGGACGGGGATCCGGAGCTGGACGAGCTCACGGCCAAGCTGTTCGACCTGGCCAGGAGGGGTGAGACGGAAGCCCTGCGCGCCTATGTGGAAGCCGGGGTGCCCGCCGACCTCACCAACGGCAAAGGTGACACCTTGCTGATGCTGGCGGCCTGTCACGCTCACGCCGAGACCGTGCGCATGCTCGCCGGGCACGGCGCCGATCCGGACCGAACCGACGAGCGTGGCCGGACGCCGCTGGCGAGCGCCGTGTCCAAGAAGGAGTCGGCCGTGGTCAGGGCGCTGCTCGACGCGGGAGCGGACCCCAGGGCCGGGCGCCCGTCCGCGGAGGACACGGCCCGCATGCTCGCAGACGATCAATTTCTCGACTAATTTCGTCAAATGGGCAAATAGCGACAAATGGGGGAAAATGCGCTGAAATGGCATTGAAGTAATCTACTGTGGCCTTTCGTGCTGTCCCTCGTCATGCTGTAGGCGTGGCTACTTCTGCGAATCCGTTCACGAGGCGACCCCTTCGCATCCCCCCGCTGCCATGCCCGTTCCCCAACGAGATCAACGTGCACGCCACGGAGGTCGACGCGGAGAGCCACGCCTGGCTGGCCGCCTCCGGCATGCTCGCCGGCGCCGACACGATCGAGCACTTCCGGCGCTCCCAGATCGGCCTGCTGGCCGCGCGGACCAACCCGGCCGTCCCGCGCGACAGCCTCCGGCTGATCAACGACTGGTACAACTGGCTGTTCGCGTTCGACGACGCCTTCTGCGAGGGGGAGTTGATGGGGTCCCGGGCCTCGGCGCTGGCCCGGGCCCTGCCGCCGATGCTGGAGATCGTCGATTGCCGCAGGAAGCCCGACCCCGCCGACCCGTTCGGGGTCGCCCTCGACGAGCTCCTGCACCGCATCTCCGAGTACGCCACACCGGCGCAGGTGGACCGGTGGCGCATCACGGTGAAGGAGTACCTGTTCGCCCAGATCTGGGAGGCGGCCAACCGCGAGGTCGACCTGATCCCCGCCCCGGACGACTACATCCTGATGCGCCGCATCACCGGAGCCACCTTCACCTGCTTCGCGCTCATCGACGTGGGCGGCGGCTACCGGCTGGAAGCGGAGGAGTGGCACCACCCGGACGTGCGCGCCCTGTCCGACCTCGCGTGCGACCTCATCGGCTGGGACAACGACCTGCTCTCGTACGCCAAGGAGCGCGACCGGGACAAGGCCCGGCACAACCTCGTCACGGTGCTGGCCACCCATCGGGGCCTCACCCTGCAGCAGGCGCTGGAGGAGGTGGCGCGCATGCACGAGGCGGCGATCACCGCGTTCGTCGCGCGGCGGGCGGCCCTGGAGCAGTGGGCGTCGCAGCCCGTCCGCAGGTATGTGCGGGGCCTGGAGAACTGGGTGCGGGGACACATCGCGTTCTCGCTGGGCAGCGCCCGTTACGTGCACGCCTGGCCGCCGGGCACCCGCTGGCCGCACGCCGACTGACGCGACGGGCGGTCTCCGCGCGGGCCCATGGGGGTGGGTCAGGCGTCGAGGCCGTCCAGCTCACCCAGCGCGAGCGCGGACACCTCGTCGAGGTCGAGCCGCGAGCCCTCGTCGAAGGCGGCGCGGTAGGCGGCCTCGCCCATGGCCTTCTGGCACTCCTTGACACACTGCTCGTGGTCGCTGGTCAGGAACGGGGCGCCGAGCATCGGCAGGCCGGCCGTCCGCCAGTTCTGGTGCAGCGCGCCAAGCAGCTTCGCCGCCATCGTCGTCTCCTCCGCGGCGGCGAAGATCCGGGCCATGGTCTCCAGCCCCAGCAGCGTGCCCAGCGTGTCGTGGAAGTGGCGCTTGATCCGCACGCCCTCGCGTGAGCTCTCCAGCGCCTCGGTCGTCCGCCTGGTCGCCAGCCGGGTGATCGACAGCGCCCACTGCGCGTAGGAGCTCACCCAGAGCTCGCCCCGCTCACGGCACACCTGCAGGCAGTCGACCAGCAGCGACTCCGCCTCGAACAGCTCGCCCTGCGACGACAGGACCAGCGACAGCTCGACGATCGCGGGCAGCAGACCCGGGTTGAGCTCCTTGTTGTCGGTGTTGAACTCGATGGCCACGCCCAGCAGCGCGCTCGCCTTCTGCAGGTCGCCCTGGAGCAGCGCGGCGGTGCCCTGCATCTTGGAGGCCAGGATCACCGCGCGGGAGTCGCCCACCCGGACCGCCTCGGCGCTGCACTTCTCGGCCGCCTCCAGCGCGCCCGCGCTGTCGCCCTGGGCGCTGCGCACGTACGACAGCACCCACAGCGCCTTGCAGCGCTCCTTGCTCACGCCCGGGTTGGCGTGCAGGGCCCGCTCCAGGTACAGGCGGCCCTCGCGGGCGAAGCCGCAGCACACCCACATGAACCACAGCGACGACAGCAGCGTCAGCGCCTGCACCGACGAGCCGGGCGTCCGCAGCGCGTGCTCCAGGGCGACGCGGACGTTGTCGTGCTCCTGGCGCATCCGGACGAACCAGTAGATCTGCCGGGGACCGGACCAGGCGTCCTCGCCGCGCTGGGCCAGGCTCAGGTAGTACTCCAGGTGGCGCTGGCGCATCCGCTCGCGCTCGCCCAGCTTCTCCAGCCACTCCTCGCCGTACTCGGCCAGCGTGTCGATCAGCTTGTAGCGCACGCCGGCGTGGTTGCTCCGGATCATCAGCACCGACTTCTCCACCAGGCCGGTCACCAGGTCGGTGATCCGCGCGGCGGGCAGCCGCTCGTCCGCGCACACGAACCTGGCCGCGTCCAGCTCGAAGTCGCCGGCGAACACCGACAGCCGCGCCCACAGCAGCCGCTCCGCCGGGTCGCACAGCTCGTGGCTCCAGCCGATCGCCGCACGCAGCGTCTGGTGGCGCGGCAGCGCGGTGCGGCTCGCGCCCGCCAGCAGGCTGAAGCGGTCGGCCAGCAGCTCCACGATCTGCTCCACCGACAGGGCGCGCAGGCGCACGGCCGCCAGCTCGATGGCCAGCGGGATGCCGTCCAGGCGCCGGCACAGCTCGGCCACCGCCCCGATGTTGCGCTCGTCCAGCAGGAAGTCGGGCATCACCGCCCCGGCCCGCGCCGCGAACAGCTGCACCGACTCGTTGGTGAACAGGCTCTCCGCCGGGTCGTCGCCCGGCACCTGCAGCGGCGGCACCGGCACCACGTGCTCGTACGGCAGCTGCAGTGACTGGCGGCTGGTGGCCAGCATCTTCAGCCGGGGATTGCTCTCCAGGAGCTCCTCGGCCAGCTCGGCGCAGCTCTGCACGAGGTGCTCGCAGGTGTCGATGATGAGCAGCATGTCGCGGTCGGCCACCCATTCCGACAGCGACTCCGAGGCGGCCCGCGACGACTGGTCGGCGATGCCCAGCGCGGAGGCGATCGTGTGTCGGACCATGCCCGCGTCCTGCAGCCGGGCCAGGTCGGCGAACCAGACGCCGTCCTGGAACTGGGAGCGCACCAGGTGGGCCAGCCGCAGCACCGTCCGCGACTTGCCGACCCCGCCGATCCCCGTCACGGTGACCAGCCGCGACTCGCCGAGATGCCGCTTGAGGTTGGCGAGAAGGCGGGTGCGCCCCACGAAGCTCGTGAGCTCCGCCGGCAGATTGCCCTCTCGCCGCCAGCCGGTCGGGGTGGCCATGGGCAGCCTCACGTGGGGGTAGGCGACAACCTGCCCTGGCATCGTACCCTCGCCGCCCGCGGATGTCCGGCCGCTCGGGCGGCCTTGTGGGTCAGGTTTGTACGTCTCGATAGCATGGATGCCGTGAGTGAACTTCTCCCGGAGCAGACGTCCGACGACACCGACCGCGGCTGGGGCGACGAGCGCGACGAGGACCCGGACGCCTTCTACCTCGACAACAAGCCCCCGCACTGGGCCTGACCCTCCCGCGCCGGACGACAGGGCGGGACGAGAGATTCAGATGAGCGGGCCCGTCAGCTGACCACGTCCTTGTGGCGGAAGCGGCGGAAGGCCACCGCGACGAGGACCGCCGCGTAGGTGACCGATACCGACGCGCCCCTCACCATGCCGCTCAGATCGGGCTCGGGCGCCAGCGCGTCCAGCCACGCGGTGTTCCAGAACGTCGGCAGGAACTCCCGCACCGGCCCCAGCGCCTCCACGGCCTGCAGGATGGTGCTGACGATCCACAGCCCCACGGCCCCGCCCACCGCGCCGAGCGGCGAGTCGGTGACCGTCGAGATCAGGAAGGCCAGCGCCGCCACCACGAGCTGGCTGACGAGCGCGTACGCGATGACGATGCCGAAGCGCGGCAGCACGTCGAGGGCGGCGATCGTCTCACCCGTGCCGGGCACCTGGATGTCGTGCCAGCCGAACGCGAGCGTGCCCGCGAGCAGCGCCATCAGCGGCAGGCACACGACGGCCGTGGCCGAGTAGCCGAGCGCCACGATCAGTTTCTGCCGCAGCAGCCGGTCGCGCGGCACCGGCGCGGCCAGCAGGTAGCGCAGCGACGACCAGCTCGCCTCGCTGGACACCGTGTCGCCGCAGAACAGCGCGACCGCCACCACGAGCAGGAAGTTGGCCGACACCGACAGCACGAACGCCGCGAAGTTCAGCCCGCCGGCGGTCGCCAGGTCGGAGATGCGCAGCGTCGCCTGCTGCTGGCCACCTCCCTGGGGGCCGAGCTGGAAGGCCAGGACGAGGACCCACGGCAGCGCCAGCAGCAGCGCGAACATGGCCAGCGTCCGCCGGCGCTTGAACTGCCGGACGATCTCGACGCGCAGCGGCAGGGTGCGGCGGGGCGCGTAGCCGGGGGCGTGGGACGGCGTGTGACCGCCGGCCTGGCTGGGGGAGGCGGTCACGACTTCTCTCCGATGAGGTCGAGGAACACGTCTTCGAGGCGGGGGCCGTGACCGTTGGTCCGCACCGCTCCCTCCAGGAGCACGGACACCGGCCCGGCCGACACCAGGCGGCCCCGGTGCATGACCACGACGTGGCTGCAGGTCTGCTCCACCTCCGCCAGCAGGTGGCTGGAGACGATGACCGTGCGGCCGTCGCGGGCGTAGCGCTTGAGCACCTCGCGCATCTCCCGGATCTGGGGCGGGTCGAGCCCGTTGGTGGGCTCGTCGAGCACGAGCAGGTCGGGCAGGCCGAGCATCGCCTGGGCGATGGCCAGCCGCTGCCGCATGCCCTGCGAGTACGTGCGCACGGCCCGCTCCAGCGCCTTGCCCAGGCCCGCGATCTCCAGCGCCTCCTCGAAGTGCGCGTCGGCGACGGGCCGGCCGGTCGCCGCCCAGTAGAGCTCCAGGTTGTCCCGCCCGGACAGGTGGGGCAGGAATCCGGGCCCCTCCACGAACGAGCCCAGCCGCGACAGCACCGGCGCGCCCGGCGTGACCGGGTCGCCGAAGATGCGGATCTCGCCGCCGTCGGGCCGGATGAGGCCCATCATCATCCGCATCGTGGTGGTCTTGCCCGCGCCGTTGGGGCCGAGCAGGCCGAGCACCTGGCCGCTCTCCACCCGGAACGACAGCCCGTCCACGGCCTTCTCGCCGTTGCGGTACGCCTTGGTGAGCCCGCTGATCTCCAGCGGCACGTCCGCGCCGGACGCGGACCCGGTGACGGAGGCGGCCCGCGGCGCGGACCTGCGGCGGGCGTGGCCCGTCGCCAGCAGGACCACGGCCACGACGACACCGGCCAGCGGCATGGCCCACACCCACCAGGCGACGCCGGTCGCGGGCGTCTCCAGCGCGGCGACCGTCGGCACGGCCAGGGCGGGCGCGGCCAGCCCCACCTGGTACGAGGCCGCCTCGGCCGGCGTGGCGTAGCCCATGTCGGTGGTCGCCACCGTCAGCCGCAGCCGGTGCCCGGCGGCGAAGAGATGATCGACGGCCGGCAGCGCGACCGTCGCCTCGGCGCTGGTCGCGCCCTCCGGGATCGTCACCCGGAACGGCGCGACCAGCCCGGCGGGCAGCGTGGGCGGCTGGACGCCGTCGGCCACGTCGAGGAGCTTGGCGAACAGCGTCACCTGCCCCCTGCCCGACACCTTGAGCCGTACGGACGGGCTGCCGGTGAGCTGGAGCGGCGCGGTGAGCGGCGCGGAGTCGAAGGAGGCGCTCTGGCCCGGCATGTCGAGCGACACGCTCACGTTGGTCTGGCCGCCGCCCAGCAGGCCGTTGACGCCCGGCACCGTGGAGATCGCGGCGGGCGCGCCGCCGGGCGGGTTGACGATGTTCTGGTCGGGGCCGGTCAGCGTGACGGTGGTGGCCGCGGTGCCGCCGAGGCCGGGGTAGGCGCCGGTCTCCGGGTGCAGCCGGACGCGCTGGCGGGTGCCCGGGTCGCGCCCGGCGTCGCGGGTCACCGTGAACGGCTGCGCGACGGGGGAGCCGTCCTCCTTGAGGTGGCGGCCGAACCAGGCGGCCGTCTGCTCGTACAGCCAGTCCTCCTCGCCGTTGCCGCCGTCGTGGCCCCCGTCGAACCAGGCGACGCTCACCGGCGTGCCGGCGGCGGCGATGGCCCTGGCGTTGGCGTCGGCCTGCCCGAGCGGGAACAGCGAGTCACGCTGGCCCTGCAGGAGCAGCGTCGGCGCCTTGATGCGGCCGGCCACGGTGACGGGGCTGGAGGCGCGCAGCACGGCGATCGCCTCGGGCGTGGCCCGTCCGGTCTGGGCGACCTGCTGGTAGACGCCGCAGATCTCGGGCGTGAAGCGGCCGCAGCGCGCCTCCTCGGCCGTCAGCGGCCGGGCGCTGGGCCGGCTCAGCGCGCCCAGGCCCTGGATCTCGCCGCCGCCCCGGCCGAAGAAGAAACCCGCCCACATGCGCTTGAACACGCCGTTCTCCGGCCCCTTGCCGGTGGCGTCGGGGAACAGCGCGTCGGCCAGGTCGGCCCAGGTGATCTGCGGGACGATCGCGTCGACGCGGGTGTCGTAGGCGGCCGTCATCAACGCGATGGACCCGCCGTACGAGCCGCCGGCGATGCCCACCCGCGGGTCGCCCGGCCCGTCGAGCCGCACCTCCGGCCGCTTGGCCAGCCAGTCGACGAGCTGCTTGACGTCCTTGACCTCGTAGTCGGGGGAGTTGAGCGCGATCTGCCCGGTGGAGCGGCCGAAGCCGCGCGCCGACCAGGTGAGCACGGCGTAGCCGTCGCGGGCCAGCCGCGCGGCCTGGTCGCGCATGCCGTCCTTGCTGCCGCCGAAGCCGTGGGCGAGCAGCACGGCGGGGGCCTTCCCCCCGCCGGCCGGGGCGTAGAAGGTCGTGTCGAGCTCCACGCGCTGGTCGCCCGAAGGGCCGTCGAGGACGGCTATCCGCTGCTCGCTGTCGCGCGCGTCGGGCGCCGACGGCCACGCCAGCCACGCCCCCACTCCGGCCAGGATGAGCGCCACGAGGAGGGCGACCGCACGTTTCATGAGCGAGAGCCTACTTTCCGCACCTGAGAGGACCCTGAGATCTCGACCTGGCCGCATCGCTTCCGCCAGGCGTGGACGGTGGGCGCGATCGCCGTAAGATGCAGCCCGTGAAGGCACCAGCAATCGTCAGAAAGGCCGCCGCCTGGGCGGTTCCCTACTGGACGCGGGGACCGGCGGGCCGCGAGACGCCCGAGGACCTGTTCCGGGTCCTCTACTACGGGTGGCTGGTGGCGCTCACCCTCAAGCTGCTCGGCTCGGCGTGGGACGTCTCGTGGCACTTCAAGTGGCTGCGCGACGACCTGGCCCCGCCCCACCTGCTCAACTCCGCCGGCACCGCCCTGGCCCTCGTGCTGACCATCGTCCACGGCTACACCGGCTACGGCGTCGACCGGGCTGCGCTGCGGCTCATCCAGTGGGGCACGGGCATCTTCCTCGTGGCGGTGCCGCTCGACCTGATCAACCACCGCGTCAACGGGCTCGACATCACCTCGTGGAGCCCGTCGCACATCATGCTCTACCTCGGAACGTTCTTCATGATCGCCGGCGTCATCCGGGGCTGGTACACCGGCGCGCCGCCGGGCCGGGAGCGCACGGTGCTGCTGGGCGCGTTCTTCGCGTTCTTCCTGGAGAACGTGCACTTCCCCGAGCAGCACCAGGAGTACGGCGTGCTGTCGATCGGCGCGTGGGACAACCACGCGACCTACGCCGAGCCGATCCTGCTGCGGTTCGCGGCCGACCAGATGGGCCGCTCCGTCGACCGGGAGATGATGACCGCGTTCGCGCTGCCCGTGCCGGACGCCCTCTACCCCGTCTACGCGGTGGTCGCCGGGCTGAGCGTGCTCGTCGTGGCGCGCATGCTGATCGGCAGGTTCGGCGCGGCGACGCTGGTGGCGGCGGGCTATGTCGGGTTCCGGACGCTGGCCTGGCCGCTGCTCACCTTCACCGGCTTCCCGCCGTCGGCCGTGCCGTTCTTCCTCGTCGTCGGCGGGCTGTGCGTGGACCTCGCGTTCGCGGTGCGGATGGCGCCGGCCCGGGCGCTGCTCGGCGCCGTGGGCGTCACCGCCGCCGTCTACGGCGCGCTCGCGGCGCAGAGCGCGCTCATGGGCCAGGTGTACGGCGCGGTCAAGGGCCAGACGGGGCTGCTGGGCGCGCCGCCCCTGGCCACCGGCACGGCCGTCTGGGCCGGGGCGGGGCTGCTGGCGGCCTGGCTGGCCTTCGAGTGGTGGAGCGGCCGGGCCGGCCGTCAGCCGATCGAGGCCCGGGTGATCGCCACCGCCACTCCGTAGGCCAGGCCCATGACGGCCAGCTCGGCCGTCGCCCACGCCACCACGGCCGTGGCCGCGCCCCCGCGGATCGCCGGCAGCAGCCGGTAGCGGATGTGCGCGGCCAGCGGCACCAGCAGCGCCACCAGGGTCAGCTTGGCCAGCACCAGCAGGCCGTACTCACTGGTGAGCAGCGCGCCCGGCAGCTCGACGCCGGGCGTGAGCGCCATCGTGCCGAGCCCCGTCACCAGCCCGGACAGGCCCACCAGCAGCAGGCAGACCGTGGCGATCCTGGAGAAGCGGGGCAGCACGGCCGCCAGCAGCTCGCGGCGCGGCGCGACGAACACCATCACCGCGGCCAGGCCGCCCGCCCACGCCGCCGCCCCCATCACATGGGTCTCCATCGAGATCATGATGGGGTCGTGCCAGACCGAGTTCACCGCGTGGCCGGTCACCGGGATCGGCAGCAGCCCGAACAGCGCCACCACGATCCGCAGCTCGGCCGGCACCTTCTCGCCGAAGCGCACCGCCATGAGCCCGATGCCGGCCGCGGCCAGCGCGCACGCGGCGCTGAACAGCAGTCCCTGCCCGGTGCCGACGCTGTCGACGTAACCGGCGATCATCGCGGGCGTGGGCACGACGCCGGGGTTGAGCTCGGCCGTCTGGAAGACGATCGTGAGCAGCGCGCACGCCGCCCACACCCACGCCGCGGTGACGGTCACCGGCCGTACGCGGCGCATGACCGGCTCGGTGCGCTCGGGGGCGTTGAAGCCGAGCAGCTTGGGCAGCAGGCTCGTGCCGACGACGGCCACGGCGGCCAGGTCGAGCACCACCCGCACGACCGGCAGCCCGTACGCCACGAGGGGGCCCGGCATGGGGATGCCGGGCACGGCCTCCTGCGCGGTCAGGCCGGAGGCGACGACGGCGGCGACGACCGCGCAGGCCAGGAACACGCCGGCCACCACGCCACCGCCGACGGCGACGCCACGTCGCGGGGGAGCTTCGACGCTCACGCGCGCCCCTCCTCGCCGGAGCCGCCCGCGGGTCCGCCCACTGGGCCGCCCTCTGGGGGCTCACCAGGGGCGAGCCGGGAGCGGCGCAGGGCCACGCCGGTGCCGGCCGCCAGCAGCAGGAGCGCGGCCACGATCCACACCACGGCCATGCCCGCTCCGCCGTTGGCCGCCGCCTCGGCCGCCCGCGCGGTGTCCGCCTCGCCGGCCGCGGCGCTCTCCGCGGGGGCCGCGGAGCCCGCCGGGGACGCCGCCGCCCCGGCCGTGAGGCGGAAGCTGATCTTCCCTGTCACGGGGTGCCCGTCGGCCGACAGGATCCGGTAGCCCACCACGTACGCGCCCGCCGCCGTCAGCGGCCGGACCTTGACCGTCACCTTCTCGGCGGCCACGGACGCCGCCCCGTCGGCCATCGCCGCCCCGTCCGGGCCCGTGACGCCCACCTGTGCGTATCCCTGGCGCACCGCCTGATCGAACACCAGCGTGATCTGCGCGGGGGGCGCCGCCAGCGCCGCCCCGTCCTTGGGGTCGCTGCTGATGAGCACGTTGTGCGCGCGGGCCGGGAGCGAGATCCCCACCGCGGCCGACGCGAGCAGCAGGACCGTGAGTAGCCGCCTCACCGATCGAGAACCTTCCCTTGAACGCGTTCCAAACCCGTCTATGCTCCCACCCGTGACGGACCCGCTCGCCAGGCGGGCCTGAGCCGGACCACCGCGGGGCGCGGCCGGCGGCGGTCACAGGTCGGCGGGGGTCAGGCCCAGCTCGGCCGCGGCGGCCGTCCGGATGAGCTGGTTGGCGCGGCGGCGCGACAGCGCCTTGGGGTGGACCTGGATCTGGATGGCGAGCCCGTCGATGAGCGCGAAGATGCGCCAGCTCGCCCCCTCCGGGTCCTCGCAGTCGAACTGGCCGTGCCTCACCCCGTCCTCGATGATGCCCCGCAGCACCTGCCGGCCCTGCTGGTCCAGCCTGCGCGTGGTCTCCTCCAGCTCGGCGCTGCGGATCGACTCCGCCCAGGCGTCGATCCACAGCCGCCAGCCGTCGGCCGACCCGGCCGGGGAGCAGCGCCTGAGCAGCGTGCGCAGCCGTTCCAGCGGGGGCCGCTGCAGGCGCTCGATGCTCTCCAGCGTGTCGCGGTGCAGGCGGGCTGCGTAGGCGAAGGCCTGGGCGAACAGCCGGTCCTTGGTCTCGAAGTGGTAGAAGAGCAGCGCCTGGCTCACGCCGGCGGCCCGGGCGATGTCGAGTGTCCTGGTGTGCCCGAACCCCTGCGAGGAGATCACCTCGCAGGCTGTCTTGAGCAAGTCCTCACGTCGTAATCGGCTGAAACCTGGTGTCACAGCGGGCCACTCTAACTAGGGATCAGAGCGAGATATAGGACAAACCAGGCATGGGTATGGGAGCGTGACCAGCAGGTGCGGTCAGACCGCCCTGAGCGGCAGCCGCAGGACGAACCGGGCCCCGGCGTCGGAGTCCTCCAGCGTGAGCGTGCCGCGGTGGGCGTGGGCGATGTCCCGGGCGATGGACAGGCCGAGCCCGGTGCCGCCGGCGTCGCGGTTGCGGGAGGCGTCGAGCCTGGTGAAACGCTGGAAGACGAGCTCACGCTGCTCCGGAGCGATGCCGCCGCCGTCGTCCACGACCTCCAGCGTCGCCTGGCCGTCGGCCCTGCGCACGGTGACGCTGACCGTGGACTCGGCGTGACGCTCGGCGTTGTCGAGCAGGTTCGTCAGCAGCCGGGCGAGTTGCAGGCGGTCGCCGGTCACCACCACGCCCTGCTCGAGCGTGGTGGCGAGCTTCTTCGCGCGCGGCCTGGCCGTCTCGGAGCCCACCAGCTCCGCGAGGTCCACCGGCTCCCGGACCATGGGCGACCCCGCGTCCAGCCTGGCCAGCGTCAGGAGGTCGGTCACGATGGCCTGGAGCCGGTCGAGACTGGACAGCAGGGCGCGGCCGATCTCCGGCCAGTCGGCGTCCTCGGGGTGCAGCATCGCCTCCTCGACCTGGGCGCGCATCGCGGTGATCGGGCTGCGCAGGTCGTGGGAGGCGTCGGAGGCGAACCTGCGCTGCTGCTCCACCGCCGCCTCCAGCCGGTCGAGCGTCTGGTTGGCGGTCTGGGCCAGCGACGTGATCTCGTCCGCCCGGCCGGGCACGGGCACGCGTTTGCCCAGGTCAGTGCTGGTGATCTCGGCGAGTTTGTCGCGGATCTCCTCCACGGGCGCCAGTGTCCCGGCCACCACCCGCGACACGCCGAACCAGGCCAGCGCCACCATGGCCACCGAGATGCCGATGAGGAACGCCAGCACGGCCGGATGGACGTACCAGGGCACCGTGCTCCCGACGGCGTACACCATCCAGTCGCCGCTCTGCTGGTAGACCCGGAAGACGGACATGAACTCGCACCGGCCCGGCCAGTAGGGCAGGTCGCAGATCACCTGCATGCGGGTGGCGCTGTACACGTCGGGCACGACGGCGCTCATGCGCGGCCTGCCGACGAGGTTGTCGGTGGAGGCGATCACCCGTCCCTGGGCGTCGACCACCTGGATGCCGTCCAGGTCGCTGGAGATCACGGTGGGCAGCGCGCCGCGTTTGACCAGGTGGACCACCTGCAGGCCGGAGGTCAGCACCTCCGTCTTGCGGTAGTCCTCCGCGGTGCTGTGAACGGCCCAGAGCACGAACGCGTTGACCACGACGCTGAGCAGCACCATGGCGATCCCCGCGAACAGCGTCAGGCGCGTCCGGATGGACCTGCCGAACCGTGTGACCAATCCTTTCCCCCCGGTGATCAGATGATCACACTAAGTCGCTCTCGTCCTAATCAACGGAGATTCACCGGCAAATCCGGATAAAAGGTGCATAAGTCGGTGCTCTATGCCGGTCCGGCGGGGCTGGTTAGAGTAAGTGAACACTGATGCCGGAGGAGAGAACGTGAATCTCGACGAGTACCGGCGGGCCGCCAGGGCATGGCTGCTCGAGAACGCGCCCACCGGCGACGCCGCCGGCGAGGACGCGGTTTCCCACGCCAAGGACTTCATGGCCAGGCTGTACGACGCCGGCTACTCCGGCATCACCTGGCCCGAGCGATGGGGCGGCCAGGGCCTGACGCAGGCCGAGGAGCGCGCGTTCGCCGCCGAGGCCCGCCACTTCTCCCTGCCCACCTACGTCTTCTCCATCGGGCTGGGCATGACCGGGCCCACCCTGGTGGACCGGGGCACCGACGAGCAGCGCGAGCGATTCGTCCGGCCGCTGCTGCGCGGCGAGGAGATCTGGTGCCAGCTCTTCTCCGAGCCGGGCGCCGGCAGCGACGTGGCCGCCCTGCAGACCCGCGCCGTCCGCGACGGCGACCGCTGGATCGTCAACGGGCAGAAGGTGTGGACGTCGGTCGCCCAGCACGCCGACTGGGGCCTGCTGCTCACCCGCACCGACCCCGAGGCGCCCAAGCACCGGGGCCTGACCATGCTCGTCGTCGGCATGCGCGACCCCGGCGTGACGGTCCGGCCGCTCAAGGACATGACCGGCCGCGCCCACTTCAACGAGGTGTTCCTCGACGACGTGGTGGTGCCCGACGCGCACCGGGTCGGCGACGTCGACGACGGCTGGGGCGTCGCCGTGACGACCCTCCTGCACGAGCGGCTGTCGATCTCCTCCGGCGTCGGCATGGGCCGGGCCAAGGACGACCCCACCTCGCTGGAGGCCCTGCGCCGCACCGCCGACACCAGCGACCCGCTGGTCCTCGACGAGCTGGTCGAGCTGCACATCCGCAGCCGGGCGCTGGCCCTGTTCAACCAGCGGCTGGCACAGGAGGCGGAGGCGGGCCTGTTCCCCGGCGCCCGCGGCAGCGCCGCCAAGCTGCTGCTGGCCGAGCTGACCCTGTTCGAGGCCGACCTCGCCACCCGGCTGGCCGGCCCCTCCGCCGTCGCGGGTCCCGGCGACGCGGGCCCGCTCGCGCACGCGATCTCCCTGGCCCCCGCCATGTCGCTGGGCGGCGGCACCAACGAGATCATGCGCAACATCATCGGCGAGCGCGTGCTGGGCCTGCCGCCCGGACCGCGCGTGGACAAGACCGTGCCGTTCAAGGACCTGAAGGTGGGGACGCAGGGATGAGGCTCGTGCTCACGCCGGAGCAGCGGGAGCTCCGGGAGGCGGTCCGCTCGTTCCTGGCCGCCGTCTCGCCGCTGCCCAAGGTCCGCGAGGGCTACGACCCCGCGGTCCACGCCCGCCTCAACGGCGAGCTGGGTTTGTCCGGGCTGATCGTCCCCGAGGAGTACGGCGGAGCGGGCGCCGGCATGGCGGAGCTGGCCGTGGCGCTGGAGGAGACGGGCGCGGCGCTGCTGCCGGGGCCGTTCCTGGCGACCGCGTTCGCCGCCCTCGCGCTCACCCGCGTACCGGACAAGGAGCTGCTGACCGGGATCGCCGAGGGCCGGATCGCCGCCACGCTCGCGCTGCCCGTCACCTCCCAGGACGTGGCGGCGCGGGCCGCGGGCGGCGAGGTGGCGGGGAGCGGGGTGGCCGGGGTTTCCGTGCGGGGGACGCTGCCGCAGGTGCTGAGCGGCACGGAGGCCGCCGTGCTCCTCGCCACGGCCTCCGCCGGGGACGGCCCCGTGCTGGTGGCGGTGGACCTCGACGGCCCCGGCGTCACCCGGACGCCGCTGGAGACCCTCGACCTCACGCGCGGCCAGGCCCGCGTGGAGCTCGCCGACGCGCCCGCCCGGGTGCTCGGCCCGCTCGGCCCGGACGGGGACGCCGCCGTGGGCGACCTGGTGGCCGTCGCGCTCGCCGCCGAGCAGCTCGGCGTGCTGCGCGCCGCGCTGGACGCCATCGTCGCCTACGCCAAGATCCGCGTCACCTTCGGCCGGTACATCGGCTCCTACCAGGGCGTCAAGCACAAGCTGGCCGACATGCACTGCAAGCTCGAACAGGCCGACTCCATCGTCCGCTACGCCGCCTGGGCCGCCGGCGAGGCGCCCGCCGAGCTGCCGCAGGCCGCCGCGCTCGCCCAGGCGTACGTCGGCCGCGCCTGCTTCGAGGTGGCCCGCGACCACCTCCTGCTGCACGGCGGCGTCGGCTTCACCTGGGAGCACGACGCGCACCTGTACTACAAGCGGGCCAAGGCCGACGAGGTGCTGCTCGGCCCGCCCCGCGTCCACCGCGCCCGCCTCGCCGCCCTGATGGAGGCGTGATGGCGGCCGACGGGCCCACGGCAGGGCATCCGCCGGGTTTCTACGCGCTGGCCGCCGCCGACCCCGGCCGGCTCGCGGTGATCGACGCCGACGGCACCCGGACCACGTACGGCGAGCTGCTCGCCCGCGTCAACCAGGTCTCCCACGGCCTGCGCGCCCGCGGGCTCGGCACCGGCGACGTGGTCGCGGGCGTGCTGCCCAACGGCCTCGACGCCGTCGTCATGCTCATGGCCACCGGGCAGATCGGCCTGTTCTACGTGCCGGTCAACTGGCACCTCACCGAGCCGGAGATCGCCTACATCCTCGGCGACTGCGACGCGGGCCTCGTCGTCACCGGCGAGGCGTACGCGGACAAGGTGCCGGCCGGCGCCGAGATCGGCACGGCCGGGCTCGCCCAGGGGCAGCCGGACACCGCGCCCGGCGGGCGCACCTCGGGCGCGGTCATGTGGTACACCTCCGGCACGACCGGCTTCCCCAAGGGGGTGCAGCGCCGGCTGTCCGGCGCGGAGCCGGAGGCGGTTGCCCCCCTCTACACCTGGTTCCTCGGCGAGGTGGTGGACCTGACGCCGGGCGAGGGCGTGCACCTGGTGACCTCGCCGATGTACCACTCCGCGCCGTGCGCGCACACGCAGTTCGCGCTGCACCTCGGGCACACGGTGGTGATCACGGCCGGGTTCGAGCCGGTGCACGTGCTGGAGCTGATCCAGCGCCACCGGGTGACGAACGCCATGATGGTGCCGACCATGCTGCACCGCATGCTCCAGCTCCCGCGCGAGGTCCGGGCGTCGTACGACGTGTCCAGCCTGCGGCAGGTGATCCACACGGCCGCCGCCTGCCCGGTGGCGGTCAAGCGGGAGATCATGGAGTGGTGGGGGCCGGTGCTGTACGAGTACTACGGCTCGACGGAGTCCACGATCGCGTTCGCGGTCAAGCCGCGGGAGTGGCTGGCCAGGCCCGGCACGGTCGGCCGTCCCGCGCCGACGTTCGAGGCGCGCATCCTCGACGAGGACGGCCGCGAGCTGCCGCCCGGCGAGCCGGGCATGGTGTACGTCAAGTCGAGCCTCGGCCGGTTCGAGTACCGCAACGACCCGGCGAAGACGGCCGCCAGCATGCGCGGCGAGTGGTACGCCCCCGGCGACATCGGCTACCTCGACAAGGACGGCTACCTGTTCCTCTGCGACCGGCGCAGCGACCTCATCGTCTCCGGCGGCGTCAACATCTACCCGGCCGAGGTCGAGGCCGCGCTCCTGGAGCACCCGTCGGTCGCCGACGTGGCGGTCATCGGGGCGCCGGACGAGGAGTGGGGGCACCGCGTGGTCGCGCTCGTCCAGCCCGCCCCCGGTGCCACGCCGGGCCCGGAGCTGACGGCCGAGCTGCTGGAGCACTGCGCGCCGCGACTGGCCCGGTTCAAGCACCCCCGGGTGGTGGAGTACCGGGAGAGCCTGCCGCGCACGCCGACGGGCAAGCTGTCGCGCTCCAAGGTCCGCGAGGCGTACCTGTCGCGGCTCACGGACTCATGACATCGGCGGACTCATGACCCCGGCGGGCTCATGACGCCGGCCGGCGGGCCGCGGCCCGCCGGTACCGCTCGCTGAGCACAGCCACCGCCTCCACCAGCTCCGGCGGGTCCAGCACCTCGAAGTCCACGCCCAGGAACCCCAGCCACGCGGCCATCCCGCCCACGTCGTCCCCGCCCAGCCGCAGGAGGCAGGTCGCCTCGTCCACCGGCTCCGGCTCCAGGCCGGGAGGCAGGTGGCCCACCTGCCCGGCCGGGGCGTGCAGCAGCACCGTCGCCCGGTAGCGCCACATCGCGGTGTTGACGCCCTTCTCCACGTACATGGCCACGTCGCCGTCGCCGGGCAGCTCCCGCGGGGCGAACCGCGGCCCGGACGGGACGCGCGGGCGCAGCCGGTCCACCCGGAACGTCCGCCAGTCCTCCCGCCGCACGTCGTAGCCCAGCAGGTACCACCGGCCGCGCCGGTGCGCCAGCCGGTACGGCTCCACGTCGCGCGCCGTCACCTCACCCTCGTGGCCGGTGTAGTCGAAGCGCAGCCGCTCCCGGTCGCGGGCGGCGTTGGCGATCGTCGTCAGCACCTCCGGGGCGACGGAGGGGGCGACGGAGGGGGCGCTGCCGGGGACCTGCACCGTGTAGGCGTTCAGGGCGCTCACCCGGTGCCGCAGCCGCGACGGCAGCACCTGCTCCAGCTTGGCCAGGGCGCGCACCGAGGTCTCCTCGATGCCCTCGACGCCGCCGCCCGCGGCCCGGCCCAGCCCGACCGCCACCGCGACGGCCTCCTCGTCGTCCAGCAGCAACGGCGGCAGCGCGGCGCCCGCCCCCAGCCGGTAGCCGCCCGCGACGCCGGGCGTGGCGTGGACCGGGTAGCCGAGGCTGCGCAGGCGCTCGACGTCGTTGCGGATGGTCCGGGTCGACACCCCGAGCCGCCCGGCCAGCTCGGGGCCCGACCACTCCCTGTGCGCCTGGAGCAGGGACAGCAGCTTCAGCAGGCGCGCGGACGTTTCCAGCATGCGCCCAGTCTGCCGCCTATCGAGGAAGGCCCGCTTCCGCGTTCAGGTCTCCCGCCACGGCCACGACGAGCTTGCCGAGGTAGTGGCCGTCCTCGCTGCGGCGATGCGCGTCGGCGGCCCGCTCCAGCGGGAACACCTCGGCGATCGGCAGCCGCAGCGCCCCGTCGCGCACCAGCGGCAGCACCTCGGCGAACACCTCCTCCAGAGGCGCCCCCGGCGACCCGGTGGTGAAGACGACGCCGTGCCGCGCGGCGCCCGCCGGGTCGGCGATGGTGACCACCCGCGCCGGATCGCCGGTGAGCCGCACCGAAAGCCCGAGGACATCCCGGCCGGAGGCGTCCAGCACCAGGTCCACCGGACCGGGCAGCCGCTCCTCCAGCCCGTCGCCGTAGGTCACCGGGTGGATGCCGATCTCGCGCAGGAAGGCGTGGTGCCGCTCGCCCGCCGTGCCGACGACCGTGGCCCCCCGGGCCACGGCGAGCTGCGCGGCGACCAGGCCGACACCGCCCGCCACGGCGTGGATCAGCAGCGTGCGGCCGGCCGGATCGCCGAGCAGGCCGAGCGCGCGGTAGGCGGTCTCGGCCGCCACGGGCAGCGCGGCGGCCCGCTCGTACGCCAGCCACTCGGGCTTGGCCAGCAGGTCGCCGGCGGAGGCGAGCGCGTGCGTGGCGAGCGCCCCCGTGGCGCGGCCGAACACCGGCCGCCCCACCTCCCAGCGCGTGACGCCCGGCCCGACGGCGTCCACCGTGCCCGCCAGTTCGAGGCCGGTGCCCGAGGGGCCGTCCGGCGGCGCCCCCATCAGGCCGGAGCGGATCTTCCAGTCGACCGGGTTCACCCCGGCCGCCCTGACCGCCACCCGCACCTGCCCGGGTCCCGGCTCGGGCGGCGGCGCCTCCTCCAGCTCCAGCACCTCCGGGCCGCCGTGACGGCGGTAGCGCACGGCCTCGGCCGTGACCAGCAGCACCGCCTTGCCCACCAGCTCGCGGCCGGCCAGGGCGGCGTGGGCCTCCGCCGCCTCCCGCAGCGGCACCGCCCTGCCGACGACCGTGGACAGGCGGCCCGCCGCCGCCTCGGCGAGCGTCCGGCCGGCGAGCGTCCGGAACTCCTCAGGCGTGAACTGGACCTGCTCCATGCCGACCAGCCGCACCCCCCTGCGCTCCGCCTCCGCCGGGTCCACGGGCGCCGGTGAGCCCTCCGCCGCGCCGTAGGCGAAGAACACGCCGCCCGGCGCCAGCCGCCCGAACGCCGCCACGCCCACCTCGCCGCCCACGCCGTCCAGCACCACGTCGTACTCGCCGGTGATCTCGTCGTAGCCGGTCGTCCCCGCGGCGCCGAGCCCCGCGGCCGCCGCCCGCTTTGCGGTCCCGCGCGCCGCCGCGGTCACGTGGGCGCCCGCCGCGGCGGCCAGCCGCACCAGGGGCAGGCCGAGCGCGCCGCCCGCGCCGGTCACCAGCACGCGGGAGCCCGGCTTGAGCTCGGCGGCGTCGATCAGGCTGAGCGCCGCCGGGCCCACCTGGATGAGCGCGGCGGCGTCGCGCAGCCGCACCTCGCCGGGCACCGGCACGACCGTCGCCACGTCCGCCACCGCCAGCTCGGCGTACCCGCCGCCGGCGGGCAGCAGCGCGGCCACGCGCCGCCCGGCCCACGAGGGATCGACCCCCTCGCCGGTCGCGAGCACGCGCCCGGCCACGCCGGTGCCGGGCACGTAGGGCGGCTCGTGGGAGAACCACTCACGCCCCCACCCCGACCGCAACTGCGCGTCCAGCGACATGACGTCCACGACCGCCACGCCGATCAGCACCTGTCCCGGCCCCGCGACGGGGTCCGGAGCCTCCCGCGGCTCCAGCACCTCGGGCCCGCCGAACCTCGTCACCTCGATGGTCTTCATGCCACCGAGCATGCAACCCCAAGCGCGATTGAGGTCAAGCCGCTATCCGCCCAGCAGCTTCTGCGTCTGCTGGACGACGGTCAGCACGGTCAGCGTGCCGAAGAAGGCGATCGACCAGACCAGCGCGGCCAGCCGGTACGACCGGACCTTGATGGCGGCCGGCAGGGCGCGGCGGTTCAGCACGATGAGCAGGATCGAGTACACGAACATCATCACGGCCGCGAAGCTCGCCGACAGCACCAGCAGGATCAGCGGCTGGTCGAAGCCGAGCAGCAGGACGGCGATGCCGACCAGCGTCATGGCCCAGACCACGATGAAGTAGACCCGGTTGACCGAGACGGCCCGGTCCCTCAGGTAGACGGTCTTGATCGTGTCGGACGCCAGCCGCGAGGTGTAGTCCACGATGCCCATCGCCGAGGCGAACAGCGCCAGCGCCCCGATCACCCAGAACAGGACCCCGAACCACGTGCCGACCTCGCTCTGCAGCGTCTCGCCCTCCACCTTGAGGAACCCGATGCCGTTGGCCAGGCCCGGCTTCCCGTGCACGGTCGAGTAGGCCAGCATCGACATGAACGCGATCGTCAGGAACGACACCAGCGCGAACGTGGTGGCCTGCTCGACGTTGGCGAAGCGCCACCAGGCCCGCCACCGGGCCATGTTGGCCTTGGTGGGCGCGAACTGGAAGCCCGTCGAGGAGGCCGCCTCCTCGTGCCCGGTGACCGGGCTGACCAGGCGCGGCACGTACAGGCCCATGCCGAAGCCCTTGTCGCGGATCCAGTTGCTCTGGCACAGGTTCTGCCCGCCGCCCGCGCCCGCGTAGGCGATGGCGCCCATGAGCAGCGCGAAGTCCAGCGGCGGCACCGGGACGCGGGCGCCCACCGTCAGCCCCTTGCCCAGCTCCACCCAGCTCTGGGCGGTGATGGCCAGCACGACCGCCACCACCACCAGGATCGTCACCAGGGCGATCTTCACGAAGATCACCCGTTCCAGCGCGACGTAGATGACCGGCGCCAGCGTCAGACCGAGCGCGATCACCAGCAGCATGCCGATCGCGATCCAGCGCACGCTGCCCTGGCCGGAGCCGGTCAGGTACGTGACCATGGTGGCCGACGTGGTCACCCAGCCCGGCCACAGGTTCGACGCGAGGGTCATCGCGACGAACACGATGCCCCAGTGCCGCCACATCCGGCTGAACCCGGTCAGCGCGGTCTCCCCGGTGGCCAGCGTGTAACGCTCGATCTCCATGTTGAGGAACCACTGCGTGATGATGCCGATCGCCGCACCCCAGATGAACACCAGCCCGACCTGGGAGGCGATGTACGGCCAGAGGATGAACTCGCCGGAGGCGAGCCCCACGCCCGCGCCCACCAGCCCCGGGCCGATGATGCGCCAGGGGGAGCGCGGCGGTTCGGGCAGGTCGCGGACAGTGACGGACGGCAGGACTCGTGCGGGGACGGTCGGAGTGAACTCCGTCATCGCGGATCTCCTTGTTCGACTCCCGGAGGGAGCTCAAACCAGCGGAAACCCGTTTATTTCCTGGTTTTCACTGACATATTCACATTTGCACAACATCCGCGGTCAAGCTCCGAGAGCAGATCCGCCCGCGCCGCGTGTCGCCACCACGTACGCGCCGGCGTCCGTGAACCCCACCACCCGGCCGCCCTCCCGCATCAGACCGCCCAGCACGTCACGCACGGCCAGCCGCCACGCCTTGGCCGCGCCCGGGTCCCGCCGCCGCAGCGTCTCGATGTCGTGCGGCGTCGCCACCAGCACCACCGGCCCGTCCGTACGCCCCCTCACCGGCCGCTCGTCCTCCACATCCAGCCCCACGGTGTACGGCGGGGGCGGCGTGTCGGCGGGCGGCCCGGTCAGGTCCCAGACCGTGACCAGCCGGTCGGACTCGTCGCCCTGGTTGATCGCGTCGGTCATCGTGCCGTAGAAGCTCTCCACGTACGACTCCGGCCGGGCGCCGAGCTTGGCCAGGTTGAAACGGGCGTTGCGCCGCACCAGCGGATCGAAGGTCCAGCTGATCCGGTCCAGTCCGTGCTCCCGGCACCAGGCGCGCTGGTGCAGCTTGAGCGCGTACCCGATGCCGCGGCCGGCCCGCGCGCCGGTCACGTGCGAGTGCAGCGTGCGCTCCGCGGCCCGGAACCCGACCGACGCGCCCAGCATGACGTCGTCCTGGTAGGCGGCGGCCACGTAGCCGCCCGCGTGCGCGAACGTGATCATCAGTTCGAGGGTGACGGGAGGATCGCCCGGACTGAAGTGCCAGATGTCGTCGAAGAGCCGGTAGACCTGCTGGAAGTCGCCGATCGCGTGCAGCTCCCGGACCACCACCCCGACCCGGGCCGCGGCCTCCTTCGCGTCCCGTCCGGCGGCGTCGCCCCCGGCCGCCGCCCGCTGCTCACCCATCAACGCACGCCCTTTCCCGTCATGCCCCTGTGCCTGATGCCGCTCTGCCTGATGCCCTGGTGCCTGACGCCGCTGTGCCTCATGCCCCTGTTCCTCATGCCGCGGGCCCCCATGCTCCTGTGCCGGGGTCCGCGCTCCTGCCCGCCGTGCCCCGGCTCTCGGCGTCACCGGCGGCTTCGGAGGCCAGGGCGTACCCGGCTCCCCGGCCGTCGGCCCGCCGTGCCAGCCGCCCCGCCGAGACCCGTACGGCGCTCTCCGTCTCGTCGCGCACGGACGCCGTCCCGGCCGCCGCGGTGACGCGCCCGCTCTCGTCGCACACGACCCGCACGCCCGGCCACGCGCCCGGAGGCAGGGCCGCCCGCAGGTGCGCACCCACGCGGGCCAGCGCGAACCGTGCCAGCGGCCCCAGCTCACCCGGGTCGCCCGTCACCACGACCAGGGTGACCGGCAGTCCGGCGGGCGCGGCCCGTACGGCCTCCTCCAGCGCGGAGAGCCGGCGCAACCCGAGGAACAGCAGCAGCCCGTCGCCCCCCAGATCGACGGGCGTCCCCAGCAGCGCGTCCGTGGCCGCCGGGGGCCCCCATGGGCCGTCCGGAGCGTACGGCTCCAGCGCCAGGACGGGCGGCAGCGGGGCGGGGCCGGGATCAAGCCCGGCGAGCCGCTCGCACGCCCGCACGAGATCCTCCCGCGCCTCTCCCGGCTCCGCCCACCCGTGACCCTGTCCGAGAACGCGCCCGTGATCGCGCCCGTGATCGCGCTCCTGATCGCGTCCGAGGTCGTGCCCCTGATCGCGTCCGAGATCGTGCTCGTGACCGGTGCTGCGACCGTCGGCATGGCCGGAGGCGAGGGCGGCACGCTGGGACGCTCCCTGGAGCATGGTCAGCGCCGCCGCCGCCACCCGCACCAGCCGCCGACCGGGCCGCGCGTCGAGCCGCTCCATGGCCAGCCCGAGCAGCGTCGCGTACAGGGACATGAGCTGCGCGAACGCCGACCGGCTCGCCTCGTCGGCCTGCACCTGCGGCACCAGCTCCCGCCACACGGCCGTCGCGCTCCCCGGCACGGGGTCGTCCAGCCATGCCCGCGCGACCGCTCCGAGCACCGCGGCCACGTCCCCGCCCGCTCCGGCCGCGGACGGGCGCCCGGAACGCGCGGCCCCCAAGAGCGGCCCGTCGGGCCCGTGCGGCCCGTGCGGCCCGTCCGGCCCGTCCGGTCGGTCCGGTCGGTAGGCGTCGGCGAGGACGGAGAAGAACAGGGCCCGTTTGCCGGGGAAGTTCGAGTAGACCGCGCCCCGCGTGAGTCCCGCCCGCTCCGCTATGTCGTCGATCTTGACGTCGCGGAAGCCCCGCCCGGCGAACTCCTCACGCGCCGCGGCCAGGACACGCGCCCGGTTGCGCTCCTGCGACTCCGCCCTCGTGATCCTCCCCATCCGCTCACGATATCGCCCTGGCCATCGCCCGGATCAGGCCCCCGATCAGGCCAGCCGCTCCCCGAGGAACCGGCGCAGGTTCTCCCCGATGATCTTGCTGACGTCCTTCTCCGGCAGGCCGCGCCGGAGCAGCCCCTCGGTCACCAGAGGCAGCCCCCGGGGTCCCTCCAGACCCGGGACGGCCGCCTTCCCGTCCACGCCTCGCGGGTCCAGGTCCTCGCAGCAGGGCGGGGTCAGGTCCTCCATGACCTCGCGGATGAAGTCGGGGCCGAGGCCGACGTGGTCGACGCCGGCCACGGCCACCACGTGTTCGATGTGGTCGAGCACGTGGTCGAGCGTCGCCGCCCGGGCGTCCTCCGTGAGGAAGGGGGCGAAGAAGTTCACGCAGATGACGCCGCCGGTGGCGGCCACGCCGCGGATCTGGTCGTCGGTGAGGTTGCGGTGGTGGTCGCGCAGCGCGCGGGCCGCCGAGTGCGTGGCCATGACCGGCTCGGTGGCCAGTTCCAGGACGTGGGCCACTCCCGGCGCGCCCAGGTGCGACACGTCGAACACCATGCCGAGCCGTTCCATCTCCCTCAGCGCGGCGACGCCGTGCGTGGTCAGGCCGCTGCCGGTCGCGTCCTCGCCGCTGCCGTCGGCCAGCGGCGTGCGGCCGAAGTGCGCGATCGAGGCGATCCGGACGCCGAGCCGGTACGCGGTCGAGATCAGCTCCACGCTCGCGTCCAGTCCCGGCATGCTCTCCAGCGCCAGGACCAGCGCGATCCGGCCCGACTCCAGGGCCTCCTCCACGTCGGCGGCCCTGAGGCAGAGCCGTACCTCCTCGGGGTTGCCCTCGGCGATCACGTGCGCGCACTCGATCATGCGCAGCGTCTGCCGCAGCGCCCCCTCGGGGCGGTACTGGTCGTCCACGAACACCGGCAGCACCTGGAGCCGGACCCCGCCCTCCCGCAGCTGCGGCAGCCACTGCTCGCGGAAGAAGGCGGCCCACCGCTCGGGCGGGCGGGCCGAGACGGCCATGAGGAGGTCGTTGTGGGCGTCCGCCACGACGGAACGGCGATGGAGGGATGAGGTCATGCACCGGACGCTACCGCCCACATCCCACCGAGTCCGCGGGGTGCGTCCGCACCAGGTGGGTCAGGGGGCGGGGCGCACGTGCCGGTACGCGCGGCGCGGCGGGCGGGACGTCAGTCTGCGGTAGAGGGTGGTGGTGCCGGGCCAGTTGTTGGTGACCCGGCCGTCGGCCGTCTTGTACCAGCTGCGGCAGCCGTCCTGCCACACCATCCGCTCCATCGCGTCGCCGAGCCGCCGCCTCCAGGCCGCCATCGCCTCCGGCCGCACCTCCATCGGCCCGTGCGCGGACAGGTGCGGCAGGCAGGCCATGACGTGGTTCACCTGGCATTCCAGCATGAAGACGATCGAGTTGTGGCCCAGGTTGGTGTTGGGCCCGTACAGCAGGAACAGGCTCGGGAAGCCGGGCATCGAGATCCCGAGGTACGCCTCCGCGCCGGCGCCCCACCGCTCCGCGAGGTTCGCGCCGTCGCGGCCGGTGACCCTCATCGGCGCGAGGAACTCGGTGCTCCGGAACCCGGTGGCGTAGACGATCGTGTCGGCCGGATGGAGCCCCTCGGCCGTCTCGACACCCTCCGGCGTGATACGGATGATCTTCTCGGTGACCACGTCCACGTTCGGCCTGGTCAGGGCGGGATAGAAGGCGCTGTCGATCAGGACGCGCTTGCAGCCCGGCGGGTAGCCCGGGGTGAGCCTGGCGCGCAGGGCCGGGTCCGGCACCTGGCGATGCAGGTGCCCGAGGGCGCGCTTGCGCAGCAGGTCGGCGCTCCAGCCCCGGGCGAGGGCCGGGTACAAGGTCGCCTCGGCGTACCGGTGGATCCACTCCCGGTACGCCCGCTGCGCACCCGGCACGTACCGCAGGGCGAGCCTGGCCCAGGGGCCGAACGCGGCGTCGGGCTTGGGGATCACCCAGTTCGGGGTGCGCTGGAAGACCTCCAGCCGTCCGGCGGCCCGGGCGACGAGGGGGATGAGCTGGGCGGCGGACGAGCCGTTGCCGATCACGGCCACCCGCCTGCCCGTCAGGTCGTGGGCGTGGTCCCAGCGGGCGGAGTGAAAGGACGTACCCGCGAAGTCGGAAATTCCGGGTATGTCGGGGAGATGGGGGCGGTTGAGCTGCCCCACGGCCGCCACCACCACATCGAACGCCTCCACGGAGCCCTGCGCTGCGGAGACCGGCGCTGCGGAGGCGGGTGCTGCGGCGTCCGGTGCCGCGGAGGCAGGTGCCGCGGCCGGATGCGCCTCCATGGGCTGCGCGGGGGAAGCCGGCGCGGTGGTGACCTGCCATCGGGAGCCGTCGAAGTCGGCGCTCACGACCTCGGTATTGAACCGGATTTTCCGCCTGACGCCGTATTTATTGGCGCAACGATGTAGGTAGCCCAGAATCTCGGGCTGCTCCGCGTAGCGCCGCGTCCAGCTCGCGTACCTCTCGAACGAGTACGAGTACAGGTGCGACGGGATGTCGCAGCCCGCGCCCGGATAGGTGTTGTCCCGCCACGTCCCCCCGAGGTCGCCCGCCTTCTCGAACACCGTGTACGTCGTGATGCCGGCCCGTTCCAGCCGGATGGCCATGCACAGCCCGCCGAACCCCGCTCCGATGATCGCGATCCTGGGTGCCATCCACGCCTCCTCGAAGGATGGGGAACCAGCTCACGCTACGCCCGGCCCGTCCCGTACGACAGCCCTCGACGACCACGGCGGCGCCTGCTGCCAGGACTGCGACGTCGCCCGGCGGGCCCGCGGTCGGGCCACGACATCCGTCGGGACGGGCCGGCGGGCGGCCGCCGTCGGGGACGGTCCGCCCCGCCGTTCCCGATAGTCTGCCCAGGTGGCTGCAGTGACGCTGGCAGAGGTGATCGAGGTGCTCGAGGCGGCCTACCCGCCCGCCCGGGCCGAGTCGTGGGACGCGGTGGGCCTGGTCTGCGGAGACCCCGCCCAGCCGGTGCGGCGGGTGCTGTTCGCGGTGGACCCGGTGACGTCCGTGGTGGACGAGGCCGTCGAGTGGGGCGCCGATCTGATCGTCGTCCACCACCCGCTCTACCTGCGCGGCACCACCACCGTCGCCGCGAACACGCCCAAGGGCCGCCTCCTCCACACCCTGATCAAGCGCGACATCGCCCTCTACACCGCCCACACCAACGCCGACGTCGCCAACCCCGGCGTCTCCGACGCGCTGGCCCGCGCCGTCGGCCTGGTGGGCGACCTGGTGCCGCTGCGGCCGTTCCCGGACGACCCGTGGCGCGGCCTGGGACGCGTCGGCGAGCTGCCGGAGCCGGTGACGCTGGAGGAGTTCGCGGTCGCGGTGGCCGGCGGCCTGCCGAAGACGTCGTGGGGCATCCGTGTCGCCGGCGACCCGTCGCGCCGCGTGGCCCGCGTCGCCGTCAGCGGGGGAGCGGGCGACTCGCTGCTGGAGACGGCCCGCGCGGCGGGCGTCGACGCCTTCCTGACCGCCGACCTGCGGCACCATCCGGCCAGCGAGTTCGCCGAAGCGGGCGGCCCCGCGCTGATCGACGCCGCCCACTGGGCCACCGAGTGGCCCTGGCTGGACGGCGCGGCGTCCATCCTGCGCGGCGGTGGCGTTACCGTTGAGACGCGCGTCTCCGCCGCGGTCACCGATGCTTGGACAAAAGGATATTGATCATGAAAGCAGCCCCTGACGCCCAGAAGCGACTCCTCGACCTGGCAGAGCTGGACGCCGTCGTCGACCGGCTCGCCCACCGTCGCCGTACGCTGCCCGAGCTGGCCGAGATCGACGAGCAGTCCAAGCGCTACGCCAAGCTCGCCACCGAGGTGATCGAGGCCGAGACCGAGGCCGGCGACCTCGCCCGCGACCAGACCAAGGCCGAGGGCGACGTCGACACCGTCCGCGCTCGCGCCGAGCGCGACCAGAAGCGGCTCGACTCCGGCGCCGTGACCTCGCCGAAGGACCTCGCCAGTCTCCAGTCCGAGATCGCCTCCCTGCACCGGCGGCAGGGCGACCTCGAGGAGGTCGTCCTGGAGATCATGGAGCGGCGCGAGGCCGCCGACAGCAAGGTCACCGACCTGCGCGCCAAGGCCGACGAGCTGGCCGCCGCCCGTGCCGCCGCCGAGGACCGCCGCGACGCCGCGCTCGTCGAGATCGACAAGGAGGCGGGGGAGGCCCAGGGCCGCCGCGCCGCCGTCGCCGGCGACATCCCCGCCGACCTGCTCGCCCTGTACGAGAAGCTCAGGCAGCAGTACGGCGTGGGCGCCGCCATGCTGCGCGGCGGCCGTTGCCAGGGCTGCAAGGTGGCCCTGTCCATCGCCGAGATGAACCGCATCAAGGCCGCCCCCCACGACGACGTGGTGCGCTGCGACGAGTGCCGCCGCATCCTCGTCCGGACCGCAGAGTCGGGCCTGTGACGTCGTACGTCATCGAGGCCGACGGGGGCTCGCGCGGCAACCCCGGGCCGGCCGGTTACGGTGCCGTGGTCCGCGACGCCTCCGACGGTCAGGTAGTGGCGGAGACGGCCGAGGCCATCGGGGTCACGACCAACAACGTCGCCGAGTACCGCGGCTTGATCGCCGGCCTGCGCGCCGTCCTCGGCGTGGCCGGTGAGGGCGCGGCCGTCGCGGTGCGGATGGATTCCAAGCTGGTCGTCGAGCAGATGGCCGGCCGCTGGAAGATCAAGAACGAGGGGCTGCGCCCGCTCGCCGTCGAGGCGGCCGAGCTGGCGCGGCGGCTGCGCGTGACGGAGTGGACGTGGATCCCCCGCGCCCGCAACACCCACGCCGACCGCTTGGCCAACGAGGCCATGGACGCCGCCGCCAAGGGCCTGCCCTGGAGACGCTCGGCCTCCGCCGGCACCGAGACCGCAGCGGCGCCGCGCCCCGGAGCCGCCGGCCCGAGGCAGGGCGACCAGACGGACCTGCTCGACCAGCCCACCACCTCCCCCGGCCGTTCCGCCGGGGCCGCCTCCGACGACCTCTCGGCGCCCACGGCCTCCGTCGCCGCCGCGCAGGAGCGGCAGGGCGGCGTGCGGTCCCAGGGCACCGGCTGGGGCCCGCCCACCCGCGTGGCCACCTCCCTGCTGCTCCTGCGGCACGGCGAGACGCCGCTCTCGGTCGAGCGCCGGTTCTCCGGCCTCGGCGACGCCGAGCTGACCGAGCACGGCCTCGCCCAGGCCGGGGCGGCGGCCGAGCGGCTGTCCCGGCCGCCGTACAAGCTGGACGTCATCGTCAGCTCCCCGCTAGCGCGCGCCCGGCGCACCGCGCAGGCGGTGGCCGAGCGGACCGGCCTGCCCGTCGAGGTGGACGACGACCTCAGGGAGACGGACTTCGGGGCGTGGGAGGGTCACACGTTCACCGAGGTGCAGCGGCGGTGGCCGGAGGAGCTGACCCGCTGGCTGGCCGACCCCGGCACGGCCCCGCCCGGCGGCGAGAGCTTCACCCAGGTGGCCGAGCGCGTCCAGCGGGCCTCGGACCGGCTGCTCGAACGCTACGAGGGCCGTACGGTGCTGGTCGTCTCGCACGTGACGCCCATCAAGACGCTCCTGAGGCTGGCCCTGATGGCCCCGCCGGAGGCGCTGTACCGGATGCACCTCGACGTGGCCTGCCTGTCGCTGGTCGAGCACTACGCCGACGGCCGCTGCGTGGTGAAGTCGTTCAACGACACCGCCCACCTGCGATAGTCTCACGGAGACGAGCCGGCCGGGCGACCGCGTCGGGCCCCTTCACGGGGCTCGCCGAGGAAGGTCCGGGCTCCACAGGGCAGGGTGGTCGGTAACACCGACCCGGGGTGACCCGCGGGACAGTGCCACAGAGAACAGACCGCCTCCCGTCCGCGGGAGGTAAGGGTGAAACGGTGGTGTAAGAGACCACCAGCGCCCACGGTGACGTGGGCGGCTCGGTAAACCCCACCCGGAGCAAGGTCAAGAAGGGACGCTCTCCGGAGCGTCCCGCGCGCGACGTTCGAGGGCTGCCCGCCCGAGCCGCGCGGGTAGACCGCTTGAGGCCGCCGGCAACGACGGCCCTAGATGGATGGTCGCCCCTTCGGCAACGAAGGACAAAACCCGGCCTACAGGCCGGCTCGTCACTTCCACCCCTCTGAGCAGGGGTGAGGGTACATACTTCCTTCTTGCTTCTTGTCCCGGCTCTGTTCCGCCAGGTCTTTCTCGATCTCAGCGTCGATCGCGCCACGCCCGAGGGCCTCGTCGTCGGGGAACAGGTGCCCGTACGCGTCGAACGTCTCGCTGATGGTCGCGTGACCGAGACGCCGCTGAATGCTCTTCGGGTTGAGGTTCGCCGCGATCAGGGTCGAGGCGTAGTAGTGGCGGAGGTCGTGGAACCGCGTTCCCTTGGGGAGCCCCGCCTTCTCGACGGCCTCGCGCCAGCAATCCCCGAATGACGAGCGCCGGGGGATCTTGCGGTGGCCAGGATGAAGGCGCGACGGCAGAGTCAGGCCGACGGAAACGACGATGACGGACCTAGCGGTGACAAGAGCTCCGGCCGGGTTCCAGGGCTTTTGAGAGGCACTACACGCGTGCGCGCGGGGCCGTCCCGTTCTGGCCGAGCGCAACGGGCAACGCTGCGTGATTGATGACCTGACAGGTAGCGCTGCTGGTTCCTGCTTGGATGCCTCCAGAGGGCACATCCGCCAAGTAGGCGCTGGGCGACTCTTCCGTACACGCGAAGAGCGAGAATGCAGGGCAGGGCGACAGATGCTTGATCCGGAGATTCTGGCTGGCGGCGGCGTCAACGAGGTGGTGAGAATCGGCTCGACCGTGCAACGTCCGACTGGGCCGTGGTCACCTGTGGTCCACGGACTCCTACGGCACCTGCGAGCGCAGGGCTTCACCGCGTCGCCTGCGGTCCATGGAGTGACCGATGATGGCTTCGAGATCCTGGACTTCCTGCCGGGTGAGGTCAGCAATTACCCGGCCACCCCTGCGGCCGCCTCCATGGAAGCGCTGGAGAGCGCCGCCGAGCTGCTGCGCTCCTACCATGACGCCACCATGGACTATGCCCGTGACGTGGTCGGCGGCTGGATGCTGCCCGCTCGCGTGCCCGTCGAGGTGATCTGCCACGGCGACTACGCTCCGCACAACTGCGTCCTCGACGGTGACAGGGTGGTCGGGATCATCGACTTCGACACCGCGCATCCCGGCCCTCGACTCTGGGACGTTGCCTACGCCGTCTACCGCTGGGCCACCACCACCGCACCCACCAACGCCGCCGGCTTCGGCACGGCAGAAGAACAAGCCCGCCGCGCGCGCCTGTTCTGCGATCGCTACGGACTCGACGCTGCCGACCTCACCAGCCTGGTCGACACCATCATCGCCCGCCTGCACGCCCTGGTGGACTTCATGTACGCCCAAGCCGCCGCCGGCAACGCGGCCTTCGCAAGCCACCTGGCCGACGGGCACCACCTCCAGTACCTGGCGGATGCCGCCTACCTCAACGAGCAACGGGCTGTTTTCGACCGCCAGCTCGGCCCTGGAGGAGGATGACCCCTGGACCGGGTCGAGCGTGTCATGAAGCTCAACGAGCTCGACCGGATCACGGCCTACTCGGTGGCGGAAGAGGTGATCTGAGATATGCGCTGGTGAGACAGGCGCAGCGCGCTACCTGCGTCGCGGGTGGTCCACCCCTGGCTGATGAGTAGGTGGGCAGCGTGGCGGACGGCGTCCCGCTCGGCCTGCTCGGCGTTGGCCCGCGCGATGCGTGCGCTCACCACGGCATCCAGGGCAGCCGCGGCCTCCGAGTCGGCGGGTGCAAGGTGGACACCGAGTGCACCCGGTTCTGCCTGGAGGCAGTCGAAGATGAGCTGAGCGACATTCTTCTTGACTTCGACCCAGGTAGCGCCCTGGGCCTTGACTGGGCGCCCGTCTGGGAGCTTGGCGGCGGCGGTCCACTGCTTGCCGGTGCGGGTGGCGGTGGCGCTGATGATGGTGGCCTCGTCGCGAGGCCAATTGCCGGGCGGGATGAGGTCGGGCTGATCGAAGATCGCTTCTAGGTGTGGATGCATGGTCAGTTCATAGATCCCAATCCGTCGCTTGTCTAGCTGGATTGCCAAACCTCGTCTAGCTCGTTTGCCAATCGCGATGCTGAGGGCGCGGGATGCCTCCGACTCTCGGCTGCCAGTACTCAGTGCGCAGGGCCGGGCTCAATCGTGGAGCAGGTACAGGTCTGGGACCGTGACTTCCGCGGCGGACCCGGCCCGCGGTTCTCGGTCTGGCCGATCGACCACCCTGTCGAGGTGCCCCCCAAGAGTGCGGTCATCACCAAGCAGCACACTCGGGTCGCGATCTCCTGGTCCGCTGCCGGACCACCTACGACAGACGTGATCACCAAGGACAACGTCGAGTAGGCCGCCGCGCTGCCTGCCGTCATGGTGCAGGCACTCCGCGACGAGAGGGCGATCGAGCCTTTTCTCGCTACCTGGCATCTTTTCGAGGAAAGTGGCGGATGACTATTCCCTGGTTCAGTCCGGCTGTGACTGAGCGCTTCATCTGGCGGATATGCACGTGAGCCGGCGAGTTCCGCGCGCGGTTGAGAAGAGAGCGGGTCTGATCCGACCGGCTTGATCTACTGCGTCTTCGCTGGTGAGGGCTGCATCAGACTGTCTGCACGCGTGATCCACATCCGTGTCAAAATGGCCCGCATGCCCACCACGCCCGAAGATCACGTTGAGAGCGCACATTCTTCCCCGTCCAACGCCTACGACATGATCGCCGAGGGGTACGCGGCCGAGAACGAGACGAGCCTCCTGAACGCGTACTACGAGCGGCCCGCGATGCTGGAGTTCGCCGGGGACGTGACCGGCCGGCGGATCCTCGACGCCGGCTGCGGCTCGGGTCCCCTGTTCTTCGCGCTGCGTGATCGAGGCGCCATCGTGACCGGCATCGACGCGAGTGCCGGGATGCTGGAGCTGGCCCGACGGCGGCTGGGCCCCGACGCGGATCTGCGGGTCGCCGACCTGGCCGGCCCGCTGCCCTTTCCCGACGGCGCGTTCGACGACGTCATCGCGTCCCTGGTGCTGCACTACCTGGAAGACTGGGGACCGACACTGGCCGAGCTGCGACGCGTGCTGAGGCCTGGCGGCCGACTCCTCGTCTCGGTCGACCATCCTTTCGTGATCCCCCTCATGCGTCACAGGGCCGGGGAAAAGCCCAGCTATTTCGGAACCCGTAACCGGATCGAAGAATGGACCATGGGTGGGCAGACCGCCCGGATGAGCTTCTGGGACCGGCCGCTGCACGCGATGACCGAGGCCTTCACCGCGGCCGGCTTCCGCATCAGCGTCATCAGCGAACCGCCGTTCGTGCCGGAAGCCCGCGAACTGTTCCCCGAGGAGTTCCGCGAGATCGAGCCCTCCCGCACGAGGTTCCTGTGCTTCTTGTTCTTCGTTCTGGGTGCCGACTGACGGCGCCTCGTAACGATCAATTGTGGTGACTGAGCGTTTCAGCGGGCCCAGCTTTTCAGGGGGAACTTTGACGAGCCGGTACCGATCGGCCGCCGGTGTCGGTTCGGCCGGGCCCTGCGGCGGCTGCTGCTGGTGATGCTAGGCAAGTGGTCTGGTCAAGTGCGGCGACGGCCGGGCTGAACCGTCCCGTGATTCGTGTGGGCATCTGTCACTGGGACTCTCAGGGCCAGGACAGGGTGTTACATGCATCGCATACTGGGGCGATGGAGTCCTGGGAGTTCGGTCGGACGGTGCGTCGCTGGCGTGACCGGGTGGAGCCGGAAGTGGTAGGGCTGCCGACGAGCAGCCGGCGCCGCGCAACCGGCCTGCGGCGAGAGGAACTGGCCGGGCTCTCCGGCATCTCGACTGACTACCTGACCCGGCTCGAGCAGGGACGGGCGACGTCCCCCTCCCCTCAGGTGGTCGAGGCGTTGGCGCAGGCACTGAGGCTCTCCGACACCGACCGCGCACTCCTCTTCGAGCTCGCCGGCCATCGAACCCCTGGTCGAGGTGTCGTGCCGGCGCGGCTCACCGCCAGCGTGCAGCGCCTCCTCGACCGGCTGGCGGACACTCCGGTGGCCGTCTACGACGCGACCTGGACTCTCCTGGCCGCCAACGCCCCTTACGACGCGCTCATGGGCCTGACGACGGCGTGGCACGGAGTTGAGCGCAACGCGCTCTGGCGCAACTTCGTCGGTCCCGGGAATCGGGTCGTTCACTCGCCGCGGGAGAAGGCGGAGCTCCTGGCGGGACAGGTGGCCGACCTACGTCGTACGGCCGCACGGTACCCGGCAGACCGTCAACTACGCACGCTGATTCAGCAGCTCATCGCCCACAGCCCACACTTCGCCGAACTCTGGGAGCGTGATGATCCTGGGCCGGACCAGGAGCCGTCCAAGCGCAAGCTGGTCGACCACCCCGCGGTCGGACCGATCAACCTCGACTGCGATGTCCTCTTCGTCGCCACCGATGACGTGAGACTCATGGTCTATACCGCCGAGCCCGGCACCGAGGATGCCGAGCGCCTGGCTCTCGCCGTCGTCCTGGGCAACCAGCAGATGGTCGAGTAGATACGACGGCGGCCCAGGCCGGCTGACGCTGGCTCTGGCAGTCCTACGAAAACCGGACGACTGGTTGGCCCGAGGCGACTGCCCAAGACTTGTGGGGTGACTCAAGAGAACCCGCACAGCACGTCGCCCGACCGGGCGTGGATCATCACTGGGCCGACGTCCGGCATCGGCCGGCGTACCGCTTTGGAGATGGCCGATCACGGCACCGTCGTGCTCGTCGGCCGAGACCGGGCGCGGCTCGGCGGGGTCGAACGGGAGATTGCCGCGATGGGCGGCCGGGCAGCCTCGGTCGTCGCTGACTTCTCCGACATCGCGAGCGTACGGCGCGCCGCCTCGGAAATCGTCGCCCTCGGCCTGCCGATCGCCGGCTTGCTCAACAACGCCGGCATCATGCCGCTCGAGGCCCGTACGACCTCGCACGGTTGGGACCTGACGTACACCACCAACCACCTCGGCCCCTTCGCGTTCACCGAGGCGCTGCTCCCTCATCTGCCGGACGGCACCCACGTGGTGTTCGTATGTTCCGCCGTCGAGGACCCCGAGCGCCGGCCCGCCGTCGTTGCCGGCTTCCGGGGCAGTCGCTACATCTCTGCCGAGGCCAGCGCTCGTGGCGAGTGGGAACCGGGCGGGGCGTCGCGACCCGGTATGGATGCCTACGCGACCTCCAAGCAAGGCAACCTCGCCACGGTCCTGGCGTTCGCACGTGAGACCCCCCGGCTGCGCTTCAGCGCGGTCGAGCCAGGCTTCAGTCCTGGCAGCGGCCTCGGACGGGACGCGGGCGCCGTGGCTGTGTTCGTGTCGAGGTACGTCCTGTCGCCGATCGCCCCCCTCGTCAAGTACTGGAGCACCCCTAAGCGAGCCGCCCGGATGATCACTCGAGTCCTCACCGACGCCACGGCTGTCACCGGCGTCTATTACGACGAGAACGGCAAGCCGATGGTCGGCTCAGTTCAGGTGAACGACCCTCAGTTCAGCGACCGGGTCGTCGCCGAGACGCGTGCTCTGCTCGCCACCGTCCCGAGCGCCGAGTGACCGCGCGGATCGCGTTCGTCGCCGGCGTTCCCTCCGGCATTCGGCCGGGCCTTGTCACCGCGTCGGCCTGCGCCAGCGGCCACGGGCCGCTCAGTGAGCGGCACAGCACGCCTACGGCGGTGGCGGAAAGGCTTGGTGAAGAAGCGTCCGATGCGCTTCGGCCGAACCCCTTCGGCGGGATTGGACGCACACACCTTACGGGCGTCGAAGCCCGGCCGGGAGGTCCCCGGATCGTGCACGCCCTCCTGGTGGGCAGCCCTGCCCCGGGCCCTGGCCGGCCTTCGAGGAAGCTCAGCACAGAGAAGGACGGCGACCAGGTCTTAACAGTATGCGTTCATGCGATTACTCTCAGCTTGCAAACTCTGTCTAAGGAGAGCACATGAGAGTCTCCCCCCGCATAGTCGCCGCGGCCACCGCAGTCCTCGTCGCCGGTGGCCTGCTCACTGCTGCCCCGCCCGCCAACGCCGCGACCGTTACAGAGTTCGTGTATGTGGTGAACAACCTGTCGGAGAGGCTGGTGGTCCACGTAGGAGAGACGAACGCAACGTACGGGCTCGCCGCCGGTGGCGAGCATTGGCTCAACATCAGGGCTCCCTGGGTCGGCAACCAGGGCGAGATGGGCAAGAGCATCACCATCCAGCGGGGCACACGAACCATCTACTGGGTCTTCCAGGACTACTGGAACGCCCAGGATCAGATCAAATTCAGCACGACGAACAGCTACGAGCAGAGCGTCCCCGTCGCGGGTAAAAGTACTGGCGGTGGCGAGAGGAGACTCACCATCGTCGTGAACGGCTCACTGTTCATAGATGATTGATGACGTTTCCCGGGTCGGGGTGGCGTCGATCGATCGGACGGCTGTTCCGTTGTTCCCGAGTGCTGGTGTCTGCGCGGGATCTGACGGAGGTGTTCACCCCGTTGCCCTGCACGCGGGATGCCGATGTCCTGCTCGACGTGGATGAGCAAACCATGCAGGGTCCGCCGAGACGAATGGCGTCGCCGCCCGGCGGAGCTCGTTCATGCGGGGTAGGCGTGGGTCTCGGTGGCCTTGACCGAGGCCCAGATCTGCTGGCCGGGAGTAAGGTCGAGGTCGGCGACGGCGGCGGGGGTGATGTCGGCGAAGGCGGTGATGGGGCCGTCGAGGTGTACGCGGACGTTGTCGCCGTGCCGTTCGATGCCGTCGATGCGGGCCTGCCACAGGTTGCGGGGGCTGCCGTCCGGGCGCGTTCGGTAGAGGGCGACGGCGGCGGGCGGGAAGGCGACGAACGCGGGCCCGCCGAGCTGCTCCGAGGTGTGCAGCGGCAGCTCGCCGACCTTGACCCGGGGGCCGTCGGCCACGCCGCGATACAGGTTGAGCCCGACGAGGCGGGCGACGTAGTCGGTGCGGGGACGGCGGGCGACCTCGGCCGGGGTTCCCTGCTGCACGATGACGCCGTTCTCGATGACGATCAGCCGGTCGGCCAGCACCATCGCGTCCAGCGGATCATGGGTGACCAGGACGGTGACGCCGTCGAAGTCGGCCAGGTGGCGGCGCAGCTGGGAGCGGATCTCCAGCCGGGTGTGGGCGTCGAGCGCGGCCAGCGGCTCGTCCAGCAGCAGCAGCTCGGGCCGCACGGCCAGCGCGCGGGCGAGCGCGACCCGCTGGGCCTGGCCGCCGGAGAGCTGCCGCGGCTTGGCGGCGGCACGGTCGGCCAGGCCGACCCGCTCCAGCAGCGCGGCGGCGGTGCGGCGGGCCTCGGCCTTGGACACGCCCTGGCAGCGCGGTCCGAAGGCGACGTTGTCCAGCGCCGTCAGGTGCGGGAAGAGCAGGTAGTCCTGGAAGACCATGCCGATCGGGCGGCTCTCGGCGGGCAGCGTGTGCAACGGCCTGCCACCCAGGCGGATCTGACCGCCGGAGGTGCGGGCGAGTCCGGCCAGGGCACGCAGCGCGGTGGTCTTGCCCGCACCGTTGGGGCCGAGCAGCGCCACGACCTCGCCGGGGGCGACCTCCAGGGCGATGTCGAGGGTGAAGGCGGGCCTGGTGACCACCAGCCGGGCGTCGAGGGTCATGGCGCGCTCACCCACCGGTCGCGCAGGCCGGCCAGGATGATCACCGAGACGGTCAGCAGCACCAGGCTGAGCACGATCGCCGCCTCCGGCTCGGTCTCCAAGGCCAGGTAGACCGCCAGCGGCATGGTGCGGGTGGTGCCCGGGAAGTTGCCGGCGAACGTGATCGTCGCGCCGAACTCGCCCAGCGCCCGCGCCCAGCACAGCACCGCCCCGGCCACCACGCCCGGCATGACCATCGGCAGCGTCACGCGCCGGAAAACCGTCCAGCGCGAGGCGCCGAGCGTGGCCGCGGCCTCCTCGAACCGCTGGTCGGCCCCGCGCAGCGCGCCCTCCACGCTGATCACGAGGAACGGCATCGCCACGAACGCCTCGGCGACGATCACGCCCGCCGTGGTGAACGGCAGCGTGATCCCGAAGGTGGCATCCAGCCACTGCCCGACCAGCCCGCGCCGCCCGAGCACCAGCAGCAGCGCGACGCCGCCCACCACCGGCGGCAGCACCAGCGGCACGGTGACCAGGGCCCGGACCAGCCGCCGCCCGGGAAACGACACCCGGGCCAGCAGCCAGGCCAGCGGCACCCCCAGCAGCAGGCACACGGCTGTGGCGGTGGTGGCGCAGACCAGCGACAGCCGCAACGCCTCCAGCACGTACGGCTCGGCCAGCCGCCGCAGCAGCGTGGACCAGGGGGCGCGGATCAGCAGCCCGGCCAGCGGCAGCACCAGGAACGCCAGTCCCACCAGCGCGGGCACGACCAGCATCCACGGCAGCCGCCCGGAGACCTCGCGGCCCGCGGCCGGACTCCCGGCCGGCCCGCCACGCGGACCCGCCGAGCCGAGCTGTTCCGGCGCAGAGGAGCTCATCCGGGATCAGGGACCCTCGAAGCCGGCCTTGGTCAGCACGTCCTTGCCCTGCCGCGACAGCACCAGGTCGACGAACTGCTTGCCCAGGTCACCCGCGGGCCCATCGGCGAGGGCGGCGATCGGGTAGTCGTTGACCGCCTTGTCCGCCTCCGGGAACTCGATGCCCCGCACCTTGCCCGCCGAGGCGATCACGTCGGTCCGGTAGACCAGCGCCGCGTCCACCTCACCCAACTCGACCTTGGTCAGCGTCGCCTTGACGTCCTGCTCCAGCGTCACAGGCTTGACCTTGAGCCCGGCCGCGTCCAGCGCCTTGACCGCCGCCGCCCCGCACGGCACCTGCTCGGCGCACAACGCCACCTTCACCCTGGGATCGGCCAGGTCCTTGAGCTCGTCCACCTTGGCCGGATCGTCGTTCGGTACGGCGATCTGCAGCTTGTTGCGCACGAACGTGGTCGGCGAACTCGCCGGCGTCGCGTCGGTGACCGTCTTCATCGTGGCCGGGCTCGCCGCGGCGAACACATCCGCCGGAGCCCCCTGGACGATCTGCTGGGCCAGCGTCGCGCTGGAGCCGAAGTTGAACCTCACCGTCGTACCCGGGTGCTCGGCCTCGAAGGACCTGCCGAGCTCGGTGAACGTCCCGGTCAGCGACGCGGCCGCGAACACCGTCACCTCCTTGGCCCCGCCACCGGCGGCCGGCGCCGACGAAGCCGCGGACGTGGCCGGCGCGCCGGAGCCGCAACCGGACAGGGCCGCCAGCGCGAGCGCGACGGGCACGGCGATCGTCCATCGGGAGAGACGCCTGAACACCAAGGGGGCTCCTCACACATGACCGGCCACGCGCTCGTGACCGGGAACCTCCACGACGACGTTGGTGGACTTGATCACGGCGACCGCCACCACCCCCACCTCCAGGCCCAGCTCGTCCGCGGCCTGGCGGCTCATCAGCGACACCACCCGGAACGGCCCGGCGGCGAGCTCCACCTGTGCCATCACCGCGTCTCGGATCACCTCGGTGACGATCCCGCGAAAGCGGTTACGCGCCGAGGAGCGGCCACCATCGCCGTCCTCCTCGATCTGCGAGCGGGCGAAGGCGGCCAGGTCGGCGCCGTCGATCCGCCGATGGCCGTGCTCGTCCCGCCCGGCCCCCAGCCGGCCCGCGTCCACCCACCGGCGGACCGTGTCGGAGCTGACCCCGAGCAGAGCCGCGGCCTCGCTGATCCGGAACGTCGTCACAAGCCCTCACGATACCCGCCGCACATGCCAGGCTGAAGACCTGAGTACCCCCGCATCAGCGGCGTGATTCACCGCTCCGCCATGGCATCCACGAGCCGGCGTCACGACCCTTGGTGTCTCCCGCCGCGGGCTGATGGCGACGATGGGAGTTCTCCGGGCTGAGAACGGACCGAGGACGCGCCACGGAGGACACCGTCCCGGGAGAGCGCGCCCCGTCCGTGTCGCTGCGATCGCCTCCTGCCTCGCCCTTTCGATCGCGAGCTGCTCAGGCACTTCCGGGCCGACGACCATGGCGCTGCCGGACACGTCGATCGGGCCGGCCCATGCCTCGCAGCCCGGCACGCCGACCGCCGCCCCCTCCGCACCGGGGCGGCCGGCGCTGAAGCGCATGGACCCCGCCGCGTTGCAGGCCGTCGTGGCCGCCGCCGCCAAGAAGCTGCTGGTCCCCGGCGCGGTGGTCCTGCTACGCACCCCGCAGGGGAGCTTCGTGGCGACGGCCGGCACCACGAAGCTGGGCGCGCGGACGCCGCCGGACGCGGACACCTATGTCCGGATCGCCTCCAACACCAAGACCATGACGGCGGCGCTGATCGTGCTGCTCGCCCAGGACGGCAAGCTCCGGCTCGACGACCCGGTGTCCGCATACGTTCCGGATGCGCCCAACGGCAGGAACATCACCATCGCCGAGCTGCTGAAGATGCGCAGCGGCCTCGACACCTACACGGACGCGCCCGAGCTGGCGGCGGCGCTGGATGCCGACCCGACGAGGGTCTGGACACCGCGGGATCCTCCTACGGGATGGTCGACAAGCCGTACCCCGCCGGCATGCGGGCCGCCGCACGGAAAGGAACGCTCCGGCCCGTCGACTACACCTACCAGAACCCCGCGGCATGCCCCGCCGGGACCCATGACATGCGCCTGTGCCGGATGCCCGCCAGATGGCGGGCAACATCCGCCACGTCGCGGTCGAATCATCCGTCCGCCCCCGCCCATGATGATGCACAGCGCCGCCGAACGGCTGTGACGCCCCGGAGACCGGAGGGACTCATGAGCACCGACCCGCCTTCCCGCCAGCCAGGCTCCACCGTGGGCGCGCCGCCGCCGTTCGACCCGGAGCTGGCGGCGGCGCTGCCGCTGATCAACGAGCACATCCCCCCGTCGATCACCACGGACGTCCTGAGCACGCTGCGATCCGGGGCGGCAGAGGCGGGCTTCACCATCCAGACCGACCTCACCAGGGGAGGGGCGTTCCACGTCCAGGAACGGACGGTGCCCGGCCCTGCCGGCGACCCTGACATCTCCCTGCTGGTGTGCCGTCCGGCGGGAGCGGACACGCCGCTGGCCGCGCTCTACCACACGCACGGCGGCGGGATGATCGCCGGCGACAACCGCGTCGGCATGGAGGAGCTCCTGGGATGGGCGGCTGAGCTGCGGCTCGTGGTCGTGTCGGTGGAGTACCGGCTCGCACCGGAGCACCCGCACCCCGCGCCGGTGGAGGACTGCTACGCGGGCCTCGTGTGGACCGCCGAGCACGCCGAGGAACTGGGGATCGACCCCGAGCGCATCGTCGTCGCGGGCGCCAGCGCCGGTGGCGGACTGGCCGCGGCGCTCGCCCTCATGGCCCGCGACCGCAAGGGCCCGGCCCTGGCCGGCCAGCTCCTCATATGCCCGATGATCGACGACCGCAACGACACCCCCTCCGCCGTGCAGATGGCCGGACTGGGCGTCTGGGACCGCGTCAGCAACCACACCGGCTGGACGGCACTGCTCGGCGAGCGGCGCGGCGGGCCGGAGGTGTCCCCGTACGCGGCCCCGGCGCGCGCCGACGACCTGTCCGGCCTGCCACCGGCGTTCGTCGACGTCGGCTCGGCGGAGACCTTCCGCGACGAGGCGGTCACGTACGCCTCACGCATCTGGCAGGCCGGCGGACGGGCGGAGCTGCATGTGTGGCCGGGCGGGTTCCACGGGTTCGACGGGATGGTTCCGCACGCCGCCATCTCCCAGGACGCCAAGGCGGCCCGCCTCCGCTGGCTGCGCCGCCTCCTGAGCGCCTGACGACGCTCGACCCCGCCCGGGACGACGACGTCCGGTCAGGCGGGGGAGCGCAGACCCCGGACGGCCGCGGTGATCCCCTTCTTGTCGTAGCTGCCGGTGGGCATGGTGGCGCCGTGAGCGTGGCGGACGACGCCCTGGGAATCGACGAGGATGCTGCCCGACTGCTGCAGCGAGCCGAAGACCTTCCTGCTCAGGCCGATCATCTCGTGCGGGGTGTCCCGGCGGCCGACGACGACGGGGAACGGGATCTGGCGCCTGGCCTTCCACGCGGCCGCTTCCTGACGGTCCTCGGGAACCGCGACAAGCACCTGAACGTCGTCGGCTGCGAGCTCGTCGCGGCACCGGACGAGGTCCTGGACGTGCCTGTTGCAGATCGCGCACGTCGTGGACCGCATGAAGTAGATCAGCACGGCATGACCGCCCCGGTGGTCGGACAGGCGGACGGTCCGGCCGTCGGTGTCCTCCAGCAGAAGGTCGGGCGCGGGTGATCCGGTTTCGAGCATGACGGGACTTCCTCTTCGAACTCGGGTTGTGGGAATGCGGTCTACACAGGCCGGGCGGTGGTGGGTCCGGAGTCATGCGGGCCTTCGGCGGGGCCGGTCATGCCGCCCAGGCTGAGCCGGAGGCTGGTGCGGGCCCGGTGCAGCTGGGACTTCATCGCGGCGTTGCTCAAGCCGAGCGACTCCGCGACTCTCCGCCCCGGGTAGCCCAGTACGTCCCGCATGATCAACACTCTGCGCTGGACATGGGGCAGCTCCTGGATCGCCTGCGCGACGCGTTCGGCTTCCAGGCGCTGGATGGCCTCGTCCTCGGCCGACGTCGCCAGACCGGCTTCGGCCTCGTCATCGCGCTCGATCAGCATGTGCGCGCGGCGCAGGCACTCGTTCCGGACGATTCTGAACATCCACGATGCCAATGCCCCGGTGGCGCGCAGTGAGCCGATCTTCCGGTAGAGGATGATCAGCGCTTCCTGCGCGGCGTCCTCGGCATCCTGCGGAGACGCGCATAGATGCTCGGCGAAGCGCCGCACGTGGGAATGGGCGCCATGGAGCACCGCAGTGATCGACTCGCGATCGCCGGCCTGCGCCGCCTTGATGAGCTGCGTGCTCGCCCAAGCTCGGTCAGCCACGTCCACGCCCTCGCTGTCGCCGGAACCAGATCCTGACGAGCGCCTGCCGCGTCGCCGGCGTCACGACGTCACCCATCCCCATCTCCTACCTAGTGTGGCCATCACCTCATAAGAGGCCCCCACACCGCGAAAGGATTCGCCGGAATCAGAGCTGATCTCGCCGGGCGCACACGGAGCGGCCCGACGCCAGACCTCAGCCCGGTCCGTTTCCCTGGAGCGGAGCCGCTCCACCTTCAGGGTGAGGCAGAATGAGCCGATGAAGGACCTCGTGGGGCGAGTATCCGCGCTCGATCCCGACGCCGGGGCGGCCGTCAAGGTCATCGCCTACTTCGACCGGCTCGGCGAGACGCGGGCCGGCTTGGAGGCGATCGTCCGTGCGGCCGCCGTGCTGGCCGGCTGCCCCACCCGCCTCGTCGACGACGAGCGCCATCTGCGCATCCGAGCGCTGCCCGACGGGCGGCACGAGGACGCCGCCACCCCACCCGATCCCGGCTGGCCGACCGAGCGGGTACGGAGCGGCTCGGCCCGGCTGTGGCTGGAGCGCCCGACGCCTGCCGGGCCCATCGACGCCATCGTGCTGGAACGGGCCGCCGTCGCGGCGCGTGGCGTCCTGGACCGCGCCTGGGGCGGGGCGGCCGGCCGCGCGCCACGCGAGGACCCCGCCCTGGTGGAGTTGCTGCTCAACCCGGGCGCGTCCGACCAGGCCCGGCTGCGCGCCGCCCGCACCCTCAAGCTGGAGGAGAACGCGCTGTTCCGAGCCGTGGCCGTGGCCGGCGGCGGCGCCCGGATCGAACGGAGCACGACAGTGCGCCCCGAGCCGGGCACCGGCCAGGGGCCGCCTGAGCGGCTCGGGGTCGGCCGTGCCGTTCCGGTGCTGGAGCTGCCCGGGTCGTTCCGCTCGGCGCGTCTGGCGTTGCGGCTCACGGCCGAGGGCACGGAGCAGGACCCGGGCCCTCGGGTGGTGTACGCCGACGACCTGGGTGCGCTGGAGCTCCTGGCCGCGGCGGTGGACCCCGGCGGCCGGCAGGACGTTCCCGACGTCCGGGCGCTCGACCGCGCCGGCGCGGCGGCGCCCTGGATGCTCGCCACGCTGCACGCGGTCGCCCAGGCCGCGAGCGTGCGGTCCGCCGCCGGCGAGCTGACGATCCACCACTCGACCCTGCTGGACCGCCTGACCCGCGGCGAGCACCTCCTGGGCTGGAACGTGCGCACCCCTCAGGGACGGCTGCGGCTGCAGCTGGCCTTCGCCGTACGACGCCTGCTCCGTCACCCGGACCCGCAAGCGCCCTCACCACCGGGCCCGGCCCCCGCCTGACGGCACACCGGACAAGCGGATCACCGTACGGGGGCACGCCGTAGCGACGGGTCGCCGTGCGGACGGCTCGCGGTGCGAGCGTCGCCGACGGCGGCCGTCAACTGGTCAGGAACCCCAGAACTTCACCTCCGGGTAGGCAGCCGAGGGGCCGTCCAGGAGAGGACGGCGCTCGCCGCGCAGGTGCGCGTCGAGGAACGCCGTGACGTACGTGCGGGTGATCCGCAGCGAGCGCTCGCCGTCGATCGGGTACGCGGGCAGGCCGAGCTGCGGCTGGAGCACCGCGTAGTCCACGAAACTCGAGTGCTCGGCGCCCGTCACCGTCAGCCACCGCTTCCCGTCGCCGGTCACGTGCTCCCAGAACGTGTCCCACGAGCCCTTCTCGCCGCTGGTGCTCGGCTGCTGCCTCGGGTTGCCGATCATCATGAACGGCTTGCTGATCGGCTTCGCGGGGGTCGCGGGGTTGTAGGAGCCGTCCAGGTTGACCGCGGCCCGGATGCGCCCGCTCAGGGGCAGCAGGTGAGCGGCGCTCTGCCCGCCGACCGAGTGGCCCACCATCGCGATCCTGCGCTCGTCGATCAGCCGCTTCCAGCGGCCCGCCCTGGCCAGCCGGTCCAGCACGAACTCGGTGTCCGCGGCCCGGACCCGCGCCACCTTCTCGCCCAGCTCCGGGGTGTTGCCGCCCTTGCCGGCCTCGAACGTGACCGTCCTGCCGTCCGGGAACGTGGTCGCCACGGACTCGTACGTGTGCTCGATGCCCGCGACCACGTACCCCTTGCTCGCGAACTCCTCGGCCAGCGAGGTCATCGTCGCCCGGGGGAACTTCATGCCGGGGGACATCACGACGAGCGGCCTGCCACCCTTGCTGCCCAGCGCGGGGGCGTCCACCCGGGCGTACGTCGTGGTCCTCGCGAGTGTGTCGGGCGGCAGGTCCCTGAGCTGGGGCACGTCGCGCAGGATCAGCTCTGACTCCTGGGGCGTGACGTACGGCGCCGGCTTCCCCGTGGCCGCGCGGGCCGGATACCAGACGGACACCATCAGCTCCCGGGCCTTGCGGTCGGGCACCCACGGGTCGGGACGGCTTGAGTCGACCAGGTGCAGGGTCGAGCGGCCGACCGGATGGGGACCCGTCGGCCGTGGCAGGGCCGGCGTGACGACGGACGTGGAGCGCCCGCCGGCACCCGGCGAGGCGGCTGCCGGGGCGGGTCGCATGAGCGTCGTGGTGCCGGCACAGGTGAGTGCGAGCAGGAGGCCCGCGATGGCTGTCTTTCTCATGCCGCTCACCTTGCTGGACGAGCGGGCTGCACCATCCCCCTCGAAAGAGACGGAGCACCCTCGACTTTCGTAGGGGGCCGGTCGCCCGAACCCCCGATAACCTCGGGCCATGACGTACGGCGATGGAAGCGTCATCGAGCGCATCACGCCGTGGGCGCTGGGCGCGATGGTGTTCGTCCTGTCCATGGCCTCGGCCTCCGGCGCGCTGGGCGTCGCCACGGGGCTGCCCTGGCCGGTGCCCGCGGCGATGGCCGCCGCGTCGGGAGCGGCCGCGGTGTTCGTGGCGGTGGAGGAGCGGTCACCGGGCCGGGTGAACGGGCGCGGGTTGTGGCTGCTCGCCGTGGTGGGCGCCGTCGCCCAGGTGTGGCTGGTCATGTGGCCGGCCGCCGCCGCGGCCTCCTACTACGCGGGCACGCGGCTGCGCGGGCGCGCCGTGTGGCTCTACTGCGGTGGCGCGGTCGCCGTGCTCTTCACGGGCGGGGTCGTCTCCCGGCTCGGGGGCGGTTACCGCATGCTGGTCGCCGGCACCCCGGCCAACGTGGTGCTCATGGGCGGCGCGCTGCTGGGCCTGCCGCTGGTGGCGGGCCTGTGGACGCGGGCCCGGCGGCAGGTCATCGACGCGATGCGCGACCAGGCCGACCAGCTCCGGCGCGAGCAGGTGCTGCGCGCCGACCAGGCCCGGGCGCAGGAACGCGCGCGCATCGCCCGGGAGATGCACGACGTGGTCGCGCACCGGGTGTCGCTGATGGTGCTGCACGCGGGGGCGCTGGAGGTGGGCGCGCCGGACGGGCGCACGGCCGAGGCCGCGGCCCTCATCGGCCGCGTCGGCCGCGAGGCACTGACCAACCTGCGCGAGGTCCTCGGGGTGCTGCGCTCCACGGATCCGCCCGTACGAGGGCCGGGTCAGGGGTCCGGGGATCCCCTGCGGGAGTCACGTTCCGGCACGGGGGATCGCGTGCGGGACTCGGCCCGCCCCTCCACCGGCTCCGCCGAGGAGCCGCGTGCCGATGCGGCCGGGAGATTCCGCGCCGCGTTCGCCGGTCCCGCAGCGGATCAGGCGGAGGCCGCCGATTCCGTACGGGTTCGGGACACCACGAGTGGTTCCGCGTCGGGTGAGCATGCGACAGGTGGGGCCGAACGCCATCCGCAGCCCACGCTCGCCGACGTCGACCGGCTGCTCGACCAGTCACGCGCGCTGGGCGTCGTGGTGAACCGCCACGACGAGGGAGTCGTCCGCCCCCTGGCCTCCACCGTCGAGCGCACCGCTTACCGCGTGATCCAGGAGGCCCTGACCAACGCGCACAAGCACGCAGGCGACACCCGGATAGACGTGCTCGTCCGCTATCTGCCCGCGGACCTGGAGGTGGTGGTCCGCAACACGGCACCGTCCGCGCCTGGCAGCGGGCCGCCGGACCATAGTGACCCGCGGGGCGAGGGCGGGCCACGCCCGGGTCAACGGGGCGGTGGGCTGCCGGGGTCCGGGTGGGGGCTGGTCGGGCTGCGGGAGCGTGTCGAGCTGGCCGGGGGCAGGCTCGAGGCCGGTCCACAGAACGGTGCGGGGGTCCGGGACGGGGTCGGGCTGGAGGCGTTTCAGGTGCTGGCCCGGATACCGGCTCCATGATCCGGGTTCTGATCGTCGACGACGAGGCGCTGGTCAGGTCCGGGCTGCGGATGATCCTGGAGGCGGCGGGCGACATGGTGGTGGTCGGCGAGGCGCGCGACGGTGACGAGGCCGTGTCCGCCGCCGCCCGGCTCAAGCCCCACGTCGTCCTCATGGACGTCCGCATGCCGGGCACCGACGGCCTGACCGCCGCGGCACGCCTGATGGACACGCCGGAAGCGCCCAAGCTGGTCATGCTGACCACGTTCGACCTGGACGAGTACGTTCACGAGGCGCTGCGGGTCGGGGCGGTGGGGTTCCTGCTGAAGGACACGCCGCCGCGCGAGCTGGCCGCCGCCGTGCGCACGGTCGCGGCCGGGCACGCCATGCTGTCGCCCACGGTGACCAAACGGGTGATCAGCTCGTTCGCCGGCAGAGGGCCGTCCCGGGCCGAGATCGCGCGCGGCCGGCTGGCGTCGCTGACCGCCCGGGAAGAGGACGTGGTCAGGGCCGTGGCCCGCGGGCTGTCCAACGCCGAGATCGGCCGCGAGCTCAAGCTGACCGAAGCGACGGTGAAGGCCCACGTCAGCCGCGTACTGGCCAAGCTCGGACTGGCCAACCGGGTCCAGGCGGCCATTCTGGTCCACGACGCCGATCTGGGTTGAGGGTGGCCCGCCGACGTTGACCCCCTGCGCCGCCCGGTCCGCGGAGGGATACGCGCACGGGGTCAGATCTTGACCGCCATCGTGGACGGCAGCGGCGGCAGCATGTGGACCCGGGCCGAGCCGATGTCGAAGTACAGGCCGACCAGCTCCAGCCGTCCCGCCCGTACCTGCTCGTCGACCTTGCGGTGGGTGCGGAGGTTCTCCAGCTGCTGCTGCACGTTGACGCGGCAGAGCTGGTCCAGCGCCCGCGCGTCGAGCGGCTCCTCCGCGTTCTCGATGAACCTGGCCAGGCTGTGGTGGCCGTGCCGCAGCCACCGGCGCATCCCCGGCAGGCTGCCGGCCTTCACGCCGCCGCTCAGCAGCCCCGCCATCGCCCCGCAACCCGAGTGCCCGCACACGGTGATCGTGTGCACGCCCAGCACCTGCGTGGCGTACTCGATGGCCGCCACCACCGAGTCGTCGTGCGGCTCGGCGCCCCGGCGAGGCACCAGGTTGCCGATGTTGCGGACCGTGAACAGGTCGCCGGGCCCGCTCGCCGTGATGAGGCTCGGCACGACCCGCGAGTCGGCGCACGTGATGAACAGGTGCGACGGCTGCTGCTTGTGAGCCAGCTCGGTGAGGATGGGCCGCACCAGCGGCGCCGTACGCCGGTGGAACTCCCGCGCCCCCGCCGTCAGCCGGCACTCCGGCCGGTCGGGCGGCCCCAGCTTCGGCTCCGGGAACGGCTCCGGGTGGCGGGCGGGCCGGTGGTGCCGGTGCGCCCACGGCAGCCACCACCGGTCGGGCGCCGCCAGCGGCGTCTTGGCCGGATACATGCGGGCGCCGCTCGCGGCCAGCGCGTACCACTCGTCGTGCATCTCGTCGATCTCCACCGTGCCACCGGACCGCTCGTGGTTGAGCCGCCAGGAGTGGATGGCCTCGAAGGCGGCGTTGTCCATGAAGTCGATGTTCAGGTCGAGGTCCACCGCGGCGCGTGGCGGGATGGCGCGCAGTTCGTGGGTGAGCCGCGGCACGCCCAGGAACGTCAGCGACCCGCAGATCGCCACGTGCCACCGCCCGCCGTCCACCGGCTCGTACGTCTTGACCGTCACCCACGTCAGCCGCCGCAGCGCCAGCACCGCGGCCAGCGCCAGGCCCGCCACCACGCCCTCGGCCAGGCCGAGCACGATCACCGCCAGCATGGTGATGACGTAGACCGGCACCTCGCCGTGGCCGTGGACCTTGCGGATGTGCCCGAGGTTGACCATCTGCACGCCGATGAACACCAGCAGCGCGGCCAGCGCCTCCATCGGGATGAGCCGGATCGTCCAGCCGAACCCCAGCGCGAACACCAGCACCCACACCCCGTGCAGGATCGACGACCAGCGGCCACGCGCCCCCGCCTTGACGTTGGCGGTGCTGCGCACGATCACCCCGGCCACCGGCAGACCGCCGAGCGCGCCGGTGACCATGTTGGCCACGCCCTGCCCGGTCAGCTCCTGGTCCAGGTCGGCGCGCGGCCCCGCGTGCATCCCGTCGACGGCGACGGAGCACAGCAGCGACTCGACGCCCGCGAGCAGCGCGACCAGCAGCACGGCCGCCACCACCTCGTGCCAGTCGCCCTGCGGCAGCACCGGGAACTGCCAGGCGCCGAGACTGCCCGACAGGTCGACCCGGGTGACGTCCCACTGGAAGGCCCACGCGGTCACCGCGGCGACGAGCAGCGCCGCGAGCGGGGCTGGCACCACCCTGACCTGCTTCGGCAGCCGGGCCCACAGGGCGAGGACCGCGATCGTGAGCAGCCCCACCGCCACCGTGTGGCCGTGCATCGCGGCCACCTGCGCGGGCAGCTCCACGATGTTGGCCAGGGCCGAGCGTTGCGGGCTGCCGCCGAGCACGATGTGCAGCTGGGACAGGGCGATCACCACGCCGACGCCGGCCAGCATGCCGTGGATCACGGCGGGGGAGACGGCCAGCGCCGCCCGCGCCGCCCGCAGCAGGCCGAGGACGAGCTGGACCGCTCCGGCCAGCAGGGTGATCATGCAGGTGGCCCGCCAGCCGTACGTCTGGACGAGGTCCGCCACCACCAGCGAGAGGCCGGCGGCGGGCCCGCTCACCTGGACGACGGAGCCGCCGAGCGCTCCGGCCACGATGCCGCCCACGACGGCGGCTACGAGACCTGCGGCGAGGGGGGCACCCGAGGCCATCGCGATCCCCAAGGACAGGGGCACCGCGACGAGGAAGACCACGAGCGAGGCAGGCACATCGTACCTGAGAGTCCTCAGCGCGTTACTGTGAGTGTCGCCGGTCATGCGGCAAACCCTAGTGCCCCGCCGGGGCGGGGCTCGAAGGGTCGTCGTCGGGCTTTACGCAATCCAGGGCTGACACGGCGGCGCGCCTGGCTGCGGACACCAGCGGCCGGGCCCTGAGCGGGCACCGGGACCGGGGCCGGGCAGGCGGCCCCGGTGGCGGATCAGCGGTAGTAGTCCGGAAGGTCCGGCTCGGCCGGGGCTGCCGGGGTGGCCCGGCGGCGGCCGCGACCGCCGCCGTTCTGGCTCGTACGGCCCGCCTCGGGCGTGCCGTACATCTCGTTGTAGCTGGGCCAGCCGCCCGTGCCGCCGCTGGACGGCGACTCGGGCCAGCCCGGACCGCCGGCCTGGCCGGCCGCGGAGGCGAAGTCGCCCGTCTCGTACGCGATGGACGGTGGTACGGACGGTGCCGACAGCACGTCGTCGTGGGCGGAGACCGCGCGCGCCGGAGCGGTGGGGACACCCGTCGCCGGCGAGGGGCCGGTCAGCGGGTCGGAGTCGTCGGCCACGGCCCAGCCGGGGCGGACCTCGTACGACGTCGGATAGGAGCCGGACGGCCGCTGCGGCTCGAACGCCGGCCACGACCCGGCGGGACCGGGGGTGGGGGCGGGAGTGGGGGCGGGGGCCGGCGCGTCGTCCAGGATGTCGTGCGACGGCCAGGAGCCGGAGGTGGTGGGCGTCGCCGGGGTCGTCCAGGTGCCGTCGAGCGCGTCGGCGCCGTTGTAGGCGGCCGGGAACGGGTCGCTGGTCGGCGCGCCGTGGATCGGCGCGACGGGAGTGGCGGGGAAGGAGCCGCTGTTCGCCGGGGTGAACGCGCCGCCCGCGGCGGCGAACGAGCCGGTGGCGGGGAACGAGCCCGTGGACGCGTTGCTGGACAGGGAGCCCGTGGAGCCCACGGCGGGGAAGGAGCCGCTGGTGGCGGGCGTCCCGTTGGTGGACAGCGAGCCGCCGGAGGACAGCGTGTCGGGACGGCGCGAGGGCACCGGCTGGGCGCCGACCCCGAGGATGGACATGACGTCGGCGGGCGGGGCCGAGAACGTCACCGTACGCTGGTCGGCCAGGTCGGACGCCGAGGGGGCGGGGCGGGGCTGCACCGGCTCCACCAGGTCGGCGAGGCCGGCCGTGGGGGCGGGGACGGGAGCCTCGCGCCTGGAGGGCCGCTGCGGCAGCGGCGCCTGGACGGTGGTGGCGTCGGGGTCGGCGACGGCGGCCTCGCGGCGGGCGGGGCGCTTGCGCTCGCCGGTGCGCTCCCGGCCGGCGGGCCGCTCACGGCCGGCCGCTCTCTCGGGCTCGCGCTCGTCACGCTCGACGGGACGGGAGGCGCCCTTGCGCGCCGCCACGGTGCCCCCGGCGCCGAAGCCGCCCTCGGTGGCGTCGCTGCGGATGTTGGCCCAGAACTCCTCGTCCTCGTCGTCGGAGGTCGGGTTGCCCCACTCGTCGACGCCGCGCTTACCGCGCTGACCGGTGCGGACCGGTTTGGCCTTCACCTCGTCTATGGGGCTGAAGTCGGGGCTGAAGTTGTTCATGCGGGGTTCGTGGGCGGCGAACTCGTCGGTGGACCTGGCGTGGGTCTGCTCCTCCTTCTCGGCCATCTGCTTCAGCCGCTCCGGAGGAAGCGAGCTCTCCCGCTTGCTCATCGAACGCATGCCCAGTGCCACGACAGCGAGCACGAGGAGCACGACAGCGACCAAGCTGACTACGACCGCGATCATTGCACCACCCTCAAAGCCATGGCCTCCCTGTGGCACCGGTGAGATCGCGCGGCCATCGACGCGACCTGCCCCCATTGATCACCAGCGCCTGACAATTGGATCTGATTGTGTCGGACCACTGCGAGCGTTGTCACACCCTAAGCGAAGAATTGGTAACGATTACTACACCGAGTGTTTGATGTCTCACTCGATGTTCACCGCCGTCAGGCGACCCCTGGCGATGGTCTTGCCGGCGATCTCCTTGAGGATCTCGGGGAGTGCGGCGTCCTTCTTCGCCTCCACCTTCCCCTGCAGCGTGTAGACCGTGAAGCGGTAGCTCACGTTACGCGCGCACGGGGGCTGGTAGCCGACCTTGCCACTGGTCACCCGGGCCTGGGCGGAGCCGTCCGGAGGCGTCTCCGAGGCGCCGGGGCCCAGCTCGGTGGTCGTGGCGGGGATGTTGTAGAGCACCCACTGCACGGCCGACTCCGACTGCGTGTGGGAGTCGACCACGATCGCGATCGACTTCGCCTGGGGGAGCGGCTCGCTGGACCAGCGCAGCGGCGGGCTGCCCTCGGTGCCCTCGCACGAGTACTCGCGCGGGAGCGGCTCGCCCTCACGCAGCTCGGGGCTGGAGACGTTGATCTGCGCGATCTCCTTGGCCTCGGACCGGCCCACCAGGAAGGAACTGCCACATCCCGACAAGGCGAGCATGGCCGTCACCGCTGTCACAGAGACAACGAAGGGCCCCATGCGTCCAGTCGTGTTACACAGCCCCATGTCGCATGATGCTACGCGGCCATGAGGCGTGCGCCGACCGTTTCGCGAAGGTCGGTCAACGGTAAAGAGCGTCAAAGGGGCGGGAAACCCGACATCAAGCCGGTGAACTCGCAGGCGGGCACCACCTTCACCTTTCTCGGCACCTTCCCCGAAGAAGAGGCGCGGCGCGAACGGCCGTCCGTCGTCCACAGGGGACGGTCGCCGGGAGATCGCCGGGACACCGCGCGGCTTAAGCTGGTTTGCGTGACCCCAACTGGCCCGCTACGCGATCCCGCGCACCGCGTCTCGCCCAAGGCCGTCAGGCTCTGGCTGATGGAGGCGCTGATCGCCTTCGTGCTGCTGATCGGAGGATCGCTCCTGGCCGGAGGGTGGGTCGGCGGCAGCGGGTGGTCGTGGGTGCCCGCCTGGTTCGCGGACCACCCGTGGCTGCTGCCCGTGGTGGTGGGCGTCCTGACGACGCCGTTCCTGCTGGCGGAGCCCTTCGTGCGCTACGCCGTGCACCGCTGGGAGCTGTCGGGGGACGTCGTGTACGCGCGGACGGGGTTCCTGACCAGGGAGTGGGTGTTCGTGCCGGTGAGCCGCATCCAGACGGTCGACAAGGCCCAGGGCTGGCTGGAACGCGCCCTCGGGCTGGCGACCCTGGAGATCCGCACCGCCTCCCACGCGGGCTCGTCCACCATCAAGGGGCTCGACTACCAGGTGGCGGCGGGGCTGGCCGAGCGGCTGGCGCACCGCGCCGAGGAGCTCAGGGACGACGCGACATGACCGCCCCCGCCCAGCCGCCCCAGGACCCGCCTTCCGCCGAAGGCGCCCCGGGGCCTCCGGGGCCGTTGACGAGCGGGCCCCGCGTTCCGCTGCGGCTCAGCCCCAAGGTGCTGCTCATCGACCCCGTGCGCATGGTGCCGTCCCTGCTGCTGCCGCTGGTCGGCCTCCTGTTCGTGGGCGGCTTCTCCGGCCGCTCGTACGTCTGGGCGGCCGTCGGCCTCGCCGGCACCGTCGCGTTCGCCGTGGTCAGGTGGGCCACGCTCACGTACGAGGTGCTGGGCGACCGGCTGGAGATCAGGCGTTCGCTCGTCAGCCGCTCCGTCCGCACCATCCCGCTCGAACGCATCCGCGGCGTCGACGTGTCCACCCCGCCCCTGCACCGGCTCCTCGGCCTGGCCGTACTCAAGGTCGACACCGGCGCCAGCGGCAGCGACGAGGAGGGCAGGCTCGACGGCGTCACGCTCGCGGAGGCCGAGCGCCTCAAGGCGGTCCTCCTGCGCCAGGTCCGCGCCGCCGAGGCTCCCGCCGGCCCGCAGGCTGCGTCCGCCGACCGGCCGCCCGTCGCGCCGGGCTCCGGCGCCGGCCGCACGATCATCGGGGTGCCGCGCGTGTGGCTGCTGTACGGCCCGCTGTCCGGCGCGTACCTGCTCACCCCGTTCGCGCTGGCCGGGGGCGCCGTCGGGCTGGCGTTCCAGTGGGGCGACGACCTCGGCTTCGGCCGCGACGCCGCCTGGACGGCCGGCGAATGGCTCTGGCACCACCCGTACCTGCTGCTCGGGGTCGCGGTGCTGCTCGTGCTGGCGATGCCGTTCGCGGGCGGCGTCATGTACGCGGTGTTCAACTGGGACTTCCGGCTCATGGACCGCGACGGCTACCTCGTGGCGGAGCGGGGGCTGATCAACCGGCGCAGCGTGACACTGGAGTCCAGGCGGGTGCGCGGGTACGAGATCGTCGAGGGGTTCGCGGAGCGCTGGGCCGGGGTCGCGCGCGTCTGGGCGATCGTGACGGGGCTCGGCGACTCCTCGACGCGCGGCCAGCTCCTGCCGGACGTCCCTCGGGCCGTCGCCGTCCAGGTCACGGCCGACGCCATCGGCCCCTACCGGGCGGAGCTGCGGCCTCACCCGCCGATCGCGCGCAACCGGCGCCTGTTCCGCGCCGTCTCCCCGTGGGCGGCGCTCGCCGTCCTGGCGGTGCTGGGGGAGGCGGTGACGGGGTCGCCGCTGTGGTTGCTCGTTGCCGTGCCCGCGCTGCTGCTGGCCGGCCTGGGGGTGCCGCTGGGGATCGACCGCTACCACTCGCTCGGCCACGGTTACGACGGGGTACGGCTGGCGGTGCGCTCGGGCTCGGTCCGGCGGGCGCAGGCGGTGGTCGAACGGCGCGCGGTGGTGGGCTGGCGCATCAGGCAGACGTGGTTCCAGCGGCGGGCCGGCGTGTTCACGCTGATCGCCGGGGTCGGGGCCGGGAAGGGCGGCTACGCGGCGGTGGACGTGTCCCGGGCCCAGGCCACCGGGCTGCCGGCCGAGGTGACACCGGACTGGCTGGCGCCCTTCCTGGCCGGGGCCGCCGCGCCGGGTCCGGCCGCATCCGGCGGTGCCGTTGACGCGCCCGGCGACGGCGACGGGTCCAGGTGACGGGTAGGCGTGGCGGGGACGGTCCTGGGGACGCCGTGGCGTAGGCGTCGCCCAGGATGTCGCCTTCTCCGTCAGTCCTGGCGGCGGGCGCCGAACATGATCTCGTCCCAGGTGGGCACCGAGGCGCGACGGCCCCGCGAACCCTTGCGCGCCTGCCGGGCCGCCGGCGCGGGCGGCGGCGACGGCACAGGCACGGGTGGGCCGTCCTTGGCCGGTCCGCGCTTGCCCTTGTCGTTGCGGGTGTCGGGCTTGGGCTCGGGTTTGGGCTCGGGCTTGGGCTCGTCGCCCTTGGCCGGCGGGTCCTGGGTCTGCCCGTCCTGGGTCTGCCCGTCCTTGGCCTGAGTGTCGTTGGCTGGCTCGTCCTCGGCGGTCTCGCGCCCGGCGGGCTCCTCCTTGGCTGCCTCGGCCTTGGAGGTGGTCTCTTCCCTGGGCGTGTCGGTCTCGGTTGCGTCGCTCTTGGAGGTGTCGCTCTCGGGCGTCCCGGCGACGGGCTGCCGGCTCTTCGACGGCTCATCCTCGGACGGGGCGGTCTCGGCCGTGTCCTCCTGGGCCGGGGCGTCGCCTCCTGATCTGCCGGCCGGAACGCTCGCCGCCGGGACCGCGACTGGGACCGGGGCCGGGGCGGGCTTCGGCTTGGGAACGGGCGGCTTGGACTCCTCGGGGACCGCCGTGGTCTGCGCCGGCGTTCCGGAGGCGGCGTCCGCGTCGGGCTCGTCGGCCTTCACGGGCTCGGTCTTCATGGGCTCGCCGGTGTTCGCGGGCTCGGTCTTCGCCGGTTCGGTGTTCGTAGGCTCGCTGGTCTTGGCGGGGTCGGTGTTCGTAGGCTCGCTTGCCTTCGCGGGCTCGGTGTTCGTCGGCTCGCCGGGCTTCGCGGGCTCGGCGGCCGGAGACGAGGCGGGGGCCGCCGTGGCGGCCACTGCCTGGTCACCGGTCTCGGTGGCGGCATCGCTGACGACCGCCGTGTCGACCGGGGGCGTCTCGGCGACGGGCTCCGCCACCGGCTCCGGCTCCGCGACGGGCGCGTCGGCGGGCGGGCTGGTGGGCTCCGTGACGGGAGCACTGGCAGCCTCGGTGGCGGGCGCGTCGGTGGGCTCGGTGGCGGGCTGCGTGGCGGGCGTCCCGGCGGGCTCGGTGGCGGGGTGCGTGGCGGCGTCCGGGACGGTCTCGGGCTGTGCCGTGACTGACGGCTCGGTCTGCGCGGTCGCGGTCTGCGCCGCCTCGGAGCTCGTGGGCGGCGCGGCCTCGGAGGTCGTGGTGTGCGGCCCTTCGGAGGTCGTCGCCTGCGCGGGCGCGGGGACGTCGCCGTCCGTCGGCTGCTCGTCGGCGACCGGTGCCGGCGTGGCCGGGGTGACGGGCGTGGGCTCCTCCTGGGTGGAGGGCTGGGTCGTCACGGACTGAGCGTCCTCCGGAGAGGCCGGGGCGGCGGTGTCCTGCGGGGCCGTGGGCGTCGCCGGCTCAAGGGCTGCCGTGGGCGTCGCCTGCTCAAGGGCTGCCGTGGGCGTCGCCTGCTCAAGAGACGCCGTGGGCGTCGCCTGGTCAGGAGCGGCTGTGGCTGTCGTCTGTTCGGCGGTGTCCTGGGCGGCGGCGGTGGGTGCCGGCTCCGTCTCGGTGGGCTCCGAGGGGGCGGCCTCGGGCGTCAAGCCCGCATCCGACGGATACGTGATGGCAGGCGGGAACGCGGTGGCAGGCGGGAACGCCGGGGTCGGCTGGTCGGCCGGAGGTGCCGGCGGGAACGCCGGGGTCGGCTGGTCGGCCGGAGCGGCGGGGGTCTGGTCCGGGGCCGGGTCCGCGGGACGCGGCTGGGACTGGTGTGTGGTGTCGCGCGTGGACGGGGCGTAGTACGCCTCCGCGTCGTGTCCGGTGGCGCGGTCGCCCGTACGTGCCTGCCCGAAGTCCGGCAGCCAGGCCGGAGAGGCGCCACGGCGCGAGGCGTCGCCGGGGCGTGCCTGCGCGGCCGCGCGGTCGGCGGCGGCACCGCCGCTCGCGCCCGCGGCCCCGTGCTCCGCCGCCGGGTCACTCGCCGGGTCGCGATCCGCCGAGCCTCCACCCGTCGTGCCTGGAGCAGACGTCCCCGCAGCAGACGTGCCCGCAGCAGACGCCCCCGGAGAAGACGCCCCCGGAGAAGACGCGGACGTGGAGGAACGGTCGTAGCCGAAGTCGGTGGGCGGGCGCGTGTAGATGGACTCAGCGCCGCGCGCCGGAGACTGGAAGCCCACGGCGGGCTCCTCGGACTCCGGGTCCCGCCGCACCACCGACGGGAACGGCACCGGGTCCGAGGTGAGCGGCGGCACCGGCTGCAGCTTGGCGACCCGCGGCGTGAACGGCGTGACCGTCGTGTCCTCCACCGGAGGGCTCGGGTCGAAGTCGGCCGACGACAGGCGCAGCGCCTCGTCGTCGTGGGGCGCCACGTGGCGGCGGCGCGGGTCGAAGAGCCATTCGGCGTGACGCGTGTGACCGTTCCACACGTAGCCGAGCTTGACCCGCCAGAGCCCGTCGTCGCGTTTGGCGGAGTCCCAGTCGATCTCGTCGGTGGGCACGCCGCGGCGCGTGAGCCGCTCCGCGACCAGCTCGCCGAGGGTGGGACCGGACGAGGACTCACCGGGCATCCGCACGGCGACGCGCTGCGCCTGCTGGGCGACGTACTCGCGTTCCTGGAGCACCGGCCCCTCGAACCAGCGGACGCGTTCGACCGGGATGCCGGCGGTCGCGGCGATCTCCTCCGCGGTCTCTCCGGCGCGAATGCGCGCCTGGATCTCCTTGGGGCGCAACGGGCTCTCCACTTCGATCTCGTACTGGCCGAGACGGGAGAAGTTGCCGCGGACGGCAGCACGGAGCCGGTCGTCCACGGGAAGTGTGAAGCGGGTGCCTCGCCCGGCAGTCGCCAGCACGAGATAGGTGCCGTCCTCACTTACCGCGACGAGTCGGAGCTCCTGCATGCGAGTCCCTTCGTCAGCGTCGCCATTCTTCCCCCGGACCCTTGAGTCTCTCGCGTGTGCCGGTTGCCTGCCAGCACCGTACCCGGCATGTCCGAACATCGCCTTCCTGGGATAGCCCCGGGGCGATGTGACGCCGGTCACATTTGTCGTTTCCATCCTTTTCAGACCCCACCGGTCCGGAGAGCCCTCGACGGATTCTGGCGAATCGCGACCGTTCCTGCCGTCCACTTCGGCCAAGACGTGGGAGTGAACGGCCAGGTGGCTGGGTGGAGCCCCAGGTCGTGGAGGTCTCTTTCTCGGGGTTCCGGATCGCGTGGGCGCAGGTTCCGGATGGCCGCTTCGGCCTGTCGCGGGCCTGCCGTCACGGGCACTCCGGAGCGCGCGAGCCGCCGCACGGCCGTGTCGAGCGCGGGCGAGCCGGTGGTACGCGCCTTCGCGGCAGCCATCCGTGCCGGTGCGCCGGCGTTCGGGACGGCGGGGGGTGCGACGGTGACGCCGAGGAGTGCGACGGCGGGCCTGCGGGCGTGCCGCCGAACCCAGTCGAGTCCGGCGACCGTGTCCGAGAGGCTCCCGGTCGCGCCGCAGCCCAGCACCCGTACCGAGGCGATGCCGGCCCGTGGCGCCACCCCGTGCTCCCGGCCCGCGGCCAGGCGGGCCGCGCGTGTGCCGTGTCCCGTGCAGTCGTCCCCGGTTCCGCCCGTGGCGTCGAACGCGTGCCAGGCCCGGTCCCCGAACTCCTCCCGCCCGGCGTCGAGCCCGCTGTCCACCACGTACACGGTCACCCCGCCACCCACGGCGACGTCCCCCGCGGAGGCGACACCGCTCGGGACGGCCCGGCGGTCGCGAAGCGGGCGGGTCGGCAGGTCCGGCTCGACGGCCCGCACACGCGGGTCGGCCCGCAGCTCGTCCACCTCGGCGGCGCTGAGCCACGTCGCGAACCCCGGCAGCGCCGCCGTGTAGTAACGCCGCACCCTCCACCGCACCTCGCCGACGAGGTCGCGCGCGGCGGCCCGGTCGCGGGCGGTGACGAGGTACGGCCGGGTGCTCTCGGCGACGATCGGCCGGGCGGCGAGCCCGGAGGCGGGCGTCATGGCCAGGGAGGCCACGGTGGCCGCGGCCGTGGCCACCGCGGTGGCTACGTACACCGAGGGGACCCGCAGGGCGGACGGTACGCGCAGGGCCGACATCACGCGCAGCCCTTCGCCGCGAGAGCGGGCGGAGGCCGGCGCGGAGGCCCGCGCGGAGGAGACAGGCGTGGAGAAGGAGCGCGTGGAGGAGACACGCGTGGAGGAGATACGCGTGGAGGAGGAGCGCGTGAGGGAGGCGCTTGCGAAGGGGGCGCGCACGGAAGGAACGCGCGCGACCCGAACGTACGCGGAGGGGACGCGCACGAAGCGCAGGCCGGATCGTCGGAGCACGAGCTATGAGGCTGCCTGTCACACGGGTCACAGGAACAACAGGACACGCCCTCGCGTCTATTCACGAGAAAGCTCTTTACCTTGCGCATGACGAGAGGGGACTGATCCGGGGGATGGGCGGCGAGCAGCAGAAGTTCGAGCTGAGCGTGCCGCAGATCGGGGGAAGCGCCCTCGCGGCGGTGACGGCCGCGGTGGCGGCGTCCTACCTCGGGGTGGCGGGAACGGTGATAGGCGCCGCGGTGATGAGCGTGGCCAGCACGGTCGGCACCGCCGTCTACACGCACTACCTCAAGCGGACGGGCGATCAGGTCATCCGGCGTACGGTGGTCGCCCGGCGGTGGCAGGTGCGGGAGCACGGCGCGGAGGAGGACGAGGCCCAGGGGGCCCTCGCCACCGCGGCCCACGCCACGGTCGGCGCCGCCGCGCCGGACCACACGCGCACACTCACCGGTGTCCCGGTCACCGCACCGCCGGTGGCCGGCCCGCCGGTGACCAGCCCGCAGGTGGCCAGCCCGCCGTTGGTCAGTTCGCCGGTGACGGAGCCGCTGGTGACCGAGCCACCGGTGACGGAACCGCCGGTGACGGAACCGCCGGTGACGGGGCGGGAACAAGCGGGTGAGGTGGACGCGACGGTCGTGATGCCGCCGGTCACCGCCCCGTTCCCCGCTCAGGCCGGTGACCGTACCGCGCCGTTGGCCGCCGTGACCGCGCTCGCGCCCGCTGTACCGTCCGTCGCCGACCGCGGCGGCTCCCGAGGCAGGATGCCGGCCTGGGGAAAGGTGGCCGCCGCCGCGGGACTGGCGTTCGGGGTGAGCATGGGCAGCATCCTGGCCTACCAGGGCGTCACCCGTGCGACGGTCCACGAGCAGCTCACCGGCCAGGTGCCCGCCTCCGCGCCGAAGCACCCGACGGTACGCCGCGAGGAGTCGTCCCACGATCCCGCGCCGCAGGTCAGCACGCCGTTCTCCGGCGAGCCCGAGACCGCCGCCCCGCCGCGGACCGCCTCGCCGAGCCCCACCCTGAGCCCCACGCCGACGCCCTCCCGGAGCCGGGGCACGAGCACGCCGACGGCCACGCCCACGCCGGCCCCCACGGCCACGCGCACGCACACCCGGTCGGCCCGGCCGACCGAGGCCGCCACCACCGCGCCGCCGGAGGAGACCGTCGAGCCGGACGTGGTGGAGGAGGAGCCGCAGCCCGACAGCGACGTCCTGCCGCAGTGACGTCCTGACCCAGTGAGGGAGGAGGGCGTCAGGCGCCGAGGACCCGGTCGAGGTACGCGTTGGCGAACAGGCGGTCCGGGTCGAGCCGGTCCCTCAGCGCCAGGAAGTCCGCGAAGCGCGGGTAGACACCCTTGAGGTACGACGCGTCCCGCGTGTGCATCTTGCCCCAGTGCGGTCGCCCGCCCAGCCGCACCATGATCTCCTCCACCCCCTCGAAGTACGCGGGATGGGGCGTCGGCCGGTACATGTGGCACGCCACGTACCCCGTCGCCCGCCCGTACGCCGTCGAGAGCCACGCGTCGCCGGGCGGCGACACCCGGACCTCCACCGGGAAGGTGATCTTCCAGTCCATGCGTTCGACCAGGTCACGCGTCTCGCGCAGGGCCTGGGCGAGGTGCTCGCGGGGCACCGCGTACTCCATCTCCAGGAAACGCACGTCGCGCCGGGAGGTGAAGACCCGGTAGGAGGCGTCGACCGCCTCGGAGTCGCCGAGCGCCGCCGCGCTGACCGTGTTGATGCGCGGGATGAGCGCGGGGAAGCGGGCACCGGTGGCGCAGGCCGCGCCGAAGAGGGTGTTCTCCAGGAACACGTTGTCCAGCCAGTGCTTGAAGGCGCCGGGCGGGCTCGGCGGGCCGGGGTCGCGGTTGTTGGTCTTGACCAGGCAGGCGTCGGTGTGGGGCAGCCAGAAGAAGTCGAGGTGCTCGTTGCCGGCGGTGAGCCCGTCGAGCGTGTCGAGGATGCCGGTGAGGGTGGCGCGCCGGCGCCGGTTGCGCAGCAGGAACGCGGGCTCCACCCGGAACGTCACGGCGGTCAGCACCCCGAGCGCCCCGAGCCCGACCCGGGCCGCGTCGAACAGGTCGTCACCGGGGACCGCCGTGGTCAGGGATCCGTCGGCGAGGACCAGCTCCAGCTCGGTCACCTGGTCGGCGAGGCCGCCGCTGTCGCGGCCGGTGCCGTGGGTGCCGGTCTGGATGGCGCCGGCGACGGTCTGCTCGGTGATGTCGCCCATGTTGGCCAGGGCCAGGCCGCGCTCGTGCAGCAGCTCGTTGAGGTCCTTGAGCGGCGTGCCGGCCAGCACGGTGACGCGGTCGCCGTCGAGCGAGCGGACGCCGGTCAGCGCCGTGGGGCGGAGCAGGAGGCCGTCGGTGAGGGCCACCCCGGTGAAGGAGTGGCCCGTGCCGACCATGCGGACGCGCCGCCCGGAGGCGGCGGCGTCGCGCACCGCGCGCGCGACCTCGTCGGCCGAGGCGGGCGCGCGTACCTCGGAGGGGCTGATCGACTGGTTGCCGGCCCAGTTCGTGAAGACCATGGACGCCCCTTCGAGGCTCGTTCCGTCAAACGCGAACGATACTCAGTTCTGCCAGCCCTCAGGAAGCGGGAAGGCGTCGCCGGGCTCGAGGTTCTGCCGCTTCACGACGTCGGACACCGTGACGAGGTGGAAGCCCTTGGCCTGCAGGGTCTTGATGAGGGCCGGCATCCCGTCGACGGTCTGCTTGACCCAGTCGTGCATGAGGATGATGCTGTCCTGCTGGGCCACGGCGAGCGTCTGCTTGTGGATGGCGTCCACGTTCTTGGTGTCCCAGTCGCGGGAGCCGGCCGTCCACAGGATGATCGGCATGTCGAACTCCGCCGCGACCTCGGACACCTGGATGTCGGCCAGCCCGTACGGCGGGCGCAGCAGCTTGGGCTCGACGCCCGCCGCCTTCTTCACCTCGTCCTGCGTCTTCTGGATCTCGTTCCGGATGGCCGCCGGTTCGAGCTTGGTGAAGTCGGGGTGCGTGTAGCTGTGGTTGCCGAGCTCGTGGCCCTCCTTGGCCATGCGCTTGACGTAAGCCGGACGGGCCTTGACGTACTGGCCCTCCAGGAAGAACGTCGCCTTGGCGTCGTACTTCTTCAGCGTGTCGAGCAGCGTGCCCGCGTACTTGCCGGGACCGTCGTCGAAGGTCAGCGCGATGCACTTGACCTGCTCGCAGTCCACGGGCGCCTTCTTGGCGGCCGTCTTCGCGGCGGCGGCCGTCGGCTTGGGCGTGGGGGTCGGGGTTGCGGCCAGCGCAGGTGCCGGGATCAGGGCGACCGTTACAGCCGCGATGGCCAGAAGTGAACTCTTTTGTCGGGACATAACGAAGCATCCAATGTGATGGGTGTTGCGAGGGATGTCCCGACGGTATCGGATCAACTCTCGGCCGGTGAAGCCGCTTCGGGAAGTCTCAGCAAACCCGAACCTCCGGCGCCCACGACCGCGGCGAGGGCCGCGGCGGCGAGCGGGAGGGCGTACGCGCTGGACGCGCCGACCGCCTCGGTGAGCCGCCCGCCGGCCCACGCGCCGAGCGCCACCCCGAACCCGATGGACGTGGAGATCCACGCCATACCCTCCGTGAGCAGCGACGGAGGCACCAGCCGCTCGGTCAGCGAGAAGCCGGTGATGAGCGTCGGCGAGATCGCCAGCCCGGCCAGGAACAGCGCGCCCGCCATGACGAACGTGTCGCCGATGAACATGATCGGCGTCAGCCCCGCCACGAACACCACGAGCGCCCGCAGGAACCGTCCCCGCAGCGAGATCCGCCAGTGCCGCGACCCGAACCACAGCCCCGACACCATCGACCCGCCCGCGAACGCGGCCAGCAGGAACCCGGCCGCCCCCTTCACGCCGTGCTCCTCGGCGAACGCCACGGTGATCAGGTCCACCGAGCCGAACACCGTGCCCAGCCCCAGGTAGACGCAGGCCAGCAGGGCGATGCCGGGGATGAGGATGGGCGTGCCGCCGCCGCCCCGGGAGGACTGCACGGGCGGCTGCGTGCGCCGCTGCGCGGCCAGCGCCAGCGACCCGCCGAGCATGCACACCAGCGCCACGGTCAGCCCCGCGTACGGGTTGATCTCGGTGGCCAGGATGGTCACCAGGGCCGGGCCCGTGACGAAGATCACTTCGTCGGCCACCGACTCGAACGCGAACGCGGTGTGCAGCCGGGACGAGCCGCCGTGCAGCGCCGACCAGCGGGCCCGCACCATCGAGCCGAGCGACAGCGACGTGGCGCCGACCAGCAGCGCCGAGACGTACAGCGTCCACTGGGGCAGGCCGAGGCCGGCGCTGAGCATGAGGGTGGCCAGCGCGAGCGCGTTCAGCGAGGCGAACGGGACGATGATCCGGCCCTGGCCGAACCGGTCCACGAGCCGCCCGGTCAGCGGGGCGGCGACCGCGAAGGAGACGTTCGTGGTGGCGGCCACGGCGCCGGCGGTGGCGTACGAGCCGCTGAGCGCAGAGATCAGCAGCACGATGCCGATGCCCAGCATGGACATCGGCATCCGGCCGATGAACGCGGCCAGCACGAACCCCTTGACGCCCGGCCCGTCGAACAACCCCCGGTACGGCCCGACCACCTGATGCCCCCCCTTGTCGCTGCCCGTTCACCTTGTCATGGCCGATGTCCGTTCGGCACCGGATTTTCTCGCCGATTCGGCTAACGTGTCCCGCGTGTCCGGTCTTCCCTCCTTACGGTCCGTGCTCCTCGTGGCGGCGGCCGTGGCCGTCATGACGGCGCTCGGCGGGGGAGTGGCCGTCCTGCTGGGCGGCGACCCGCACGACGCGGCCCGGCAGCCGGTGCGGCGGGCCCAGCTCGGGGAGCGCCAGCAGATACGGCTCGACCAGCTCGTACCCACCACCGCGCCGGCCAGGAACGACGCCGAGCCGGCGGCCGGCGGGCCGGGCGTCACCGTCACCCCGCCCAGCATGATCGCCATCGCCCGCGGCGAGGTGCCGAAGAGCGCCCGCCTGGCCCTGGCCAAGGTCAGGAACGTGCAGAAGGTCGTCGTCGTGGACGCGGGCGCCGTCCGGGTGTCGGGCACCTCGCTCAACCTGCTGGCGGTCGAGCCGGCCGCCTTCCGGTCGTGGACGCCGAAGGCCGTCGCCGAGCACCCCGGCGTCTGGAGCGCGCTGGCGCGCGGCGAGTTGGTGGCCGACGCCGCCGCGACCCGCCGGCTGGGGCTCGTGCTGGGCGCCGAGTACCAGGTGGACGGCGGCCCGCGGCTGCGCGTCGCGGCGTCGGCCGCGCTCGGCCTGCGCGGCGTGGACGGCCTGGTGAGCGCCGGCCGCGGCCAGGAGCTGCGGATGGCGCGCGGCGTCGCGGTGCTGCTGCACGGCAAGGGCGGCGCGATCAGCCAGGCCCGCGTGCGCCGGCTGCTCGGCGCCGGCACCCAGGTCGTGTCCCTCGTTCCCGAGAAGGCCCGGGAGAAGAAGAAGCCCCAGGCCCCGGCCACGGCCGCGACCGCCGCCCCCACCGCTCCGGCAAGGGGCCGCCCCGCCAGCTACCTGGACCTGTACAAGCAGTCGGCCACCCGCTGCCCCGGCCTGTCCTGGACGGTGCTGGCGGCCATCGGCCAGGTCGAGAGCTCACACGGCCGCAACAACGGGCCGTCCAGCGCCGGGGCGCTCGGCCCGATGCAGTTCATGCCCGCCACCTGGAAGGTGTACGGCGTGGACGGCGACGCCGACGGCAAGGCCGACATCTGGAGCCCGTACGACGCGGTGCCAGGAGCCGCCAACTACCTGTGCGCGAACGGCGCCGGCAAGGGCGGCGAGAAGCTGCGCAAGGCGATCTGGTTCTACAACCACTCCTGGGACTACGTGAACAAGGTCATGGGCGTCGCCGAGGGCTACGCCCGCGCCTACACCTGAGCCCGGGCCGATGCTGGCCGGACCGGGGAGGGGCAGCAGGTCAGCGGGCACGGCACCGGCTCCGGCTCGTCCATCAGCTCGCGCACCATCCGCACGAACGCGGGATGGGTGCCGGCCGTCGCCGCCCGCTCCATCGGCAGCCCCAGCTCGGCGGCCACCTGCCGGGCCTCGGTGTCCAGGTCGTAGACGACCTCCATGTGGTCGGAGACGAACCCGATCGGCACCAGCACCACCGCCGGGGCGTCGACCTTGCGCAGGTGGTCGCACACGTCGGGCTCCAGCCACGGCACCTGCGGCGGGCCGCTGCGCGACTGCCACACCAGGTCCCACGGCTGCGTGCGGCCCAGCGCCCGGTTGACCAGCTCGGCGGAGCGGCGCAGCTGCGCCTCGTACAGGCCGCCCTCGGGGCCGGCGGTGCGGGCCATGCTCAGCGGGACGCTGTGCGCCGTGAACACCAGGCGGGCGTCGTCGCGGCCCAGCCGGTCGAGGGCCTGCCGGGTGTGGTCGGTCATCGCCTCGACGAAACCGGGATGGTCGCCGTAGTGCCGCATCTTGACCAGCTCGGGGCCGTCTTCGAGGGAGATGCGCTCGATGTCCTCGTAGTACTGGCGGCAGCTGGAGTAGCCGGCGAACGCCGAGGTGGCGAACACCGCCGCCCTGCGGACGCCGTCCTCCTTCATCCGCCGCACCGTGTCCTCGCCGAACGGGTGCCAGTTGCGGTTGCCCCAGTACACCGGCACGCCCGCCACCGGGCGCAGCGCCTCGACCAGGTCGCGGTTCTGCTGGTTGATCGGGCTGACCCCGCCGAAGCCCAGGTAGTGCTCGGCCACCGCCAGCAGCCGCTCGCGCGGCACGCCGCGGCCCCGCACGACGTTCTCCAGGAACGGCATGACGTCGTCGGGACCCTCGGGGCCGCCGAAGGACAGGACCAGAAGCGCGTCGTAGTTCCCCACGTGCCAACCCTATGCCGGAGTGCGCGCGGCCCCCCGCGAGGGATGTGAGTGACCGAGCCGCCGCACGTGGTGCGGTCATGAACAGGTAGGTTCGATCGGGTGAGCGCATTCAACGACATACGTGATTACGTGGCCATCCCTCGGGTTCTCTCGCTGAAGCTCGCGCCGGACGGATCCCGGCTCGTGTCCGTCGTGCAGTCGCTCAACCCCGACGGCAAGTCGTTCGGCACGGCGCTCTGGGCGGTCCCCGTCGACGGTGAGCCGTACCGCCTGACGCGGTCGTCCAAGGGCGAGAGCGCGGCCGCGTTCACCCGCGCGGGGGACGTGCTGTTCACCTCCGCCCGCCCGGACACCACGGCCAAGGACGCCGGAGAGGAGGTGCCGGCGCTGTGGCTGCTGCCGCGCGCGGGCGGCGAGGCGCGGCAGGTGGCCGCGCGGCCCGGCGGCATCTCGTCCTTCCGCACGGCGGGCGACGTCGTGGTGTTCGCCTCCGACGTGCTCGGCGGCGAGGAGGCGGCCGAGGAGGAGCGCCGCAAGGCGCGCAAGGACGCCGGCATCAGCGCGATCCTGCACGAGGGCTACCCGGTGCGCTACTGGGACCACGACCTGGGCCCCGGCCGCACCCGGCTGTTCGCCGCCCGGCTCGGCGCCGACCGCCTGGAGGACGTGCGCGACCTGACGCCCGACCCGGGCGAGGCGCTGCGCGACGCCACGTTCGACCTGACGCCCGACGGCGCGACGCTGGTGACGACCTGGCGGGTTCCGCTGCCGCGCGGCGAGGTGCGTACCGAGCTGGTCGCGATCGACGTGGCCACCGGCGAGCGGCGCGTGCTGTTCGGCGACGACGCCCACGACTTCGGCGGCCCGATCGCGGTCTCGCCCGACGGCGCCCGCGTCGCCTGCTCCCGTGAACGGCTCACCGCGCTCGACGTGCCGGCCCGCTCCGAGCTGTGGATCGGCGACCTGGCCACCGGCGAGGGCCGCGTGTACGCGCCCGACCTGCTGTTCCACATGGACGTGGAGTGGGCGCCCGACTCCTCGGCCGTCTACGTCGCGGCCGACCACCAGGGCCGCCGCCCCGTCTTCCGCGTCGCGGCCGGCGAGGACCCCGCGGAGCCCGTCCGGGTCACCGAGGACGACGCCTCCTACCTCGGGCTCAACGCCTCGCCCGACGGCCGGTTCCTGTACGCGCTGCGCAGCGGGGTCGGCATCGTGCCCGGCCCGGTGCGCATCGACACGGCGCAGGGCGGCGCGGCGGCCGAGATCGCCGCCCTGCCCTCGCCCGCGCCCCGCCCCGAGCTGCCCGGCACGCTCACCGAGATCTCCGCCACCGCCGACGACGGCGTGCCGATCCGCGGCTGGCTCGTCCTGCCGGAGGGCGCCTCCGCCGACGACCCCGCGCCGCTGGTGGTGTTCATCCACGGCGGCCCGCTCGGGTCCTGGAACGACTGGCAGTGGCGCTGGCAGTCGTGGATCATGGCGGCGCACGGCTACGCGGTCCTCATGCCCGACCCGTGCATGTCCACCGGCTACGGCCAGGCCATGATCGACCGCGGCTGGGGCGACTGGGGTCCGCGCACGATGGCCGACCTCGACGTGATCGTGGACGCCGCCGTGGCCAGGGACGACATCGACGCCGGGCGGACCGCCGCGATGGGCGGCTCCTACGGCGGCTACATGGCCAACTGGATCGCCGGCCACAGCGACCGCTACAAGGCGATCGTCACCCACGCCTCCCTGTGGAACCTCGAGCAGTTCGTCGGCACGACCGACGCCGCCATGTACTGGCAGCGCGAGTTGGGCCCGGCCGGCTCCGAGCGCTACGCCAAGCTGTCGCCGCACCTGTCGCTGGGCGAGATCCGCACCCCGATGCTCGTCATCCACGGCGACAAGGACTACCGGGTGCCGATCGGCGAGGCGCTGCGCCTGTGGTGGGACCTCCAGCGCACCGAGGTCGAGGCGAAGTTCCTCTACTTCCCCGACGAGAACCACTGGATCCTCAAGCCCGGCAACGCCGTCGCCTGGTACGAGACCGTCCTGGCGTTCCTGGCCCAGCACGTGCTGGGCGAGGAGTGGAAGCGGCCGGAGTCGGTGGCGTGATGAACGAGTTCGCGCGGCTGGCCGAGGAGATCGCGCGCGAGGCGGGCGACATGCTGCTCGCCAAGCGGCCGACGATGTCCGAGGTCGTCGAGACGAAGTCCAGCCCCACCGACGTGGTCACCACGCTCGACACGGCGTCGGAGCGGCTGATCCGCGCCCGCATCCAGGAGGCCAGGCCGGGCGACCGCGTCCTGGGCGAGGAGGGCGGCGAGGCGGGCGGTGACTCCGGCGTGCGCTGGATCGTCGATCCCATCGACGGCACCGTCAACTTCCTGTACGGCCTGCCGGAGTGGGCGGTGTCGATCGCGGTCGAGGTGGACGGCCAGGTCGTCGCCGGCGTCGTCAACGTGGTGCCGCGGGGCGAGGTGTTCACCGCGGCGCTCGGCGAGGGTGCCTGGCTGGGCGCCGAGCGGCTGCGCTGCAACACCGGGGTGCCGCTGGCGCAGGCGCTGGTCTCCACCGGGTTCGGCTACGACGCCCGGCGGCGAGCCGTCCAGGGGAGGGTGCTGGCCGAAGTGCTGCCCCGGGTGCGCGACATCAGGCGCGGCGGCTCGTGCGCGGCGGACCTCTGCTCGGTGGCGGCGGGCCGCGTGGACGGCTACTACGAGCGGGGCGTCAACCGTTGGGACTACGCGGCGGCCGGGCTGATCGCCGCGGAGGCGGGGGCGCGGGTGGCGGGCCTGAACGGCAAGCCGGCCTCTTCCGAGCTGCTGCTGTGCGCGGCGCCGGGGCTGTTCGAGGAGCTGCACGACCTGCTCGCGCCGCTCGACCCCGAACGCGACGCCTGACCGCTCCCGGCCGGCCCGCGCAGGCGTGGAACGGCCGGGCTCGTGGACATGTGAAACGGCCGGACCCCCTTGAGGAGGGGGCCCGGCCGTTCCTACGCGTGATCAGCGGGTGTGTTTCGCGCCTGATCAGCAGGGCAAGGGAATGCCGTGATCGTCCGCCAGCCGGCGCAGGTCCTCGATCTCGGCGGTGAGGGTGTCGGCGAGGTAGTCGTCGCCGGCGCTACGGGCCTGCTGGAGGCCCTGGTAAGCCTGGTCGAGGCGGCGTTCGATCGTCGTGGTGAACTCGCCCATCTCACCTACTTTCTGCGGGGTTCGAGCTTCCCAGGGAGAAGCGGCACCCATACGAGGCCGTGCCCTCATGGCACGTCGATGGATGTCCCGCTGGCATACCCAGGGCGCTCGCTGTCCGAAACATGAATTCTCGGAGGCGTTGCGGCAGGTTGTCGGCGCATGCCTTACCGTGCGCTTATCGAAGGCGTGTGCAGAATGAGTGCCGAGAATGGGAGAGGGGTGCACGGGCGTGCGAGTGCTGGTGGTTGAGGACGAGCGGGTGCTCGCCGACGCGATCGCGACCGGCCTGCGGCGCGAGGCCATGGCGGTCGACGTCGCCTACGACGGCGGCGGCGCGCTGGAACGCACCTCCTACATCGACTACGACGTGATCGTCCTGGACCGCGACCTGCCGGTCGTCCACGGTGACGAGGTGTGCCGCCGCCTGGTGGAGCAGCGCTCGGCCTCGCGGATTCTCATGCTCACGGCCTCGGGCGACGTGGACGACAAGGTGGAGGGGCTGGGCCTGGGGGCCGACGACTACCTCGCCAAGCCGTTCGTGTTCATCGAGCTGGTCGCCCGGGTGCGGGCGCTCGGCCGCCGCTCGGCCCCGGCGCTGCCGCCGGTGCTGGAGCGGGCCGGCATCCGCCTCGACCCGGGCAAGCGGCTGGTCGAGCGCGACGGCCGGGAGATCATGCTCACCAAGAAGGAGTTCGCGGTCCTGGAGGAGCTGATGCGCGCCGAGGGCGCCGTCGTCAGCCAGGAGGACCTGCTGGACAAGGCATGGGACGAGAACATCGACCCGTTCACCAACGTGGTGCGGGTCACCATGATGACGTTGCGCAAGAAGCTGGGCGACCCGCAGGTGATCGAGACCGTGCCCGGGGTGGGGTACAAGCTGTGAGCCGTGCCCTCCCGGGCGGTGTCGTCACAGGGCCGGTGCAGGGGCGGGCGAGGGGCCCGGCGGAGGGGGCTGTGTGACCGAGAGGCAGGAGCGGCGCGAGAATCCGGTGCCCACGCACCCCATGATCAGCCCGCATTCGGAGCGCAAGGCCACCCGGCCGAACGAGGCGCCGCCGCCGAGCGGCCCGCCGGTCTGGGACGGCCCGCCGCCGCCCAGCTACGCGCCCGTCCAGCGGTCGGCGCGCGAGCTGGTGCGGGAGCTGCCCGGCAGGGTCAGCATCCGCTGGCGGCTCACCCTCACCTACAGCGCGCTGTTCCTGGTGGCGGCCGGCGTGCTGCTGTTCTCCATCTACGCGATCGTCGGGCGGGCCATCGACGAGGCGTGGCTGCCGCTGGACCTGAGCGGCGTCGATCCGATCGACGCCGCCATCACGCAGCGCCGGTGGGGCATCGCGCAGCAGCAGGCCGTGCAGACGGCGCGCGACGTCCTGCTGAGCAGCTCCGTGCTCGCCCTGGTGGGCGTGGGCATCCTGGCCCTCATCCTCGGCTACTTCGTCGCCGACCGGGCGCTGCGCCCGGTGACCCAGATGACGACCACGGCCCGCAAGCTGTCGGAGAGCAACCTCGCCCACCAGCGCATCGACCTGCGGGGCCCCGACGACGAGCTGAAGGAGCTGGCCGACACCTTCGACGCCATGCTCACGCGGCTCAACGTCGCCTTCGACACCCAGCGCCGGTTCGTGGCCAACGCCTCCCACGAGCTGCGCACCCCGCTGACCATCAACCGGACGGTGCTGGAGATCGCCCTGTCCGATCCGGAGGCGTCGGAGGACCTCAAGGCGCTGGGCCGTACCCTCCTGGAGGTCAACGCCCGCAACGAGAAGCTCATCGAGGGCCTGCTGCTGCTGGCGCGCAGCGAGCGGGAGCTGGCGGTGCGCAAGCCGCTGGACGTCAAGGACGTGGCCACGTCCGCCGTCGAGCAGGTGACGCCGTTCGCCGAGGAGCACGGGGTCACGATCACGACCGAGCTGGTGAGCGCGCCGACCGTGGGCGACCCGGTGCTCCTGGAACGCTCCGTGAGCAACCTGCTGGAGAACGCCGTCAAGTACAACGCCCCCGAGAACGGAAAAGTCTGGATCCGGACGGGAATGGTGGACGGGGCCTTGGTTGTTCAGGTGGCCAACACGGGACAGCACGTCCCGGCGTACGAGGTCAACAGCCTTTTCGAGCCGTTCAGAAGGCTCCACGCGGACCGCGTGGACTCGGCCAAGGGGGCCGGCCTCGGACTGTCCATCGTGCGCGCCGTGGTGCAGGCTCACGGCGGCAACGTGACCGCCGTGCCACGAGAGGGCGGAGGACTTGTGGTGACCATCCGGCTTCCGAGTCGCTGATCCGGCGTGTTGGTCGGGTGGGGGCGTCTCGTTCTTGCCGCACATGTGGTTGGATGTGCCGTCGAACACGGTGGTGCGGGACGCCAGGCTGTGGGTTTGGCCATATTTGGCTAACCATTGCCGATGGCAGAAGGCCCTGACGTGTTGGGAGGTTCAGTGTTCGTTCAACCGGGGTACCGATGCACAATCTCCCCACCGGAGCGGGCACAAGACACACCTGCCAGACGTTAGAAGACGCGCGACGAGCGCGAAGACATATGGATGAGGGGGATGGAGTAGCACCATGGCTACCGACTACGACAGCCCGCGCAAGACAGACGACGACCTCGGTGAGGACAGCCTGCAGGAGCTGCAGGCCAGGCGCACCGACAAGTCGTCCGGCAGCATCGACATCGACGAGACCGATCTCGCCGAATCGCTGGAGCTGCCCGGCGCGGATCTGTCCAACGAAGAACTCAGCCTGCGGGTGATCCCGCGCCAGGCCGACGAGTTCACCTGCTCGCGGTGTTTCCTCGTGCACCACCGCAGCCAGCTGGCCTCCGAGAAGAACGGCCAGCAGGTCTGCCGGGAGTGCGCGGCCTGACCACGGAGCGAGACAGCTCGCCCGCGGCGGCATGGAACGACGCCGCCTGGGCAACGAGCTGTCGCGACCAGAGGACGGAGGCTTCCGCGTGGCCCGACCGGACAGGCATCAGCGAGACAGCGACGAGCCGCACGACCACAAGGACGACCGACACCGGCAGGACGGGGACCGGCAGGACCGGGACCCGCGGCCGGACGACGAGCTCGCCGGCACCGATTCGGAGGTCGGCGAGCTCGTCGGCAAGCTCACCGAGCCCGGCCAGCTGGAGCCGGCCGAGCGGCGCAGGCTGCTCGGCCGTCTAGCCCGCAGCCTGAGCTCCGGCCAGTGGAAGGCGCGCGCCGAGGGCACCGGGCGGGGCCGCTGGCTGGCCGACATCTTCCTCAGCATCGCGCCCCGCATCCCCATCCGCGACCTCCACACTCTCTCCGAGCACCACCATGGCCTGACCGGCGAGCAGCTCGCCGACGACCTCATCCGCACCGCCCAGAAGGCCACCATGACGGTCGGCGCCATCGGCGGAGCGCTCGCCGCGGCCGAGTTCGCCGCGCCGCCCCTCCTTCTGTCGGCCCCGGCCCAGCTCGTGGCCGAGACCATCGTGGTGGCCGCCATCGAGGTCAAGCTCCTCGCCGAGCTGCACGAGGTCTACGGCGTGCGCGTCCAGGGCACCGGCCCGCAGCGCGCCGCCGCGTTCACCGCCGCATGGGCCAGGCAGCGCGGGATCGACCCCCTCGCCCCCGCGTCCGTCACCCTCGCGCTCGGCGCGGCCACCAAGACGGCTCTGCGCAACCGCCTCATGCGCACGCTCGGCCGCCACCTGACCACGCTCGGCCCGTTCCTCACCGGCGCCGTGGCCGGGGGCACGCTCAACCGCATGGCCACCAAGAAGCTCGGCCAGGCCATCCGCGACGACCTGCGCGGCAAGCTGCCCCCTCCGCCGCCCCAGCGCGGGATCGGCCGCTAGTGCTGTGACCGGGATGGTTCACCGTGATCGGGAGACGGCTCACGGACCGGCCGCGTTTCGCGAAGCGACTGGTATTACTGGCATATGCAGGAAGAGACCGCGCGGTCCGCGATCGACACGTTCATCTCCGCGTTCAACGCCTCGGACGACAGCTATGTGACTGCGCTGCTCTCCCAGGCCCTGACCTCGGACGTGGTCTTCTGGGGGCCGTTGGGCCGCAGCCAAGGGATCGAGGCTGTCGAGCGGTTCGTGCTGGACATCCGGAGCCACCCGGCGGGGACCGGCACGATGGTGCGCTGCTCGGCGGTGGACATGCCTGACGAGTGGGCCCGGTACCAGTGGGTCTTCACCACGCCGGATGGAGGTCCCCACCTGGCGGGAACGGACGTCGTCCATCTGCGGCGGAGCCTCATCGACCAGATCATCGTCTTCGCGGGGGAGATCGAGCCGTCCGCTTCCTAAGTCATCCTTCTCTGGCGCCGTCCTTGTCCTGAACCGTCGTCGGCCTGCACCAGCTGGGCGATCACAGGCACCCGGTTCCCGCCGCCGCGCAGGCCGCCGAAGGTCATCCGCACCAGCGTGTCCGCCAGGTCCTCCGCGGAGCCGCCGCGCGCCGGGCGGTACCACTCGGTGATCGAGTTGACCGCCCCGAACAGCAGCCGCGTCACCAGCACCGGGTCCAGGTCGGGCCGGATCGCGCCCTCGGCCGCCGCCTCCTTCACCAGATGGCTGACGAAGGCGTCGAAGGCGCGCCGCCGCTCCAGCGCCCGCCGCTCGGTCGCGCTGTTGCCCCGCACGCGCAGCAGCAGCGTCACGTACGGCAGGCGGTCCACCAGGATGCGGACACTCTCCCGCACCACCCACTCCAGGCGCTCGATCGCCGGCCCGGAGCCGGCCCGCTCGTCGGCGACCAGCTCCGACAGGCCGTCCAGCGCCCGGTCGAGCGCCAGCGCGAGCAGCTGCTCCTTGCCCGCCACGTGGTGGTAGATGGCCGACTTCGTGACCCCCAGCGCCCTGGCCAGGTCCTCCATGCTGGTGCCGTCGTAGCCGCGCTCGTTGAAGACGTCCACGGCGATCGCCAGGACGGACTCGGGATCGTGCCCCCGCCTGCCCTGGCGAGGTTGTACGGCCATGGCGCCATTATCCCCAGTCGCGTATCTCGGTTGCGGACCACCCGCTTCTGCCCCCGCCCGGATGTCTCGCTTGTCAACTGACCGAATGTTCGGTAAACACGTCAGCGTCTGCCCGAACCGCGGCAAGAGAGGTCGGAAAAGCATGTTCGACCAGCATCGCGAGACTCTCGACCGGGCCCTCGCGGCCATCGCCGGCCGGGGCTACTGGAGCGCCTACCCGGAGTCCCCCTCACCGCGGGTCTACGGCGAGGGGGCGGCCGAGCGGGGCAAGGCCGCGTTCGAGGCCCACCTGGGCAAGCCGTTCGAGCTGGACCAGCCGGGCACCGGCGGGTGGGTCGGCGCCGAGCGCTCGCCGTACGGGCTCGACCTCGGCGTCACCTACCCCGAGCCGGACGCCGGGCTGCTCGTCGAGGCGGCCAAGGCCGCCCTGCCGGCCTGGCGCGACGCCGGGCCCGACGCCCGCGCGCTCGCCTGCGTGGAGATCGTCCACCGGATCAACCAGCGCTCGTTCGAGCTCGCGCACGCGGTGCAGCACACCACCGGGCAGGCGTTCGTGATGGCCTTCCAGGCCGGCGGGCCGCACGCGCAGGACCGCGCGCTGGAGGCCATCGCGTACGGCCACGCCGCCATGACCGCCTCGGCCGCCTCGGCCCGCTGGGAGAAGCCGGCCAAGGGCGACCCGCTGGTCATGACCAAGACCTTCACGGCCGTGCCGCGCGGCGTCGCGGTGGTGATCGGCTGCAACACCTTCCCGACCTGGAACGCCTACCCGGGGCTGTTCGCGTCGCTGGTCACCGGCAACCCGGTGATCGTCAAGCCGCACCCGCGGGCGATCCTGCCCCTGGCGATCACCGTGGGCATCGCCCGCGAGGTGCTCGCCGAGGCCGGCTTCGACCCGGCGCTGGTGTCGCTGGCCGTGGAGGAGGGCCAGGGCCTGGCCGTGACCCTCGCCACCCATCCCGGCGTGCGGATCGTGGACTTCACCGGGTCCACCGAGTTCGGCCAGTGGCTGGAGGCCAACGCCCGCCAGGCGCTCGTCCACACCGAGAAGGCCGGGGTCAACACGGTCGTCGTCGACTCGGCCGGCTCCTTCCGCGGCATGCTCGGCAACCTGGCGTTCTCGCTGTCGCTCTACAGCGGGCAGATGTGCACCACCCCGCAGAACATCCTCATCCCCGCCGGCGGCATCGAGACCGACGAGGGGCACAAGAGCTTCGAGGAGGTGGCGGCGGGACTCGCCGGGGCCGTCGGACGGCTGCTGGGCGACGAGGCGCGCGCGGTGGAGCTCACCGGCGCGATCGTCAACCCGGACGTGCTGGCCCGTCTGGAGGCCGCGCCGTCGCTGGGCGAGGTGGTGCTGGAGTCCCGGGCGCTCAAGCACCCGGCCTTCCCCGACGCGGTCGTGCGCACGCCCGTGATCGTCCGCGTGGACGCCGGCCGTGAGGACGTGTACGGGCGGGAGCACTTCGGGCCGATCGCGTTCGTCGTGCCCACGGCCTCGACGGAGGAGAGCCTGGGCCTGCTGCGCCGGGTGACCGCCGCGCGGGGGGCGCTCACGGCGGCGGTGTACTCGACGTCGCCCGAGGTGCTGGCGCGGGCCGAGCGGGCGGCCCTGGAGGCGGGGGTCAACCTGTCGTGCAACCTGGAGGGGGGAGTGTTCGTCAACCAGTCGGCGGCCTTCAGCGACTACCACGGCACGGGGGCCAACCCGGCGGCCACGGCCTCGCTCACGGACCCGTCCTTTGTCGCCGGCCGCTTCCACATGGTCCAGTCCCGCCGCCCGGCCGGGGGGTGAACGCCGCCCGTTGCCCGGATAAATGGGAAACGTCCGTTGTGTGTGATATGCGGCATTCACGTTTGTTTTCGCAGGTCCTGGGCAGGGTCTAAGGGCGCCGTTCCGTACGCGAGCTCGCGGCGACGCACGCTCCCGGCGCGAGGGCGGTGATGCGGCGGCGAGGCTCGGCGGCGGGCGCCGGAAGCCGTGTGTCGCGGCTCCCGCACAGGTGAGCCTAGGAGGACTTGGGTGAGTGGCCGTAGCTCGTTCCTGATCGTCGCCAACCGGTTGCCGGTGGATCGCACGGTCGAGCCCGACGGAACGGCCTCGTGGCGCAGGAGCCCCGGCGGGCTCGTGACCGCCATCGCGCCGGTGATGCAGCGCCGTCACGGAGCCTGGCTCGGGTGGCACGGCGCCCCCGACGAGAAACTGGAGCCCCTGGAACAGGGCGGCATGAGCCTCATCCCGGTGCCGCTGTCGGCCCGCGAGGTCGAGCTGTACTACGAGGGCTTCTCCAACGCCACGCTCTGGCCGCTCTACCACGACGTGGTCGCGCCGCCGGTCTTCGACCGGGAGACCTGGGAGGCCTACCGCGCCGTCAACGAGCGCTTCGCCGTCGCCGCGGCCGAGGCCGCCGACGAGGGCGCCGTCGTCTGGGTGCAGGACTACCAGCTCCAGCTCGTGCCCGCCATGCTCCGCAAGCTCCGGCCCGACCTGCGGATCGGCTTCTTCCTGCACATCCCGTTCCCGCCGGTCGAGCTGTTCTGGCGGCTGCCCTGGCGCAAGGAGCTCGTCGAGGGTCTGCTCGGGGCCGACCTCGTCGGCTTCCAGCTGCCCGGCGGCGCCGCCAACTTCCGCCGGCTCTGCCGCCGCCTGCTCGGCCTGCCGTACAAGGGGAACGAGATCTTCGTGGAGGACCGGACCGTCACCACGCAGGCGTTCCCGATCTCCGTCGACTTCGGCGAGCTCGACTCGCTGGTGCGCGAGCCGCACATCATCCAGCGCGCCAAGGAGATCCGGGCCGAGCTCGGCGACCCCGAGCACATGCTGCTCGGCGTGGACCGCCTCGACTACACCAAGGGCATCGGCCAGCGCCTGGAGGCGTTCGGCGAGCTGCTCAAGGAGGGGACGCTCGCCCCCAACGAGGCGGTGTTCGTGCAGATCGCCACGCCCAGCCGGGAGCGGGTCGAGGAGTACAAGCGGCTGCGCGACGACATCGAGCTCCAGGTGGGCCGGATCAACGGCGAGCACGCGATGCTCGGCCTGCAGCCCATCCAGTACTTCCACCAGTCGTACGGCCGCGAGGAGCTGGCCGCGCTCTACCTGGCCGCCGACGTCATGGTCGTCACGCCCCTGCGCGACGGCATGAACCTCGTCGCCAAGGAGTACGTCTCCTGCCACCAGGACCTGCACGGCGCGCTCGTGCTCAGCGAGTTCACCGGGGCGGCGGACGAGCTGCGGCAGGCGTACCTGGTCAACCCGTACGACATAGAGGACGTCAAGCGGCAGATGATCTCCGCCATGCGGGCCACGCCGCACGAGCTGTCCCGGCGGATGCGCACGATGCGCCGCCGGGTCGCCACCTACGACGTGGACCGCTGGGCGAGCGAGTTCCTCACGGCACTCGAGTCACCTGCTTCACCGACCGCCACGCCTCATAGCGCTTCTTGGCAGTCCGATTGACCACGATCTGCGCCACCGACATGCCGACGCCCATGAGCACCGCGTAGCCGATGGCCTCGCCCATGCCGACCTCGGGGGAGTCGGGATCGACAGGCGGCTCCTTGCCCGTCGCCTTCACCCAGACGAACCCGAGGGCCTTGCGCGCCACCCACGCGGTCGCCAGTCCCATCAGCCCGCCGATGACCCGCCAGGCCAGGTCCGGCCTCTCATCTGCCATACGGACGTCTCCTTCCCCTCTGTAACGAACCCTAGTCTGCAACGCTGGCGTGACCCGCGAAGCCGTACCATATGGAGGCATGACTCAACAGCGACTACGCCATGCCGCCATGCCGGAAAAACCGTCTCTCGACGGCTTGGAGCAGGTATGGGTAGCCCGCTGGGAGCAGGAGGGCACCTACCGCTTCGACCGGTCGAAGACGCGTGAGCAGATCTACTCGATCGACACGCCCCCTCCGACCGTCTCCGGCTCGCTGCACGTGGGTCACGTCTTCTCCTACACCCACACCGACACCATCGCCCGCTTCCAGCGGATGCGCGGGCGTGAGGTGTTCTACCCCATGGGCTGGGACGACAACGGCCTGCCCACCGAGCGCCGCGTGCAGAACCACTTCGGCGTCCGCTGTGACCCCTCGGTGCCCTACGACCGCGACTTCACACCTCCCGCCAAGCCCGACCCCAAGCGGCAGGTGCCGATCTCGCGGGGCAACTTCATCGAGCTGTGCGAGCGGCTGACCATCGAGGACGAGAAGGCGTTCGAGGACCTGTGGCGCCGCCTCGGGCTGTCGGTCGACTGGTCGATGACGTACGCCACCATCGACGGCGCCGCGCGGGCCGCCTCCCAGCGGGCGTTCCTGCGCAACCTCGCCCGCGGTGAGGCGTACATGGCCGAGGCGCCGACGCTGTGGGACGTCACCTTCCGCACCGCCGTCGCCCAGGCCGAGCTGGAGGACCGCGAGTGGCCGGGCGCGTTCCACCGGATCTCCTTCTACGGAGAGAAGGGGCCCATCTGGATCGAGACCACCCGGCCCGAGCTGATCCCCGCCTGCGTGGCGCTGGTCGCCCACCCCGACGACGAGCGCTACCAGCCGCTGTTCGGCACGTCGGCGCTGTCGCCGCTGTTCGGCGTCGAGGTGCCGGTCCTCGCCCACCACCTCGCCGAGCCCGACAAGGGCTCCGGCATCGCGATGATCTGCACGTTCGGCGACCTGACCGACGTCACCTGGTGGCGCGAGCTCGGGCTGCCCACCCGGCCCGTCATCGGCCGTGACGGGCGGCTGCTGCCCGAGCCCCCGGAGGGCGCCGAGCGCGAGCCGTACGAGCAGCTGGCCGGAAAGACCGTCCACAGCGCCCGCGAGCGCACCGTGGAGCTGCTGCGCGAGGCCGGCGACCTCGACGGCGAGCCGCGGCCGGTCCAGCGCACGGTCAAGTTCTACGAGAAGGGCGACCGGCCCCTGGAAATCGTCACCACCCGCCAGTGGTACATCCGCAACGGCGGGCGCGACGCTGAGCTGCGTGAGCGGCTGCTCGGCCGGGGCTCGGAGCTGAGCTGGCACCCGCCGCACATGCGGGTCCGCTACGACAACTGGGTGCAGGGCCTGGCCGGCGACTGGCTGATCTCCCGGCAGCGCTTCTTCGGCGTGCCGTTCCCCGTCTGGTACCCGCTGGACGACGCCGGCGAGCCCGACCACACCCGGCCGCTGCTGCCGCCCGAGGACCTGCTGCCGGTGGACCCGTCGTCGCAGGTCCCCGAGGGCTACACCGAGGACCAGCGGGGCAAGCCCGGCGGGTTCGTCGGCGACCCGGACGTCATGGACACCTGGGCCACCTCCTCCCTCACGCCGGAGATCGCGGGCGGGTGGGAGCGCGACCCCGACCTGTTCGCGCGGGTCTTCCCGATGGACCTGCGCCCGCAGGCCCACGAGATCATCCGCACCTGGCTGTTCTCCACCGTCGTGCGGGCCCACCAGGAGTTCGGCACGCTGCCGTGGAGCGACGTGTCCATCTCCGGGTGGATCCTCGACCCCGACCGCAAGAAGATGTCCAAGTCCAAGGGCAACGTCACGACGCCGCTCGGGCTGCTGGAGGAGTACGGCTCCGACGCGGTCCGCTACTGGGCGGCCAGCGGGCGGCCCGGCACCGACACCGCGTTCGACACCGGGCAGATCAAGGTCGGGCGGCGGCTCGCCATCAAGATCCTCAACGCCTCGAAGTTCGTGCTCGGCTTCCCCGAGGCCGACGCCGAGGTGACCGAGCCGCTCGACCTGTCCATGCTGGCCGGGCTGGCCGACGTGGTGGACGAGGCCACCCGGGCGTTCGAGGACTACGACTACACCAGGGCCCTGGAGGCGGCCGAGCGGTTCTTCTGGTCGTTCTGCGACGACTACCTGGAGCTGGTCAAGGCCCGCGCCTACGAGTCCGGCGCGGCCGCCGCCTCCGCCCACGCGGCCCTGCGGCTCGCGCTCGACGCGCTGCTGCGGCTGTTCGCGCCCTTCCTGCCGTTCGTCACCGAGGAGGTGTGGTCGTGGTGGCGGCCCGGCTCCGTCCACCGCTCCGCCTGGCCGGCCGTCGAGCGCGGGACCGGCGACCCGGCCGTGCTGACCGTGGCCTCCGAGGTGCTCCGGCGCGTGCGCAAGGCCAAGTCGGAGGCCAAGCTGTCCATGCGCGCCGAGGTGTCCCGCCTCACGGTGTCCGGACCCGAGGCCGGGCTCGTCCGGCTCGCGCAGGACGACCTGTGCGGGGCGGGCAACGTCGAGGAGTTCGTCCTGCGGGACGGGCCCGAGTTCGCGGTGGAGGTCGCCCTCACCGAGACCGCCTGACGTCCCTGGTGTCCCGGCGCCGGGTGCGCCCGATCGTTTTAAGGGCGCGCATCCCGGCGCCGGACGTGCCAGTCTGGGGATGTGCTGAGAGACCGCCCCACCAAGCTCGTGCCTCCCGTGCTGGCCAAGATGGCCGCATGGTCGGGGTGCCTGATCCTCGTCGGCGTGGTGGTCTACTTCTTCGCGCAGGGCGTCGGGCGGCTCAGCTTCGTCGCCCTGCCCGTGGCGGTCGCCCTCCTGCTGACGGCGCTGCTGTTCCCCCTGGCCAGGAGCCTGCGCGAGGCCGGGATGCGGCCCATCTACGCCACCTGGATCACCATGCTGGTCGCGCTGGCCGTGCTCGCCGGCACCGGCTGGCTGGTCGGCGCCCGCGCCACGGAGGAGTTCCCCAACCTCGTCCAGCAGGTCCAGGCGACCTCGCGCGAGGTGCAGAAGTGGCTCATCACCGGCCCGCTGCACCTCAAGCAGGCGCAGATCACCGACTACGTCGACGAGATCGCGAACATGGTCAACACCCAGCGCAGCGCCATCACCGGCACGGTGCTGACCGCGGGCGCCGTCGCCTTCGAGGTGCTCGCCTCGATCGTGCTGCTGCTGTTCGTCACGTTCTTCCTGCTGAAGGACGGCGACCGGATCTGGTCGTGGTTCCTGCGGGCCTTCGGCGAGATGGCGCCGCGCGTCGACCGGGCGGGCCGCGCGGCGTGGACCACGCTCTCGCACTACGTGCAGGGCACCGTGGCCGTCGCCGCCGTCCACGGCCTCATCATGGGCATCGTGCTGGCCGGCATGGGCGTGCCGCTGTGGGCGCCGCTGGCCGTGCTCATCTTCTTCGCCAGCTTCATCCCCATCGTCGGCATCTTCTTCGCCGGCACGGTCGCCACGCTCGTCACGCTGGGCGCCAAGGGCCCCGTCTACGCCCTGATCTTCGTCGGCGTCCTCGTGGTCGAGCAGCAGCTGGAGAACCATGTGCTCCAGCCGCTCATCGTCGGCCGGGCCCTCAACTTCCACCCGCTGGCCATCATCCTCGTCCTGGCCGTGGGCGGCATCCTCGGCGGCATCGCCGGGGCGGCGGTCGCCGTCCCGGTCGCGGCGGTGATCTACCGGGCGCTGCCCGAGCTGCGGCACGACCCACCGGCCCTGCCACCGGGAGAGCACGCGGACGAGGACGACGCCGGGGGAGAGCCGCCCGGCGAGGACGGTGGCGCGGGAGAGCCGACCGGCGACGGCGAGCGTCCCGAGCCGGTGCGGGCGCTTCCCGGCGGCACCCCCGCCGCGGCGGGAGCGCCAGGCGGCGAAAGGCCGGCCGACAGCGAGTAATCTCGTCACTCGTGACCCGTACCGCTCCACCGGCCTCATGGCCCCGCACGACACTCCACCCGGGCACCGGGTGTGACCGGATCACTCTCCGGAGGGCGTACCTTGAGGCTGAGGGGCGCATCGGCGCCCCGGAGCACCACGACGAGGTGAACCCGTGACCGCGACCGACCGCGACGCGGCGGGGCTCCGGCCCGGAACGCCCACGGACGCCCCGGCCGAGGCCCCGCTGGAGATCCTCATCCAGCGGCTCGACCCCGGCCTGCCGGCACCCTCGTACGCCCATCCGGGCGACGCGGGCGCCGACCTGCGCGCCGCATGCGACGCCGAGCTCGCGCCCGGCGAGCGCGCGGTGGTGCCGACCGGCGTCGCCATCGCGCTGCCCGACGGCTACGCCGCGTTCGTCCACCCGCGCTCCGGCCTGGCCTCCCGGCACGGCGTCACCCTGGTCAACGCGCCCGGCACGGTCGACGCCGGCTACCGGGGCGAGATCAAGGTGACGATGATCAACACCGACGCCAGGGAGCCGTTCCGGGTGCGGCGCGGCGACCGCATCGCCCAGCTCGTCGTCCAGCGGGTCGAGCGGGCGGCCTTCCGCGAGGTGGCGGAGCTGCCGGGGTCGGCGCGGGGCGCGGGCGGGTTCGGCTCGACGGGGCGCTGACCGGGGTCCGGCCGCCGACAGGGTTCACAGAGCACTGACCAGGGAGAGTGAGAGACGTGTTCCGACGCCGTCGTCGCGAGCATCCGCAGGGGCCGGCCGACTCGGCCAAGGCCCCGGCCGAGCCCATGCGCGAGTCCGGTCCGTGGGACTCCGACGAGCCCCACCCCGAGCACGACCGGGTCGACCTCGGTGGCCTGCTGCTGCCGCACAACCCCGACTTCGATGTACGTCTGGCCTCCGTCGGCGACCAGCACATCGGTGTCGTCGTCATCCACGACGACAGCACGCTCCAGCTCCAGGCGCTGGCCGCGCCCCGGTCCATGGGGCTGTGGGACGAGGTCAGGACCAAGATCACCCAGCAGGTGCCGTCCCTCCAGGAGCGCGAGGGACCGTTCGGCGCCGAGCTGAGCGGCGAGATCACCGCCGACGGCCAGACCCGCCAGGCGCGCTACCTCGGGGTCGACGGGCCCCGCTGGTTCCTGCTCGCCGTCGTCCACGGCCCGGCCGCCGCCGACGAGGCCCTCGCCGCGCCGTTCCTCGACTTCCTGCGCGACGTCGTCGTCGTCCGCGGCACCGAGCCGATGGCGCGCGAGGAGCCGATCGCGCTGCGCCGCCCCAACGAGCACGGCGGCCCGGACGAGGACCGGACGGGCCTCAACCCGTTCCGGCGCGGACCTGAGATCAGCGAGATTCGCTGACGGCCTCCCATCGCATAGGCTGTTTCATCATGACTACGGCAGGGACTCCCAAACGGGGGTTGCGCGGGTTCTTCAGTCGGCTGGCCTCACCCCAGTCCGAGATCGAGGCGCAGATGCTGCGCCAGGACGCCGAGCAGACGGGCGCGACGCCGATCGCCTCGTGTGGCGGCAGACGCCGGTTCTGTGTAGCCGGTACGCTACGTACGGTGACGCTGCGGCCGAGGGGAGGAGCCCCCGCGCTCGAGGCGGAGCTGTACGACGGGTCCGACGTGATCGACCTGGTCTGGCTCGGCCGCCGCAAGATCGCGGGCATCGAGCCCGGCCGGATCGTCAAGGCCGAGGGCCTGGTGAGCATGCAGGACGGCCGCAAGGTGATGTTCAATCCGCGCTACGAGCTGCGCCCAGGGAGTTGATCAGGTGAAGGCCGAGGCCGGAGACGCCGCCCACGACACCGTGGAGTCAGCCGTTCGAGCCCAGCTCTCCAAGGCGTTCGGCGGTGTGCGGGGCATCATCGAGGCGGCGGTGCCGACGGCGGCGTTCACGCTGGCCTGGATCTCCACCGAGGAGCTGAAGCTGTCGCTCATCGTCAGCGTCTCGCTGTCGGTGCTGCTGCTGCTCGCGCGGGTCCTGCAGCGCTCGACGCCGCAGTTCGTCATCAACAGCCTGATCGGCATCGCGATCGGCGCCTTCTTCGCCAGCCGCACCGGCGACGCCAAGGACTACTTCCTGCCGGGCATTCTGTGGAACGGCGCCTACGCGGTGGCCATGCTGCTGTCCGTCGTCGCCCGCTGGCCCGTGGTCGGGTTCCTCATCGGCTCGGTGACCGGCGACCCGACGGGGTGGCGCAAGGACCCGGGCGTCGTCCGGCTCTGCTCCCGGCTGACGTGGCTGCTCATGATCCCGTGCGTGGTGCGGGTGGCGGTGCAGCTTCCGGTCTACCTGTTCGGTGGCGACGAGGCGGTGGCGGCGCTGGGCGTCACCAAGATCGCCATGGGGTGGCCGCTGCAGATCGCGGCCCTGACCGCCATGATCTGGGTCCTCGGCCGCGGCCGCACCCCGATCAACCCCGTCGCCCCGGTCTGACCCGCCCCCACCCCACGACAAGCCGTAAGGCCCGGTCCCGCCCGTGTCGGCGGGACCGGGTCAGTGCTGCGACAACAGGTGGGCGAGCTCCTGCTCGACCTCCTGGGTGGCGACGAACAGCAGCTCGTCGCCCGCCTCCAGCGGGTCGTCGTCGGAGGGCACCAGCACGCTGCCCTCGCGCAGGATCGCCACGAGCGCCGAGTCGGCCGGCCACGGCACCGAGCCGGCCCGCTGGCCCACCACCGGCGCGTCCTCGGCGAGCGTGAGCTCCACCAGGTTGGCCTGCCCCTGGCGGAACGTCAGCAGCCGCACCAGGTCGCCGACGCTGACCGCCTCCTCGACGAGCGCGCTCAGCAGGCGCGGCGTCGAGACGGCCACGTCCACGCCCCACGACTCGTTGAACAGCCACTCGTTGTTGGGATGGTTGATCCGGGCGACCACCCTCGGCACGCCGTACTCGGTCTTGGCCAGCAGCGACACCACCAGGTTGACCTTGTCGTCGCCGGTGGAGGCGACGACCACGTGGCAGTTGTTCAGGCCCGCCTCGTCCAGCGAGGCGATCTCGCAGGCGTCGGCCAGCAGCCACTCCGCCCGCGGCACGCTGTCGATCTTGATGGCCTTGGGATCCACGTCGATGAGGAGAATCTCGTGCCCGTTCTCCAGCAGCTCGGCGGCGATGGACCGGCCCACGGCCCCGGCCCCCGCGATCGCGACGCGCATCAGTCGTCCTTCTCCGGTGCGGCGGCGAGCACCTTGTTGATCCGGTCCATGTCGTTCTCGGCGGCGATGACGTGCAGGATGTCGCCCTCCTGGAGCACCGTGTCGTCGGCGACGACCAGCGACTCGCCCATCCGGTTGATGAACGCGGCCCGGCACCTCGCCCTGGGCTCCAGGTCGACGGCGCGCGTGCCGACCCAGGACGGGTGGACGGGCACCTCGGCCAGGACGACCCGGCCGGTCGGGTCGCGCCACAGCGGCTCGGCCCCCTCCGGCAGGATGCGCCGCAGGATCTGGTCGGCCGTCCAGCGCACGGTGGCCACCGTGGGGATGCCCAGCCGCTGGTAGACCTCGGCCCGGCGAGGGTCGTAGATCCGGGCCACGACGTTGTCCACGCCGAACGTCTCCCGGGCCACCCGGGCCGAGATGATGTTGGAGTTGTCCCCGCTGGAGACGGCCACGTACGCGGTGGCGGACTCGATGCCGGCGTCGGTGAGTACGTCGCGGTCGAAGCCGATGCCCGTCACCCGCCGGCCGCGGAACCCCGCCCGCAGCCGGCGGAACGCCTGCGGATCGCGGTCGATGATCGCGACCGAATGGCCGCCGTCTTCGAGAATGTGAGCCAGGGTCGATCCGACCCGCCCGCATCCCATGATCACTATATGCATACTCCCCCGCATCTCGCGGTCGGCCGGTTGCTCGACACCAGTATGGCCTGATAGGGGAGCGCTCGGCTGCGTGGCCGAATCGGGGACTAGGCTCTGGTTACGTGGCGAAGGTGACAGATCTTCTGAAACGCGTCCTGGTAGGCCGGGCGCTGCGGAGCGGGCAACTGCACGAGCAGCTGCTGCCCAAGCGCATCGCGCTGCCGGTGTTCGCCAGCGACGCCCTGTCCTCCGTGGCGTACGCGCCGCAGGAGATCCTCGTCATCCTCTCGCTGGCCGGTGTCTCGTTCTACACCTACAGCCCGTGGATCGCGCTCGCCGTGGTGCTGGTCATGCTGACGGTCGTCGCGTCGTACCGGCAGAACGTCCACGCCTATCCCAGCGGCGGCGGCGACTACGAGGTGGCCACCACCAACCTCGGGAAGAACGCCGGGCTCACCGTGGCCAGCGCCCTCATGGTCGACTACGTGCTGACCGTGGCCGTGTCCGTGGCCAACGGCGTCGACTACGTGGGCGCCACCATCCCGTTCGTCGCCGAGAACAAGCCCGCGGTCGCCATCACCATCGTCATCCTGCTCACCGTGGTCAACCTGCGCGGCCTGCGCGAGTCGGGCGCCGCCTTCGCCGTCCCGACGTACGCGTTCATGGCCGCGGTGATCGGCCTCGTCCTGTGGGGCGGGTTCCGGCTGCTGGTGCTCGGCGACCAGCTGCACGCGCCCAGCGCCGACTTCGACATCGTCCCGGAGCAGAGCGACCTGGCGGGGTTCGCCGCCGCGTTCCTCGTGCTGCGGGCGTTCTCCTCCGGCTGCGCGGCGCTGACCGGCGTCGAGGCCATCAGCAACGGCGTGCCGGCCTTCCGCAAGCCCAAGAGCAAGAACGCCGCGACCACCCTGCTCATGATGGGCCTGGTCGCGATCACCATGTTCGGCGGCATCATCGCGCTCGGCCTGGCCTCCGGGGTGAAGGTGGCCGAGCCGTCCGTGGTGGCGACCGACCTGCTCAGGCCCGACGGGACGCCCGTCGGCCCCGGCTACTACCAGCAGCCGATCATCTCCCAGGTGGCCGACGCGGTCTTCGGCGGCGGCTCGGCGCCGTTCGTGGTGATCTCCGCGGTGACGGCCCTCATCCTGTTCCTGGCCGCCAACACCGCCTTCAACGGCTTCCCGGTGCTCGGCGCGATCCTGGCCCAGGACCGCTACCTGCCGCGCCAGCTGCACACCCGCGGCGACCGTCTCGCGTTCTCCAACGGCATCGTCCTCCTCGCCCTCGGCGCCTGCCTGCTGCTGTGGGGGTTCCAGGCCGACGTCAGCCGCCTGCTGAACCTCTACATCGTCGGCGTCTTCGTCTCCTTCACCCTCAGCCAGACCGGCATGGTCATCCACTGGACGCGCCACCTGAAGACCGAGACCGACCCGCAGGTCCGCCACCGGATGCACCGCTCGCGCACCATCAACTTCTTCGGCGGCGTCATGACCGGCATCGTGCTCGTCGTCGTGCTGCTCACCAAGTTCCTGGTCGGCGCGTGGATCGTGTGCCTGGCGATGCCGGTCCTGTTCCTCATGATGAAGGGCATCCGCCGGCACTACGACAACGTGGCGGCCGAGCTGGAGATCACCGGCGAGTACGACGCGTCGATGCTGCCCGCGCGCAACCACGCCATCGTGCTCGTCTCCAAGATCCACAAGCCCACCATGCGGGCCCTCGCCTACGCCCGCGCCACCCGGCCGTCCACGCTGGAGGCCGTCAGCGTGGGCGTGGAGGGCCCCGAGGCGCGCCAGCTCCAGGACGAGTGGGAGCGCCGCGGCATCCCGGTGCCGCTCAAGATGCTCGACTCGCCGTACCGGGAGATCACCCAGCCGATCCTCGACTACGTCAAGACGCTGCGCCGCCGTTCGCCGCGCGACGTGGTGACGGTCTTCATCCCCGAGTACGTGGTCGGGCACTGGTGGGAGCACCTGCTGCACAACCAGAGCGCGCTGCGGCTGAAGGCCCGGCTGCTGTTCAAGCCCGGCGTGATGGTGACGAGCGTGCCGTGGCAGCTCCACTCCTCCGACCGGCTCAAGGGCCGCCCGGAGCCGTACGCTCCTGGCTCGGTGCGGCGCTCCTGGGACGACCCCGCCAAGGACAAGGAGATCCAGACCGGCTGACGGCCGGCGGGGCCTTCGACGTGCGGGACCCGCGCGGGCGGGGCATAGGGTGTCGATGTGGAAGTGGAACAGGCATCTTTGGAGCTCACGGTCGGCCCGGTCGCGCACGGAGGCTGGTGCGTCGCCCGGCACGAAGGGCGCGTGGTGTTCGTCCGGCACGCGCTGCCGGGCGAGCGCGTCGTCGCCGCCGTGACCGAGGAGACCTCCCGCTTCCTTCGTGCCGACGCCGTGGAGATCCTGGAGCCCTCACCCGACCGCGTCGTGCCACCCTGCCCCTACGCCGGCCCCGGCCGGTGCGGCGGCTGCGACTGGCAGCACGCCACCCTGGAGGCCCAGCGCGCGCTCAAGGCCGAGGTGGTGGCCGAGCAGTTGCGCAGGCTCGCCGGCATCGACCGGAAGGTCGTGGTGGAGGAGGTGCCGGGCGCGCCCGACGGCCTCGGCTGGCGCACCCGTGTCCAGCTCGCCGTACGACCGGACGGGGCGCCGGGCTTCCGCAAGCACCGCTCCCACGACATCCAGCCCGTCGACGCGTGCCTGATCGCCCACCCGGAGGTGGAGGCGGTCGGCGCGGAGCTGCGTGAGTGGCCCGGGGCGGCGGGCGTCGAGGTGATCGCCTCAGCGGGCGGCGACCGCGCCGTGGTGGTCAAGCCGCGCCCGCGCCGCACGGTGCCCGTGCCCGACCTCGACGCGCCGACCTCGATCCTGCTCGACCAGGGCAAGGGCCGCACGGTGCCGCGCCACGGCTCGGGCGTGCTGCGCGAACGGGTCGGCGACCGGGAGTTCCGGGTGTCGGGCAGCGGCTTCTGGCAGGTCCACCCCGGCGCCGCGGAGACGCTGCTGGACGCGGTCCTGACCTTCGCCGCCCCGGAGCCGGGGGAGTGGGCGCTCGACCTCTACTGCGGGGTGGGCCTGTTCGCCGCCGGCCTGGCCGAGGCGGTGGGACCGGAGGGAGCCGTCTTCGGCCTGGAGTCGGACGCGGCGGCGGTCCGCGACGCCCGCGCCAACCTCCGCGACCTCCCGCAGGCGCGCGTGGAGCGGGGCCGGGTCGAGGAGGCCCTGGACCGCTTCCAGATCGAACGCGCCGACGTGGTCGTGGTGGACCCGCCCCGCGCCGGCCTCGGCCGCGAGGTGGTGGACCGCGTCGCGAGCCTGGAGGCGCCACGCATCGTCTACGTCTCCTGCGACCCGGCCACCCTGGCCCGCGACCTGGCCTGGCTGGACGAGCGCGGCTACGGCCTCACGGACCTGCGCGCCTTCGACGCCTTCCCGATGACCCACCATGTGGAGTGCGTGGCCCTGCTGGCCAAGAAGGCGGTCTAGCCTCTGGCCGACGTCACAGCACGCTGGGGCGGCCGCGGTCAACGATGTGAAGGGGAACGTCCTGCTCGATCCGGGCCAGGACAGCCAGCGCGTTGCCGCCCTGGGCGGCGGCGTACTCCGCCTCTGTCAACGCCGCGACCTGAAGGAACGTGAGCGCGCCGTTCGGCGTCTCGATGGTGCCCAGTTCCGGGTCGACAGCGAAGGCCAGGGCCGCGAGCTCTGTCGGGGTGTTCTCAGGCTGGCCTGGATGGTCGTTGAAGAAACCGGGCGCGACGTGGATGGTGTGCCCGGGGGAGAAGGGGCGTTGGACGATCACGTATCTGGCCAGTTGCTGGAGGATGACGGCCGCCCACATCGGAGGTCCGGCGTCTTCGGGGTCCTTGGCCACGCGCAGGCTGAACTCGATGCCCCAGCCCGACAGCTCGGCTATGTCGCTGGTCTTGTCGTACAACTCTGACAAGCCGCAGCCGACCATGTGCCAGTGAGGGCGTGGGTCGTCGTGGTCGTAGTTGCGAATGGCGTCCAGGGGGTCAGGGCCGCCTAGAGAGTAGGGGCGTTCCGGCGCCCAGTCTGGCCATGGAGTGTCGCGGCCGTAGTGCTCACGGAGCACAGCGTTGATGGCATCCCAACCATTGATCGGTTGCGCAGTATCGATCACCGACCGAACATTACTGGCGAGTCTCCAACTTCGTGGCATCAGGACCAAGTCGGGCATCCGGCGTCGCCTCTCCGGGGATCGACCCGATCTTGCTCTGGGTCAGGAAATGAGACAGCATCCAGTCATGATCAAGCGATGGCTGGAGATGACCCGGGCCGACAACCGGCCGGTAGCCGTGTCCACGCGTGTCGTGGTCCTCATGGTGATCGCCATCGCGGTGACGCTGCTCATCCTCGGCAACGTGCCGCCCGACCCGGCCTGGCGATAGCCATCGGCAGCAGCGCCCGTGCACCAGGCGAGGGAGATCTTGACGCCCTCGGCATGTCCGGGGTGGACACCCAGGCGCGTGGCCGGTTTGTCGGTGCTGTTCGGCATCATCGCTGCAACGATCAGAGAGTGGCGATGGCGACCGACCCCCTCGCCCCGTTCCGCTGGCTGGCGGTTCCGGCGGGGCACGAGGACAACCTGTTCGACGAGATCTTCTGCGTTTCCTTTCTCCGTGGGCTTGAACCAGCCGAGGTGCTGCGCCGCTTCGCGAAGCCGGAGGCGCGGCAGGGGACGCCTCAAGGGCTGCCGCAGGGACGGGAGATGAGCCTGGACGAGTACGGCCATGCGGCGTTCGAGTTCGGCGACAGGTACGGCGGCGCGCTGGGCGGTGGACACGTGGGAGTAGTCCAGGCGGGGGACTGGTGCGTGGCCCTCGAACTCTTCGGTTGGGAGGCCGCCATGAGAGACACCCTGGCCACGCTCTCCTCGGACGGCGAGGTGGTGGCCGTTCTCCGTCACGACTACGCCAACCACCATGTCGCCTACGCGCTCGACGGGGAGACCGTCACCAGTTTCAACCCGTACATGCCGGACATGCGGTCGGGCTGTGATCCGGACCGGCTCAACGAGCTCCTGCGCGAGGTCGGCCTCCCCCTGAAGCCGGCGACCGGAGACGAGGACTGGAACGACCTCTACGCCACCGCGATCGCGCGGTCGTTCCACCTGGCGGCGAGGATCACCGGCATCGTGCTCACACCGGACATACTGACGGGTCCGCTCCTGGTGGGCCCGGTACAGGGCACCTGAAATCGGATGGCGCTCCCGGGGTGGGTGTCGTTAGGGTCGCGGCGTGATCTACGAAGACCCTCTGGCGTACCTGCTCGGCATCGAAGGCGTCGCCCTGTTGCGCTCGTTCACCGGCCAGTCCGACCGCGGCTTCGTCGAGGCGCGCGTCGCCGAGATCCGCCGGCTGCTCGACGACGAGGCGCTGGCGGACGCGGGCGTGGAGGTCGCGCGGGTGGACGCGGTGGAGGGCTATCGCATCTGGTCGCGCACCTATGACGGGCCCAACGGGCTGTTCGCCATCGATGAGCCCGTCGTCGGGCAGATCCTCGACGCGCTTCCGGCGGGCGTCGCCCTGGACGCCGCGTGCGGCACCGGCCGGGTGGCGGCGTCCCTGGCCGGGCGCGGCCATCAGGTCATCGGCGTGGACGGCTCGCCCGACATGCTCGCGCGGGCACGGGACCGGGTCCCGCAGGGGGAGTTCCTGGTCGGGGACCTGCTGAGCCTGCCGGTGCCGGACGACGCCGTGGACCTCGTGGTCTGCTCCCTGGCGCTGACGCATGTCCCGTCGCTGCGGCCGGTGATGGCCGAGTTCGCCAGGGTGCTGCGCCCGGGAGGACACCTGGTGGTCTCCGACATGCATCCCGAGGGAGTCGCCCGGGGCTTCGTTCCGCCCGTACGGCGGGAGGACGGGCAGCCGGGGCGGATAGCCACCTACCGGCACCCCGTCGGCGACTACCTGCGCGCCGCCCTGGCGGCGGGGCTGCAGGTGCGCCGCTGCGAGGAGCCCCGCCTGCCGGAAGCGGAGCACCCGCGGCCGGTAGAGACGCCGTCCACGGCGCAGGCGCTGGAGACCTGGGACGTGTGGCCGTGGTCCCTGACGGACCTGGTGCCCGAGGCCGCGAGGGCCGCGCATGGCGACGTGCCGGCGATGGTGGTCTGGCACTTCCAGCTGTCCCCGGCGGGAGACTGAGCCGCGAGTTTCTCCCGAGGCGCATAGATGGCCCACCAGGACGGGCATGTCTCTACCCGGCCCTGCATGTGCGGGCCGCCCGCCATCGGCCCGGATGGCAAGCTGACTCCCGGTGGCCGGGCCCTTACGGAACGGGGCGGCGCGGGCGGCTGCGAACGTCTCCCGCGTAGACCCCGGGCACGGCCACAGGCAGGCAGTCTCCCCTCGGAAGGAGCACGAATGAGCAACCGTGTCGTCGCGCGAAGGCTCAACGACCACGTCGAGATCCACCACGTCGACAGGCCGGACGTGGTGCTGGAGGTCCCGCGCAAGGACTTCGCCGACCTGATCGCCGCGGTCACGCCGCTGGAGGCCGAGGTCACGGAGTCCGCGGCCTGACGCCAAGGACCACCTTCCGGAGCCCCCGCCGCCCACGCGGCGGGGGCTTCCGCCTGCCTGCGCCCGTGACTCCCCGCCGGGTTAGGGGTGGCCTTTCCGCCCTGTTTCGGTCATCTATTCGGCGGAAAAGCGGATGGCGGTGGTCATGTGGGGCGTACGGTGCGCCACATGCGCCGTCAGCCGACCCCCTCCGAGACGCCGGAACCGCAGGTTTCCGAACCCGCTGAGACGGGTGGAGGACAACGCAGGACGCGGGTCCTCGCGGTGGCGGGCGCGGCGCTCGTGGCCGGCGTGAGCGTCGTCCTGGCCGTGACGAGCCTCGTCCCCGAGACGGCCGGGCCTGACCAGGCGTACCTGCAGCGCCTTGAGCGGATCGCCCCGTGGCTGGCGCCCGAGGAGGGCGCGGCGCTGAGCCGGGCCCGCGCCACCTGCCGCGACATCCTGGACGGCAAACCGGGGGAGGAGCTGGTGAGCGACGCCCAGGAGCGCTTCACCGACGTGACCCGGGAGCAGGCCGCCGAGATCGTGGAGGCGGTCAAGGAGTGGTGCCCCCCACCGGCGACCTCCTTCGCGAAGTGAGCTCTCGTCCGCCACACTGAGTCCATGGAATACGTCGGCCGGGTGCCCGCCCCGCCGCTCGACCGGTTCATCGACGACATCTACTGCCTGACCGGGGTGCCGCGCCACCCCCGGATGAACGTCCCGCCGATGCCGTCCGCACACCTGTTCGTCAACCTGGGCGAACCCGCCCGTCTGTGGGATCGCGACCCTTCGGCGCCGCCGGCAGTGCTCACCGACGGGTGGTTCATGGGTGTACGGACCAGGCGTTTCCTCCTTGAGTACCCCGCACGGGTGCGGCTCGTCGGGGTGCACTTCAAGCCTTGGGGTCTTTCGCCGTTCGTCGACATGCCGGCGACCGAGCTGCGGGACCGATGGGTGCCGGTCGGCGCCGTCTGGCGACGGTCCTCGGACCGGATCCGCAACCGGCTCGGCGACAGCGCATCGGCCACCGAGACCCTGCGGGTGATGGAGGAGGAGCTGCGGTCGCGACTGGCCGAGGCGCCGTCGCGCGGTCTCGACCTGGTCCAGCACGCGGGCGGCCGGTTGGCGACCTCCCACGGCGCGCTCCCGGTCGGTGCGCTGACCGACGCCGCCGGGGTGAGCGGCACTCACCTGGCCACGCAGTTCAAGTCCCATGTCGGGATCACCCCCAAGCGGGTGGCGCGGATCTACCGCTTCGCGCGGCTGATCCTTTCCGTGGACCCCCTGCGTCCGGTCGACTGGTCGGAGCTCGCCCAGACGGCGGGCTACTTCGACCAGGCCCACTTCAGCAAGGAGTTCAAGGACTTCACCGGTCACACCCCCACGGAATACCTGGACCTGCGGCGCCGATTCCCCGCCGAGCGAGGGTTCCCGCCGGACAGCGGCCCGATGCCCGCTGATTGATTTTTTACAAGCCCGGCCGCCCCCCGGCACGACAGGATCGGAGGCGAACGCGCAGGACGACTCCAGGAGGACCCGTGGGCACAGTGATCATGCACAACGTGGTGTCGGTGGACGGCTTCATCGCCGACGAGAAGGACGACGTCGGAACCCTCCACGACTGGTACTTCAGCGGGGACACCCCGATCACCGAAGGCGGCGACCAGGAGTACGACCATTCCGGAACGGGAAGCCGCCTCAAGGTCTCACGCGCGTCGGCGGAGTACGTCCGGCCGATGTGGGAGTCGATCGGTGTGATCGTGATGGGCCGCACCCTGTTCGACCTGGTGAACGGCTGGGAGGGCAAGCCGCCCGCGGGCGACCACGTGGTCGTGGTGTCCCACCGGCCCAAGCCCGAGGGCTGGCACCCCGAGGCGTCGTACCATTTCGTCGATGACGTGACGGCAGCGATCGACAAGGCCCAGGAGCTCGCCGGGGAGTGGACCATCGGTGTGAACGCCGGCGAAGTAGGCGGCCAGATCCTCGCGGCCGGTCTCGTGGACGAGGTGGCGATGGACGTGGTGCCGGTGGTGTTCGGGTCGGGCAAACGCTTCTTCGGCAGCATCGAGGGGCAGCATCTGCTGGAGGATCCGCACGTGGTCATCCAGGGCGACCGGGTGCTGCACCTGAAGTTCAAGGTCCGCCGATAGGCCGGTGGGCGCCCACGGCCGACCCGACTTCACCAGGCGGCTCGACCCGGGCGCCGCCCGGCCTACAGGCGGGGGTCCGCCGGCTCCGACTCCAGGGCCAGGACGGCGAAGACCGGCTCGTGGACGCGCCAGGCCGCCTCGCCCTCGCACAGCCGGGCCAGCGACTCCAGCCCCAGCGCGTACTCCCGCAGCGCCATCGCCCGCTTCTTGCCCAGGAAGCGCCTGCGCAGCACGTCCAGCGACTCCGTGTAGTCCGGCCCGTAGATGATGCGCAGGTACTCGCGGCCCCGCACCTTCACCCCCGGCTGGACCCGGCCCGGCGTGTACGCGGCCGGCTTGACCACCATGCCCTCGCCCCCGGCCGCCGTCAGCGACTCCCACCAGGCCACCGCCTCGGCGCGCGACTGCGCCGAGTCCAGCGACACGAACAGGTGGCGCGTGTGCGTGATCAGCGGCGAGTCCAGCAGCGCCAGCGTGGACAGGTGCCAGGCGTGCGGCTCCAGCGCCGTGGCCCGCCCCTCGCAGGCGAGGATCTGGAACGGCGCCACCCGTACCCCGTCCAGCCCGTCGACCGGCCAGCAGTAGCGGGCGTAGGCGTCGCGGAACAGGGCAGCGTTGGTGGAGCGGCGCCGGGTGCGGGACAACAGTCCGCCCACATCCGCCCCGCGCCCGGCCGCCGCTTCGAGCGCCGACACGGCCTCGGGCAGTGCCACCCGCGCCGCCGCGCCCACCGAGGCGTACTGCGTCCTGATCAGCTCGCCAGCCTTGGCCGACCAGGGCAGCAACTCGCAGTCGAGCACCACCCAGTCGGAGCCGAGCTCCGCCCACAGCGGCGCGCACGCCTCCCGCAGCCCCTCGACGAGCGGCCCGTTGTCGTGGAAGAACGGGCGGCCGGTACGTGTGTAGACGGCCCCCGTGCTGCCGTCGGTGACGCCGAACCTGTCCCGTGCCACCTCCGGCGTCCTCGCCAGGACGGCCACGGCCCGCGAGCCCATGTGCTTCTCCTCGCACACGACCTCGCCCACTCCGGCGGCGGCGAACTCCGCGAACGCCTCGGCCGGGTGCTCCAGGTAGCCGTCCAGCGTGGACGTCTCCGGCGGCGCCATCGTCGGCGGCAGGTACACGAGCCAGCGCGGGTCCACCGCGAACCGGCTCATCACCTCCAGCGCGGCCGCGGCGTTCTCCTCCATCACCTTGACCCGCGCGCCGAAGCGCGTCTCGACGTACCGGGTGCCCCGCACGTCGTCGACGCTCAGCGTGTTCGGCTCGCGCGCGGGGACGCCGAGCGGCTTGACCGGCTCATACCAGACCTTCCGGGCCGGCACCTGCACCAGCTCCCGCTCCGGGTAGCGCAGCGCCGTCAGCTCGCCGCCGAACACGCAGCCCGTGTCGAGGCAGATCGTGTTGTTGACCCACTCGGGCCGTACGGTCGGGGTGTGGCCGTAGACGACCATGGCCCGGCCCCGGTAGTCGTCGGCCCACGGGTAGCGCACCGGCAGGCCGTACTCGTCGGTCTCGCCGGTCGTCTCGCCGTACAGGGCGAAGGAACGGACCCGGCCGGACGCGCGCCCGTGGTACGCCTCCTTCAGGCCCGCGTGCGCGACGACGAGCCGGCCGCCGTCGAGCCGGTAGTGGCTGATCAGCCCGTCCATGAACGCCCGCGCCCGCTCCGCGAACTCCGGCGGCTCGGCGGCGAGCTGGTCCAGCGACTCCTGGAGGCCGTGCGTCGTCCTGACGTTGCGGCCGTTGAGCGCGCGCACCAGCTTCTGCTCGTGGTTGCCGGCCACGCACAGCGCCGTGCCCGCCTCGACCATGTCCATGACCAGCCGCAGCACGCCCGGAGTGTCGGGGCCGCGGTCCACCAGGTCGCCGACGAACACCGCCGTCCGCCCCTCCGGGTGCCGTACCCCCTGCCAGCCGAGCCGCGCGAGCAGCTCCTCCAGCTCGGCGCGGCAGCCGTGCACGTCGCCGATGATGTCGAACGGCCCGGTCAGCTCACGCTTGTCCGACCACGACTTCTCGTACGTCACGGTGGCGCTCTCGACGGCGTCGAGGCCGCGCAGCACGTGGACCTTGCGGAAGCCGTCCCTGGAGATCTTGGACAGCGACCGGCGCAGCTCCTTGCGCTGCCGGATCACCACGCCGGCCCCGAAGTCACGGTCGGGACGGGTGGCGTTGCGCTGGATGGCCGTCTCCTCGGGCACGTCCAGCACGATGGCGTCGGCCAGCACGTCGTGCCGCTTGGCCAGGTCGATGAGGGCCTTGCGGGCGCCGTACTGCACGTTCGTCGCGTCGACCACGGTGAGCAGGCCGCGCGACAGGCGCACGCCGACGATGTGGTGGAGCAGCGCGAACGCCTCCGACGTGGCGGACTGGTCGTTCTCGTCGTCGGAGACCAGGCCGCGGCAGTAGTCGGACGAGATGACCTGCGTCGGCTTGAAGTGCCGGGCGGCGAACGTCGACTTCCCGCTGCCGGACACGCCGACCAGCACCACCAGGGACAGCTCAGGAACGCTGATCACGGGTGAACACTCCCATCTGCGTCGGCGGGCCGACCTCGGGGTCGTCCTCGCCCACGGGCCGCAGGTCGACGGTGTAGCCGTACCGGCCGGCCACCTCGGCGGCCCACGCGGCGAACTCGGCCCGGGTCCACTCGAACCGGTGGTCGGGGTGGCGCAGTCCGGTCAGGAACTCGTAGCGCACGTTGTACTCGATGTTCGGGGTGGTGACGAGCACGTGCCGGGGCCGGGCGTGACCGAACACGACCCGCTCCAGCGCCGCCAGGCGCGGCGGGTCGACGTGCTCGACCACCTCCATGAGCACGGCCGCGTCGTAGCCGGCCAGCCGCTTGTCGGTGTACGTCAGGGCGCCCTGGAACAGGGTCAGCCGCTCGCGCCTGGCGGCGGGCATCCGCTCCAGCTTCAGCTTGCGCGCCGCGACGGTCAGGGCCATGGGGGAGACGTCCATGCCGCCGACTCGGGCGAACCGGGGCCTGGCCAGCAGCTCGCCGACCAGCTCGCCCTGGCCGCAGCCGAGGTCGATGACGCTGGTCGCGCCCAGCTCCTCCAGGGTCAGCAGCACGGCCTCCCGCCGCTTCCCGCTGAGCGACCGCGGCCCGGCGGCCTCCGCCGGAGCCTGCTCCTGCTGCTCTTCCTGGACGGTGGCGTCCGGCTGCTCGCCGTCCGGGGCCGGCGTCGCGGTCGGCCCCTCCTCCGGTACGGCCGGCTCCAGCGCCTCCTCCGTCTCGTCGCCCAGCTCCGCCAGCCGCGCCAGCGCCGTACGGGCCAGCGCCCGGCGGCGGCCCAGGTAACGCCGCGTGATCAGCCCCCGCTCCGGGTGCGTCCCCAGCCAGCCCTCACCGGCCCGGATGAGCTTGTCCACCTCGTCCGGCGCGATCCAGTAGTGCTTGGCGTCGTCGAGCACCGGCAGCAGCACGTACAGGTGGTTGAGCGCGTCGGCCAGCCGGACGCTCCCGGTGAGGGCGAGCGTCACGTACCGCGAGTCGCCCCACTCCGGGAACCCCTCGTCCAGCGGCACCGTCTGCGCCGACACCTCCCAGCCGAGCGGCTCGAACAGCCGTCGCGCCAGGTCGGGGCCGCCCCGGCAGGGCAGCGCCGGCAGCCGGATCTCCAGCGGCAGCGGCCCGGCCGCCAGCTCCGGCCGGGCCGCGCACCGCCCCGCCCGCGCCGTGCGGAACACGTCGGCGAGAGCGACAGCGAGCAGGGACGAGGCGGCGTAGGGCCGGTCGTTGACGTACTGCGACAGGCTGAAGTCCGGCGAGCCCTTCCCGCGCGAGCGGGCCAGCGTCACCGGGTCGACCTCCAGGAGGAGGGCGGCGGTGCAGCGCTCCTCGCCCGCCTCCGGGTAGAACACCGTCGCCTTGCCGGACGACTGCCCGAACTCCTGCACCCGGTCGGGATGCTTGTGCAGCAGGAAGCCCAGGTCTGTCGCCGGTCTCGCGGTCGTCGAGATCGTCAGCAGCACGCGCCAAGTGTGTCGCAACCGGGTGAAAGCGCGCCACGGCGTTTACACGTGCGGCAGCACCTCGGCGGCGATCAGCTCCAGGTGGTCCGAGTCGGCCAGGTCCATCACCTGGAGGTACACCCGCTCGGCCCCCAGCTCCGCCAGCGCGCCCAGTTTGTCCAGAACCTCGGCCGGGGTGCCGGCGAGCCCCTTCTCGCGCAGCTCGTCCAGACCCGTGCCGATCGCCGCGGCGCGCCGCTCCAGCTCGGCCCGGTCACGGCCGACGCACACGGTCTGCGCCGCCGACAGGATGAGCGTGCGCCCGGCCTCGTCGGCCGCCCGCCGTACCCGGTCGAACGCCGCCCCCGTCTCGGCCGGGGTGTGGAACGGCACGTTGTACTCGTCGGCGTACGTCGCCGCCAGCCGGGGCGTCCGCTTGGCGCCGACCCCGCCGATGATGATCGGCGGGCGCGGGCGCTGCGCCGGCTTGGGCAGCGCGGGCGAGTCGGCCAGCCGGTAGTAGGCGCCCTCGAACGAGTATGGCCCCTCGGCGGTCCAGAGACCCCGGATGATCTCCAGCTGCTCCTCGAACCGGCCGAACCGCTCACTCACCGGCGGGAACGGGATGCCGTACGCCGCGTGCTCGCCGTCGTACCAGCCGGTGCCGAGGCCCAGCTCGACCCGGCCGCCGCTCATCCGGTCGACCTGCGCGACGCTGATCGCCAGCGGCCCCGGCAGCCGGAACGTGGCCGGCGTCACCAGCGTGCCCAGCCTGATCCTGGAGGTCTCCCTCGCCAGACCGGCCAGCGTGATCCACGCGTCCGTGGAGCCGGGCCCCGGATCGCCGGCGCCGATGCGCTGGTAGTGGTCCGACCTGAAGAAGGCGTCGAAGCCCAGCCGCTCGGTGGCCTGGGCGACGGCGAGCAGGTCGGTATAGGTCGCGCCCTCCTGGGGCTCCGTGAAGATCCGCAACTTCATACCGCCATTATCGGCATGGACCGGACAGCATCCGGAGAACACCCCCGGTGCTGCCCCCGGGCTTGCTAGCGTCGCGTCAACGCTCTGTGTGATCGGCCGACGACTCGGGGTGGCGCATGTCTGGTTCGCGGTGGTCCGGAGGGCGGTCCCGGCGCGGGCGGGAGGCCGGCACGCTTCCGCGCCCGCTGGCGCTTCTCGCCGCCCTGGGCCTGGCGGCCGCGACCGGGGTGTCGCTCACGCTGTTGCCGGCCCGCGCCATGCCCGACCTCGTCCCGGCCGCCACCTCGCCGGCGCTCGCCCGGCCCCGGCCTCCCGACGTCCCCGGAGCCGCCACGGCTGGTCCCGCGTCCTTCGTCCGCTTCGCCGAGCCCGGCCGCGACCCCGGCTTCGACCTCGCCGCCGACGCGCGGCTGACGGGAACGCGCTGGTACGCCCTCGGCCACCTGGTCGCCGGCCCCGGCGCCTGCGCCTCCGCCTGGACCACCTCCTCATCGGCCACCCCGTTGACGAACACGGACGGGGCGCTCGTCGCGGGCATTCGGGCGTTACGGGAGGAAGGGGGTGGTGCGGGCGTCGTACTCGGCGGGTCCCGGGGCCGTGAGCTCGCGGCCACCTGCGCCACACCCGAGAGCCTGGCCGCCGCCTACGGAGACGTCGTCGCCCGCCTCGGCGCCGCGTACCTCGACATCGAGCCGAGCGCCGTCGAGGCACGCGACGGCGAGCCGGGCGATGGCGGGTCGGGCGATGGCGGGTCGGGCGACGGCGGGTCGGGCGACGGCGCCGACCGGGCCGTGGTGATCCGGCGGGCGCGCGCCCTGGCCCTGCTGCAGCGCGAGCGGCGGCTGCCCGTGACGTTCACGCTGCCGCTCCGGTCGGACGGCCTGGCCGAGCGTGACGTCGCGATGCTGCGCCTCACGCGCGCGCACGGCGCCGACGTCGCCACCGTCAACCTGCTGTCCCCGATCGAGCCGTCCGGAGCGCCCCCGGGCAGGCTGCGCCGCGTCGCCTCGGCCGTGCGCGCCGCCGTGCGGCAGGTCGCCGAGATCCAGGGCCTGGACGGCCCGGCCGACGCGTGGCACCGGGTCGCGCTCACGCCCGTCCTGGGCGCCGCCGCCGACCTGAACGAGACCGACGCGCGTGCGCTGGCCGCGTTCGTGGCCCGCAACGACCTGGCCTGGCTGTCCCTGCGCGGCGCCGAGCCCGAACCGGCCGTGGCCCGCGTCCTCTGGCACACCCTCGCCTGAACGACCCCGCCGGGACGAATCCCCTTGAGCGACCCCACTGGCATACTCCCGCCCGAACTATAGGATTTCGGCGAAGCGACGACGACGTAGCCGGCGAGGGGGAGAGGCGGTGGCGGGCCAGGCGCGCACGGCGCGGAAGATCCTCGTCCACTGGATGGACGGCACGGTCGCCCTGCTGGCGCTCTCGTTCATTGCCATGATCGCGGCGATGACCGTTGAGCGAAAGATGACCGTCCCGCACGCCGTCGTCGTCGGCGTCTGCCTGCTCGGATCGTGCGCGCTCTACCCGTTCCTGCTGCGCGAGGCCTTCGACACCCGGCAGCGGCCGACAGCCAAGCTCGTCGTGGCCGGCCTGCTGGCGGCGGGCGCGGTGGCCCTGCTGCCCCCCGCATCGGGCACCGGTACGAGCGACGGGGCCTGGGCCATGGTGATGTACCTGTGGCTGTCGGGCGCGGTGCTGTACCTGCCGATGTGGGCGGGCATCTGCACCGGCGCCGTCGTGCTCGGGCTGACCGTGACCGCCGTCGTGGTGATCACGCACCAGCCGTGGCAGCCGGTGCTGCTCGTGCAGGGGACCATGGCCGTGGCGATGTCCGTCGCCCTGTGGTTGTGGCGCTGGCTGTGGTGGACGATCAGGGACGCGCACGACAGCCAGGAGGCCAAGGCGAGCCTGGCCGTGTCGGAGGAGCGGCTGCGGTTCGCGCGGGACCTGCACGACCTGCTCGGGCACAGCCTCTCGGTGATCTCCCTGAAGAGCGAGCTGGCCGCCAAGCTCGCCACCCGCTCGGACGCCGGGGCCGGCAAGGCGGAGCGGGAGATGGCCGACGTACGCAGGCTGGCCGCGGAGGCGCTGGCCGAGGTGCAGGTCGCCGTGGACGGCTACCGGACGCTCGACCTGGACGAGGAGCTCCACGGGGTACGGGCGGCGCTGGAGGCGGCCGGCGCCCGCTGCGTGATCGACGCCGCCACCGCCGACCTGTCGCCCGCGGCCCGCGCGCTGCTCGCCTGGGCGGTCCGCGAGGGCGCCACGAACATCCTCAAGCACAGCACGGCCACCCGGTGCTCGATCACGATCCGCGACGGCGCCCTGGAGATGCGCAACGACGGCGTACGCGTCCCGGCGCCCACGGCCGCGTACCCGCTGGAGACCGTCGGGGAGGCGAGGAGCCGGGCGGGCGGGGAGCGCGGCGGTAGCGGCCTGCGCGGGCTGTCCGAGCGGATGGCCGCCGCGGGCGGGACGTTCGCGGCCGGCCCGGATCACGGCGGCGAGTTCGTGCTGAGGGCGGCGGTGCGGGCATGAGCGGGCGAGCGGGCCGGTTCCAGGACAGGCGGGGGACGAAACCAGACACGGTCCTCCGGATCTGGCGGGCGACGAACCTCGACAAGGTCCTCAGGTTCAGGCGGGCGACGAAGCTCGACAAGGTCCGGTGGCTCATCGTCTACTCGATCGACTTCCTCCACCTCACGTCCCTGAGCGGCTTCTTCTCGCTGTACGCGATCTGGGAGCAGGGGTTCCCGGCGCCGCTGGCGGTGGGGGCCGGTGTGCTGCTGGCCGTCCTGCTGGTTCTCGCCTGCCGGACGTTCCGGCTCGCGGTCAGGGGCGGCAGCCGGCCGACGGCCGTCCTGTGGGTCTCCGGCGTGATCGCGCTCGTGCTGTCGCCGGCCGCGCTGCTCTGGGGGCCCGCTCTGTGGCTCGGCATGCTGGCGCCGTTCACCCGCAAGCGCACCGTCGTCGCGGCGTCCGCCGCGTCCATCGTCGTCGTGAGCGTCTACCTCGCGCTGATCACGGGGGGCGTGCTCTGGCCCGTGGTCCTCCTCCAGACGGTGCTCACCGTGCTCATCGTGGGCTGCGTCGGCGTGAACCTGTGGCTGTGGCGGCTGGCCAAGGCGGCCCACGAGGGCCAGGAGGCCAGGGCCAGGCTGGCCGTCTCCGAGGAGCGGCTGAGGTTCGCCCGCGACCTGAACGACCTGCTCGGGCAGAGTCTGTCCGGCATCTCGGCCGGAGCCGAGCGGGCCGAGGAGCTGCTCCGGTCGGACCCGGAGGCCGCGGCGGCCCGCATGTACGAGGTGCGGGACACCGCCCGGCAGGCGCTGCGCGAGGTGCGCCTGGCCGTACAGAGCTATCGGACGCTGGACCTCGACGAGGTGCTCGCCGGCGTGCGCGCGGTCCTGGAGGCGGCGGGCGTGCGCTGCGCCGTCGATGCGGACACCGCCGCACTCGGGCCCGAGACCCGTACGCTCCTGGCGACCGTCGTCCGGGAGGGCGCCACGAACGTGCTCAAGCACAGCAAGGCCGAGCGCTGCTCGATAACGATCAAGGATGGGGTGCTGGAGATGTCCAATGACGGGGTGACCGGCCCGGTGGGCGACCACGCGCCGGACGGGCTCGGCGGCCTGTCACGGCGAGTCATCGCCGCGGGCGGCACGCTCCAGGCGGCGCCCACCCGCGAGGGCGCGTACGTCCTGCGCGCGGCGGTGCCCGCGTGACCGCCTCCGCGCCGGGGAACGGCGGGGGATCGTTCGTGTCCGGCGACGGTCGATCGTTCGTGTCCGGGGACGGTCGATCGTTCGTGTCCGGGGACGGTCGCCGGAGAGGGGACGCGGCATGACGACGCGTGTGCTGCTGGCCGACGACGAGCACCTGATCCGCGGCGCCCTGGCCGCGCTGCTCGACCTGGAGGACGGCATCGAGGTGATCGCCCAGGTCGGCCGGGGTGACGAGGTGCTGGCCGCCGTCACCGAGCATCGCCCCGACGTGGCCGTGCTCGACATCGAGATGCCCGGCATGGACGGCCTGAGCGCCGCCGAGCAGATCAGCTCCCAGTGCAAGATCGTCATCCTGACCAGCCTGGGACGGCCCGGGTACCTGCGGCGGGCGATGGCGGCCGGCGTCAGCGGCTTCCTCGGCAAGGACGCCTCCGCCGAGGAGCTGGCCATGGCCATCCGCAAGGTCCAGTCGGGCGGGCGCTACCTCGACGCGGAGCTGGCCGCCGCCGCGATGGCCGCGGGCGACAGCCCGCTCACCGACCGGGAGCGCGACGCGCTGCGGCTGGCCGGCGACGGCGCGACGATCGCGCGGATCGCGGCGGAGCTGCACCTGACCGAGGGCACGGTGCGCAACTACCTGTCGAGCGCGATGACCAAGCTCAACGCGCAGAACCGGCTGGAAGCCATCCGCACGGCACAGCGCATGGGCTGGCTGTGAGCCCGCACGTCAAGATTGCGTAAGCCCGACGATATAGGTGCTTTCTGAGGGGTAGATGCCGGTCTCATAAGGAGGGACCGCATGGCTGCTCAGCCCGCTCACCAGGAGAACCTGGGACATGTCGTCTTCATCACGGCCGCAGCGGCCATAGGTGGGTTCCTGTTCGGTTACGACAGCGCGGTGATCAACGGCGCGGTCGTCGGCATCCAGAAGTTCTTCGCCGTCGGCGCCGTGGAGATCGGCATCGTGGTGGCCATCGCGCTGCTCGGCTCGGCCGCCGGCGCCTGGGTGGGCGGCAACCTGGCCGACCGTTGGGGCCGTACGCGGACGATGCAGGTGGCGGCCATCCTGTTCGCGATCAGCTCCATCGGGCAGATGCTGCCGTTCAGCGTCTGGGACCTCGGCGCGTGGCGGTTCCTGGCGGGTGTCGCCATCGGCATGGCCTCCGTGCTCGGGCCGGCGTACATCGCGGAGGTGGCGCCGCCTGCCTACCGGGGGCGGCTGGGGTCCTTCCAGCAGCTCGCGATCGTGCTCGGCATCGCGGTGTCGCAGCTCGTCAACTACATGTTCGCCCGGCTGGCCGGCGGCAACGTGAACAACCATCTGTGGGGGCTCCAGGCCTGGCAGTGGATGCTGGGAGCCTGTGTCGTCCCGGCCCTGCTCTACCTGCTGTTCGCCTCGACGATCCCCGAGTCTCCCCGCTACCTGATCATGGCGGGCCGCACCGAACAGGCCCGGCGGGTGCTGCGGGAGGTCGAGGGCGACGAGATCAACCTGGACGACAGGGTCCACGAGATCCAGCACGTGCTGCGCACCGAGGCCCGGCCCACCATGAAGGACCTGCGCGGTCCCGCGGCCGGGCTGTTGCCGATCGTGTGGGTCGGCATCGTCCTGTCGGTCTTCCAGCAGTTCGTCGGCATCAACGTGATCTTCTACTACTCGTCGGTGCTGTGGCAGTCGGTCGGCATCACGCAGGCCAACTCCCTGCTGATCAGCTTCTCCAGCTCGGTGATCAACATCGTCGGCACGTTCATCGCGATCGCCCTCGTGGACCGGATCGGACGCAAGCCGCTGCTGCTCATCGGCTCGGCCGGCATGGCGATCTCGCTGGGCACCGCCGCCTGGGCGTTCAGCTCCGCCCGCACGGTGAACGGCGCCGTCTCGCTGCCGGGCGCCCAGGGCGTCATCGCGCTGATCGCGGCCAACGTGTTCGTGCTCTTCTTCGCCCTGTCGTGGGGCGTCGTGGTCTGGGTGCTGCTGGGCGAGATGTTCCCCAACCGCATCCGCGCCGCCGCCCTGGGCGTGGCCGCCGCGGCCCAGTGGATCGCGAACTGGGCGATCACGGTGTCGTTCCCGTCCCTGGCGGAGTGGAACCTGCCGATGACGTACGCGATGTACTCGTTCTTCGCGGTCCTGTCCTTCCTCTTCGTCGCCAAGTGGGTCAAGGAGACCAAGGGCCGCAAACTGGAGGAGATGGGCTGACCGTTCCGGAGGGAAGCCGCCCCTCACCGCTCGGGCGGCTCGTGCACCCTCCCGATCGGCTACCCTCCAGGGCGTGATCGACGACGTGCTCGGGCCCTCGCTGGACGTGCTGTTCTGCGGCATCAACCCCGGCCTCATGTCGGAGGCCACCGGTCACCACTTCGCCCGCCCCGGCAACCGCTTCTGGCCCGCCCTCCACCTGTCCGGCTTCACCCCCCGCCTCCTGTCCCCGTCGGAACAGCACCTGCTCCCGTCGTACGGGCTGGGCATCACGAAGAAGCAGTAGCGCGCCAGCGCGGCGTCGTCAGCGCTGACCTGGGCTACTGCTTGAGGAGCGTGGCGGCTCACAGGGCAAGTCACATGAGCTTGGCCCATGGCGCTCATCGTTCTGGAGGTGCGAGGTCTCGGGCAGTACTCGCTCACTCAGCCGAGACGGTCGGGAGGCGAGCGAGGAGCGAAGCCGCGTCCCGTAGGTACTGCTGAGCAGGGGCACCCTCAGTGGTCCAGAGGCCCTGGTGGGATGCCCTGTCAAGCTTCCTCCTGTAGCAGTGCTGGCCGGCCGGTTCCCTACGGAGGGTTACGCGCCCGACAGGGCCGGTTTCCGGTTTGTGACCTTTGCCCTCTTGCTGCGCGGATCACGATCTATCTACCTTGATCGTCAGATAGTGATCGGGCTCCGAGCCACCTGGCTAGGCACCTGCATGCCGCGGCGGAGAGCGACGTCCAGTGTCCTTTGGTCGCCGTTTGTTGTGGTTCGGAGTGTGGTGACGCATGCGCCGTAGTCTGTCGTGGGCTCGTTCGGCTGCGCGGTCGGTTGTCGTGGTGGCAGGGGTGCTGCCGGGGTTGGTCGCGTTACAGGCGTTGCCGGCGTCGGCGACGGTTGCCGCGCAGGTGGCCTTGGCTGTTGATGCTGGGATGGCTCCGGTTCTTCCTCGGCAGATGTCGGGGTCGGCGCAGGGTGTGCCGTCTTTGGTGCCCGCGACGCAGCTGGCGGCGGTGTCGGATCCGGCGGATGGTTGGAAGGGGCAGGTTGCTGCTCCGAAGGGGACGGTTCCGGCTGAGCAGCGGTTGACGCAGTCGTCCACGGCGACGACCTCGGAAGCGACCAAGGGTGCTCTGCCGGCGGGTGTGCGGAATGCCGAGTCCGCTGATAGCGCGGTGCTGTCGGTGCCGGTATTCGACGACATCTACCCCCGTAATGGTGAGCTGGTCGACTCTTTGACGCCGGTGTTGCGGGCGTGGGGACAGAGTTCCTACGGCGCGTTGGTGTCGTACTCGTTCACGATCTGTGACGACAAGTCGATGTCCGGCACGGGATGTACGTCATCGGGCTATATGGCGAGCAACCGCAACTACTGGAGCGTTCCGGCGGGCAAGCTGGCGTGGGGCAAGCAGTACTGGTGGCAGGTGACCGCCCGGGACAACCTGGACAGCTCGACCACCACCTCGCCGGTGCTGACGTTCACCACAGGTGTGCGCCAGCCTGCGGTCACGTCGTGGCTGGGGCGGTCGGGTACCAGCGGCCAGGAGTTCGATCAGCAGTCCGGTAACTACACGACGTCGTTCACTGATCTGTCGGTGGCCACGGCGGGGGCGCCGTTGTCGGTGGTGCGGACTTACAACAGCATGGACCCGCGCACCGATGGGATCTTCGGCGCGGGGTGGTCGACGCGGTGGGACATGAAGCTCCTCAAGGAGGTCCGCGGCGGGGCGACGTCGGCGTTGGTGACGTATCCGGATGGGCGTCAGGTGCGCTTCCGGGCGAACGGGGATGGCTCGTTCCAGCCGCCGCCGGGCATGTACGCCACGCTGGCGCAGCAGAGCGGCGGCACTTGGAAGCTGATGGACAAGCAGGCCACCAGCTACCTGTTCGACGACCAGGGCCGGCTGACCAAGCTGACCGACCAGCGCAACCGCAGCCAGGACCTGACTTACGGCAGTGACGGCAAGCTGGCGAAGGTGACCGGGGTGGGCGGCAGGTCGCTGACGTTCACCTGGACGGGCAATCACGTCCAGACGGTGTCCAGCGACGCCGTCGACGGCAAGCCGCTGACGTGGACCTACGGTTATGAGGACAACCGGCTGACGCAGGTGTGCGCGCCGGTGGCGGCGCCGAACTGCACCAGCATCGAGTACGGCAGCGGGTCGCTGTATCGCAGCGGCGTGCTCAACACCGATCCGGTCGGATACTGGCGGCTGGGTGAGGCGACCGGGACGACGGCCGAGGACGTGGGCACGAGCGGCGGAGATGCCACCTATCAGGGTGTGACGCTGGCTCAGCAGGGTGCGCTGGCGGGGACGTCGGACACCGCGGCCAAGTTCGGTCCGGGTGCGGTGGTCAAGCTGCCGTCGCACACGATCGCGCGTCTGGGTGACCAGATGTCGGTGGAGGCGTGGTTCAAGACCAGCCAGTCGGGTGTGATTCTGGCCGCCGGCACCGGTGAGAGCAGCGGCATCGCCAAGGGGGCGATGGTCTACGTCGGCACCGACGGCAAGCTGCGCGGCTCCCTGGACGCGGTCACCGCGCCCATCACCTCCGAGCAGCCGGTCAACAACGACCAGTGGCATCACGTGGTGCTGACCGTCTCGGGCGCGAACCAGACGCTGCTCCTGGACGGCCAGCAGGTCGGCACGATGACCGGGCAGGTGACGGCCTGGCGGAAGTTCGCCAGCGTCGGCAACGGTGTCACCGATCCGGCCAAGTCGCCAGCGGTTCCGTCCACGTCGCAGGCGTTCCCGTTCCAGGGCTCGATTGACGAGGTGGCGGTGTACGGAGCACCGCTGACCCCCGCCGAAGTGGCGGGGCACTACGCGGCGCGTGGTGGTGCTCCGTACAAGCTGTCGAAGATCACGCTGCCGTCCGGGCGGGTGTGGGCGTCCAACACCTACGACGACAAGAGCGACCGGATCGCCACGCACGTCGACAACCACGGCGGTACGTGGAAGATCGGCCCGATCTCTGTCCAGCAGGAGTACGGCGAGGCGCAGGTCACCGTCACCGACCCGGGCAACAAGACGCTCAAGTACCTGTATGACGCCTGGCGCGGCTACCGCATCCGCGGCGAGACCGACCAGCTCGACAAGACCACCTGGTACGAGTACGACCAGGCGGGCTTCCTGACCAAGGTCATCGACCGCAACGACATCGCGAATGAGATCTATCAGGACAAGCGCGGAAACACCCTGGGCCGTCAGTACTGCCGCGCACCGGGGGAGTGCGCGATCGAGTTCTGGACCTACTACCTCAACGTCAGCGACTCCTTCGACCCGCGCAACGACCAGCTGATCGCCTATCGCGACGGCCGCTCGGCCAGCGACACTGACAACACCTACGCCACCGTGGCGGAGTACAACAGTTTCGGAGAGCAGACCAAGCTGATCACCCCGGCTACGGCGGACTTCCCGAACGGCCGCTCCGCTTCGGTCGCCTACACCGACGGCACGGAGCCTGCTGTCGGCGGAGGGACGACGCCGGCTGGTCTGGTGGCGAAGAAGACCGACGCGCGCAGTAACTCGTGGACGTATCGGTACACGGCGGCGGGTGACCTGGCGGAGCAGACCAACCCGGCGGGGCTGGTGACGAAGCTGGAGTATGACGCGATCGGCCGCCTGTCGGCCTCCACACAGGTGTCGCAGGCGCATCCGGACGGGGTGAAGATGACCTTCGCCTACGACGGGCTGAGCCGACTGGTGACGCAGACGGAGCCAGGAGTGAAGAACGAGATCTCGGGGGTCACGCACACCAAGCAGACGACCTTCGGCTATGACCTGGACGGCAACAAGCTGAGTGAGAAGGTCACCGACCTGACCGGCGGCGACGCCGAACGGACCACCACCTACACCTACGACACTCACGGCCGCCAGGACTCCATCACCGACCCCGAGGGCGGCGTTGTCCGGCAGGACTGGAACCAGCGCGGGTGGGTGACCCGCGTCACCGACGCCCGTGGCGCTGTCATCGAGAATGGCTACACCGATCGCGGGGAGCTGGCGACGCGCACGCTGAAGGGATGGACGGACAGTCCGGTCAATCCGCAGCCAGCCAAGGACGTGGTGCTGGAGTCCCGCGGCTACGACCCCGCCGGGAGACTCACCTCCACCGTCGATGCGATGGGGCGCAAGACCACCAACGTGTACTGGATGGACAACCGGCTCAAGCAGAAGATCGCCGACGACGCCAAGCTGAACGGCGCCACCACGACCGGCGACGTCGTCCTTGAGGCGCATGAGTACGACGCGGCCGGCAACCTGGTCGAGCAGACCACCGGCGGCGGCCTCACCACCACGATCTATGATTACGACGCCGCCAGCCGGCTCATCGATCAGATCCTGGACCCGGACAAGCTCGCTCGCAAGACCGCGTTCGTGTACGACGCGAATGGCAATGTGCTGCGCAAGACGCTGACCGGCGCTGGCACATCGCGCACGGAGGTGACCGAGTACGTCTACGACAAGATGAACCTGGCCACAAAGACGACCGTGGAGAACGGCGCCGACGACCTCGTCTCCACCTCTGACTATGACGACCGCGGCCTCGTCATCGCGGCCACGGACCCGCGAGGCAATGCGACTGGGGAGGACAAGGCCGCGTTTACCTCGACGCTGCGCTACGACGCGCTCGGCCAGTTGGTGGAGACCACAGGGCCGAAAGTGAAGGTGGACAAGGCCGGCTCGTCCAGCGACGTCCGCCCGTCGGCCCGCTACGGCTATGACACGTTCGGTGCCACGACCCATGAGCGGGATGCCGAGGGTCGTACGGTCACGTCGACGTTCGACAAGGCGGGCCGTCTGGCGAGCAAGACCGCCCCACCGTACACGCCACCGGGCGGGACGACGATCACACCGACGACCGCGCACGGCTATGACAAGGCCGGACAGCTGATCCGAACCACCGATCCGCGCGGCTACACCAGCACCTTCGAGTACGACCAGCTCGGTCGTCAGGTGCGGGTGACGGACCCGGCGCCGGAGGGTGAGACGCCGGGCCGGTGGGTGGCCGAGTACGACCTGGCCGGCGAGCAGCGCGCGGCCGTGGACCCGACCGGTGCCCGGACTGAGGCGACTTACGACGACCTCGGGCGGAAGATCACCGAGACGCAGGTGGAGCGCAAGCCATCGGCAGCGGCGTACACCACGAAGCTGGAGTATGACGATGCCGGCCGCCTGACCAAGACGGTGGCGCCGGGCAACCGGGCCACCACGTACAAGGTGAACGCGGCCGGTGAGGTGACCGAGCAGATCGACCCGGCCGCCAACACCACGACAATGAACTACGACCCGGCAGGCCGGCTCACCAGGAGCACCAACGTGGCGCTCACCACGGCGACGCTGGCCGAGTACGACCTGGCCGGCCGCAAGATCGCTGTCAAGGACCTGAAGGGCGCGACGGTGCTGCGCACGATGAGCACCGGCTACGACCCGGCGGGCAACCCCACCACCCTCACCTCCGGCGAGGGGCACGTCACCAAGCAGACCTTCGACGCGCTCAACCGGCTCACCGGCCTGATCGAGCCGGTCAAGGACGGCGAGACCATCAGCACGTCGTTCGGTTACGACGCCACCGGCTCCCGCACCCGCCTGACCGACGGGCGGGGCAACGCCACCTGGACCACCTACAACACCCTCGGCCTGGTCGAGACGGTGACCGAGCCGTCCACCACCGCCCACCCAGACGCGGCCGACCGCACCTGGACCGCTGTCTACGACGGGGCCGGCAATCCGACCGCGCTGATCCAGCCGGGCGGGGTGCGCATCGACCGCACCTTCGACCATCTCGGCCGGCTGACCAAGGAGACCGGCGGCGGTGGCGGGGCGGCCAGTGCCGAGCGCAGCTTCGGCTACGACCTGGCAGGCCGGCAGACCACGATCGGCGACCTGACCGTCGACTACAACGACCGCACCCTCCCGTTGTCGATCAAGCGAGGCGCCGCCCAGCAGACCGGCTACTCCTACGACGAGCTGGGCAACCCGACCCAGCGCGTGGACGCGGCAGGCACAGCCACCTTCACCTGGGACAACGCAGGCCGTCTGTGGACCGCGACCGACCCGGTCACCGCTCGTAAGATCACCTACGACTACGACCAGGCCAACCGGATCAAGACGATGACCGCCAAGGTCGGCACCACCAGCGCCGACACCCAGGTCTTCACCTATGACGACATGGACCGCCTCGAGACCCACACCCTCAAGTTGAGTACGGGCGCTCAGCTGGCGCAGATCACATACGGGTGGGACAAGGACGACAACCTCACCACCAAGACCACCGCCGGCCTGGCCGGGGCGGGCACCAACACCTACGGCTACGACCACGCCGGACGGCTCACCTCATGGACCGCCCCCGGCGGCGCGAAGACCTTGTACGAGTGGGACGCGGCCGGCAACCGCACCAAGGCTGGCGACAAGACCTACACCTACGACGAACGTAACCGCCTCACCTCAGGCGACGGGTCGACGTACACCTATACGCCGCGCGGCACCTTGGCCACGGAGACCAAGAAGGGTGCGACGACTCAGCTCACCTTCGACGCCTTCGACCGCCTCATCGCCGACGGCGACAGCCTCTACAGCTACGACTCCCTCGACCGCGTCACTTCCCGCATCAGCGGCACCGTCAAGCAGACCTTCTCCTACGCAGGGCTCGGCAATGACCTGGCCGCGATCAGCGACAGCGGTGGCACTGTCCAGGCTAAGTACGCCCGTGACGTCAGCGGTGGCTTGCTGGGCTTGAAGGAGGGCACCGGTGCGGCGGTGGCGGCGCTGAGCGACCTGCACGGCGACCTGGTAGCAACCTTTATCACCAGCCTGCAGACCTCTACCGCCTACGACCCGTTCGGCATCGTCACTGCCCAGACCGGCGCCAAGACCAATCTCGGCTACCAGGGCAACTACACCGACCAGGACACCGGCAAGGTCAACATGCACGCCCGCTGGTACCAACCAGGCACCAGCACCTTCACCAGCCGCGACACCGCCACCCTCACCCCCAATCCCTCAGTTCAGGCGAACCGCTACACATACGCCAACGCATCCCCCATGACTGGCATCGACCCCACCGGGCACGCCACCGTCATCACAGACGGCGTCGGCTCCATCTGGGACACCCCCACCTACTCCGGGTCGGCAGTAGGGGGAGTCTGGGGCACTCCCTACGGTCCCGTCCGCGATGACTACGAAATCGGCGGCTGCCTGGCTTGTGTCACCACAGACCAGATCGTCTTCGGCGCGGTCAGAGTGATGACCAAGGAGGAGATGAAGCGATGGAACATGCTGCCCAACGGCTGGAATCCAGGAAAGGGCTTCTGGAAGTCAGGTAAAGCCACCATCGATAAATTCATCGATATGGCATACGCGAATGTCGATCCGGAAACCCTTGATCGGGCGTGGGCCATCTATGCGGAAGCAGCCAAGAGGAGTAAGGGCGGCTCGGGGGCTTCAACTTCGTCTAAGCGCACCCCTATGTGCTCAAGCTATTATGGGACAGAAGCGTGTGAGGCCATTAAGCAATCGGCGGTAGTTGCAAAAAAGGTCAAGCAGTTTCTAAACGAATGCACCAACTTTGACTACCCTGTGTCTTGCTTCAACTTGCGCACCGAGCTGGGCATTGAGGATGACGACTGGCGCGCGATGCGAGGAGATTTCTCGAAAGGTGGGCGAGGGGACTGGCGAAGACTCGTCGACTTGCTTGTCGGTGACGCTATCGACTGCATTAATGGAAGCGTTCTCGGATGCGGGTTCTTTGCCTTGAATTTTGTGCCAGTGGGTGGTGTGGCAGTTAAAAGCATCCGCGTCATGGGCAAGACCTTCAAAACCCTCGGGAGAACTGGCAGCGCAATAGCGAAGGCAACCACCGCCAACACAGTGATGGCTCAGGTCGGTGAAGCACTTGCACAGCGTTGGGGGAAAAATCGCCTTCAGATACCGTCTGGCAACGTACGATATGATATAGATCTCGTAGGTCGACCTCACTATGACAAGAAGACGAAACAGTATATAGATACGCCTCACGTAAAGGTATATACGTATCATCAAGGGCCTGATGGCCGTGGTGGCTGGCAGGGCGGAGAGACACGTCTGGCCACATGGGAAGATCTTAGGATGGCTAGAACGTACCTAGATAAACTGGGAAAATAGCAGATGCCAATCGCTGAGTTCACAGGGCTTGGTCCCTGGCTCGACGATTTTCCGCGAGTCGAGTTCGAGACTCAGAGCGGTATCGTCGATCTCCATAATAATGCTAAGTTCACTCTTATGCATTTCTGTCCCAGCGAAAGCGTGCTTACCTTGAAATTCAAGTACGCCTCTCACTGGCGAAGGATCGAAACGCACGGAATTCTCGCAATGCTTACATTTGTCGGGGTCGGAAACCTCAAAATTCTTCAGGCTTCCAATTTTGATCCCCGGGCGGCAGAGTCACTTGAGGGGCTCGTCCACCGCGTTGAGTCCGACACCTCTCATTTCCAGATTGACCTCGGCGACGTCACATGCGAGCTGACAGCTACTCGACTTGTGCTTTCTTTCGTCGGACAATAATGCGCTTTGGAATTTATTATATTCGCATATATAGTTTCAGTGCTATCGATTCAGCGCCGAGCATGAGTGGGAAGCAGGGTCGGGTGCGCCCAGACTGCATCCAGGGGAGCGGTGTGCGAGTTAGGCTGGGTCACGGGCGCGATGTCGTGAAATGACGATGGCCATCACGTGGAATGGGCGCCTTGTCCCGCAACGCCGCAGGACAGGATCCCAGCATGATGGCAGGGTGTTGTTTGGAGCTGTTGACTAACGTGGTGGCCCGGGCGAGCGCGAAGGCCTCGGAGCTGACGCGGGAGGAGCTGGTGGAGGGCGGCCGGCGGCTGGAGGCCTTGGTGGCTCGCGTCGGTCCCAAGGTGCTGGGTGTGCTGGGGGTGTCGGCGTACCGGACGGCTTTCGCCCGGCCGAAGGCGGCGGTGGGGTTGCAGGAGGATGCGGTCGGGGGTGTGCCGGTGTGGGTGCTGCCGAACCCGAGCGGCCTCAACGCGCACTGGACGTTGGCAGGGATCGCGGACGAGCTGCGGCGGGTGCGGGAGCACATCGGCCGCTGAGTCGGCGTCCATGGTGCACCCTGTGGTGATCAAGTGGGGTAAGTCACCATCCGTGATCTTTGTATGACTTAATTCGATCTTGTTGTCGTTTCGAGTGGAAGTTACGCTGGTCCGTCTAACCTTCTAAGTTGCCAGTAGTGGCAATGGCATCTACTCAAAGGCTTGCCGAGTAAGTTAAATTCAATGAAGGTGTATAACGTAGTTATACGCACGGTGGCCGCTCTCTCGTTCGCTCTTCTCACCTCGGGATGTTCGGGAGAGACCGAGGCGCTTGAAGTTGATAAGCACGTTCTCGATGATATGCGAAGCGTCGGAAGAGTGCTGGCAGAGACTGAAACCGAGGCCATATTTGATGGCTCTGGCGTAATCACTCGACTGATCATTGTCGATGTCGATGTCGATGTCGATGTCGATGTCGATGTCGATGTCGATGTCGATGTCGATGGCTCAGGTGTCGAGTCCGAGCTGGCCGCCGCAAGTGCCCGTTTGCAGGGTCAAGGCTGGAAAGTCGCCGATGAACGCCCATCTCAGTGGATCGAAATGAATTCCAATGAATGGAGAAAAACGAAGGTAACGATATTTGGTTCGGATTTCTTTGAGTCGTCTGGGCGATATGAATCGTCTGTCGAGAAGGCCCTGCGCAGCGCGCGCTCTGAACATGGATCGGATGGTTTCTTGGTGCTGGATGCGCATAGAACGGACGGGTGAGTTTGGGCATATTGGGCGTGCACTCTAGAGCGTCGCAAATCGGCCTGCCAGTAAGAGGGCTATTGGCGGGAAGTGTTCTAGGGATGCTGCTTGTCGGAACAGCCCTCCTTGCCGTCCGTGGCGAGCTGTTTCCCGCTCCCGTTCACCAGGTTCCCTCCGCTGCGCTCGACGATGTGCGTCGTATCGGCAAAGTGCAGGCGGAGGGCAGCGACGAATTGGGCCATGACGGCCAGTCCGATATTGCTTACACGTTTATCATCGATGTCCGAAGTGCGAGGCCTCAGGGGGCGGCGGGGAAGGCGACGAGCCTTCTCCGCGGGCAAGGATGGGAGGTCATAGGGCAGGGGCGGCTTGGTGTGGCGATGAAATCTGCTAGATGGCGTGCAGTATTATCTGTGGATCGGTTCGATCGTGCGGCCCTCCAGTATGAACCTGATCTCCTGAAGGTGTTGCAGGAAAAATCTGTTTCGGATGAATCTCTTGTAATAATTAGAGTTGATGCTTATCGCGACGAATGACGGATTGGTTCAACGACGTTTTAGAAGCTAATTGCGGCTGAAGTCGATAAAATCTCGCGACCCTTAGAGGGTGGCTCCGACCCTTTCGTGCCTTAGTGTCTTTCTTGGCCAGGAAATGCAGATCCTCTCCGGTGCGCGCAGGGCGTCCCAGGGCTGCAGCTTGATCGGTTTTGCGAAGTCGCTGCCTATCGATTGGCGCGCTACGAGCGGCGAGGTTAATGCGTATGGCATCGATGGCAGGATTTTGAGAACCGTGAAGATTTCATCGAATAGTTCTCAAGCCGAAATAAGCGCCGCTTCCGGAGTGCTATAAATGCCAACACGCATAGCTCCGTGGTAGGGCCTCCGCGCCCGCCCAGGCGTGGCCGCGCACCTGTTCGGCTGCGGGAACGCCAGCTATATCTCCACCCGCTGGTGGTCGCAGCGATCATTCATCGTTTCCCGTCACGCCACTACGGGCCTGCCGTGGGACGGGCGTAGATGTTTCCGTTGGAGCTGCCGATGTACACGAAGCCGTCTGCCACGACAGTTTCCGTTTGGGCCTTGCCGCCGGTCCGGAACCTTGATCGCGGCGCACCGGTGGCGGGGTCGAGAGCGTACAGCGTTCCCTCGCGGTCGGAGACGTAGACGGTTCCGTCCGCTGCCACGGGGCCGGTGTCGCGGCCGCCGGGCAGCGGGAGGCGCCGGCGCGTCCTGCCCGTGGCGGTGTCGAGCGCGTACAGCACACGGTCGCGGCCGACGGTGTACAGGAGTCCGTCCGCCACCGCGGCGCTCCATGCGAACATGGGCTGGTCGCCCTTGGCCTGGAAATCCCACAGGGGCGCGCCGGTCGCGGCGTCCAGCGCGTGCGTGGTGCCCTCGTCGTCGCCCACGTACACGGTCCCGCCGGCCACCATCGGACGGACGGAGATGGTGCCGGTGATCCGTGACCTCCATCGGACCTCGCCCGAGACGGCGTCCACGGCGTTCACGCCGCCGCTGCTGCTCGTGGCGTAGACGGTCGTGCCGGTCCGTAGCAGGAGGATGCGGTCGCGTTCCCCGCCGAGTCGGTAGCGCCGTTGCTGGGTTCCGGTGGCGGGGGAGAGGGCGTACATCACGCCGTGGTCGCTTCCGGTGAGGACGACGTCGCCGGCCAGCACGGGCTCGGGGGTCAGCACGTCGCCCGCCGGCTGGAAGCTCCACAACTGCTTGCCGGAGGCGGCGTCGAGCGCGACGAGTTCGGCCTTCGAGGACCAGGCGGGGTGCCTGGTCCAGAGGTAGAGGCGGCCCGCCGCGACCACGAGGCGACCGAACACGGTGATCCTGCGGCTCCATCTCGGGCGGCCGGTGCCCGTGTCCAGCGCCACCAGCCTGCCCGTTCTACTGGCCGCGTACACGGTGCCGTGCGCCACCACGTGGCCGTCCTCCACGGAACCGCCCGTCCGGTAGCGCCACCGCACCGCGCCGGTGGCGGCGTCCAGCGCGGACACCGTGCCGTCGCCGCTGGTGGCGTAGACGACGCCGCCGGTCACCACCGGCTCGGTACGCACGGCCGCGTCGGTCGGGAAACTCCATCCGCGTTCGCGCACGTGGGCGGGGGCGCGAACGCCCGGCCTGTACCGGGCGAGCAGATGGTCGCGCAGCACCGGGGAGAGGAGCCGCACCGCCTGCCGTGAGGACGAGGTCAGCTTGACGATGACGGGTCCCACGTTGATGATCGTCGCGCCGTAGAAGCCGTTCGTCTCCGCCACGGTGTAAGTCAGGAAGCCCGGGGCCTCGGTGGTGGGATCGATGTCGCCGGTCTCCTCGACGGCGGCCGCCTCGGCGGTGTACAGCTTGCGCGCGCTCGCGTCCGACGACGACACCCACTCCACGGACAGCGAGACGACGGCGCCGTCGTCGGCCGGCGGTATCCAGTCGCATTTCGCCGCGCCGTCCGCTGCCGGGGCCGGGCGGTAGCCATCCGCGAAGGCCGCCAGGTCGCGGCCGGTCAGCAGGGCGCAGGCGTCCGGCCAGGCGGTCTTCGGGCGGGCGGTCCCGTAGATCAGCCTGTACGCGGTGAGCCGCCCGTCCCCGGGGACGTCGCTGAACACGAAGGCCATGTCCCGGATCTCCCCGGCAAGGGAGACCAGGTGGGCGGGCAGGTCGATCGGCAGCCCGCCGAGCCGCCCGGTGCCGGGGTCCATGGAGATCAGGTAGGCGGGCAGCGGCCAGGTGGTGTTCCGCAGGGCACGGCCCTGGTCGTTCGCCACGGTGGAGGAGCCGGCGTACAGGGGCGGGTTCCAGCGGTCCGGATCAGTGACCTTGACGGCTTGCGAGCCGGTGGACAACAGGCGGCCGTCGGGGTCGAGGAAGAAGTCGTCCTCGCCCGCCCTGGCCTGCACGTACCCTTCGGCGTTGGCCGTGAGCCTGATGGACGGGGCCCCGTTCTTCGGGGAGAACGACGACGGCAGCACGCGCGTCCATCCCTGCCGCAGGGTGCGCGGATCCATCGAGGCCAGCCGCAGCTCGTTCCCCTGGCAGTAGCTGAGCAGCCGCACCGATCGGGCCGTCGCTGCGCCGGTCAGCCGGCAGCTTCGCGGGTAGGTCACCCTGGCCGTGGGCCTTCCGGTCCGTGCATCGAGGGCCTGGATGTCGAGGGGTTCGTCTGCCTGCTCGAACACCACGATGCCGTGCTCGGTCGCCATGATCCGCGGGCCGTAGTACGAGCCGGTGTCGCTCAGCCGCGGCTGGCGGAGGGCGGTGACGACCGTGCGCCGCCACAGCTGCGCGCCCGTGGCCAGGTCGTGGCCGTACAGGGTCTGCTCGGCGCCGTCCGGTTCTCCTCTGGCGACGACGAGCGTGTCGACCGCGATCCAGACGCCGGTGATGGGCGCGGGCTGGGCCGGGTCGGCGGGTACGGTGCGCCGGAGCGCGCCCGTGCGCGGGTCGTGGATCCTTACGGTGCCCTGCCGCGTCGCCACGGTGACCGCCCGGGCGGACACGGCGTGGCCCGGCGCCTTCAGGAACATGACGCCGTTCTCGGCGTCCGCGGGCACCGACCACGACGCACGCCACTCGACGGGTACGCGGGGCAGCCTCGTGACGTGGTCCAGGGCCGCGGCCGAGCAGGTCGCCAGGATGACCACGAGCAGGATCGCGGCTGACCGGCGCCTGCGCGCGGTCAGCACTTCCCGGCCTTGGCGAGCTTCCGTTCGATCGCGCACGCGCCGCTCCTGGAGATCGGCTGCCAGCCGCCGAGCGGGGAGATCGTGTAGTAGGCGTGGTAGGTGCCGGAGGCACCGGTGATCCGGAACGGGGTCCTGTCCGGCCCCTGGATCGTCACCTGCTCGGTCCGGTCCCCCGCGAGCACGGTGATCACGAGGTCGAAGGCGTAGTAGGCGGCCGTGCCCGTGACCGTCATGGACAGCGTGACTTGTTCGTCCTGTTTGAGGTCAATCTGCTTCTTTCTGAAGTACGAGATGTCCGGGGTTTTGGGACTGGTGAAGCGGGGTGCGGGTTCGTCGAGGTCGGCGGAGAGTTCGATGGTGGCGACCTCCCCGCCGGAGGTGTAGACGAACAGCGCGCCGTCCGAGACGGGCTTGCGATCGAGGACACGCGGCTGGATGTCGACGATGCGCACGCTGCTGCGGTTGCCGACGAGGGCGACGGTGAGGTCGGCGGTCTCGAGCGGGGCCCGGTCGTGGCGCGCCATGACCGTGTCGCGTCGCGAGCCGGACGCGCTGCCCTGCAGGATCGCCCGCTCCGCGGGGTCGGTCACCGCTTCCCTGAGGGTGATGTCCTGCGCGGCGTAGTCGACGGCCACGTGGCCGACCTTGATCGGGGGCTCGCCGCTGATGCTCTCGACGGTGTCGGAGCCGCGCGCGTTGAACCAGGCGGCGAACACGACCCCGACGGCCGCGACGATCACGGCGCTGACGATTCCCGCCAGCCACGTCCGCATGGCTTTCCATCCTCCGGCCTCCTCGGTACGGGGGGCGGAGGGGGCACGCCTCTTCTGGCGCGTTCTGGCCATGGGCGTACCCTTCGCTGGCGGTGCAACGGCAGCTGATATATAGCTGATGGGGACGCCGCGTGGCCTCAGTGTTGACGAATTCAGTCTGGAGTTCTGAATTCCACCGGGCAGATCGGGCACGAAAGATTACGAATAACGGTTCAGCCGATAAAGCAGGCTTCGGCAAGATGGCGTTGACGACCGTGGTGCGAGGTGACCCGCGGCTCCAGGCCCGTCGCGGTGGATGGCAAGGCGCTACGCGGCGGCGGTCGCCTGGCCGAGCACGGCACCGTGCATCTTCTGGCCGCCTTCGATCACCAGTCCGGGCTGGTGCCGGCCCAGGCCGACGTGGCCGGCACAACGAACGAGCCACACGAGGATCGCCTGCGGGAAAGAGCGAGCGCATTCATGGCCGAGAGAAATGGCTGGATGCGCATCACCGTGCGGTTGTGGAACACACTCCACGGCGCTCATCCGGATGGGTGCTGGGACAACCTCCTGGGACAATCCAGGAAATGGAGCCGAATATCCTGCTGCTTCAGGATTGCCGGGGTCAGCCGGCCGACGACAGGAACAGGCCGTCAACGCGAAATACGACCTGGACATGAGAGTCCAGGTCGTCCCATCGTCGTCTACCGGCCTAGGAGCAGTCCATGTGCAGCGAGGACGCCTCGTTGTCGAACCCGTTGTTCGTCAGGTCGGAGTCCACGGACCTGCCCTGCGCGTAGTAGGTGTCGCCGTCGCCGTACGAGTAGGCGTCGTAGAGCCATACCGCACAGAGGGTGTCGTTCTTCATCGAGCTGGCGCCGTTGTTGACCGGGCGTGACGTGCCCTGCCAGTAGTTGTTGGACAGATTGTTGTCCTTCTTCTGCTGCTTGTAGGCGCCTTCCGTGATGCACCACTTCCCGCCCTTGTAGTCGTCGTGCTCGTAGAGGCAGAAGTACTTTGTGGCTGCCTCGGTGTCGGCCTGGGCGGGGGACGCACCCGGGAGAAAGCCCAGGACAAGGGATGCGAGCAGCGCGACAGATGCCGGTTTCCGCAAGACGTTTCTTCTTTCACAGGGGGGTCAGCAAGAGCAAGATCACGTTAGCCGGTCGTGGTTCCGACTGTCCACTTCCGCTCAGTCGGCCTGTCCCAAACGACCCTGTCACCCGGCCGGCCAGGTCGGGCAGCACCCGGTGAGCGGCTGCCTCACAGGTGGGCGAGCAACATCTCCAGCGGTCGCGGCACGCGGTCGGGATCGAGTGCCGCGACGAGCGGGCCGGCGTAGCGGATCTTGCGGCCACTGCCTGATCCCATGAACCGGCGAAGCTGGTCGTGAGTGGTTCTCCCACGCCATGCGGGTTGCATCTGGAGCGTGCGAAATGAGCTGAGGTCGCCCTCGGCATCGACGACGCGCTCGACCGTGTCGGTGCCGAGCGCGCGGATCAGCTCGTCTTCCAGGTCGGCGACGCACACGAAGAATCCGAGCGCCTCCAGATCGCTCTGGCTGAGATCGGAGCCGAGGCCGGCGCGCTCGAGAGCCCTCCGGTAGTCGCCTTCCTCCCCGACGTCGCACAGACCGGCCAGCCGGAGATCGCGACCGTGAGGGCCGAACCTGCCGACATACGTCCCGATGTTCGTGGCACCGCCCATCGCGACAAGGGATATGCCTTCGGCCGCCAGGTTCCGGCCATGGCGCTCGGCCAACGCTTCGATGGCCGACTTGTCGCTGTCGCCCTCGACCAGGACCACGGTCTGCGTGTCGCTCACGAGCCCAGCCTGGCACCGAACCTGGCGAGGTTCATCCCCTTTTATGCGCGGAAGGCTTTATGCGCGGAAGGCCGCCTGCCGCAGTGCCGCCGGGGTTGTTCGGACGAACCCGGCGGCCGGTGACGGCCCGTGACGGGCGGCGTAGCACCATGGACAGGGGACAGCCGACGTCCGGGGAGGTCGCCGCGATGGCCGTGACATTCGATCACCAGGGCCCGTCCAGGGCCTCCCGCTACCTGCCCATCGCCGAGCACGGCCTGATCGGCGACCTGCGGACCGTCGCCCTGGTCGGCACCGACGGCACCATCGACTGGTACTGCTGCCCGTCCTTCGACTCGCCCAGCGTCTTCGCCTCCATCCTGGACGCGGACCGGGGCGGCGCGTTCGAGCTGTGCGCCACCGTCCCCGCGCGGACCAAGCAGTTCTACTTCCCCGACACGAACGTGCTGATCACCCGCTTCTTCACCGGGGACGGGGTGGGCGAGATCCAGGACTTCATGCCGGTGACCGGTGGCGAGACGGAAGCCGACCGGCACCGTCTGATCCGCCGCGTCCTCTGCGTACGCGGGCAGATCCCCTTCCGGGCGCGGGTGGCGCCCCGGTTCGGCTACGGCGCCGAGCCGCACGAACTGACCCGGCGCGACGGCCTCGTCGTCTTCTCCTCCGCCGCCCTGTCGCTCGCGCTGACCGCCACGGTCCCCGTCGAGTGCGACGAACGCGACGCGCACGCCGACTTCACGCTGCGGGAGGGCGAGTCCGCGGTGTTCGCGCTGGACCGGGTCCGCGCCGACGTGTCGCCGCGCGGCTGCCCGCACGAGGAGGCGGAGCACGAGTTCAACGCCACGGTACGGTTCTGGCGGCGCTGGCTGTCCGCCTCGCGCTACCGCGGCCGCTGGCGGGAGATGGTGCACCGCTCGGCGCTCACCCTCAAGCTCCTCACGTACGCGCCCACGGGGGCGATCGTCGCCGCGCCCACGACCAGCCTGCCCGAGCAGCTCGGCGGCGAGCGCAACTGGGACTACCGCTACCTGTGGGTACGCGACGCCGCCTTCGCCGTCTACGCGCTGCTGCGGCTGGGCTTCACCGGCGAGGCCGAGGCGTTCATGAGCTTCCTCACCCACCGCGTCTGCCGCCGCGAGGACGGCCCGTCCGGGCCCCTCCAGATCATGTACGGCATCGACGGCCGCACCGAGCTGCCCGAACGCGAGCTGACCCACCTGGAGGGGCACCAGGGCTCGGCCCCCGTCCGGGTCGGCAACGCCGCCGCCGACCAGCTCCAGCTCGACATCTACGGCGCGCTCATCGACTCGATCTACCTCTACGACAAGTGGGGCCAGCCGATCTCCAGCGACCACTGGGACGACGTCTGCGCCCTGGTGGACTGGGTCTGCGCCCACTGGAACCAGCCGGACGAGGGCGTCTGGGAGACCCGCGGCGGGCGCAAGAACTTCCTGTACTCGCGGCTGATGTGCTGGGTGGCGATCGAGCGGGCCATGCGGATGGCCCGCCGCCGCGGCCTGCCCGCCGACATCCCGCGCTGGCGCGACACCCGCGACATGATCTACCGGGAGCTCATGCGGCGCGGCTGGTCGCCCGTGCGGGGCGCGTTCGTGCAGCACGAGGACGACGACGTCCTCGACGCCGCCGTCCTGATGATGCCGATGGTCAAGTTCATCTCGCCCACGGACCCGAAGTGGCTGTCCACCCTCGACGCGCTCACCGCCGACCTGGTGTCGGACTCCCTCGTGTACCGCTACGACCCGGAGGCCAGCCCCGACGGGCTGCGGGGGGAGGAGGGCACGTTCTCGATCTGCTCGTTCTGGTACGTCGAGGCACTCGTACGGGCGGGCCGCGTGGAGGAGGCCCGGCTGGCCTTCGAGAAGATGCTCACCTACGCCAACCACGTGGGCCTGTACGCCGAGGAGATCGGCCAGAACGGCGAGCAGCAGGGCAACTTCCCCCAGGCCTTCACCCACCTGGCCCTGATCAGCGCCGCCTTCAACCTGGACCGCGCCCTCGGCTGACTCCAGGAGCACGGGTCACTGGCGGTTGTTGCGGCGGTGGATCAGGGAGAAGACCATGCCGACGATCCACAGCACGAACAGGACCTTGAACACGCCCCACCCGCCGAAGATCATGCCGAGGACGAGGAACACCGCCAGCACCGGCAGGAACGGTTTCGGGCCGTGGCGGCGGCCCTGGTGGCGCATGTCACGGTAGGCGCGGCGCATGTCGCGGTGGGCGTGGCGCCCCTGCTCCATCTGCTGCCGGTGGGCGTGCATCGCCGCCTTCCAGTCGTCCATGCCCGGGATCGGCGTCGCGGGCGGGCCGGGGTGGACGGCGGGGGAGCCGGGCAGGTCGGCCGTGACCTGCGCCAGGTCGCCGGCGGTGCGCGCGGCCAGCGCCCGGTCGAGGCGCTCGTCGAGCTCCTCGTGGTCCAGGCGGCCCTGCGCGAAGTGCTCGCGCAGGGCGGCCATCGTCTGCTCGCGTTCGGCGTCGCCGATGCGGAGATCCTTGGGGTCCATGGGAGGGGCCTCCCTCTCTCCGAGCCGGCTGTCCGTTGCGAAGCCGGTCATGCGGTCACTCCTCGCCCGGGTCGCCGTCGGCCAGGATCTGGTAGAGCTTGCGCCGGGTCTCTACCAGAGTCTTACGCGCTTCGCGGATCTGTGCGTCGGTTCCGGTCTGGAGAACCTGAACCATCGCGAAAGCGGACTGCCGGGCGATGTCCCACAGATCGGCCGCGTTGTCGTCGATGTCGGGGCGCATCTCGTCCCACGGGGTGCGGACCTCGTCGCCGTGGGCGTCGATGTACGCGCGGCCCTCGTCGGTGAGGCGGAAGGTCTTGCGGCCCTCGTTCTCCTCGGCGACGACCAAGCCCTCGTCGGTGAGCTGCTGGAGCGCCGGGTAGACGGCGCCGGGGCTGGGCTTCCAGCCGCCCTCGCTGCGCTCGGCGATCTCCTGGATGATCTGGTAGCCGTTGCGCGGCTCCTCGGAGAGCAGGGCCAGGATCGCGGCGCGCACGTCGCCCCGCTTGGCCTTGCGGCCCCGGCCGCCCCAGCCGCGGTGGCCGCCGAACGGCCCACCGGGACCGAACGGCCCGCCAGGCCCGAACGGGCCGCCCGGGCCCCAGGGCCCCCGGCCGAACTCGGGCGGGAACGGACGCCGGGCGCGCCCCCTCTCCTCGTGCGGGTGGTGGTGATCGTGGTGGCGGCGGTGTCCCGCCTCCTCCCAGGCTCCTGCCGTGGCCCTGAGCGCTCGGACGGCCTCGCGGGCGGCCCGCTTGAACTCACGCGCGTCGGGCCACTGCCCGCCGGCTGCATGTGCTGTGGTCATGATATTTCCTCCTCTGAGATACCTCGCGACTGTTCGCGATGCTTCAACGATATATCGGAAGTATGTCGTCTGCAACGCTCCCGGCGGAGTGAGACACATCACGAAAAAGTCGCGGAATTCGGGAACAGGATCCGGAACGGGGTCGTTGTTCAGTGCAGACGAGGTCGTTCCGCGTCGGCAGGGCTGGGGGGTGCTGTCGCCGTGGAGACGACCTCGTCTGCGTTCCCGGACAAGTTCGTGGACGTCTGGCGTACGGGTACGGGACCGTTCCCGTACGGCACGCTCACCTGTCGTCGCTTTGCCGTACAGTCCGGATCATGATGGGGCACACGCACGCGATGACGGGGGCCATCGCATGGCTGGGGCTGGCGCCGGGGCTCGCGGCGCTGCCGATGGTGATGGAGTCGTCCCGGTTCATCGAGACCGGGATCATGGCCAACGCGCTGACCCCGGCGGAGCTCATCGCCGGCGCGCTCGTCTGCGCGGGCGCCGCGATGCTGCCCGACCTCGACCATCCCAGCGCGACGATCGCGCAGACGTTCGGCCCCGTGACGTGGCTGCTGAGCAAGGCGGTCTGCTGGGCGAGCGGCGGGCACCGGGGCGCCACGCACTCGCTGGTGTTCGCGGTCGCGCTCGGGTTCGGGGCGCACTGGCTGGCCGGCGCCTACCCGATCGGGCGCGACATCATGGTCGTGCTGCTCGTCGGGCTCGCCTTACGCGCCATCGGCATCGGCATCCCCGGCAACAAGCTCGGCTCGGCGCTGGTCAACATCGGTCTCACCGCCGGCCTGTACGCCGTCTTCCTCTCCCAGGGCGTCGGGTACGCGTGGCTCGGCATGGCCGTGGCCCTCGGCTGCCTGATCCACGTGGTGGGCGACTGCATGACCGAGCGCGGCTGCCCGGTGCTCTGGCCGATGTCGGTGAAGTTCGTGCTGCCGTGGAAGATCGGCATCAAGACCGGCAAGAAGTTCGAGCAGAAGATCCTCGCGCCCGTGCTGTCGATCGCCATCATCGCCCTGCTGTTCCTGCGCCTCGCCCCCGTGTAGCCCGCCCCGAGCCCCCTCGCGGCCCGGCCGGAGTCCCCGTGCGGCCCGCCCGGAGTCCCCATGTGATCAGGCCGGACTCCTCTCCTGGGCCTCCACTCTCTCCGTTTAACTTGATGTCGAGATACTTTTCGCGATATCTTGACGTCGAGACACCGCTGCAACCACCGGTTAGGGTCACCTAACGTGCTGATCAGTCCCGGGGTGCGGCAGGATTCAACTGGGAGCGAATCCGGCATAGCGCGCGGAATGCCGCGGGCAGGCAGCCGCGAGCGTCCCCACGATCACGCACTGGTCTATGGAGGAGGCGAATCACCGTGTCCGCGAACAGCTTCGGCAGCCGTGACACGCTACGCGTCGGCGACGCGTCGTATGAGATTTTCCGGCTGGACGCCGTCGAGGGCGCTGCCCGCCTCCCGTACAGCCTGAAGATCCTGCTGGAGAACCTGCTCCGCACCGAGGACGGCGCCAACATCACCGCCGACCACATCCGGGCGCTCGGCGAGTGGGACCCGAGCGCGGCCCCCAGTGTCGAGATCCAGTTCACCCCCGGCCGCGTCATCATGCAGGACTTCACCGGCGTTCCGTGCGTCGTCGACCTGGCCACCATGCGCGAGGCCGTGCGCGACCTCGGCGGCGACGCGGCCCGCATCAACCCGCTGGCCCCCGCCGAGATGGTCATCGACCACTCGGTCATCGTCGACTACTTCGGCCACCCCGACGCCTTCCGGCGCAACGTGGAGCGGGAGTACGAGCGCAACCGCGAGCGCTACCAGTTCCTGCGCTGGGGCCAGACCGCCTTCGACGAGTTCAAGGTCGTCCCGCCCGGCACCGGCATCGTGCACCAGGTCAACATCGAGCACCTGGCCCGCGTGGTCATGACCCGCGACGGCAAGGCGTACCCCGACACCTGCGTCGGCACCGACTCCCACACCACGATGGAGAACGGGATCGGCGTCCTCGGCTGGGGCGTCGGCGGCATCGAGGCCGAGGCCGCGATGCTCGGCCAGCCGATCTCCATGCTGATCCCGCGCGTGGTGGGCTTCAAGCTGAGCGGCAAGCTGCCGGCCGGCGCCACTGCCACCGACCTGGTGCTGACCATCACCGAGAAGCTGCGCAAGCACGGCGTGGTCGGCAAGTTCGTCGAGTTCTACGGCGAGGGCGTCTCGTCCGTGCCGCTGGCCGACCGGGCCACGATCGGCAACATGAGCCCCGAGTTCGGCTCCACCTGCGCGATCTTCCCGATCGACGGCCAGACCGTCGACTACCTGCGCCTCACCGGCCGCTCCGAGGAGCAGATCGCCCTCGTCGAGGCGTACGCCAAGGCCCAGGGCCTGTGGCTGGACCCGTCCGCCGACGAGCCGGTCTTCTCCGAGTACCTGGAGCTCGACCTCGGCACGGTCGTCCCGTCGATCGCCGGCCCGAAGCGCCCGCAGGACCGCATCGCGCTCTCCGAGGCGAAGAGCGCCTGGCGCGCGGCCGTCAAGGACTACGCGCCGAGCGTCCTCGGCCCCGCGGACGAGGCGTCCGACGAGTCGTTCCCCGCCTCGGACTCGCCCGCGATCAGCCACGACGGCGACGGCGACCAGCCGCACGCCGCCGCGCTCAACGGCTCCCGCCCGCACAAGAAGGTGCCGGTGACCCTGGCCGACGGCACCTCGTTCGAGATCGACCACGGCATCGTCGCCATCGCCGCGATCACCTCGTGCACCAACACCTCCAACCCGTACGTCATGCTCGGCGCCGCCCTGCTGGCCCGCAACGCGGTGGAGAAGGGCCTGACCCGCAAGCCGTGGGTCAAGACCTCGCTGGCGCCCGGCTCGCAGGTCGTCACCGGCTACTTCGAGCGCTCGGGCCTCCAGCCGTACCTCGACAAGATCGGCTTCAACCTCGTCGGCTACGGCTGCACCACCTGCATCGGCAACTCGGGCCCGCTGCCCGAGGAGATCTCCGAGGCGGTCCAGGCCAACGACCTCGCGGTCACCGCCGTGCTGTCCGGCAACCGCAACTTCGAGGGCCGCATCAACCCCGACGTCAAGATGAACTACCTGGCCTCGCCGCCGCTCGTCGTGGCGTACGCGCTGGCCGGGACCATGGACATCGACCTCGACAACGAGCCGCTCGGCACGGGCGCCGACGGGCAGCCGGTGTTCCTGCGCGACATCTGGCCGTCGCCGGAGGAGATCTCGGCCGTCGTCACCTCCTCGATCGGCCGCGACATGTTCGAGCGCGACTACGCCGACGTGTTCAAGGGCGACGACCACTGGCGGTCGCTGCCGATCCCCACCGGCGACACGTTCGAGTGGGACCCGTCGTCCACGTACGTCCGCAAGGCCCCGTACTTCGACGGCATGCCGGAGAAGCCCGAGCCCGTCACCGACATCGCCGGCGCCCGGGTGCTGGTCAAGGTGGGCGACTCGGTCACCACCGACCACATCTCGCCGGCCGGCTCCATCAAGGCCGGCACCCCGGCCGCGCAGTACCTCCAGGCCAACGGGGTCGAGGTCAGGGACTTCAACTCGTACGGCTCGCGGCGCGGCAACCACGAGGTGATGATCCGCGGCACGTTCGCCAACATCCGCCTGCGCAACCAGATCGCGCCGGGCACCGAGGGCGGCTACACCCGCGACTTCACCCAGGCCGACGCCCCGGTGTCGTTCATCTACGACGCCTCCGTCAACTACGCCGCCGTCGGCACGCCGCTCGTGGTGCTGGCCGGCAAGGAGTACGGCTCGGGCTCCTCGCGCGACTGGGCGGCCAAGGGCACGGCGCTGCTCGGCGTCCGCGCCGTCATCGCCGAGTCGTACGAGCGCATCCACCGCTCCAACCTCATCGGCATGGGGGTGCTCCCGCTGCAGTTCCCCGAGGGCGCCACGGCCGAGTCGCTGGGGCTGACGGGCGAGGAGACGTTCGACATCACCGGTGTGGAGGAGCTCAACAAGGGCGGCATCCCGCGGACCGTGCACGTGAAGGCCGGTGACGTCGAGTTCGACGCGGTGGTCCGCATCGACACGCCGGGCGAGGCCGACTACTACCGGCACGGCGGCATCATGCAGTACGTGCTGCGCTCGCTGCTCGCCAAGTAACGCGCGTCGAGGACGCCGCCCCCGCGATCCGGGGGCGGCGTCCTCGCATGTCAGCGGTCCATGGTGCGGTAGCGGTGCACGGCCAGCGGCAGGAACACCACGAGGATCCCCACCGACCAGACCAGGCTCGCGGTCACCGGATGCTGGAGCGGCCAGGCCGGGGAGACCGAGGTGGGGTTGCCGAAGAGGCCGCGGGTGGCGGCGACGACGGCGCTCATGGGGTTCCAGTCGGCGACGGGCTTGAGCCAGACCGGCAGCCCCTCGGTGGGGACGAACGTGTTGGCCAGGAACGTCATCGGGAACAGCCAGCCGAACGTGGCCGCGTCCGCCTGCGCGCCGCTCTTGATCCACAAGCCGATGTACGTGCCCACCCAGATCATCGCGAACCCGAACAACGCCAGCAGCCCGAATGCCGCCACCGTGTCCCCGAGGCTCCCGTGCGCCCGCCACCCGGCGATCAGCACGCCGGCCAGCACCATGGCGCCCAGCGACAGCAGGTGCATCGACAGGTCGGCCACGCTGCGCCCGACGAGCACGGCGCTGCGGGCGATGGGCTGGGCACGGAACCTGTCGATGATCCCGCGCGCCATGTCCTCGCCCACGGTGGTGGCGGCCGAGGTCGCGGTCATGGCCATGACCTGCATGAAGATGCCGGGCATGAGGAAGCTCCGATAGTCGCCCCCGCCGGGCAGGACGATCGCGCTGCCGAAGACGTAACCGAACAGCACCGTCATGATCACGGGGAACACCAGGAACGCGACGATCTCGCCCGGCTGGGCCTTCAGTCGCGAGTAGGTGCGGCCCGCGATGGTGAGGGAGTCGAGCAGGGACCAGCGCAGGGTCTCGTACATCGATGGGCTCCTTTCAGGCCGTCAGGCGGAGGAAGACCTCGTCGAGGGTGGGCCGCCGCAGCGTCAGGTCCTCCACGGGGATGCCGGCCGCGTCCAGGGCGCCGGCGATGCGGATGAGCGACTGCGCCCCGTCGGCCGCGGGAACGGTCACCCGCCGACCCTCGGCGCTCTCGGCCTCCGGTGTCCCGGTGCTCCGCAGCAGCCGCAGCCCCGTGTCCACGTCTCCGGGTCGCCGGAAGACGATCTGCACCCGGTCGCCGCCGATCGTCCGCTTCAGCTCTTCGGGCGAGCCCGCGGCGGCCACGGCGCCCTCCCTGAGCACCACGACCTGGTCCGCCAGCTGGTCGGCCTCGTCCAGGTACTGGGTGGTCAGCAGGAGCGTGGTGCCCTCCTTGACCAGGTCGCGCAGCAGCTCCCACAGCTGCATCCGGCTGCGCGGGTCGAGCCCGGTGGTGGGCTCGTCCATGAACAGCACCGGCGGTGACACGATCAGGCTCGCGGCCAGGTCGAGCCGCCGCCGCATGCCCCCGGAGTACTCCTTGACCGGCCGCCGCGCCGCCTCCGCCAGTCCGAACCGTTCCAGCAGCTCGTCCGCCCTGCGCCGCGCCTGCGCCCGGGACAGGTGGTAGAGCCGCGCGAACATCTCCACGTTGCGCCGGCCGGTGAGCAGCTCGTCCACGGCGGCGTGCTGGCCGGCCAGGCCGATGCGGAAGCGCAGGCGCGCCGCGTCGCGCACCACGTCGAGCCCGTCCACCTCGGCGCGGCCGCCGCCGGGACGCAGCAGCGTGGTGAGGATGCGCACGACCGTGGTCTTGCCCGCGCCGTTCGGCCCGAGCAGGCCGCACACCGTGCCCCGTTCGACGTGCAGGTCGATGCCCTTGAGCGCCTCCTGGTCCCCGTATCGCTTGCGCAAGCCCTCCACCCGGATCATCCGAGCCTCCTTAACGCCGTTAAATCTAACATCGTTAAGGATGCTTGAACGGCGTTAAGCTGTCAACCGTGGCACTGGAGAAGAACACCATCGTCGCGACCGCGCTGCGGCTGCTCGACGAGGGCGGGCTCGACAAGCTCACCCTGCGGCGGCTGGCCGGCGAGCTGGGCGTGCAGGCCCCCGCCCTCTACTGGCACTTCCGGAACAAGCAGGAACTGCTGGACGCCATGGCGGCGCAGATGGTGAGTGAGCAGCCCGCGCGGCCCGTGTTCACCGACCCGGCGCGGTGGCGGGAGTGGGTCGCCGACCGCGCCCGGGGCGACCGCGCGATGCTCAACTCCCGCCGCGACGGTGCCCGGCTGGCCGCGGGGACCCGGCCGTCGTCCGAGCTGTTCGCGCTGGTCGAGCGGGCGGTGGCGGCGCTGGAGTCGGCCGGGTTCACGGCGGAGGACGCCATGCTGGGGCTGTCCTCGGTCAGCGGGTACGTCGCCGGCTTCGTACTGGAGGAGCAGGCCGACCGGGCGCGGGACGACTCCGAGGGGCCGCCCGACGAGGAGGAGTTCGCCCGGACGTACCCGCGGCTGATGGCGGCCCTGGAGCGGATCGGCGACCCCCAGGGCGACCGGGCCTTCGAGGGCGGGCTCGCGCTCATCCTCGACGGGCTGGAACGGCGGCTGGCCTCCGGCGACTCGTCCGGCGTCCCGGGTCCGGCCGAGTGAAACCTGTCGAAGGCGTGCCGGTCCCTCGGGCCGACCCCGCCTCTGGAAAGATGGGAGAGCGCCACCCGGCGAAGCTCGAATTCGCCGGGTGGCGTTCGTTCACAGCATCCGTCTGAGCATCGCGACCGCTTCGGCCACGATCTCCTCGGACGCGTTGCCGATGAAGAAGTCGAACCGGTCCGGCGAGATGGCGCGGACCTGCTCCACCATCGCCCAGCTGGTCTTCGTCAGACCTGTGCCATCGCACCCCACTCGGACATGGGTGAGATGGCCGCGCTCGCGGGTCGTCAGCGGAACCGCGAACACGAGGCCCAGCTTCGAGCGGTTGAGGCGGTCGTTGCTGAGGATCATTGCGGGCCGGTCGTAGCCCTGCTCACGGCCGTCGGGGGCGCCGAACTGTGCGAACCAGATGTCACCTTGGGCCAGTTTCATGCTTCTCCTCAGGGAATGTGATCAGGCCCTCCCACTCCGGCGCGATATGGCGCGAGCGTGGCGGGGGGCCCAGGACGAGCTCGCGTTCGGCGAGATACTCGGCCCAGCTCTGCGGGTCCTCGCGCTGGGTCCGTTCAATCTGCTCATCGAGCTCCTGCCAGAAATGCTTGTGTTCGTAGTCCGTGATGGCGTCTATGAGCACCTCAGTCATGGTCCGGCCCTCCTTACGGGCGATACGGGCTAGGCGGTCTCTTGTGGTGACGCTGACGCGGATCGTCGTCGCTTTGGGCTTCATCGGCATACTCCAGAGGCTACGTCGGCGTCTACGAGCGACCATATCTGTTGATGATTACTCTCGCATATCGTTCGGTGACCGAGGGTGAGAATGGTTGACTGCTCCGCATGGCTTCTACGGTGTTAATCCTTTTTGTCGGTGGTTTGGCGGTTTTCGTGGGTGCGGTCGTCCAGGGCAGTGTGGGCTTCGGCCTCGGGCTGGTGGCCGCGCCCGTGCTCACCATGCTCGACCCCGGCGTGATGCCCGGGGCGATGCAGGTGGCGAACATGACGCTGCCGCTGCTGACCCTGGCCGCCGAGTGGCGGAGGGTGGACTGGCGTGGCCTCGGCTTCGCCGTCCTGGGCAGGCTGCCGGGCAGTGTGGTTGGCGCGGTGATCGTGGTCCAGGTGTCCGTCCACGCGCTGGGCGTCCTCGTCGGGGTGATGGTGCTGGTGGCGGTCGGCCTGACGGCGAGCGCGCTCGCCGTCCCGCGCAACGGCGCGACGATCGCCGGGGCGGGGTTCCTCTCGGGCGTCACCGGCACCGCCACCGGCATCGGCGGCCCGCCGATCGCGCTGGTCTACCAGCACGCCAAGGGGCCGCAGATCCGCGCGACGCTGGCCATGTTCTTCTTCCTGAGCGCCGGCCAGTCGCTGGTCCTGCTCGCCGTGGTGGACCGGCTGCCTTCGCGCGCCCTGGTGACGGGCGCCGCGCTGCTCGTGCCGATGGCGCTGGGGTTCGCGGTGTCGGGGCCGCTGCGGCGCTACCTCGACGGCGGCAAGGTCCGGACCGCGGTCCTGGCCGTGGCCGCCACGTCGGCGGCGGCACTGATCGCCCAGAGCCTCGCCACCTGACCGCCGACTGAGGGAAACGCCTGCTTGCTGCGTCCACGTGAGCGACAGGTGGCGACTGAGCCCATGAAGGATGGTCGTTGCGGCTCACTACGATTCCGCCATGCTTTTCGATCTTCTGCGGTACGTATTCCTGGTTGCGTTCATACTCCTGTTCGCGGGCGTTCTCTCGGCCGGGGCCATCCCCGCCGCGCTGCTCTCCGCCTCGCCCCACCGCCCCACGTTCATGGGCCGGGGGTTTGTCGTCGTGGGACAGCTCGTGTCGTTCGCCGGCGCCTTGTTGATGGGGCTCAGCGCGTGGCTGGCGCGTGCGGATTCGCGTTACGGCATCATCGAATTCCTGGGGATGCTGGTGATCGCCCTCGTCGGCGCGGGTCTGCTCGTCGCCGGTCTCGGCCCGCTGCCTTCGTGGCTGCTGCGGCTCCTCGGTACGTACGCGGAACGGCTGCCGCCGGCCCTGCGCCTGGCGGTCCGGGACCTGGCTCGTCGTCGTGTTCGCGTAGTGCTCGCGATCACGCTGGCGATGATGGCGAGCGCCGTCGGCATCGCGCTGACGGTCATCGCGGTCGGCGAAACGACGCAGAGCAGGGCCGCGTACTCTCCCCAGGCCCGGCCGGGCACCTTGTCGGTGCGGCCGAACGCCTTGTTGGCGCAGCCCTTCTCGGCGGCCGAGGCGGGCACCGTACGAGCGGCGATCGAGCGGGAGTTACCCGGGGTGCCGATCGCCCAGAGCGAGCTCCCTTCGGCACCCTCCTGGTACTTCCGCGCGAGGGCGGAGAACGTCGAGATACCGGAGGAGGCCGTCTACCGGAACCAGGCCATCGGTGATGAGAAGCTGCTGCGGTACCTCACGGGCGATCAGTCGACGCCGTACGAGGAAGGCACGGCCGTGGTGATCACGTCAGCCGACGTGAAGGTCGACTCGGTCGAGCTCTCCTACGAGATCAACGAGAACGACGAGACGACGACGACCAGGACCGTCCGGGCGGTCCTCGCCAGGGCCGCCGACCCGCACATGGAGACGATCTTCGTGCCCTCGAAGATCGTCCGGGACCTCGGCTACCAGCTCCGACCGGGCGAGCTGATCGTCGACCCCTCTCTCCGCCGGGTCACGGCGCAGGAGCAGGAGCGCCTCGACGACCGGCTGGACGACGCGGTCGCGAAGACGTACGTCGAGCGGGGCTTCGAGGCTTCGACCGGATGGCGGTACGTCGTCGCGGCGGCATTTCTCGTCGCCCTCGCGTGCGCGCCGGCCGCCGGCTTCGGCGAGGCCGCGAACGGGCGCCAGAGCCGGGTGCTGAGGCGGGCCGGCAACGGATCGGCCATGGCCTTCCGGTGGTTCTGCGCCTTCCGCGCGGGCCTGAGCGTCCTGTGCGGAACGGTCCTTGGCGCGGTCGCCGGATGTCCCGCCGGGATGTTGCTGCTGTGGCCCCTGACGGCGCCCACCACGTGGGACGAACCGGCACGGGTGCCGTTCGAGACCCCCTGGCCGTTGATCGTGGCCTTCGTCGCCGGCCTGCCCCTCCTCGCCGCCGTCCTCGGTGCGCTGCTCGCCCGCGCGCAGTCGCACCCTCCCACGGCGGCCACGCCTCGACCCTGAAACGGGTGAACGCCTGCGGTGTCGGGGCCGCTGCGGCGCTACCTCGACGGCGGCAAGGTCCGGACCGCGGTCCTGGCCGTGGCCGCCACGTCGGCGGTGGCACTGATCGCCCAGAGCCTCGCCACCTGACCGCTCGTGGGAAAGCGCTTGCGCGCGGCCGCAGCGTGGACGGCAGGTGGCCGGCAGGGCCGCCCGTGTTGAGGGGGCGTTTCTGGATTGTTACCGGGAACAACAAACTCCCCCTTCTGGGGGTCTTCCAAAGCAGGCTATGGCGGAATACGTTGCCGCAAACAACATTCATCCGGGCCCCTCCGGAAGAAAGGACCCTGCACATGCGCAAGGGGATCCTCAGCACGACCGCCGCGGCCGCCGCGCTCGCCCTCGGTCTCACCGCCTGCGGGGGCGACGGCGGTCAGAGCACGACCGACGCCACGGCACAGGCATCACCACAGCAGAAGACCGGGAAGATCGGTGTGATCCTGCCCGACAGCAAGTCCTCGGCCCGCTGGGAGACGGCGGACCGCAAGTACCTGGAGGAGGCGTTCAAGGCCGCCGGGGTGCAGTACGACATCCAGAACGCCCAGAACGACAAGACCGCCTTCCAGACCATCGCCGACCAGATGATGACCAACGGCGCCACCGTGCTGATGATCGTCAACCTGGACAGCGGAACGGGCAAGACGGTGATCGACAAGGCCCGCTCGCAGGGCGTGGTCACCATCGACTACGACCGGCTCACCCTGGGCGGAGGCGCCGCCTACTACGTCAGCTTCGACAACACCAAGGTCGGCCAGCTCCAGGGCGAGGGCCTGAGCAAGTGCCTGACCGACAAGAAGGCCGACAAGCCGATCGTCGCCTACCTCAACGGCTCGCCGACCGACAACAACGCCACCCTGTTCAAGGCCGGCTACGACGGCGTGCTCAAGCCCAAGTTCGACTCCGGCGAGTACGTCAAGGGCCCCGAGCAGTCCGTCCCCGACTGGGACAACACCCAGGCCGGCACGCTGTTCGAGCAGATGCTCACCACGCAGCCGAAGATCGCCGGCGTGCTCGCCGCCAACGACGGCCTCGGCAACGCCGCCATCACCGTGCTGAAGAAGAACAAGCTCAACGGCAAGGTGCCGGTCACCGGCCAGGACGCCACCGTCCAGGGCCTGCAGAACATCCTCGTGGGCGACCAGTGCATGACCGTCTACAAGGCCGTCAAGAAGGAGGCCGACGCCGCCTCCAAGCTCGCGGTCGCGCTGGCCAAGGGCGAGAAGCCGGCGGCGAGCGGCAGCGTCAAGGACCCCGAGTCCGGCCAGGACGTGCCGGCCGAGCTGATGGAGCCGGTGGCCATCACGTTCGACACGGTCAAGGACGTGGTCGCCGACGGCTACGTCACCAAGGAGGAGCTGTGCACGGGTGACTTCGCCGCCAAGTGCACCGAGGCAGGAATCCAGTAACGAAGCTCATCCGGGGCGCGGCCGGCGCCGCCCGGCCGCGCCCCTGCCCGAGGGAGACCCATGACCCCCCTGCTCGAAGCGCGCGGGATCGACAAGAGCTTCGGCCCCGTGAAGGTCCTGCACGACGTGACGTTCTCCGCCTACGCCGGCGAGGTGACCGCCCTCGTCGGCGACAACGGCGCCGGCAAGTCGACGCTGGTCAAGTGCATCGGCGGCATCCACCCCATCGACAACGGCGAGCTGCTCTTCGACGGGCGTCCCGTCCAGGTGAACGGCCCGCGCGACGCCGGCGAGCTCGGCATCGAGATCGTCTACCAGGACCTGGCGCTCTGCGACAACCTGGACATCGTCCAGAACATGTTCCTCGGCCGGGAGCGCCGCCGCGGCATCGTGCTGGACGAGGACTCCATGGAGGAGCTCGCCGAGCAGACCCTGAGCAGCCTGTCCGTCCGCACGGTCAAGTCTATCCGCCAGCAGGTCTCCAGCCTGTCCGGCGGCCAGCGCCAGACCGTCGCCATCGCCAAGGCCGTGCTGTGGGACAGCAAGGTCGTCATCCTCGACGAGCCGACCGCGGCGCTGGGCGTCGCCCAGACCGCGCAGGTGCTGGAGCTGGTGCGCCGGCTCGCTGACAACGGCCTGGCCGTCGTCCTCATCTCGCACAACATGAACGACGTCTTCGCCGTCTCCGACCGGATCGCGGCGCTCTACCTCGGCAGGATGGCCGCCCAGGTCAGGACCGCCGACGTGACGCACGCCCAGGTCGTCGAACTGATCACTTCGGGCCGCAGCGGAGATCTCGGCCTCAAGAACGGGGTCATCTGATGAGCAAGGTCAAGGAGCTTCCCGGCGAGGCGGTGGTGACGGCGGTGCGCTCGCCGTCGATCGGCCACAGCACCCGCGCCTACACCGAGAGGGTGCGGGCCGGCGACATGGGCGCGCTGCCCGCCGTCCTCGGGCTGGTGGTGCTGTGCACGGCCTTCACCCTGGCCCGGCCCGCGTTCCTCAGCGCCATCAACTTCGCCAACCTCTTCACCCAGGGCGCGGCGATCACCGTGATCGCCATGGGCCTGGTGTTCGTGCTGCTCATCGGCGAGATCGACCTGTCGGCCGGCTTCAGCAGCGGCGTCTGCGCGGCCGTCCTCGCGGTCACGCTGACCAACATGGGGCTGCCCTGGTACGTCGGCGTGCTCGCCGCGATCGTCACCGGCACGGTCATCGGCACCGTGCTCGGCACGCTCGTCGCCAAGGTCGGCATCCCGTCGTTCGTGGTGACGCTGGCCGCCTTCCTCGCCTTCCAGGGGCTCGTGCTGGTCCTGGTCAACGAGGGCACGAACATCTCTATCAACGACCCCGTCATCAAGGCCGTCGCGCAGCGCAACCTGCCGCCCGCGCTGGGCTGGGCGCTGTACGCGGCCTCCGTCCTCGCCTACGCCGGGTTGCAGGTGCTGCGGTCGCGCAAGCGGGCCGCGCGCGGCCTGGTGGCCGATCCGCCGTCGCTCATCGCCGCCCGGGTCGGCGCCCTGGCCGTCCTCGCCGGTCTGGCCGTGTACGCGCTGAACCTAGAGCGCAGCTTCAACCCGGCGTTCGCCTCGCTCAAGGGCGTTCCGATCGTCGTGCCGGTCATCCTCGCGCTGCTGGTGCTGTGGACGTTCGTGCTGCGGCGCACCGCGTTCGGCCGGCACGTGTACGCGGTCGGCGGCAACGCCGAGGCGGCGCGCCGGGCGGGCATCGCGGTCGACCGGATCCGGGTGAGCGCGTTCGTGATCTGCTCGTCCATGGCGGCCGTCGGCGGCATCGTGGCCGCCTCCCGGGCCAGCTCCGTGGACCCGAACACGGGCGGCAGCTCCGTGCTGCTGTACGCGGTGGGCGCGGCGGTGATCGGCGGCACGAGCCTGTTCGGCGGCAAGGGCCGGGTGCTGGACGCGGTGCTGGGCGGCGCGGTCATCGCGGTCATCGACAACGGCATGGCCCTCATGCAGTACGGCTCCAGCGTCAAGTACCTGGTCACCGGCTTCGTCCTGCTGCTGGCGGCGGGTGTGGATGCCGTGGCGCGCAAGCGGGCGGCCGCCGCTGGTCTAAGGTGATCAGCGACTTTCCGTCGTTCAAGGATGCTCAGACGATGCGTGCCGGCCCCTCACAGGAGGACATCAGGCGTCACAACCTCGGCGCCCTGCTGCGCCATGTCCACCTCGGGGGGCCGATCTCGCGGGCCGAGCTGACCGCCAAGATGGGGCTGAACCGCAGCACCATCATGGCCCTGACCTCCGATCTCACGGCCGCCGGCCTGGTGCGCGAGGAACTGCCGCGCGAGACCGGGCGCGCGGGCCGTCCCTCGCTGGTGGTGCGGCCGGAGTCGTCGCGGGTGTACGTGTTCGCCTTCGACGTGGGCCCGGACCGGCTGGCGGCGGCCCGGGTGGGGCTGGGCGGCGCGATCCTGGACCGCCGGGAGACGTCGCGGCGCCGCGTGCCGTTCGACCTGGACGAGCTGGCCGGGGCGCTGGCGGGCTTCGCGCGGCAGATGCGGCGCAAGACACGCGCGGACACCGTGTGCGTCGGCGCCGCCGCGGCCGTGTCCGGAGGCGTGCGCAGGGACGACGGTGTGATCATGTTCGGCCCGAACCTGGGGGCCGAGGCGGTGCCCTTCGGTGAGGAGCTGGGCCGGCGGCTGGGCCTGGGGCTGCCGGTGAGCGTGGGCAACGACGCCAACCTGGCGGCGCTGGCCGAGCACAGCCGCGGCGTGGCCGTCGCCGTGCGCGACCTCATCTACCTGCACGGGGACGTCGGCATCGGCGGCGGCATCATCACGGGCGGCCACCTGCTGGGCGGCCACGACGGCTACGGCGGCGAGGTCGGCCACATGGTGGTCAACCCGGGCGGCCGGCCGTGCGGCTGCGGGTCGCGCGGCTGCCTGGAGGCCGAGGTGGGGGAGCGGGCCCTGCTGGAGGCCGCCGGGCGCGGTCCTGAGCCGGCGCCGGCCGGGGAAGCCGTGGGCCGTCAGGGGCGCGAGGCGGTGCGGGCCGTGGTGGACGCGGCCGACCGGGGCGACATCGTGGCGCAGGAGGCGCTCAAGCGGGTGGGCGACTGGCTGGGCCTGGGCGTCGCCAACCTGGTCAACATCTTCAACCCCGAGATGGTCATCTTCGGGGGCATGCTGCGCGAGGTGTACCTGGGCTCGGCGGCCCAGGTGCGCAGCCGGCTCGCGACGCACGCGATGGGCCCGCAGCGGGAGCGGCTACGGCTGCGCACCTCGGCCCTGGCCGACGACGCGACGCTCGTGGGCGCGGCCGAGCTGGCCTTCGCCCACGTGCTGGCCGATCCCCTGGAGGTCCTGGCCCGCGTGACCGGCTGAGACCGTCCAGGGGACCGGGGCCGTCAGGAGACGCGGGCGGACGACGCCGTCCAGGTGTTGCAGGAGCCGGCCGAGCCGCTGGAGTAGCCGCGGTCCTGCCAGTAGGCGAGGTTGCGCGGCTTGCCGTGGACCTTGCTCTCCTCGGCCTCGCGGACGGCGCCGATCCACTGGTCCCACGTGATGCCGGGGTCGACGGAGTCGAGGGCGGCGCTGTAGAAGACGCCGGCGAAGCACTCGGCCTGCATCTCCAGCCGGTGGCTGAGGACGGTGCGGGCGCTGCCGCCGGATCGCCAGTAGAGGCGGTTCTGCTCGTCGAGCATGCCGGTGAGCTGCTGCACGTGGTGGCCCCACTCGTGGGCGACGGAGTGGGCGATGTTCATCTTGAACGGGTCGGTGAGGTCCCGCTTCATGATGCGGATGGCTACGGTGCGCTGGGCGGGGCAGTACTGGGCGCCGTTGCTGGTGATCCTGCCGCAGACCGAGGAGCTGCCCGTGGTGATCGTCACCCTCGGCGAGGTGTAGCGCAGGCCGGCGGCCTTGAACCGGATGGCCCAGAAGCGGTCCGCGCAGCGGGCCATCGCCCGGTGGAACGTCTTGAGCGAGGCGGCGCTGCCCTCACGGATCTCCGGGATGGGGCAGGACAGCGGCGCGGCGGTGCCGGAGCGGTAGATCCGGTTCTCGGCCAGGACGGCGGGGGGCACCGCGGCCGCGTGGGGAACGCCGGAGGCGGCCTGTGCCGCCGTGGAGGCCGCTGCGGAGGCCGCCGCGGGGCCCGCCGCGGTCTGCGCGCCGGCCGTACCGGGCGTGATCAGACCCGCGATCACGCAGACCGACGCTGCGACAAGGGGAATACGCACGATCGCGGATACTAGACCAGTTGATGGTGATTTGGTGGGCTGTCTGGGGAAAGGCCGGAAACGCGAGACGCGGCCGCGCCCCGAAGGACGCGACCGCGCCGGTGAATACCGTGAACGGGGGTCGCTAGGCGACCGCGCGGGGCGAGGCGGCCCAGGTGTTGCAGGAGCCCGGGGAGGCCGAGCCGTAGCCGCGGTTCATCCAGTACGCCTGCGACGAGCCCCTGCCGTGGTCGTTCTGCGGCCAGGCCTTGCCGCCGTTCTTGCGGAACCAGTCGACCGTGTAGTCCCACTCCGACGGGTCGATCGGGAGCGTGTCCTCGATCGTCCGCATGAAGACGGAGGAGAAGCACTCGGCCTGCAGCTCGGAGCGGCGCGAGAGCTGCAGCTGACCCGCCTTGGAGGCGCGGGCGCGGGCCGGCCAGTAGTAGTTCCAGATGCCGGAGATCTGCTGCACGTGGTGCCCGTACTCGTGCGCCATGAGGCGGGTGATGCCCAGCGCGAACGGGTCACGCAGCTGCGTCTTGGTCACGAGCATGTACATCGTGCGGTCGACGGAGCAGTAGACGCCGTCGGCGCCGGTGCTCCACGGGCCGCAGGGCGTGCGCAGCTTGCGGGTGATGATGCGCAGACGCGGCTTGCTGAACGACAGCTTCGCCTTGCGGAACTGGGTCGACCACGACGCGTTCAGGCAGTTCGTCACCTTGGTGAGGAACCGCTTGTAGGCGGCGGTGCTGCCCTTGGGCAGGCTGCCGGGGGAGCAGTGGGAGTCCGCGAGCGTCCCGGTCTTGTACAGGGGGTTGGCGGTGGCGGCCGCCTTGCCGCGCGGCGGCGCGGCGAGCTGCTGGGCCTGCTGGCCGGAGTTCTGGACCTGCTGCTGGGCCTGCTGTCCGGCGGTGTTGACGGGGTCGGTCTGTGCTGCCGCCGTGCCCGCGCCGACCAGCGAGGCGAGCACGCCGGTGGCCACGAGAGTCGTCAGCTTCCTCATGGGGAGAGTCTTCATAGTGAGGGAAAGACTAGGTCAAGATCGGACATATGTGGGTGGAATTGACTCGATGGAGTCAGCGAGGCATCCACGAACTAGACTTCAAGCCGTTGGCGCACAGGAGCAGAGGGGATGCATCCGTGAGCGGGTTGCTGGGCTCGGTTGAGGGACCGCACGACGTCAAACGGCTCGATGCCGAGGAGCTGCCGGGACTGGCGAACGAGATCCGCGACCTGCTCGTCGACTGCTGCTCCCGCTTCGGCGGGCACCTCGGCCCCAACCTGGGTGTGGTGGAGCTCACCATCGCGATCCACCGGGTGTTCGACTCACCCCGCGACCCGGTCATCTGGGACACCGGCCACCAGGCGTACGTCCACAAGCTCCTCACCGGCCGGGCCGCCGGCTTCGGCGCGCTGAAGCAGGAGGGCGGCCTGTCCGGCTACCCGAGCCAGGCCGAGTCCGAGCACGACTTCGTCGAGAACTCCCACGCCTCCACCGCCCTGTCCTACGCCGACGGCCTGGCCAAGGCGTTCAAGCTGCGCGGCGAGCGCGACCGCACGGCCGTCGCCGTGATCGGCGACGGCGCGCTCACCGGCGGCATGGCCTGGGAGGCGCTGAACAACATCGCCGGGGTCAAGGACCTCCCGCTCGTCATCGTCGTCAACGACAACGGCCGCTCCTACTCGCCGACCATCGGCGGGCTCGCCTCCCACCTGTCCAAACTGCGGGTCACGCGCCGCTACGAGGACTTCCTCGAGTACGTCAAGGAGAAGATCGGCAACGTCCCGGTCCTGTACGACGCGCTGCACGGCTTCAAGAAGGGCGTCAAGGACGTCCTGGCCCCGCAGGTCATGTTCGAGGACCTCGGCCTGAAGTACGTCGGCCCCATCGACGGCCACGACGAGCAGGCCATGGAGGCCGCCCTGCGCACCGCCCGCGACTTCCGCGGCCCGGTCATCGTGCACGCCCTCACCCAGAAGGGCCGCGGCTACTCCCCGGCCGAGAACCACGACGAGGACCAGTTCCACTCGCCCGGCGCCTTCGACCGGGTGACCGGCGCGGAGAAGCCCAAGGGCCGCATCTGGACCGACGTCTTCAGCGAGGAGCTGGTCCGGCTCGGCAAGGACCGGGAGGACATCGTCGCGATCACCGCCGCCATGCTGCACCCGACCGGCCTGGCCGCCTTCGCCGACGCCTTCCCCGACCGCACCTACGACGTCGGCATCGCCGAGCAGCACGCGCTGACCAGCGCGGCCGGCCTGGCGCTCGGCGGCCTGCACCCGGTCGTCGCCGTCTACGCCACCTTCCTCAACCGCGCCTTCGACCAGCTCCTCATGGACGTCGCCCTGCACCGGCTGCCGGTCACCGTGGTCCTCGACCGGGCGGGCGTCACCGGCGACGACGGCGCCAGCCACAACGGCATGTGGGACCTGTCGATCCTCCAGGTCGTGCCCGGCCTGCGGATCGCCGTGCCGCGCGACGGCGAGCGCCTGGCCGAGCTGCTGCAGGAGGCCGTGTCCGTCACCGACGGTCCCACGGTCGTCCGCTTCCCCAAGGGCCCGGTGGCCGCGCCGATCGAGGCGGCCGGGCGGCTCGGCGAGATGGACGTCCTGCGCGCCGGCGACGCCGACGTGCTGATCGTCGCCGTCGGCCCGATGGCCCAGGCGTGCATGGACGCCGCGGTGCTGCTCGACGCCCAGGGCATCTCGGCGACCGTGGTCGACCCGCGCTGGGTCAAGCCGCTCGACGAGGCCCTCGTGCTCGCGGCGGGCGCCCACCGGCTGGTCGCGGTCGTCGAGGACAACGGCCGCGTCGGCGGCGTCGGCGACGCGGTGGCCCGGCTGCTGCGCGACGCCGACGTGGACGTGCCGGTCCGCACCTTCGGCATCCCGCAGGAGTTCCTCCAGCACGCCAAGCGGGCCGCGATCCTCGGCCGCGTCGGGCTCACCGGGCAGGACCTCGCCCGCCGGATCACCGAGGCGGTCGCCCGCCGCGACCAGCCCCTGAGGAGCCCGTCCGCCCAGCGCTGACCTCGGCGGACCTCGGCCGCGTCAGGTGCGCGCGCGGGTGCATGATGCCCGCGCGTGTGGGCAAGGTCACACTCGTGGACGTACTTCGCACGAAAACGGTTGAGCAGTCCATCAGCGACACCGAGGCACCGGAGCATCGGCTGCGCAAGCGCCTGACCGCCGTCGACCTGACCGTCTTCGGCATCGGCGTGATCGTCGGCACCGGTATCTTCGTGCTGACCGGACAGGTGGCCAAGCAGACGGCCGGACCGGCCGTGGCCATCGCCTTCGTCGTCTCCGCGATCGTCTGCGGCCTGGCGGCGCTGTGCTACGCCGAGTTCGCCTCCACGATCCCGGTGGCGGGCTCGGCGTACACCTTCTCCTTCGCCACGCTCGGCGAGCTGCCCGCCTGGATCATCGGCTGGGACCTCATGCTGGAGATGGCGCTGGCGGCCGCGGTGGTGGCGGTCGGCTGGTCGGGCTACTTCGCGTCGCTGCTGTCCTCGATCGGCCTGCCGCTGCCCGCGTCCATCTCCGGCGACGACCCGGTGGTCAACCTGCCGGCCATGATCGTGGTGCTCATCCTCACCGCGATCCTGGTGGCCGGCATCAAGCTCTCCTCGCGGGTCAACCAGGTGATCGTGGCGATCAAGGTCGCGGTGATCCTGCTCGTCATCGTGGCGGGGCTGTTCTTCATCAAGCCGGCGAACTACTCGCCGTTCATCCCGCCGCCGCAGGCCACGGAGCAGGTGGCCGGGCTCAAGGCGCCGCTGATCCAGGTCCTGTTCAACATCACACCCGTCGCGTACGGCGTGATCGGCATCTTCTCGGCCGCGGCGGTCGTCTTCTTCGCCTTCATCGGCTTCGACATCGTCGCCACCGCCGCCGAGGAGACCATCAACCCGCAGCGCGACATGCCGCGCGGCATCATCGGCTCCCTCGCGATCTGCACGGTCCTGTACGTGGCCGTCTCGCTGGTCGTCGTGGGCATGCAGAACTACAAGACGCTCAGCACCTCGGCGCCGCTGGCCGACGCCTTCACCGCGGTCGGCCAGAAATGGGCGGCCGGGCTCATCAGCATCGGCGCGATCGCCGGGCTCACGACCGTGGTGATGATCCTCATGCTCGGCCAGACCCGGGTGCTGTTCGCCATGTGCCGTGACGGGCTGCTGCCGCGCACGCTGGCCAAGGTCCACCCGAGATTCGGCACGCCGGCCCGGCTCACGGTCATCATCGGGATCGTGTCGGCGCTGCTGTCCGGGTTCATCTCGCTGGGGGCGCTGGCCGAGCTGGTCAACATCGGCACGCTGTTCGCGTTCGTGGTGGTGTCGGCCGGCGTGATCATCCTGCGGCGCACGCGGCCCGACCTGCCCAGGGCGTTCCGCACGCCGCTGGTGCCGGTGCTGCCCATCGTGTCGGTGCTGGCCTGCTTCTACCTGATGCTCAACCTGCCGGTCGAGACGTGGCTGCGGTTCCTCATCTGGATGATCGTGGGCGCGGTGCTGTACTTCACCTACGGTTACCGGCACAGCCGGGTCGAGGCGGCCAAGACCCGGTAGGGGCAGGAGACGTGGGGGACGGTCTCCCGGCCCCCACGCGATTCCCGTCCGTACGCTGGGCTCAGAAGGCGAACACTCCGTCGCCGGCCGCCTTGGCGCGGCACGAGTTGGCGAAGGTCGAGTGCAGCGCGATGTTGCGGCCCTGCCAGCGCCCCACCACGGCCACCTCGTACGGCTGCGAGATCCACGGGCAGGCGCTGCTGGACCGGCGCAGCGCCGACAGCCGGCCGTCCACGGCCCGGAGCCGGTCACAGGCCACCTCCGGGTTCGGGTGGTCGCCGCCGTCCGGGTCGCAGCGCAGCACGTACGTCTGCGGCTCCTGGCCGGACGCCGTCACGGTGATCCGCAGGGCCGTCCGCCCGTCCTGCGCCGCCATGGCCGGCAGGGCGGCCGCCATCAGGAAGGCCCCGCACAGCGCGGTTACCTTGAGCGATCTCATGCCTGTCCTCTCCGTCGTGGCACGGGCCCGCCCCGGCCGACGACCTGAGTGAGCGTGGGGACCTTTGGGGCTGGTGTGCCTGGTGTGACACCGGTGTAGGTACCCGGCGGTCCCGACGGCGGCGGCCATGAATCGTCCCCGATTCGGCCATGTGATGGGGCAGGGCGCAGAGTGGCGGCAAAGGACGCAGAAAAGGGGACCCGCGGCGCCACCGCGAGTCCCCTTCCCTCACGCCACGGTCAGGCGGGCACCGAGGCCACGCCCGGCAGCAGGAAGCGGGGCCGCGCGAACCCGGTCCGGTCCAGCAGCGGCGTGGCGCCGCCCAGGTGGAACGGCCAGCCCGCGCCGAGGATCATGCACAGGTCGATGTCCTGCGAGGCCGCCACCACGCCCTCGTCGAGCATGATGCGGATCTCCTCGGCCAGCGCCTCCAGCACGCGCCGCCGTACCTCGTCGGCGGTGGACGGCGCGTCGCCGCCCGCGAACAGCGCCACGGCCTCCGGGTCGAGCGAGAAGTCGGGGGCGTACACGCCCGGCTTGCCGGAGGCGACGAGCTTGGCCATGCCCGCCGAGACGCCGAAGCGGGCGGGGAACGCCGCGTGCAGAGTCTCGGCCACGTGCAGGCCGACGGCCGGCCCGACGAGCTGGAGCAGCGCGAACGGCGTCATCGGCAGCCCGAGGTCGTCCAGCGCGTGCTCGGCGACCTCCAGCGGCGTGCCCTCGTCCACGGCGGAGATGACCTCGCCCATGAAGCGCGTCAGCAGCCGGTTGACCACGAACGCCGGCGCGTCCTTGACCAGCACCGACGACTTCTTCAGCGTCCTGCCGACCGCGAACGCGGTGGCGAGCGTCGCGTCGTCGGTCGAGGCGCCCCTGACGATCTCCAGGAGCGGCATCACCGCGACGGGGTTGAAGAAGTGGAAGCCGACCAGCCGCTCCGGACGCGCCAGCTCCGCCCCCATCTCGGTCAGCGACAGCGACGAGGTGTTGGTGGCCAGCACGCACTCCGCGCCCACCACGGCCTCGACCTCGGCGAACACCTTCTTCTTGACCGCCATGTCCTCGAAGACGGCCTCGATGACGAAGTCGGCGTCCGCGAACGCGTCCTTGGTCAGCGACCCGCTGACCAGCGCCTTGAGCCGGTTGGCCTGGTCGGCCGACACGCGGCCCTTGGCCAGCAGCTTGTCCACCTCGGCGTGCACGTAGCCGACGCCCTTGTCGAGGCGGCCCTGGTCGAGGTCGGTCAGGACGACCGGCACCTCCAGGCGGCGGGCGAACAGCAGCGCCATCTGCGAGGCCATCAGCCCCGCGCCCACCACGCCAACCTTGGTGACCTTGCGCGCCAGCGACTTGTCGGGCGCGCCCGCCGGCCGCTTGGCCCGCCGCTGCACCAGGTCGAAGGCGTACAGGCCGGCGCGCAGCTCGTCGCTCATCAGCAGGTCGGCCAGCGCCTCGTCCTCGGCGGCGAACCCCTCGTCACGGGAGGCGGTGCGGGCCCGCGCGACCAGGTCGAGCGCCCGGTACGGGGCGGGGGAGGCGCCGCGCAGCTTCATGTCCACGAGGAACCGCGCGTCCGCGACCGCCTTGTCCCAGTCGTCACCGTCATGCGAGCGACGCTCGACCGCGACCTCGCCGTTGACGACCCGGGCCGCCCAGCGCAGCGACTCCTCCAGGAAGTCGGCGGGCTCGAACATGGCGTCCGCGACGCCCAGCTCGTACGCCTGGGCGCCCTTGACCATGCGGTTCTGCGACAGCGGGTTCTCGATGATCAGCTTGATGGCGTTCGCCGGGCCGACCAGGCGCGGCAGGAGCTGCGTCCCGCCCCAGCCCGGCACCAGGCCGAGGAAGCACTCCGGCAGCGCGACGGCCGGGACGCCCGAGGAGATCGTCCGGTAGGTGCAGTGCAGCGCGATCTCCAGGCCGCCGCCCATCGCCGCGCCGTTGACGAAGGCGAACGACGGGACCGCCAGCTCGCCCAGCCGCCGGAACACGTGGTGCCCGAGCGCGCCGATGGCCAGCGCCTCCTCGCGCGAGACGACCGAGGCGGCGCCCTTGAGGTCGGCGCCGACGGCGAAGATGAACGGCTTGCCGGTCACGCCCACCGCGGCCAGGTCGCTCCGTTCGGCGATCTCCGACAGCGCGCCGTTCAGCGCGAACAGGCCGTGCGGGCCGAACGTGTTGGGCTTGGTGTGGTCGAAGCCGTTGTCCAGCGTGATGAGCGCCATCGTGCCGGCGCCGTAGGGCAGCTCGACGTCGCGGACCAGCGCCCTGGTGACGACCTCGTCAGAGTTGCGCTCGCTCAGCAGCGCCCGCCAGGTGTCGAGATTGCTCATGCCAGGTTCTCCCAGATCACGGTGCCGCCCATGCCCATGCCGACGCACATGGTGGTGATGCCGTAGCGCACGTCCGGGCGCTCGGCGAACTGGCGGGCGAGCTGCGTCATCAGCCGCACGCCCGAGGAGGCCAGCGGGTGACCGAAGGCGATCGCGCCGCCGTACGGGTTGACGCGGGGGTCGTCGTCGGCGATGCCGAAGTGCTCCAGGAACGCCAGCACCTGCACCGCGAACGCCTCGTTGATCTCGAACAGGCCGATGTCGGAGATCGACAGCCCGGCCAGCCGCAGCGCCCGCTCCGTGGACGGGATCGGGCCCACGCCCATCACCTCGGGGTCCACGCCGGCGAACGCGTACGACACCAGCCGCATCCTGGCCGTCAGCCCGAGCTCCTCGGCGACCTCGCGGGCCGCCACGACGCAGCCGGTGGCGCCGTCGTTGATGCCGGAGGAGTTGCCCGCCGTCACGCGCCCGTGCGGCCGGAACGGCGTCTTCAGCGCGCCCAGGCCCTCCATCGTCGTGCCGGGGCGGGGCGCCTCGTCCTCCACCGCGAGGCCCCAGCCCTTCTCGGCCGTCCTGATCGCGGTCGGCACCAGGTCGGGCTGGATCTTGCCGTCGGCGTACGCCTTGGCCACCTTCTCCTGCGACAGCACCGCGTAGGCGTCGGCGCGCTCCTTGCCGATCGTGGGGTAGCGGTCGTGCAGGTTCTCGGCGGTCATGCCCATGACCAGGGCGCTCGGGTCGACGAGCTGCTCCGACAGGAAGCGCGGGTTGGGGTCGACGCCCTCGCCCATCGGGTGGCGGCCCATGTGCTCGACGCCGCCCGCGATGGCGACGTCGTACGCGCCGAACGCGATGCCGCCCGCGACCGTGGTCACCGCGGTCATCGCGCCCGCGCACATGCGGTCGATGGCGTAGCCGGGGACGGACTTCGGCAGCCCGGCCAGCACCGCGGCCGAGCGGCCGATGGTCAGGCCCTGGTCGCCGATCTGGGTGGTCGCGGCGATCGCGACCTCGTCCACGCGCTCCGGCGGCAGGCCCGGGTTGCGCCGGATGAGCTCGCGGATGACGCGGACGACCAGGTCGTCGGCGCGGGTCTCCGCATACAGCCCCTTCGGCCCCGACCGGCCGAAGGGGGTGCGCACGCCGTCGACGAACACGACGTCACGAGAGGAAGGCACGGGGTTCGCTCCTCGTTGCTGGACTGCTGTCGGGCCCATGCTACTCGTCAGTAACTAGAACCGGGACGCGGGCGGATGGGAGTGGTGAAAGGGGAGGTGTATATGAGGTTGGGAACAATTTATGAGCTTGCTGTGAAATATCCGGACAAAGGCGGGTGGAATCTGTTAGGAAAGGTCGCGCACAGCTATGGACTAGAGAGGTCACAGAGTGTCGCGCGACGAGAACGATAGGTCGTACGAGGACGGTCAGTCACGGCCGTTGAACCCGGAGCTGACCGGCGACGTGCTGTCACCTCGGTACAGCAACGACGACACGGATGAGCAGCCGGCCATCGTGGTCTCGGGCAACGAGACGTACATCATGCCGTCCGACGGCGCGCCCCTTGAGCGGTACCCCCCGCAGGACGCGGCGACGCCGTACCCCTCGGAGGGGACGTCCTCGTACGCGCCCCAGGACGGCACGGCCCCGCACGCGGACGCCCTGTACAGCGACGCCCAGCACGCGGACGCCCTGCACGCGGACGCCCTGCCCGCGGACGCCCTGGACGGGGACTCCCCGTACGTCGACGCCCTGTACGGGGACGCCCAGCACGACAACGCCGGGTACGGCGAGACCGAGGGCGGCGCCCACCGGGTGGACGGCGAGCAGCCGGGCTACGCGGACGCCGACAGCGGCTCCCACCGGCTCCAGGACACGGGCCACCTGCGGGACGGGGACGACTATGGCGACCACGCCTATCTCCCGCTCGACAAGGGTTACGAGACGTCCGCCGACGACGAGGACGGCGAGCCGCGGCGTGGCTTCCTCGGCTCCGGCTGGACCGACGCGAACCAGGAGAACCCCGCCGAGAAGGAGGTGCGCCGCCGTACCAAGCTGCTGGTGGCCGCCGCGGCCGCCGTCGTCGTCCTCGGCGCCGGGGCCGGCTGGATGCTGACCGGCACCTCCTCCGACGACCCGTGCGCGACGGACCGCTGCGCCAGCGCGGGCCGCGTGAGCGCGCCGCCCACGTCGGCCGTCCCCGACCCCGAGGACACCGGCGAGGCCGCCGACGAGCCCGACGAGTCCGCCACGCCCGAGCCGTCCACGTCCAGCACGGTCGCCCCCACCCCGACGGCGGTCCGTGTCCGGGTCAGCCGCACCCCCGAGCCGCGCGTCACGCGGACCCGCGCCGCCGAGCCCACGACCCGCGCCACCGGCAGGGCCAGCCGTCAGCCGACGACCGTCGACGACGCCGCCACGACGCGCGACGACGACGTGGAGGCCAAGACCAGCGAGCAGCCCACCGCGCCGGTCGCCACGACGCAGGCGCCCCCTGCCACCACCCAGGCGCCCGCGCCGGCTCCGTCGGAGACGCAGAAGGGCCTGTTCGACATCCTGTTCCCGTGGAGCTGACAGGCTGAACGGCGCCTGATCTGGCCTCCCGGCGCCGGGCGTGTAAGGATGCGGACCCGGGGGCCGGTCTGACAGACTGGGAAACCGCTTTCCGGGGAGGTCTCGTCGTGGTCACGCTGGAGGACGTCGCCAGGCAGGCGGGCGTCTCGCTCGCGACCGCCTCGCGGGTGCTGAACGGCAGCACCCGCCAGGTGGGCGCCGACCTGCGGGCGCGGGTCGAGAGAGCCGCCGACGAGCTGGGCTACCGCGCCAACATGGCCGCCCAGACGCTGGCCCGGGGCGCGAGCAACGTCATCGGCATCGTCGTCCACGACCTGACCGACCCCTACTTCGCCGCCCTCGCCGACGGCGCCATGCGCGCCGCGGCCGGCGAGGGCCTGCTCGTCATGGTCGGCACCACGCACCGCGACCCCGAGCAGGAGATCGCCTACGTCGCCACCATGAACGCCCAGCGCGTGCGCGCCGTCCTGCTGGCCGGCTCGCGCGTGGACGACCCCCAGACGACCGGCCGGCTGCGCCGCGAGCTCGAACGCTACCGCTCCAGCGGCGGCCGGGTCGCCTGCGTCGGCCAGGACCTGCTCGGCGTCGACACCGTGGCCCCCGCCAACCACGAGGGCGGCGCGGCCCTGGCCCGCTCCTTGGCCGGGCTCGGCCACACCCGCTTCGCCGTCCTCGCCGGGCCGCCGCACCTGATGACCGCCCGCGACCGGTGCGACGGGTTCGTCGCGGCGGTCAAGGAGCTCGGGCTGCCGGAGCCGCGCGTCGTCCACGGGCCCTTCGACCGCGACGGCGGCTACACGGCGGCGGGGGAGACGGGCGACGCGACGTGCGTGTTCGCGGTCAACGACGTGATGGCCGTCGGCGCGCTGGCCGCCTACCGCGACCGGGGGACACGGGTGCCGGACGACGTCTCGGTGGCGGGCTTCGACGACATCGCCACGCTGCGCGACCACGTACCGGCCCTGACGACCGTGCGGCTGCCGCTGGCCGACATGGGCGCCCGCGCGCTGGAGCTGGCGCTCGCGGCGGGCGAGACGACGACCGTGGACCACGTCGCCGGCGAGGTGGTCCTGCGGGAGAGCGTGCGGGACATCCGCTGACGCCCGGCACCGGCACGCCCGAGACCGGCCGGCCACGCACCCGGGTGCGCGGACCACGACCACACACGGACGACACATGAGGGAGACGCGGTGAAGCTCGCGGTCAGCACACTCGGAATGCCCGGCGAGGGGCTGGACAGGGCGATCGAGGTGGCCACGGCTCACCGGTGCGACGGCCTCGAACTGCGCCTGCACCCCGACACGGGTGTCCACCGCGGCCTCACCCCCGAGGAGCGGCGCTCGGCGCGCGAGCGCGTGGAGGCGGCCGGGCTGGAGATCTCCGCGCTGGCCGGGTACGTGCGGGTGTGCGAGCCGGGCCCCGACGAGCCGCTCGTGGAGGCGCTGCGCGCGGACCTGGAGCTGGCGGCCGACCTCGGCGCGCCAGGAGTCCGGGTGTTCCCGCGCGGCGACGACCCGGCCGTGGGCGCCCGCCGCCTTCGCGCCGTCTCGGACGCGGCCGCCCGTCTCGGCGTCCGGGTGCTCGTCGAGACGCACGACCTGATGCCGACCGGCGCCGCCGTGGCCGGGCTGCTGGAGGCGGCGGACCGGCCCGGGACGACCGGAGCCGTCTGGGACCTGCTGCACCCGTGGCGCCACGGCGAGACCCCCGCCGAAACGCTGGCCGCCCTCGGGCCCTGGCTGGAGTACGTGCAGGTCAAGGACGCCGTCTCGGCCGAGGACACGACGCCGGTGCCCATGTGGACGGGCTCGGTGCCGCTGGACGAGGGCGGCGAGCTGCTGCGCGCGGCGGGGTACGACGGATGGGTGTCGCTGGAGTGGGAGCGGACCTGGTATCCGCAGGTGGCTCCGGTGGAGGAGATCCTGCCCGGCGCCGCCGAGTGGGTCCGCCGCTTCGCCCCCGCCTCCGGGACCGTGCCGGGGGATGCCGTGCCGGGGGATGCCGTATGAGGGACAAGGTGCTGGTCGTCGGGATGGACGGCCTGCGCTTCGACCGTCTGGTCGCGATCCGTCCGCCGGTGCTGTCGGCGCTGATGTCGACGGGCGCGTACGGCACCAGCACCCTCCCGTACGGCGAGCCCGAGGCGCCCCGCACCGAGTCTCCGGGCCAGATCGTCCCGGAACACCTCGCCGCAGCGGACACATCCAGCCGGCTCGTCCCCGCGGGCGCGGACGGCTCCCTTCGCACCATCCGGGCGCGGACCGACTCCGGGCCCGGGTGGGCGTCGATCGCGACCGGGGTGTGGCCGGACAAGCACGGCGTCGTGGACAACGGCTTCGGCGCCGAACAATTCACGCCTCCGCAGTTCACGAAATATCCGGACTTTCTGACGCGAGCCCAGGAGGCCCGCCCCGACCTCGTCACCTCCGCGTTCTTCTCGTGGGCCGCCCTCGCCGAGCACGGCGCGTTCGGCCCCGCCATCGGCACCCGGTTCGTGCTCGACGGGTACGCCCTCACCTGGAGCGTCGCCGACCGCCAGGTCGCCGCGGCGGCCCGCGAGCACCTGGAGCTCACCGGCCCCGACCTGTCGTTCGTCTACCTCGGCGACACCGACGAGGTGGCCCACGCCCTCGGCCCCCTCTGCCCCGAGTACGCCGACGCGCTCCTGCTCCAGGACGCGTACCTCGGCGGCTTCCTCGACGCGATCCGTGCGCGGCCGTCGTTCGGGCACGAGCGGTGGACGGTCCTGGTCACCACCGACCACGGCCACGTGGACGCGGGCGGCCACGGCGGGGTCTCGGGGGAGGAGCGGACGGTGTTCGTGATCGGCGCGCGGCTGGGCGAGGACCTGGGCGGCGTCCGTCTCCAGGAGCCGCGGCCCGTGGACGTGGGGCCCACGGCGCTCGACCGGCTCGGCATCGAGGTGGACCCGGCCTGGGACCTGGACGGAGTGCCCCTGGTGTTCTGAGGCCGCCGATGTTTCATCAGGTGTTGAATTTCTGCTCGCGAGGGACGACACTCGTGTCCAGAAGCTGAACACCGAGGGCGAGGCAGATGAACACGGCACTGGACTTCTCCGAGATCGACGCCGCCATGCTGGCCGAGGTGGGCGGAAAGGCCGCCAACCTGGGGGAGCTGACCAGGGCCGGGCTGCCGGTCCCGCCCGGCTGGGTGCTCACCACCGACGCCTACCGCCAGGCCGCCGAGGCCGCGAACCTGGACGAGGTCGTCACCGCGGGCGGCGACGGGCTGGCGGCGGCGGCCAGGGAGCGCCTGCTCCGGACCCCGCTGCCCGAGCCCGTGGCCCAGGCCGTCATCGCCGCGTACGAGCGGCTCGGGAGCGGCCCGGTCGCGGTGCGCTCCTCGGCCACGGCCGAGGACCTGCCGTTCGCCAGCTTCGCGGGGCAGCAGGACACGTACCTCAACGTCGTCGGCGCCGACGCCGTGCTCGACGCGGTCCGCCGCTGCTGGGCGTCGCTGTGGACCGACCGCGCCGTCTCCTACCGCGCGTCCAACGGCATCGACCACGCCTCGGTACGGCTCGCGGTGGTCGTCCAGGAGATGGTCGAGGCCGAGGTCGCCGGGGTGATGTTCACCGCCGACCCGGTCACGGGGCGACGGCGGCGGGCGGTCATCGACGCCAGTCCCGGCCTGGGCGAGGCGGTCGTCTCCGGAGCCGTGAACCCGGACCGCTTCGTCGCCGACCCCGCCACCGGCCAGATCCTCGAACGCCGCCCCGGCGACAAGCGCGTGGTCATCCGCTCCCTGCCCGGCGGCGGCACGGAGCGCGTGGACCGTACCGGCTCCCCGGAGCCCTGCCTGACGGACGCCCAGGTCCGCGAGCTGGCCACGCTGGGCGCGCGCGTCGAGCGGCACTACGGCGCACCGCAGGACACGGAGTGGGCCATCGACGCGGCCGGCGCGATCTGGCTCACCCAGGCCCGCCCGATCACCACGCTGTACCCGCTGCCCGCCCCCACCCGCGACGGGCTGCGCGTCTACTTCAGCCTCAACGTCGCCCAGGGCGTCATGGGCCCGCTCACCCCGATGGGCCTGGCGGGCTTCCAGCTCACCGCGTCGGGAGCGGCGGGCCTGTTCGGGCGCCCCCCTGCGGACCCCAGGGGCGGGCCCGCGTTCATGTCCGTGGCGGGGGAGCGGCTCTGGCTGGACCTGACCACCGCCGTGCGCAGCCGCGCCGGCCGCGCCATCCTGCCCACGGCGCTGACGCTCGGCGAGGCCCGTACCGCGGCCGTGCTGAACGACCTGTTCGACGATCCCCGGCTGTCGCTCGTCCACACCTCGCGCCGGCCGTTCCTGAAGGGGCTCGCCCGCTTCGCCCGCACCGTCAACGCGCCGGTGCGCGTCCTGGAGGCGCTGGCCAGCCCGAGCACCGCCCTGGCGTACACGCGGCGGCTGGGCGAGCAGCTCGACCGGCGGCTGCGCGTTCCGGACGGCGCCACCCCCGTCCAGCGCATCGACCACGCGGAGCGCATGCTCCGCGGCGTCTTCCCCGCGATCGTCTCCGTCATGCCGATCGTGATCACCGGGTACGGGCTGTTCGCGCTGGCGTCGCGGCTGTCCGGGATGCCCATCTCCGAGATGCAGGGCGTGCTGCGCAGCCTGCCCGCCAACCCCACCACCGAGATGGACCTGGAGCTGTGGAACCTGGCCACGCGGGTGGAGCCCCAGCCGTTCCGGGAGCTCCCGGTCGGTGAGCTGGTGCGCCGCTACCGCGCCGGCGAGCTGCCGCCGAAGGCCCAGCGGGGCGTCGAGCGCTTCCTCCAGCGGTACGGCCACCGGGGCGTCGCCGAGATCGACCTGGGGCTCCCGCGCTGGTCGGAGGAGCCGGCGCACATCCTCGGCGTCCTGGCCAACTACCTGCGCATGGACGACCCCGGCGACCTCGCCCCCTCCGCCCTCTTCGCCCGGGGCGAGGAGGAGGCCCGCCGGGCCGTGGACGCGATCGCCGCACGGGCCGGGCGCCGCGGCTTCGCGCGGGCCGCGGTCACCCGCTTCGCGCTGCGCCGCACCAGGCGGCTGGCGGGCCTGCGGGAGCTGCCCAAGTTCTACCTGGTCAAGGTCCTCGCGGGGGTACGGCGGAGCATGCTCGTGGTGGGGGAGCACCTGACGGCCGCCGGGCTGCTGGACGAGGCGGGCGACGTGTTCTTCCTCCGCTTCGAGGAGGCCAGGTCCGCCCTGGCCCTGACGCCGCCCACCCCGTCCGGTACGGCTCCCGTCCCGCCGGGAGCGCCGGCCGGGTCGTCCGGCGCGGCTCCCGCCTCGGAGGAGCCGGCGTCGTCCGGGCAGGGGCTGCGGGAGCTGGTGGCGGCCCGCCGGGCCGGCTACGAGCAGGAGGCGCGGCGCCGCCACGTGCCCCGCGTCATGCTGTCCGACGGCACCGAACCGGAGGCCGTCGCCGCCGCCACCGCCCACCCGTCCGGCACGGCTCCCGAGGGCGCGCTCACCGGCACGGCCGCCTCGGCCGGCACGGTCACGGGCCCGGCCCGCGTGGTGCTGGACCCGGTGGGCGCCCACCTGGAGCCCGGCGAGATCCTCGTCTGCCCGTCCACCGACCCCGGCTGGACGCCGCTGTTCCTCACGGCGGGCGGCCTGGTCATGGAGATGGGCGGCGCGATGTCCCACGGCGCGGTGGTGGCCAGGGAGTACGGCATCCCGGCCGTGGTCGGAGTCCCGGACGCCACCCACCGCATCACCACGGGCCGCCGGATCACGGTCAACGGCGCCGCCGGCACCGTCACCCTCGACTGAGCCAGGTGCGCATCCGCTTCCCCGCGATCACCGAGAAGATCCGGCGATGAAAGCGGCTGCCCGCGACAGGCGCGCGGGCAGCCGTCCGGCAGGTGCGTCTACAGTGTCAGGGTCCATCCGTTGATGTAGCCCTTGTCGCCCTTGGCGAGGTCCTCGGCTTGGAGTTTCCAGGTTCCGCTGGCGGGTGAGGCGCTGGCGTTGACCCAGTAGTTCTCGTCGATGTTGTCGGTGCCGTCCTTGGCGTCGGGGGACCGCAGGGGGTAGACCTTGCCGTCCGGGGCGATGAGGTCGAGCTTCAGGTCGCCGCGCCAGGTGTGCTGGATCTCGACGTGGACCCGGGTGCGGGTGGGGGCGTTGCCGTTGATCCAGGCCAGGACGATGCTCGACTGGGCGGCGCCGGGGTCGGGGATGGCGGTGTCGTCCCAGTTGCCGAAGCAGGGCAGCCGGATGGACCAGCCGTCGATGAAGCCGGTGTCGAGGTATTCGACGTCTTGCACGCGTAGTTTCCAGGTGCCGCTGGCCGGGGAGGCGCTGGCGTTGACCTGGTAGGTCTCGTGCAGGATGTCCGCGCTGTCGTTGGGGTCGTTGGCCTGCAGGGGGTAGATCTTGCCGTCCGGGGCGATCAGGTCGATCTTGAGTTCGCCGCGCCAGGTGTGGTGGATGTCGACGTACACCTCGGTGGTGGCGGGCGCGGTGCCGAGCAGGCCGGCGACCGCGATGGAGGAGGTGATGGTGCCGTGGTCGGGGATCGGGGTGTCTTTCGTGTTCTGGTAGTACGGGGTGGGCCAGGCGCCGGGGTCGGGGGATTTGCCCAGGACGGCGGCGTCGACCTGGATGCGGGGGGTGTTCACGCCGTTGTAGGCGATGGGTTTGCCGGTGGTTTTGAGGGCGGTTTCGAGTTGGGCCAGCGTGGCGTCGGGCATCGCCTGGCGCAGCACGGCCAGGGCGCCGGTGACGTGCGGGGCGGCCATGGAGGTGCCGTTCAGGGAGGCCCACTTGTTGCCGGGGATGGAGGAGACGATGGACACGCCGGGGGCGAGGAGGTCCAGCAGGGCGCCGCGGTTGCTGAAGGGGGCGACGCCGTCCTGGTCGGTGGTGGCGCCGACGGTGATGGCCGAGGACACGCAGGCGGGGGCGGCCACGGCGGCGCCGTAGCCGTCGTTGCCGGCGGCGACCACGGTGGCCACGCCGGCGGTGCGCAGGCTGTCGATGGCGGTCTTGCGGGGGTCGCCGTCGCAGGCGGCGGTGTACTGGCCGCCGCCGAGGCTGAGGTTGGCGGCCACCAGCGGGACGCCCTCGTCTTTGAGTTGCAGCACTTTGTCCAGGCCGGCGAGCTGGGCGCTGGTGAAGCTGAGCACGCAGGGGGCGGCGCCCGCTCCGCACAGGTCTTCGGAGGTGAACTTGCTGAACACCTGGATGGCGACGACCTCGGCGCCGGGTGCGACTCCGGCGGGCGGGGCGCCGGTCACGCCGGTGCCGTCGCCGACCGCGATGCCGGCCACGTGGGTGCCGTGGTCGCAGTCCAGCGCGGGGTCGGCGCAGGGGCCCTGGTCGGTGTCGGCGGCGCCGGGTCCTTCCTGCTGGGCGGTGCCGTCGGGGCACAGGCTGGTGGAGGAGTAGTCGGCGTCGATGGGGGAGAAGCAGGCCTCCTCCAGCACCCTGTCCTTGAGGAAGGGGTGGTTGACCGCGACGCCGGTGTCCAGCACGGCCACCACGCTGCCGGCCCCTGTCTTGCCCGCGGCCCTGGTCTTGTCCGCGCCGATCAGCGGGACGCTCTCGGCCAGCACCGGCGGCACCGGCCGGTCCTCGGTCACGCTGACCACGCTGGGCAGCTTGGCCAGGCGGTCCAGTCCGGCCTGGTCGACGTGCAGGGTGAGCACGGGGAGGCGGGACAGCTGCTGGACCACCTGGCCGCCGGCGGCCGCGTCCGGCAGGTCGGCGCGGGTTCTGCTGACGACGTTGACTCTGATCTTGCCCGCCGCGGCCGCCCGCTCGCTCAGCCGGGGCTCGATCCAGGGCGCCGCCGGGGTGGCCTGCTGCGCGGTCGAAGCGGTCGCAGCGGTCACAGCGGTCACAGCGGTCGCTGCGGGAGTCGTGGGGGAGGGCTCCGCCGCGTGGACCGGCCCGGTCGCGATCACCGTGGTCGCCAGGGCCGCGATGACACAGGATAAGACTCGTAATTTCATGACGTACCGCGCCTTACATTAAGGGCATGAAGGGGTGGCCGGACGGCGGCCGAAGCCGCCATCCGGCCGAGGGAAGTCCCCGAAAAGGTCAGAGCTCAGGTGTCACGTCGGGCCGGCGCCGTTCTCACGGGTTGCCGTACTTTTTGACGAACTGGTAATACGTCCACGCCAATGCCCTGCAGTCCGGCCGGACCAGGATGAAGTAGCCGCCGCACACCTTGTCGCGCAGGGTGATGTAGAACCGGTTGTCCACATCAAGCTTTCGCGTACGGGTGTTGTCGAGGTAGTACTTGTAATGCTTCTTCCGGTTGGCTATCAGGCCGTATCCGTAGTCGTGGGAGTCACAGGCCGGCCGGAAATCGAAACTGTGAGGCTTGTCCGGGGACGACGTGCAGTGGTCGTAGTAGATGCCCCTGACCTTGAAGCCGCTGGCGGTCCGCTTCCAGTCGGGCTTCCGCCATTTGCCGCCGTGAAATGCCCAGGCCGAGCAGCCCGACTTCGTGTACCACATCCAGGTCGCGGCGGTGCTGCACTTCTTCGGGTAGGACTGCGGGGGATCCACGCCGTCCGGCAGGAAGTCACTGGCCGGCGGCTCCGTCGCGTCGGGGTCGTCCAGCCCGGCCGCGCCCTCGGTCGTCCCGCCGTTGGCCGGCATGTCGGTGCCCGTGGCGGTCACCTGGGGAGCCGCGACGCCCGCCGGGAAGCTGAGCTGCCACCCGCCGTTGGTGACGGACTCGATCGACGACAGGCGTCCCACCGCGTCGTAGGCGTAGGTCCCCTGGACGGCGCCGACGCTGGGATCGCTCACGGTGCGCAGCAGGCCGTTCGGGTCGTAGGCGTAGCTCGCCTCGGTCTGCGGCGCCTCGGTCCCGTAGGTGACCGCGACCTCCTTGAGCCGGCCCGCGTAGTCGCCGTTGGAGGTGCCGGAGGCCGTGGTGGTCGTGGCGTAGGTGAACTTGGTGACGGATGCGGGGTCCGTGGCGCCGGCCGGCTCCTTCACAGTGCTGACGCGGCCCTGGGAGTCGTAGGTGATCGTGGACTTGCCGAAGGCGATGCTGCCCACGTCCGTCACCCGCCAGGGGTCGGCGCTCGGCGCCCCGGCCGGCCGGGCCCAGGCGTAGGTGAGCTGGAGGTCGCCGTTGTTGATCGGGGTGCCGTCGGCGGTGACGAAGGTGTCGTCGCCCGCCTCCACGGGGCCCGGATCCATCGGGATCGTCTCGATCGTCGTGGTGCGCATCGCTCCGACGTTCGCGTCCCACTTGGTGGTTTCGGTGATCTTTGATCCGTTGTCGGCCTGGTACGTCTGGATGCCGCCGCCGTCGGGGAAGGAGACGCTGCTCTTCAGGGGGTAGCGGGTCGACGTCCCTCCCTCGAGCTCCGTGACGACGATGGTGCCGTTCTGGTTCTCCAGTTTCCGGTTGATCTCCCCGCCGGCGAACTCCGCCTGCCAGCCGGGCCCGAAGACGCCGAGCTCGGGGCGGGTGGCCGGGGCGGACTGCGGCCGGGCCAGATCGCCGGCGGTCAGGGCCACGCCGTGCTTACGGCTGATCGCGCCGGCGGACACGTCCAGCTCGGTGAGCTTGAAGGTCTTGGTGTCGGCGGAGTACTGGCCGGGGCCGATCTCCTGCACGTCGGCCGGCGGCGGATCGATCAGCGCGGCGGCGGAGACGTCCGGGGCGAGGAAGGGGAGGAGCATGGCCGCGAGGGCGGCGGTCAGAGGTAATCGGCGCACGTGGTGCCTCCAGGGCGAAGAGAGAAAGTGATCTGATCACCTGGAGAGTAAGTGCTGATAAATCCCTTGACAAGATATGGACAATTCCGTGGAGTGATGCTCCAATCGCGTATGGAGCTGCGTCCCCGCTGCCATCCCCTCGTATGAAATGTGCAGGCCGCGAAGGCCGTTCGGCGAATGCTGCCGAATTTATACAGAATTTATGGCGACAGTTCGGCGGACTGCGAAAAAGAGAGAATCGCCGGCCCGCCGGTGGTCGTTTGCGCCGACTTGGAGGTCGAAGTGCACAGGAATCAGCGGTGGCAACGCCTCGACGTCGACGAATTTCGATTTCACGGCGGCCCGTAGCGGCAGGCCGGCGCACCGCGGCGGCGCGAGAGGGCCGGACGGCACCCCGGCGAAGAGCGCCGCCGCGGGCCCGTGATCACATCGGGTAGCCGGGCGTGAACTCGACCGGCAGCGACTCCAGGCTGCGCATCTGGATCGACGACCGCCACTCCAGCGACTCCGGCGGCACCGCCAGCACCACGTCGGGCAGCCGGTCGAGCAGCATCTCCACCGCGATGTGCGCGATGACCTCCGCGAGCTCCGGCGCGGGGTGCGGGCAGCCGTGCGCTCCGTACCCGAACGACATGTGCGCGTGATTGCTCACGGAGTCGCCGTAGAGGTCCGGACGTACCTGGGGGTCGAGGTTGGCGGCGGCCAGGCCGCAGACGAGGAGGTCGCCGGCCTTGATGCGGCGGCCGCTGAGCTGGGTGTCCATGACCGGCCACCGTCCGATGGCGATCTGCCCGGGCGCCTCCTTCCACAGCACCTCGTTCAGCGCCTGGCCGATGCTGCGCCGGCCGCCCGACAGCGTCATGGCGAACCGGTCGTCCGTCAGCATGAGCTGGATCGTGTTGCCGATCCAGGTGGCCGTCGGGTCGTGGGCCGCGGTCAGGGTCAGCAGCAGGTCCTGGGTGAGCTCCTCGTCGGTGAGCCCGGCGGGGTGGGCGAGCAGCCGGGAGGGCATGTCGGGCCCCGGGTACTGCCGTTTCATCTCCAGCAGCCGGCTCATGATGGTCTGCACCCGCTGGTACGCCTCCATCGCGGCCGGCCCGCCGTTCAGGGTCGTGGCCACCTCCCCGACCAGCGCGCGGGTGTCCGGGTCCGGCAGGCCGAGCATCGAGGCGAGGACGAGCAGCGGGATCGGGTTGGCGTACTGCGCCATCAGGTCCGCCCGGCCGGAGCCGATGAAGGTGTTGATCAGCCCCTCGGCGACCCGCTCGCAGCGCGCCCGCAGCTCGAACTGGTCGGCCGCGGCGAGGGCGTCGCTGACCGCGCCCGCCCGGCGCTCGTGCGCCGCGCCCACCTCGAACAGCATGGACGGCTGGTAGGCGACGTACGCGTTGAGGGGCCAGTCGGGCGGGATGTTCTTCCACTGGTTCCAATGGCGCGAGTCGCGGACGAACAGCTTGGGATTGCTGAGCACGTAACGCAGCTCGCGGTAGCCGAGCACCAGCCAGCCGGGTACGTCGCCCTCCAGCAGGATCGGGACCACGGGGCCCTGCTTGCGCATCTCCTCGAAGGCGCGGGCGGGGTTTCGGTGGTACTCCCTGCCGTACATGGGGAAGGCGCCCTCGAACGCGCTCCGCTCAGGGACCGTGGGAGGGGCGGCGAACCAGTGGACGGGTTCGGAGGAATGCGTGGCGTCGGTCATGAGGTCACCTGCCGGGCGGAGGACAGAGCATAGAGGTGGTTGACCAGCGTGATCAGCACGGCCTTGCTGGACTCCCGCTGCCGCGCGTCGCACGCGATCAGCGGCACGTCGCTGGAGAGGTCGAGCGCGTCACGGATCTGGTCGAGCGTGTGGGTGGACTCGCCGAACCGGTTGTGGGCCACGATGAACGGCATGCCGTGGTGTTCGAGCCGGTCGATGGCGTACCAGGAGTCGGCCAGGCGACGCGTGTCCACCAGCACGACGGCGCCCAGGGTTCCGGTGAACAGGCGGTCCCACAGGAACCAGAACCGCTCCTGACCCGGCGCGCCGAACAGGTAGAGCACCAGCTCGGCGTTCAGGCTGATCCGGCCGAAGTCGAACGCCACCGTGGTGGTGGACTTCGCCTCCACCCCGCGCGCGTCGTCCACCCCGATCCCCGCCCGCGTCATGGTCTCCTCGGTGCTCAGCGGTCGGATCTCGCTGACCGATTTGACCAGGGTCGTCTTCCCCACGCCGAAGCCGCCGACGATCACGATCTTGAGTCCGGTGGTCGCGGAGCTCGGCAACGGGGTGCGCGCGACCGGTTCAGAGGTTCTGGAGTCCAACGAGTACCTGCTTCAGCATGTCGGGATCGGGCAGACGCGTCTCGGCAGGCGCCGGACGCGGGTTCCTGGCGGTGATGCGTCCGGTGTCCAGCAGGTCGCACAGCAGGATGCACACAACGCTGACCGGCAGCCGCAACTCCGCCGCGATCTCCACGACCGCCGTCGGGCTCCTGCAGAGCCGGAGAATGCGGGCATGCTCGGACTGCATGCCCGGAGTGGGATCGCACTCACTCACGATCAGCGTGACCATGTCGAAGGCGTCGTCCGTCACGCTGCTGCGCCCGCCGGTCACCATGTAGAGGCGATCCGGATTCTCGTCCTCCAGGCGCGGCGACATCAGAGCCGGCTGCTCTGCTGCGGTGCGCGGGGTGGCGCGGTCAGGTGTTCGCCGATCTGCTCCACCAGTTCGTTCATGTTGTGGCCGATGACCCCGGGATCGGCGTCCTCGCCGGCCACCACGGCGAGGTGCGCGCCCTCTCCCGCCTCCACGATGAACAGCAGCCCGCCGTGGAACTCGGTCATGGACTGCCGCAGCCCTCCCGTGCCGTCGCCGAACTCGATGGACGCGCCGTACGACAGGCTCTGGATACCGGAGGCGATCGCCGCGAGCTGGTCGGCGCGGTCCACGGTGAGCGCGGCGGTGTGGGAGAGGCGCAGGCCGTCTCTCGACAGCACCAGCGCGTACCGGGTCTGCGGGGTCCTCTCCAGGAGGTTCTCCAGCAGCCAGCCGAGTTCCTGATCTGAGCTTCTCATCGAGGTCCGTCCTCTCCAATCTGTCGTGCCCTGCTCGCCTGGTGGAAGGCCGCGAACTTGGCTGCGGCGTCGGAAGGTGGCCGCGTGGGCCGGGGCTCGGGGCCGGCGGCCGGCGCCGGCGACGTGGGTGCGGCGGCCGCGAGCGTCTGCCCCCGGCGGCGTCGCGGCAGCCCGTGCAGCTCCTCGTCCTGCTCGGGGGCCGCCGGCGGCGCGGCCTGCCGGCCGTGCGGGGCCGCCGCGGGGGATTGCGTCACCCGCGGGGCCGGGATGTTGTGACTGATGAGCTGCTGCGGGATCATGACGACCACGCCGGTGCCGCCACGCGAGGACGGGCGGAAGGACACGGTCAGACCGTGCTTGCGGGCCAGGCAGCCGACGACCGCCAGCCCGAGCCGGGAGCCGGACAGTGTCGTGAAGTCCAGCGGCTCGGCGGACACGGCGCGCTCCGCCCGGGCCAGCGCGGCGGGGCTCATCACCAGGCCGCAGTCCTCGATCGTGATCACGATCCCCGTGCTCACCTCCTCCACGTACACGTGGACCTCTTCGGTGGGCGGGGAGAAACTGGTGGCGTTGTCCATCAGCTCGGCGAGGGCGTGCATGACGCCCTCCGCGGCGTGCCCGGCGATCGCGACGGTGCTGACCGAGTGCACCCGGACCCGCTGGTAGGCGCTGATCCTGCCGATCGCCCCCCGCAGGATGCTCTCCATCACGATCGGCTTGGTCCAGCGCCGCCCCGACCTCGCCCCGGTCAGCAGGGCGATGCTGTCGGCGAGCCGGCCGGCCTGCGCGGTCGTGTGGTCCAGCTTCAGCAGGTCGCCGAGGGTGATCCGGTCGTGCCGGTCCTCCATCTCGCGCAGGTCGGCCAGCATGCTGGTGGCCAGGGCCTGCACCCGCCCGGCGGCACTGGCGCACGCGGACGTCGTGGCGGCGCGTACCCGCTGCTCCCGGCTGACCTCGTTGACGAAGACGTACAGGAGGTGCTGCTGGGCGGTGCTCGCCGGCCGGGGGATGCCCGCGAGCACGGACTCCGCCGACATCCCCTCCCTGATCCGCGCCACCGTTCCGGGCATCGTCTCCGTGGCCATCCGGATGAGCTCCGCGTCGCCCGCGGCGAGCCGGCTGCGCAGCTGCCGGATCTGCTGGCTGCCGTACGTCGCGAACGTGACCGAACCGCACACGAGGACGGCCGCGACACCGAGGGTCCAGGCCAGGAATGTCCGGGCCGAGAGGGGGGCGGTGAGCACGGCCGTCAACGACGCGGCCCCCGTGATGACGGCCGTGGCCGCCAGGACGACCAGGGATTCCCCCAGCGGCAGGCGTGCCGCGCGGTGGCGTGTTGGTACCTGTACTGACATCGATGAGCTCCTCGTCGGCGAGTGGAGCCCGGTCATCGCGAACGCGACGCGACCGGGGCCGAACGCGCGACGACGGACCTGTTCCGGCCGATCTCCTTGATCGCTGGGCGAGCGACAAAAGATCTTACAGCACTTTACTCTGCGTCATAAGACCGCATCTGACGGCAACGCGTCAGATCCTTCCGAAACTCGACACGTTGATCAACCCTCCAGTACGGTGCCAGTTCCTATCGCCTTGACACAGGACGGGAGTCGGCTCTCCATGGCTGGTTCACTACTCGATGGCAAAGCGGCGTTGATCACAGGCGCCGGATCGGGCATCGGAGCCGCCACGGCGGTGGTGTTCGCCCGGCACGGGGCCAGGGTGGTGGTCGCCGACATCAACGAGGAGGGCGGCAAGCGCACGGTCGCCGAGGTCGAGGCGGCGGGCGGCGAGGCGGCCTTCGTGTGGGTGGACGTGCGGCGGTCCGACGCGGTCAAGGACATGGTCGACTTCACGGTCGAGCGGTTCGGCCGCCTGGACTGCGCGGTCAACAACGCGGGCGTGGACACGGCGGGCGACGGCCGGCTCCACGAGGTGGGCGAGGAAGCCTGGGACGCCTCGATCGGGGTCAACCTCAAGGGCGTCTGGTGGTGCATGAAGCACGAGCTCGTCCAGATGCTGGAGCAGGGCTCGGGCTCGATCGTCAACGTGGCCTCGGTGGCCGGCCTGGTCGGCATCGAGGCGCCCTTCGTCTCGCCGTACGTCGCCGCCAAGCACGGGGTGGTGGGGCTGACCAAGGCGGCCGCCCTGGAGTACGCGACCTCGGGGATCCGCGTGAACGCCGTGTGTCCCGGCGCCGTGCGCACCCAGATGGTGGACGACCTCATCCAGCAGGGGATCATGACGCTGGACCAGACCGCCGCCTACCATCCGGTCGGGCGGTACGCCAACCCTCCGGAGATCGGCGAGGCGATCGCCTGGCTCAGCTCCGACGCCGCCTCGTTCGTCACCGGCCTGCCCATGGCCGTGGACGGGGCCATGACCGCCCGCTGACGGGGCTGCTCAGTGGGCGGTCCAGCCGCCGTCCACCGGAAGGATCGCGCCCGTGATGTACGACGCGGCCGGGCTCGCCAGCAGGAGCGCCGCCGCGGTCAGCTCGGTCGTCTCGGCCCAGCGTCCGGCGGGGACCTGGTGGTCCAGGAAGTCGCGCACGCGGGGGTCGTCGTCGGCGCCCTCGTTCAGCGGCGTGCGGAACGGGCCCGGAGCCAGGGCGTTGACGCAGATGCCGGTGCCGGCCAGCTCGACCGCCAGGCTCCGGGTGAGCTGCACGACGGCGCCCTTGCTGGCGGCGTACCCGGCCCGGCCCGCCGCGCCCACGAGGCCCAGCGCGCTGGCCAGCGTGACGATGCGGCCGTACCCGGCGGCCCGCATCACCGGGACGGCCGCCTGGCAGGCCAGGAACGTGCCGACGACGTTGACCTCCAGGCAGCGCCGGAGGTCCGCGGCGGTGAGGTCGGCGAGCGCGCCGCGGGCCTGGACCCCGGCGCTGGTCACCAGGATGTCCAGCCGGCCGTGCCGGTCGGCGGCCTCGTCCACCATCCGGCGCACCCCGGCGTCGTCGGCCACGTCGCAGGCCAGCGCCAGGGCGGGACGGCCGGTGAGGGCGGTGATCCGGCCGGCCGCGCTCTCGGCGGTCTCCCGTCGCCGCCCGGCCACCGCGACGGTCGCGCCCGCCCGCGCGAGGGCGAGCGCGATGGACTCGCCCAGGCCGGACGAGCCGCCGGTGACCAGGGCGACCTGCCCGTCGAGATCGGTTCCCGGAATCATGGCTGCTCGCCCAGGTGTTCGGCTCCGTTGACCCAGTTGCGGGTGAGCCAGCGCGCCGCCTCGCCGAGATCCTCGTCGCGGATGGCGGCGACGATGCGCCGGTGCTCGGCGAGGCTCTGCTCCGCTCGTTCCCGGCCGCCGAAGTAGAGCACGTCGTACCGCTTGACCAGGGGCTTGGTCTGGGCGATGAGCCGCATCAGGTGGTCGTTGGCGCAGGCCGACAGCAGCAGCGCGTGCCAGGCGTCGTCGAGCGCGGCCAGGTCGCCTCCGGTGTCGAGGGCGGCGCGCATGTCGTCGTTGAGCCGTTCGAGCCGGTCCGTGACGCCGTGGAGGGCCTGCGGCGGGGACCAGCGCAGCGCGAGCGCCTCCAGCTCGCCCACCAGCGGATAGAGCTGGCGAGCCTCAGCCGGGTCGAGGGGCGGCACGCGGAAGCCGCGCCGGGGCTCGGCCACCAGGAGACCCCGGTCGGTGAGCTCCACCAGCGCCTCCCGCAGGGGAGTGCGGCTGACGCCCAGCTCGGCGGCCAGACGGACCTCGTTGACGCGCACGGTCGCCGGGCACCGGCCGTCCAGGACACGCGCCGTGATCTGCTCGGCCAGGTCCCGGCGGAGGGGACTCGCGTTGTCTGTCACACTCGCATCCTATTGCATGCAATCACGAACTTCTGTATTCAGTTTGTATGGACTGCATGCAAGACGCGGACGTCGGGCGGGCGCGGGCGGAGACTCCCGGGTGCGCCCGGGTGACCCACCTCGACAACGCGGGGGCCGCGCTCCCGCCCGCGATCGTGACCGACACGGTGATCGCCCACCTGCGCGAGGAGGCCCTGCGCGGCGGCTACCGGGCGGCGGCCGAGGCCGTCGGTCTCGCTGCGGCGCCACGCCCGCTACGACCTGCCCGCGCGCGGCCTGCCCGACCTGGTCCGGGCCTCGGTGCACTACTACGACACCGAGGAGGAGCTGCACCGGCTCGTCGAGGCGGTCGGCGGGATGAGCCGGTGACGCGCCGGCGGGGTGGTTCACCTCGGCGATGAAACGGACTATAGTCCGGCTATGGCGCGCGATGACAACGGACCGCAGCCCGATTCTGCGAGGCCGCTGGAGCTGCTGCTGAGCCGCCCGCCCAAGGAGCGGGCCGACGCCTCCCGCAACCGCGCCACCGTGCTGGACGCCGCCGCGCGGCTGTTCGCCGCGCACGGGGTCGAGGCGGTGTCCATGGACCAGGTCGCCAAGGCGGCCGGCGTCGGCAAGGGCACGCTGTTCCGGCGCTTCGGCGACAAGTCGGGGCTGGCGGCGGCGCTGCTGGACGCCCGGGAGCGGGTGCTGCAGGAGGCGATCCTGTACGGGCCGCCGCCGCTGGGGCCCGGGGCCGCGCCCGCCGAGCGCCTGGCCGCCTTCGTGGACGCCTACCTCGACTACCTGCTGGAGCACCTGGCGGTGATCCGCATGTCGGAGACCGGCTCCCCCGGCGCCCGTTACCGGATCGGCGCGTACCGGTTCTGGCACCGCCACGTGGCGATCCTGCTCGGCGGCACCCCCGACCCCGACCACTCCGCCCACGCGCTGCTCGCCGCTCTGTCGGCCGTGCACGTGACGGCGCTGCTCCCGGAGCTCGGCGAGCTGCGCATCCGCGCGGGGGTCCTGCGTCTGGCCCGATCGCTGGGGTGACCCAGGCGTTCCCTGCCGAGAGGCGGCGCGCTCAGGCGGCCGGCGGCGCCGCCAGGTCCCGCTTCGCCGCGCGGCTCAGCTCGTCGGCGAGGATCTCCGGCCGGCCCGCGGCCAGCCCGTCCAGGGCCGCGGCGGCCACCTGCGCCGGATTCACTTTCTGCCCCGGGTCCACGTAGGACGCCATGTCGGTGTCCATGTAGCCGACGTGCACGCTGGTGACCCCGATGCCCCGCGGGGCGAGCTGCTGCCGCACCGCGTCGGTCATCGCCCACGCCGCGGCCTTGCCCGCGCTGTAGGCGCCGTAGTCGGGCACGTGCACCCACGACAGCACGGACAGGACGTTGATGATCCCGCCCCCGCCGTTCGCCTCGATGACCGGCGCGAAGGCGCGCGTGACGGCCAGCGGGCCGAAGAAGTGGGTCTCCATCTCCAGGCGGATCAGCTCGAAGTCGCCGCCGAGCAGCGTGGCGTGGGTGGAGATGCCGGCGTTGTTGACCAGCACCGTCGTGTCCGTGGCGACCCGGGCCGCCTCGGCCACCGACTCCGCGTCGGTGATGTCCAGCCGCAACGGCACCGCGCCGGGCACGTCCACCTGCCCGGGGTCGCGGGCGGCGGCGTACACCTTCGCGCCGCGCTCGAGGAGCTGGGTGACGAAGTGCCTGCCCAGCCCGCGGTTCCCGCCGGTCACCACCGCGACCGCGTCCTTGAGGTCCATTCCTCCAGGGTGCCCCGCTGGTCACGGCAGGAGCCGGACGGTAAAGCAAAAGGGGCCGGCGGCAGGCGGCCCCTTTGTGAGGAGCGCGTAGCAGCAGTGGCGGGGAGACCGGGTCAGGCGGGTACGTCGGCGTCCGCGCCGAGGGCCGTCGCGCAGGCCCGCCGCCTTCGCGGTCGTCGTGCCGGGCGGAGCTGTCCGGACCGCCTCAGCGAAGCGTGTCCGGCAGGATGATCACATGACGGCCGAGAACAGCAGGCGATGGAACCACAACATCCATTACCACCCCCGCATCCTGAGCTCGATCCCTGAGGGAGCCAGGCGCGCCCTCGACGTCGGCTGCGGCGAGGGGATGCTCGCCCGCGAACTCCGGCGGACCGTGCCGCACGTCACCGGCATCGACCTGCACGCGCCCAGCATCGAGCAGGCCCGCTCACACCCCGACGACGTCGGCTACATCGTCGGCGACTTCCTCACCCACCCCTTCGAGCCCGCCTCGTTCGACGTCGTCGCCTCCGTGGCCACCCTGCACCACATGGACGCCGCCACCGGGCTGGCCCGCATGCGCGACCTGCTGCGCCCCGGCGGCGTCCTGGCCGTCGTCGGCCTCGCCCGCAGCACCATGCCCGGCGACCTGCCGCGCGTCCTGGCCGGCGTCGCCGTCGGCACCTTCCACCGCGCCGTGAAGGGCCTCTGGCGGCATTCGGCGCCCACGGTGTGGCCGCCGCCGGTGACCTACCCGCAGATGCGGGAGCTGGCCGCCGAGATCCTGCCCGGCTCCGCGTACCGCCGCCACCTGCTGCTGCGGTACAGCATCACCTGGCGCAAACCGCAGGACTGAGCCGGCGGCGCTCCGGTGGCGGCGTCAGCCGAGCACGAAGTGCAGGCGGGTGGTGGTGCCGGCGGCGTGGTCGTGGCGGCGCACCAGATCGCTGAGCTCGTTGACGAGGATCAGCCCGTGACCGCGCGACTGCAGGTCCACCGGCGGGATCCGCCCGGCCATCGGCTCGACGAAGTGACCGGCGTCGTCGATCTGGTACACGAGCGTCGCGGTCTCGGTCCACACGGTGATCGTGCAGCCGCCCGCGGTGTGCTCGAAGGCGTTGGTGGCGACCTCGTTGACCGCGAGCACCGCGCGTTCGACGCGGGAGTCGGGCAGGCCCGCCGAGCGGGCGAGACCGGCGGTGAAGGAGCGCACGTCCTCCAGCTCGCCGACGGTCTGGAACGTCCGCTGGTACGCGGTGAGTGGGGGAGTGGGAAGGGGCTGGTCGAACATCGCTGCGGTGTCCAAGGGATCGGCGTAGAGGCCGCTGGCCCAGGTGCGGTCTGCCTCGGCCATGACGGGATGAGTGCGGTAGGAGTCCTCGACCGCTCGCGCGCCGAGGGCGGCCGTGTCGTACGGGCACAGGATCGCCGCGTCGCGGCCGGCGAAGGCGGCGTTGATGAGCGCCTCGTGCGCCGCGCAGGCGGGGTACTCGACCTCGCTGCGGCCCGCCCAGATCGGCTCACCGATGATCCACACGCGCTGCCCGGAGTGGCGGCGGGCGAAGTCCAGCAGCACGCGGGGGATGATGCGGCCGGGATTGCGGCCGGCCACCGCCATGTCGGCGAAGACCACCCGGGAGGCGGCCCCGCCCAGACGGGACCGGATGAGGTCGCCGTTGCCGCCCGGCACGGCCACCATGGCCGGCTGGCCGGCGTCGAGCGCCCGCCGCAGGAACGCGGCGCACCCCTCGGCGTAGGCGTCGGGCGTGTCGTAGAGCAGCCCGATGTGCTCGAACGGATCGGCGACGGGCCCGGAAGGGCCGGAGGGGGAGGTCGTGACGCTCATACCGTGCTCCCGGTGACGCACCGCGCGTGGGCCTGGCCCGGGTCGATCACCGACAGCATCTCGTGCAGCGTCGGGCGGACGCCCCGCAGGAGGAGCCGGCCTCGCGCGGCGGCGACCGCGCCGGCCAGCAGGCGGGCGATGGCCGTGTCGGCGAACGTCAGGTCCGCCACGTCCACCACCAGCGGGGCGGCACCGTCGGCGATGCGATGGGCGTCGGCCACGACATGGCGCAGCGTGGCCTCCAGGGCGTCGCTGTTGCTCCGGTCGGCCGCGCCCGTCAGCGCCAGCCCCTCGAAGGTGCGCCGGATCCGCAGCATCGGCGCCCACTCCTCGTGGCTGCCCGCCCCCGCCCGCGCGGTCGCCGGGTGGGCGGCGCCGACCCGGTCCAGCTCGGCGCTGGTGAACAGCCGCCGGTCGTAGCAGCACAGCGCCATCGCGTAGCCGTCGGAGAAGATCTGGTTGACCTGCGCCTCGTACCAGGCCAGCCGCTCGACGCCGGGAGTGGCGCGGACCGTCCAGCCCATGTCGGCCGCCACCCTCAGCGCGCTGTAGCCCTGGCCGCGCGCCTCCCCGATGGCGGTGTGCCAGCCCGCCAGGGCACGCTCGGCGTCGAACGTGCCGCCCGCCAGGTAGGACTCCTCGGCGGTGGTCACCTGAAGCTGCCCGGTGCGCTCCGGCTCGCGCACCTCCAGACCGTACGCCTGCGCCGCCGCGAGGAAGGCGTCGGGCAGGAAGGTGTCGGTGAAGTACAGGACCTGCTCACCCCGCTCGAGACCTCCGCGAAGGTAACGAATCAGGGCCGACAGATGCCGTTCATGGTCGTCGAATGTCCAGCAGACGTGATCCCCCGGGAGGAGATGGTCCACTGTGGTGGGATGTGCCATGTACCGCTTCTCGTCTTCGGGGATGCGGCAGGATGTTCAGACGTCGAGGGAGTCGAGGGGAGCCGCGCGTTCCTGCCCGCCCTTCCACAGTAACAACTTCTCCCGGCTCCGCGCCCTTCCACGGTGACCCACGTCACAAAGGCGGGCGCCGTCCCCGCGGGACGGCGCCCGGAGAACGGGGCGGTCAGGAGGGCACGACCACCTCGGCGTAGCGGGCCTTCATGGTGGCCAGCACCTCGTCCGGATCGGCGGCCCACACGTCGGCGTTGAAGATCTCGACCTCCACGTCGCCGGTGTAGCCGGCCGCCAGCACGGCCCGGGTGATCGGCGCGAAGTCGATCACTCCGTCGCCCATCATGCCGCGCCCCAGCAGCACGTCGGCGGGCAGCGGGTGCAGGAAGTCGCACACCTGGTAGGAGGCGATCCGCTCGCCGGCGCGGGCGATCTGCTCGAACAGCCGCGGATCCCACCACACGTGGAAGGTGTCGACCACCACCCCGACCTGCTCCACCGGATACGGCAGGCTGAGGTCCACCGCCTGCTCCAGGGTGGAGATGACCGCCCGGTCCGCGCAGTAGACCGGGTGCAGCGGCTCCAGCGCCAGCTTCACGCCCCGCTCACCGGCGTACGGCGCGAGCACGGCCAGGCCCTCGGCCACCCGCTCCCGAGCGACGGCGAGATCCTTCGACACGGCGCCCGACAGCGGCTCGCCCGGGACCACGCCCGGCAGCCCGCCGACCACCATCACCAGGCAGGCCGCGCCCAGCTCGGCGGCCTCGTCGACGGCCCGCCGGTTGTCCTCCAGCGCCGCCGCGAACGCCCGGCGGCCGTCCTCGCCGGGCCCGCCCGCCGTGAGGAAGCCGCCCCGGCACAGCGACGACACCCGCAGGCCCGCCTCGCGCACCAGCTTGGCCGACTCGGCCAGGCCCTGCTGGGCGACCTCCTGCCGCCACAGGCCGATGGCCTCCAGGCCGTGCCGCACGCAGCCGTCGACGGCCTCGGCCACCGTCCAGCGCCTGGTGGTCCACTGGTTGAGGGAGAGGCTCACAGGCCGTTCACCGCCAGCAGCGCCTGCATGCGGCGGACCGCCAGCTCCTGGTCGGCCAGCAGCCCGGCCCGGTCGGCCAGGCGGAACACCTCCGACAGGTGGACCAGCGAGCGGGCCGACTGAGCGCCGTTGACCATGGCGAACGCGTCCTGGTGGCCGTTCAGCCAGGCCAGGAAGACGATGCCGGTCTTGTAGTTGTACGTCGGCGTCTCGAAGATCTTGCGCGACAGCGCCACCGTCGGCGCCAGGATCTCGTCGTAACGGGCGAGCATCCGGTCACGGCCGGCGTCGTCGGAGGCGGCCTCAGCGGCGTCGAGCGCCCGCAGGGCCGCCGCCGCGGCCGGCGCGATCGCGTCGAAGATGCCGAGCAGCGCGTGCGAGCCGCTCCTGATCAGCGACGGGTAGTTGAAGTCGTCACCGGTGTAGAGCCGGACGCCCTCGGGCAGCGCGGCCCGCAGGCCGATCTCGTGCTCCTCGTCCAGCAGCGACACCTTCACGCCGTCCACCTTCGGCGCGTGGGCGTGGATCAGCTCCAGGAACGCCTCGGTGGCCGCCGCCACGTCGCGCGAGCCCCAGTAGCCGGCCAGCTGCGGGTCGAACATCTCGCCGAGCCAGTGCAGCACCACCGGCCGGTCGGCCAGGCCGAGCAGCTCGCCGTACACCTGGTGGTAGTCCTCCGGGCCGGCCGCCACCCGCGCGAGCTGGCGCGAGGCCATGACGATCACGCCGGCGCCGGCCGCCTGCACGGTCTCGATCTGCTCGGTGTACGCGGCGGTGATCGCCTTCAGGTCGTCCGCGCCGGGGGCGTGGTCCGTGCCGGCGCCGCAGGCCACCAGCTCGGCCGGGTCGCCGAACGCGCGCGCCTCGTCGGCGCTGCGCCGGATGAGCTCTCTCGTCGCGGCCCAGTCGAGTCCCATGTTGCGCTGCGCGGTGTCCATCGCGTCGGCCACGCGCAGCCCGTGCGACCACAGGTGGCGGCGGAAGCGCAGCGTGGCGTCCCAGTCCACGGCCGCGGGGGAGCCGGGCGTGTTGTCGCCGAGCGGGTCGGCCACCACGTGCGCCGCCGCGTACACGACGCGGCTGACCGCCGGGCCGTCCGGCCGCGGCCACGTCACCGGCTCGCGCAGCTCGTACGCGCCGCCGGGCAGGTCGATCCTCACAGCTCCGGCACCTCGATCCTGCGGCCCTCGGCCGACGAGCGCAGGCCCAGCTCGGCGAGCTGCACGCCGCGGGCGCCGGCGGCGAAGTCGTACGGGAACGGCGCGTCCTCCAGGACATGCCGGACGAACAGCTCCCACTGGATCTTGAAGCCGTTGTCGAACTCGGCGTTGTCCGGAACCTCCTGCCAGCCGTCGCGGAAGCGCGCGGTGACGGGCAGGTCGGGGTTCCACACGGGCTTGGGCGTGGCGGCGCGGTGCTGGACGCGGCAGTTGCGCAGGCCGGCGACCGCGCTGCCCTCCGTGCCGTCCACCTGGAACTCCACCAGCTCGTCGCGGTTCACGCGCACGGTCCAGGAGGAGTTGATCTGCGCGATGACCCCGCCCTCCAGCTCGAACACGCCGTACGCGGCGTCGTCGGCCGTGGCCTGGTAGGCGTGCCCCTGCTCGTCCACCCGCTGCGGCACGTGCGTCACGGCCTGGGCGTAGACCGAGCGGACCCGGCCGAACAGGTTCTCCATGACGTAGTGCCAGTGCGGGAACATGTCGAGCACGATGCCGCCGCCGTCCTCGGCCCGGTAGTTCCACGACGGGCGCTGCGCCTCCTGCCAGTCGCCCTCGAACACCCAGTAGCCGAACTCCCCGCGCACCGAGAGGATCCGGCCGAAGAACCCGCCGTCGATCAGCCGCTTCAGCTTCAGCAGGCCCGGCAGGAACAGCTTGTCCTGCACGACGCCGTTCTTCACGCCCCGCGCCGTCGCCGCCTCGGCCAGCGCCACGGCCTCCTCGACCGACTCGGCCGTGGGCTTCTCGGCGTAGATGTGCTTGCCCGCCTCGATCGCCTTCAGCACGGCCTTCACCCGGGCGGAGGTGACCTGGGCGTCGAAGTAGACGAGGTTGTCGTCGTCGGCCAGCGCGGCGTCCAGCTCGGTCGTGTAGTCGGGGATGCCGTGGCGGTCGGCGAGCTCGGCCAGCTTGGCGGCGTTGCGGCCGACCAGGACGGGGCGCAGCTTGACCCGGCTGCCGTCGGAGAGCGTGACGCCGCCCTGCTCGTTGATGGCCAGGACGGATCGGACCAGGTGCTGGCGATATCCCATTCGTCCGGTGACGCCGTTCATCACGACGCCGATGGTGCGCACGCTCATGGGGATCCTTTCACGGAAAGCGCTTTCCCGAACGGTAAGGCCGAGCCGCCGGAGGCGTCAAGTGCCGGTCGTGCCTAGAGCTCGCCCTTGGTCTCCAGCCTGGCCAGGGACCTGGCCAGCGGGTGGGCGGTGAGGGCGAGCTGCCAGTCGCGGGCGCCGAGCTCGCGCAGCCGCTCGGCCACGGTCTCGTCGGTGATCTGCTTCGGCGGCTCCCAGGTGAGCCTGCGCACGGCGTCGGGCTGCAGGAGGTTCTCCGTCGGCATGCGGTGCTCGTCGGCCAGCGCCGCGATCACGGCACGGGCCGCGGCCAGCCGCTTGGCGGCGGCCGGGTCGCGGTCGGGCCAGCGGTTGGCGGGCGGCGGGCCGTCGCCGGGCGTGCTCGGCTGCGGCAGCTGCACGTCGGGCAGCGCGCGCGCCCGGCTGACCGCGCTCAGCCACTCGCTCATGTAGCGGCGGGCGCTGCGACCGGTGAACGGCGCGATCTCGGTCAACGCCTTCTTCGTGCGGGGCACGTCGAGGGCGGCGGCCACGATCGCCGAGTCGGGCAGGACCCGGCCGGGCGCCAGGTCGTTCTCGCGGGCGATCCGGTCGCGCATCAGCCACAGCTCGCGCACGATCGCCAGCGCGCGCACGTTGCGCACCTTGTGGATGCCGGACGTACGCCGCCACGGATCCGACCGGGGGACGGCGGGCGGCGTGCCGAGCACGGCGGCGAACTCCTCGCGCGCCCACTCCAGCTTGCCCGCCTCCTCCAGCTCGGCGTGCAGCACGTCGCGCAGCTCGACCAGCACCTCCACGTCGAGAGCGGCGTAGCGCAGCCAGTCTTCCGGCAGCGGCCTGGTGGACCAGTCGGCGGCCGAGTGACCCTTCTCCAGCCGCAGCCCGAGCACGGTCTCCACCATCGTGCCCAGCCCCACGCGCTCGTAGCCGAGCAGCCGGCCGGCCAGCTCGGTGTCGAACAGCGCGCGTGGCCGGAACCCGACCTCCAGCAGGCACGGCAGGTCCTGCGAGGCGGCGTGCAGCACGACCTCGGCGTCCGCCACCGCCGCGTCCAGGCCCGACAGGTCGGGACAGGCGATCGGGTCGATCAGCGCGGTGCCCGCCCCGGCCCGGCGCGCCTGCACCAGGTAGGCGCGGTTGCCGTAGCGGTAACCCGAGGCGCGCTCGGCGTCGACGGCGACCGGGCCGCTGCCGCGCGCGAACGCGTCGACCACCCCGGCCAGCGTGGCCGCGTCCGCGACGACCGGCGGGATGCCCTCGCGGGGCTCCAGCAGCGGCACGACCGGGCGCTCGCCCGGCTCCGCGCCGTCGGCCATGGTGCCGCCCTGCACGGTTCTTTCTTCTGTCATGAGTTCACCGCTCTCATGACGCGGATGACGTCTCGACTGGTGCCCTCACTTCGTACGGTCACTCTCCGGATCTTCGCGCCTGCGGGGCAGGGACGCCACATCGGGCGGCAGCGGCGGGATCCCCGCGGCCACGCACATGAGGTCGCACCAGGCGGCCACGTGACCGGAGAGGTCTTCCTGGGCGGGGGACCAGGACGCCCGCAGCTCCAGCTCGGTGGTGACCGGATCATCGGCCTTGTTGCCGAAGCCCTCGGACACCGCTCTTGTCACGGTACCGCCGGCCGCCGAGTAGTCGGCGTGGTGGGCGTCCAGAGCCTCCGTCAGCCAGCTCCAGGCGACCGGGCCGAGCAGCGGGTCGGAGGTGATCTCCGGCTCCATGTCGGCGCGCACGTAGGCCACCAGCCGGAACGGGCCGTCCCAGCCGCGCTGGCCGTCGGGGTCGTAGAGCAGGATCAGCCGGCCCACGGCCAGCTCGTCGTCGTCACGGTAGACCGACGCGCCCACGGCGGCGGAGTAGGGGGCCAGCCGCTGCGGCGCGGGCAGGTCCTCCAGCTCGATCTCCGGTCTGACCTCGGCCGGGCGCAGGCTCTCGGCCGCGCGCCTGAACGCCGGGGGAGCCGGCGGCCGGTCACTCGAGGTCATGGTCGCAGCGTAGGCCGCAGCCTCGGGGAAGGGGACCACGGGGGTGCTCATCGTGCCTGCTCAACCCGCTGCCGCAACCCGCTGGCGGGCGGACGTGGACGGCACGGCACGGCACCCGTCACGAGTCCCGTCATGAGTCGTGCCAGGAGTCCGGGAACGAGTCCCGCAAGGAGCCGCGGTACGGGTCGCGGGAGCGGTCACAGGCCGGGGCACGGCACTGAGCGCGGCGCCTGCGGCGGCGCCTGTCGTCGCACCTGTCATCGCAACGGGGCCTTTCTTCGGATCGTGGCTCCGACGTTGGCACGCCTCACCGACAATTCCCCGCAACGCGCTCGGCGTGTCCCGAAAGTGGATGCTGAATCGGTGCCGCGCGGTCGCTTGGCGAACATTTGGTCCAGTCAAGACCGGCTTTCTGGTCGCCCATGGGGTGTGTTCGACCCGCGTGAGCGCCGAGGGCCGGGTCGGCCGGTAAACCTCCATCCGACTATTCGATCATGATTTGGGGTGTTCAATGCATACTTTTCCGACACCTCGTGCCGATGCGGCGCCGATGAGGGGACCGGCGGGAGGTCATGGCACCCTGGGAGGGTGAATCTCGCCGACTCAGCGTTCCTGCGCGCCTGCCGCCGCCAGCCCGTCCCCCACACCCCCGTCTGGTTCATGCGGCAGGCCGGCCGATCGCTGCCCGAGTACCTCAAGGCGCGCGAGGGCGTGCCGATGCTCCAGGCGTGCGCCACGCCCGACCTCGCCGTCGAGATCACCATGCAGCCGGTCCGCCGCTACGGCGTCGACGCGGCCGTCTTCTTCAGCGACATCGTCGTGCCGCTCAAGGCCATCGGCGTCGATCTCGACATCAAGCCCGGCGTCGGGCCGGTCGTCGCCCAGCCGATCCGCGAGGAGGCCGACCTCGACGTGCTGCGCCCGCTGGAGCCCGACGACGTCCCCTACGTCACCGAGGCGATCCGGGCGCTGACCGGCGAGCTCGGCGGCACGCCGCTCATCGGCTTCGCCGGCGCGCCGTTCACGCTCGGCGCCTACCTCATCGAGGGCGGCCCGTCCCGCAACCACGACCACACCAAGGCCATGATGTACGGCGAGCCGCGCCTGTGGCACGCGCTGATGGACCGCCTGGCCGGCATCGTCCTGGCCCACCTGCGCCTCCAGGTCGAGGCGGGCGCCTCGGCCGTCCAGCTCTTCGACTCCTGGGTCGGCGCGGTCGCCCCCGCCGACTACCGCGAGTACGTGCTGCCCCACACGCGCCGCATCTTCGAGGGCCTGGCCGACCTCGGCGTGCCGCGCATCCACTTCGGCGTCGGCACCGGCGAGCTGCTGGGACTGCTCGGCGAGGCGGGCGCCGACGTGGTGGGCGTCGACTGGCGGGTGCCGCTCGACGAGGCCGCCCGCCGGGTGGGCCCCGGCAAGGCGCTGCAGGGCAACCTCGACCCGGCGATCCTGCTGGCCCCGTGGGAGGCGGTCGAGCGCAAGGCCCGCGAGGTGCTGCGGGAGGGACGGCAGGCGGAGGGCCACGTGTTCAACCTCGGGCACGGCGTGCTGCCCTCCACCGACCCCGACCAGCTCAAGCGCCTCACCGACCTGGTCCACGAGGCCTGACCCGGCCGGCTCGCCGGTCAGGACTGGGCGGGCGCCGGGGGCTGGGGCGGTTCGCCGGCTCCGGCCGGTGGCACGGTCCTGGCCGGCGGGGCGGGCCGCCGGCGCGCGTTCCGGCGCGTCAGCCACACGATCAGCGCGGCCACCGGCGCCAGGATGAGCATCCAGGGCAGCAACACGCCCACCACGGTCAGCGCCACCTTCACGAACGCGACCAGCCCCGACCATCCCTTGGCCAGCCCGCCGAGGAACCCGGCGGGCTCCTCCGACGGCGGCGTCACGACCGTGACCGGCCCGACCACGGTCAGCGTGAGCGTGGCCATGCTCACCTGTCCCGCCAGCTCCTTCTGCTGGGCCTGCAACGACTCCAGGTCCGCCTCGCGGGTGGAGATCTCCCGCTCCACCTCCAGCACGTTGCCGATGGTGTCGGCCTTCTTCAGCAGCGTGCGCAGCGAGTCGAGCGCCTGCTGGGCCGACTTGATCCGGCTGTTGACGTCGGCCACCTGCGCGGTGACGTCCTCGGTGCCCTGGTTGAGCGAGATCTGCTCGCCCAGGTCCCTGCCCATGCTCGCGAGCACGTCGGCGTACCGAGCCGGCGGGATCTTGAACTCCAGCTCGGCCGAGCCCTCGCCCCCGTCGGAGGAGCTGGACTGCTCCTTCGACAGGTAGCCGCCCGCGCCGCTCACGATCTGCTTGGCCTTCTGGGCCGCCGCCGTGACCTCCTTGGCCCGTACCGTCATCCTGCCGACGTAGATGACCTGCCGGTCCTGGGCGGTGACCGTGACGTCGGAGGCGATGTTCTTCCCGGCGGTCCTGCCCGCGGCGTCCTGGGCCGAGGGCTGACGCCGCGCCTTGCCGCCCGCGGAGTCCTGAGGCGCCAGGGCGGGCGCTCCCGCCTGTGCCGACTCGCCGCGGGAGGCGGATTGCATCTCCGCCCCGCCGCCGCATCCCGTCAGGCCCCCTAAGAGCAGGGCCGCGCAGGCGGCCGACAGCGCCGTGCCGTACTGGAATCTCCTCATGCCCTTACGACGGACCAGGAACTGGAGGGGTTTGATCGGATCCGTCACGGTACGGTCACGTGCGGATGTCGGCGGCCGGAGCGCACGCGACCCGGAACGCCGTGCCGGCCCCGCGCGGGACCGCGCCCCGGGCGGCCGGGCGGGCCGCGGAGACGGTAGCGTCTGGAGGCGTGGAAGGGAAAAGGGCGCACGTGGTCGTCGTCGGGGGCGGGATCTCTGGTCTGGCCGCGGCGTGGCACCTCCGCCAGGCGGGCGGCGATCGGATCAGGGTGACGGTCCTCGAAGGCGGCCCGCGCATCGGCGGCAAGCTGCACGCCTCCGAGGTCGCCGGGGTCAGCGTCGACGCCGGAGCCGAGGCCGTGCTGGCCAGGCGGCCCGAGGGCACGGAGCTGGCCAAGGCGGTCGGTCTCGGCGACGACCTGGTCAGTCCCAGCTCCGCGCGATCGGCCATCCTCAGCAGGGGCTCGCTGCGCCCCATGCCCAAGGGGCAGGTCATGGGCGTGCCCGCCGACCTCACCGAGCTGGCCAAGTCCGGCATCGTCTCGCCCGGCGGGCTGCTGCGGGTGCCGATGGACCAGATCCTGCCGCCCACCCTCGTCCGCACCGACGTGTCCGTCGCCGCCTACATCCGCGCCCGCATGGGCGGCGAGGTGCTCGAACGGCTCATCGAGCCGCTGCTCGGCGGCGTCTACGCGGGCCGCTCCGACCGGCTGTCGCTGGAGGCCACGATGCCCCGGGTGGCCGCCGTCGCCCGCTCCGAGCGTTCGCTGCTGAGCGCCGCCCGGCAGATCCTGCACGAGGCGCCCAGCGCCGGCGGGCCGGTGTTCGCCACGCTGCGCGGCAGCCTCGGCAGCCTGCCCGAGGCGGTCGCCAAGGCGTCGGAGGCCGAGATCCGCACCGGGGTGACCGTGCGCGAGCTGCACCGCACCGCCGAGGGGTGGCGGCTGGTGACCGGCCCCGTGCCGAGGCCCGAGGTGATCGAGGCCGACGCCGTGATCATCGCCACGCCCGCTCCCTCCGCCGCCCGGCTGCTCAAGGGCGAGGCGCCCAAGGCGTCGGCCGAGCTGGCGCGCATCGAGTACGCCAGCATGGCCATCGTCACGCTCGCCTACGCCGCCGACGCGTTCCCCGAGCCGCCCGGCGAGAGCGGCTACCTCGTGCCGCCCGTCGAGGGCAGGCCGGTCAAGGCCGTCACGTTCAGCTCCGTCAAGTGGCCTCATCTGGCCGGCGACGGCCTCGTGCGGCTGCGCTGCTCCATCGGCCGGGTCGGCGAGGAGCACCTGCTCCAGCGCGACGACACCGAGCTGGTGGCCCTCGCGATGGCGGAGATGGCCGGTGTCATGGGCGTGCGCGGGCTGCCGATCGACACCCGCGTCACCCGCTGGGGCGGCTCCCTGCCGCAGTACAACGTGGGCCACCTCGACCGCGTGGCCCGGGTGCGCGCCGCCGTCGCCGTGCTGCCGGGGCTCGCCGTGTGCGGGGCCGCCTACGACGGGCTGGGCGTCCCCGCCTGTGTCGCCACGGCGCGCACGGCCGCCGCCCGGATTCTGGACCACCTGTCGCTGCGGGGAGAATAGGGGCATGACAGAGGGCGCACCGCGGCTCAAGGCCCGCGATCTCAATCAGGTGATCCGCTACACGATGTGGTCCGTCTTCCGGGCGACCGGACCGCTGCCCGCCGACCGCGAGAGTCTCGGCGCGGAGGTCGGCGAGTTGCTGGAGCAGGCGGCGCTCAAGGACGTGGTCACCCGCGGCCTGTACGACGTGGCCGGGTTCCGCGCCGACGCCGACTACATGTTCTGGTGGCACGCGCCCACCTCCGACGACCTGCAGGACGTCTACTCCCGCTTCCGCCGCACGGCCCTGGGCCGCCACAGCGAGCCCGTCTGGTCGGCCATGGCGCTGCACCGGCCGGCCGAGTTCAACAAGTCGCACATCCCGGCGTTCCTCGCCGAGGAGGAGCCGCGGGCGTACGTGAGCGTCTACCCGTTCGTGCGCTCCCTGGAGTGGTACCTCCTGGAGGACTCCGAGCGGCGCGCCATGCTGGCCGAGCACGGGCGTATGGCCCGCGAGTACCCCGACGTCCGGGCCAACACGGTCGCCTGCTTCTCGCTCAACGACTACGAGTGGATGCTCGCCTTCGAGGCCGACGAGCTGCACCGGATCGTCGACCTCATGCGCGAGCTGCGCGGCGCCCAGGCCCGCCGGCACACCCGTCTGGAGATCCCCTTCTACACCGGCGCCCGCAAGCCGGTGACCGAGCTGGTCGACGCCCTGCCGTAGAACGGTCAACGGGAAGTCCGCGATCCCTCCGCATTGATCTACCTGCTTTGTCACACTCGGTGGTGACGGCGGGTTGTCACGTTCCAGGGGGGGACCATCGTGACCGCGGACTCGGGCAGGCACGGAAGGCATCCGTACGGTGACGGTCCGTGGGAGGACTTCCCGTACGGGCTCATGCCGGAGGATTTCCCGTACGGGGACGACGAGGCGGTGGCCCGCGCCTGGGAGCACCTCACCCTTGGCTGGGAGGGGTTAGCCGCCGGTACGGCCGCGCCTTACGGCGGCCCGGACGGCGTCGCGCACGGTGCCCCGGACGGTGGCGCGCCCGACGTCCCGCGCGGTGGTGCGCCCGACGTCCCGCGCGGTGGTGCGCAGGAGGGGCCGCACGGAGCCGTGCCGGGGCCGGACGGTGCGGCGGGGCGGCACGGGCGGCCGGCCACGGGCCGCGTCGGCGGGCGCGTCGCGGGCCGGCTCTCCCGGCGTGCCGCGGGCCGGGCCTCCCGGCGGATCGCCGACCGCATCTGCAGGAGGATCGCCGAGCTGGGGCCCCGAGGACGCGGGATGCACGCCGGCGACGATTGGACCTCCGGCCGTGACGGGCATGCGGCCCGCGGTGGGCACGCGGCCGATCGGGGAGGGCGGCCGGAGCGGCGGCACGCGCGGGTGCCCGAGTCGTGGCTGCGGCGGAGCGCGGCGCACAAGGCGTGGCTCGTGTGGGTGTCGGCCGGCTCGGTGGTGCTGGCGGGCGGAGTGGCGCTGCTCGGTGGCGGTCCCGTCGGCGGGATGTTCTCCGCGGCCGGAACGGCCGGACCAGGGGGATCGGGGGGATCGGGTGAGTCCGGGAGATCGGCTGGTACGTCCGCAGAGGCCGGAGAGGCCGGGGAGGCCGGCGGGAGCTACAGAGGCGTCGGGGAGGCCGGCGTGACCCGTACCGAGGTACGTGCCGAGGGCGTCACTCCCGGCGCCGTACGACCGCCGGCCGATCCGGCTCACGCACCGACCGACCAGGCCCGTCCGCCGACCGTTCCGGCGTCCCGCTCGACGGCCGACGCGGCGGCCGACTCCATAGCCCGGTCCACGACCGATCCGGCGACTGACTCCACGTCCCGGTCCACGACCAACCCCGCGCCCCAGCCCACGCCCCAGCCCACGCACCGGTCCGCGCCCCGGCCGAGCGGTGGCTCGGGGGCGCCGGTCGGGCGCCCGGGTGACAGTGGGACCGGGACTGGGACCGGGGCCGGGGCGAGGGGCGCCACCGGAGCCGCCGGGGCGACCGCAGCAGCAGGAACGTCCCGGGACGCCGAGCTCACCGCGGTCGAGTACTTCCGCGCCCGCTGGGGCTCCGGTGACGGCGCCATGCGCCATGTCAGGGATGTCCGCACCATCGGTGGATATCTGCGTATCTACACGGACCTGCCGGAGTCGGCGGCCAACTCCGCCGACGCCCTCACCCTCTGCCGGCGCGGCCTGGAGTACCTCCGCCGGGACGGCGCCGCGCACCCCGTGGTGTTCGTCCAGGCGAGGTTCGGCGAGAACGGGAACCCCGTGCTCGCCAACATCCTCGGCCCCGCCGACACGAGCTGCCGCGTCACGCACCCGGACCCCGGATGACCGGGGCCCGTGGCCCGGCCCGGGACGTGCCGAAAGCCGGACGCGCGGGAACAAGTCCGCTCAGCCGTTCGTGGCCACCCTGGTCCGCACCATCTTCGACCTCTCCACCTGCCCGCGCGCGGTGGGGGCGGTACTCATGCTCTTTCGAAGGACGTGAAGGATGGCTTCCGGACGTGATCTGTACGACCTGCTGGAGTCTCACTGGGAAGGTCTTGCCCATAACTTCGCGGCAGTGTGGAGCGAGGGCCTCACCGTGGAGGAAACCGCTCGCCGGCTCCGCGTCGCCCCAGAAACGGCGGCGACGGTCACATTGGCCGGCCTGCCCTCCGGTTTCGGAGGAGACGAGATGCCCGGCGACCACGACGGCATCGTTCTCGTCGGGCAGTTCGCCTCCTGGTCGCTCGCCATCCAGGTGCAGTGGCTCGACATCACCAACGACCGGGAGCTGTCCGATCTCTCACGTGACGGCGGCCGCGCCGTCGGCATCGGCTGGCACGGAGACGGAGGTCATCGCATCTACCACGCAGTGGACGGGCAGGTCGTGGACAACCTGCCCATGGAGGTCATCCCACCCTCGCTGGCGGCCGAAGCCGAGGGTCTGGAGATGCCGGCCACCTGGGATGTCCCAGTCGATCAAGGATCGCCGACCGAAGAAATGATCACGACGAGTCTCGTTCTCATAGGTCGCGTCACAGGGCAGGAAATCGACCAGAGCTGGCTCGACACATCTCATACTCGTTACCTGATACGGCGATCACGATGAACGGCGTGTCCGGACCGGAGCCACGATCCGGACACCGTTGAAGCAGCATCGCCATCGGCTCTGGCTAACACCTAGCGGACGCGGACGCGGGTCTTCCAGCACAGCCGGCAGCGCTGCGTGATGACCCGGCCGATCGCCTCGACCGTCACCCACCGGTGACGGAGATGCACAAGGCTCACCCGCCGCTCCTACCCGTGGCGACGGGCCGGTACGCGCTGTCGCCGCCCGTTCACTCCTTGGGGAGGAGCCGCAGGGAGACGGAGTTGATGCAGTAGCGGTCGTCGGTCGGCGTGGGATAGCCCTCGCCGTGGAAGACGTGGCCGAGATGGGAGTCGCAGCGGGCGCAGCGCACCTCGGTGCGGACCATGCCGAGGGTGCGGTCCTCGATCAGCCGCACCGCGTCCGACTCCGACGGCTCGAAGAAGCTCGGCCACCCGCAGTGCGACTCGAACTTCGTGTCGGACCGGAACAGCTCGGCGCCGCACGCGCGGCAGGAGTACACACCCTCGGTCTTGGTGTCGACGTACTCCCCGGTGAACGGCCGCTCGGTGCCGGCCTCGCGGAGCACGTGGAACTCCTCCGGAGAGAGCTCGACCCGCCACTCGGCATCGCTCTTGACCACCTTGTCCATGTATCCAGCGTACGAGATGTGGCAAAAAGAGATCTCCGTCGGGGGAAGCATCCCTTCTGGGGGAAATTCGCGTCTTTGTAGGCAAGGAGGCGTCATCGCCTCCTGCTCAGGGTGGGATCACTCGCCGGATCGCCCGAGCGGCACAGCCCACGCCCGTGCTGGCGCCGCGCGGGGGCGGTCCGCGGGTCGTCCGGGTGGCGCGCCAGCGCCCGTGCGAGCCGCGCAGGCGGGTGGTCTTCAGGTCCGTCCCGTCGAGCCCTCGGTACCGCCACCGAGGCGCGCTCCGGGACGGACCCGCCCACCCGGGGCCCGCCCTGGGGTTCCCGGGATTGTCGGTCGTCCGGGGTAGGTTCGAGGGCATGGCATCGCCGTTCATAGAGCTCGAGGTGGGGGAGCGGACCGTCAAGGTCACAAACCCCGACAAGGTGTACTTTCCGGAGATCGGCGTCACCAAGCGTGAGCTGGTCGAGTACTACGTGAGCGTCGGCGACGGCGTGCTGCGGGCGCTGCGGGACCGCCCGACCAACCTCAAGCGCCACCCCGACGGCATCCACACCGAGGCGATCTACCAGAAGCGCATGCCGCCCAAGCACCCCGACTGGCTGGAGACCGTGACGGTCACCTTCCCCAGCGGGCGCAAGGCCGACTCGCTGCGGGTCACCGAGGTCGCCGCCGTCGCGTACTGCGCCAACCTCGGCACGGTCGACTTCCACCCGTGGCAGGTGCGCGCGGCCGACGTGGAGCACCCCGACGAGCTGCGCATCGACCTCGACCCGCAGCCGGGGCTCGGGTTCGACGCGGCGCGCCGGGCCGCGTTCCTGACCCGTGAGGTGCTCGCCGACCTCGGCATGACGGGGTTCGTGAAGACCTCGGGCAACCGCGGCGCGCACGTCGCGGTCCGCATCGAGCCGCGCTGGGACTTCGTCGAGGTCCGGCACGCGGGCATCGCCCTCGCGCGGGCCGTGGAGGAGCGCGCCCCCGATCTGGTGACCACCGCGTGGTGGAAGGAGGAGCGGGGCGAGCGGGTGTTCGTGGACTTCAACCAGAACGCCCGGGACCGCACGGTCGTCAGCGCCTACTCGGTGCGGGCCAAGCCCACCGGGCCCGTCTCGGCGCCGCTCACCTGGGAGGAGCTGGAGGACGCCGACCCGGCCGACTTCGACATCCGCACGATGCCGGCCCGCTTCGCCAAGGTGGGCGACGTGCACGCGGCCATCGACGACCGGGCGTACTCCATCGAGCCTCTCCTGGAGCGGTACGCGGCGGACGGCCGGGGCGACATGCCCTATCCGCCGAACTATCCGAAGATGCCCGGCGAGCCGCGGCGCGTGCAGCCCAGCAAGGCCCGTCCGGACGGCGACGCCTGAGAAGCTGCGCGCTCGCCGTCCCGCACGGCGGCACCTGAGGAGCTCCACGCTCGCCGTCCCGCACGGCCGGCCCCCTCCGATCACCGGGGCGTTCGGCATCCACCGGCCGTGCGGTCTTTCCGCCGTGCCCGGAGTGCGGGCACGTGCCTGGAACGTAACCCGGAGTCAGGGGTTACGGAGGTTCGCCTGGGTTGAAAGAACTTCTACCGAGGAGGGCAATCCTCGTCCGCTTGGGGGAGGATTCTTCCACCCGGTGGTTCAGGAGTCCCCGAACTCCAGCCGCAGCGCCCGGGTGAAGTCCGCGACCGCCTCCTCATGGCGGTCCAGGTCCTGGAGGACCTCCCCGCGCACCCGGTACGCCCAGACGTACTCCGGGTCCAGCTCGATGGCCCGGTCGAGGTCGCGCACGGCCGCCTCGTCGTCGCCCAGCTCGCTCAGCACCGCACCCCGGCTGCCCAGCGCCCGGTCGTTGTCCGGGTCCAGCTCGATCGCGCGGTTCAGGTCGGCCAGGGCCTCGTCGTAGCGGTCGATCATGCGGTACGCCTCGCCGCGCCTGCTGAGCGCCCGCGCGTAGCCGGGGTCCACCCCGAGGGCCCGGGTGTAGTCGTCGATGGCCTCGGCGTACAGGTTGACCCGCTGGTAGAGCTCCGCCCTGGCCAGCCACGGGTACGCCTGGCCCTCGTTGAGCGCGATGATGCCGGCGTGCACGTCCAGCGCCTCGTCCAGCCGGCCCAGGTCGGCCAGGGCGTCCGCCTTGCCCTCCAGGACCCAGAACGACTCGGGCGTCAGCGTCAGCGCGTGGTCGAAGTCGGTCAGCGCCTCCTCCAGCCGGCCCAGCGCCGCGTACACCTGGCCGCGCGAGCCCAGGGCGTACGCGCTGTCGGGCTCCAGGCGCAGCGACTGGTCGAAGTCCGACAGCGCCGCGTCGTACCGCTCGATCAGCCGGTGGCTCTCACCCCGCAGCCGCCACGCGCGGGCGCTGTCCGGCGCCAGGGCGATCGCCTCGGTCAGGTCCGCGATGGCCGCGTCGTAGCGTGACAGCGCCACGTACGACTCGGCCCGGCTGCGGAGCACGGACGCCCGCGACTGCGCGGCCTCCTCGGACAGCGCCGGCAGGGCGGACGCGCCGGCGGGTTCGTCGCCGATCTCCTCGCTGATGATCCCCTCGCTCATGGCCGGGAATCTATCCGACTAGATCTGAATGACGGCAGCCTTTTCCCGGGTGTACTCCAGGACGCCGTCGTGCCCGTAGCCGCTGTCCTTCACGCCGCCGAACGGGAGCCCCGGCGGCATCTGCCGGAAGGTGTTCACCCATACCGTCCCGGTCCGCAGGTCCCGCACGAACCGGTGCGCCCGTCCCAGGTCACGCGTCCAGACGCCGGCCGCCAGCCCGTACGGGGAGTCGTTGGCGATCCGCAGCGCCTCCTCGTCCGTCTCGAACGGGATCGCCACCGCGACCGGCCCGAAGATCTCCTCCTGGCAGACGCGCAGCCCGTTGTCGCTCGTCGTGTACAGGGTGGGCGACACCCAGTAGCCGCCGGGCAGGCGCGGCACCACCTCGGCGCCCCGCCGGCCGCCGAAGACCAGCTCGGCGCCCTCCTTCTCGGCCAGGTCCAGGTACGACGTGACCCGCTCGTACTGCCCGCGCGAGACGATCGGCCCCATCGTGGTGTCCAGGTTGAGCGGGTCGTCGAGCACCAGCCCGGCGGCGATGCGCTCCATCCGCCCCAGCATCTCGTCCCAGACCGACCGGTGGATCAGCATCCGGGAGCCGGCCACGCAGACCTGTCCCGCGTTGCCCGTGTAGACGGAGTTCACCGTGAGGCCCAGGGCGGCGGCGTCGAGATCGGCGTCGGGGAAGACGATGTTCGGCGACTTGCCGCCCAGCTCGAACGTCAACGGCTTGAGCGTGTCCGCCGAGGCCCTGGTGATGACGCGGGCCGTCTCCGTCGAGCCGGTCAGGCTGATCTTGTGCACGCCGCGGTGCCGTACGAGGGCGTCGCCGACCTCCTCGCCCACGCCGCTGACGATGTTGAGAACGCCGGGCGGGAGCACCTCGGCCAGCAGCTCGCCCAGCCGCAGCACCGACACGCTCGCCTGCTCGGCGGGCTTGACGATCACCGTGTTGCCCGCCGCCAGGGCGTAGGCGGCCTTGGCGGAGAAGGTCGAGATGGGGGAGTTCCACGGGATGACGCACAGGGCCACGCCGTACGGCTCCCGCCGGGTCATCCCGAGCGCGTCGGGGCCCAGGATGACGGTGTCGCCCCTGACGGCGTCCAGGCACTGGCCGGCGGCGAGCTGCCACAGGTGCGCCATGCCGGGCAGGTCCTTGGTGAGGGTGTCGCGCAGGATCCGGCCGTTGTCGCGGGTCTCCAGCCGGGCCAGCTCCTCGGCGTGCTCGGTGAAGACGGCGCCGACCTGGCGCAGGACGTGCGCGCGGGCCAGGGCGGGCAGGGCCGACCAGCGGGGGAACGCCTTCCCCGCCGCCTCGACGGCCGCCTCGGCGTCCTGCGGGCCGCTCGCGGGGACGCGGGCCCACACCTCCCCGGTGGCGGGATTGACGGAGTCCATGGTCCGGCCGCCGGCCGCCGGGACCAGCCGGCCGCCGATCAGGTTGCGATAGTCGGTCACGTCACCAAGCATATGCTTGCTTGACAAGCGAGATCCAGCGAGAGCCGGCGAGATCCCGCGAGAGCCGGCCGGGCGCCGGTGGGTGCCCGGCGTCCCGGGAGCGGGCCCGGCTCCCCCTAGGATCAAGGGCATGGAGCTGGCCCCGGGTGTCCACGTCGCCGTCACCGACCGTCACGGGGGTGTCAGCGCGCCGCCGTACGGGTCGCGCAACCTCGGCGGACTGGTGGGGGACGACCCCGCGGCCGTCCGCGCCAACCGCGACGGGGTCGCCGCCGAGCTGGGCGTGCGGGCCGTGGTGTTCATGCGTCAGGTCCACGGCGCCGACGTCGCGTACGTGAGCGAGCCGTTCGGCGACGACCCGCCCCCGCTGGACGGCGTCTTCACCACCGAGCCGCGCCTCGCCCTGGCCGCACTCGGCGCCGACTGCCCGGCGGTGCTCGTGGGCGACCCCGTGGCGCGGATGGTGGGCGCCGCCCACTCCGGCCGCCCCGGCACCGAGCTGGGCGTGGCCGCGGCGCTGGTCGAGGCCATGGCCGCCAAGGGCGCGTCGCCGGAGCGGATGGCGGCGCTCGTCGGGCCGGGCGCGTGCGGCCGGTGCTACGAGGTGCCCGCCGAGCTGCGCGAGCGCGTCGCCGCCCGGGTGCCGGAGACCTGGTCCACGACCTCCTGGGACACTCCCGCCCTCGACCTGCGCGCCGGCATCGAGGCCCAGCTCCGCGCGGCGGGCGTCGCGGACGTGCGCCACGACGCGCGCTGCACGATCGAGTCCGAGGAGCTGTACTCGCACCGCAGGGAGCAGCCCGGCGGGCGCTTCGCCGGCCTCGTCTGGCTGGCCTAGCCGGCATCGCCCGGCAGCGGTCGCGCGCGCAGGCCCAGGCCGGTCCGGGCAGCGGCCGGACGAGGGTGTCCGGGCTCACGGTAGGGTCGGAAGTCCAACAGACCAGAGGGAGGAACCGTCATGGCCACCACCCGCACCGCCACCACGCAGTGGAAGGGCGCCCTGCTCGACGGCTCGGGCACCGTGTCGCTCGACACGTCCGGCGTCGGCACGTTCGAGGTCTCCTGGGCGTCACGCGCCGAGGCGGCCAACGGCAAGACCTCGCCCGAGGAGCTCATCGCCGCGGCCCACTCCTCGTGCTTCTCGATGGCGCTCTCCCACGGCCTGGCCGGCGCCGGCACGCCGCCCGAGTCGCTGCGCACCAGCGCCGACGTGACCTTCCAGCCGGGCGAGGGCATCACCGGCATCGTCCTCACCGTGCAGGGCCAGGTGCCGGGCATCACGGCCGAGCAGTTCCAGGAGGCCGCCGAGACCGCCAAGGCCAACTGCCCGGTGAGCAAGGCGCTGGCCGGCACGACGATCACGCTGAACGCTCAGCTCCTCTAGCGAGATCGTGATCGCGATCGCTCTGGTGTGATCGCGATCGCGTGGGACACTTGAGTCACATGCGAGATGTCTGGCCGGGCGAGCCGTATCCACTCGGCGCCACCTGGGATGGTGTGGGCACCGGATTCTCGGTGTTCTCCGAGGTGGCCGAGCGGGTCGAGCTCAGCCTCTTCCACGATGACGGTTCCGAGGAACGCGTCGACCTGCCGGAGGTCGACGGGTTCGTCTGGCATGCCTACTTTCCCGGCATCGTGCCGGGACAGCGCTACGGCTACCGCGTCCACGGGCCCTACGAGCCCTCCCGCGGCCACCGGTGCAACCCCGCCAAGCTGCTGCTCGACCCCTATGCCAAGGCCATCGACGGCGACCTGACGTGGAACGAGTCGTTGTTCTCGTACGAGTTCACCGACCCGGCACGGCTCAACCTGGCCGACAGCGCGCCGTACATGCCGAAGAACGTGGTGGTCAACCCGTTCTTCGACTGGGGCAACGACCGGTCGCCGCACACCCCGTACCACCAGACGGTGATCTACGAGGCGCACGTGCGCGGCCTGACCATGCGGCACCCGGCGGTTCCCGAGGCGCTGCGCGGCACCTACGCGGGCGTGGGACACCCCGCGATCATCGACCACCTGCTGTCGCTCGGGGTGACGGCGGTCGAGCTGATGCCGGTCCACCACTTCATGCCCGAGCACTTCCTCGTGGCCCGGGGGCTGACCAACTACTGGGGCTACAACACGATGGCCTATCTCGCCCCCCACGGCGGCTACTCCAGCGCCGGCACGCGCGGCGAGCAGGTGCTGGAGTTCAAGGCCATGGTGCGGGCGCTGCACGAGGCGGGCATCGAGGTGATCCTCGACGTGGTCTACAACCACACCGCCGAGGGCGACCACATGGGGCCGACGCTCGGCTTCCGCGGCATCGACAACTCCGCCTACTACCGGCTGCACGACGGCGACCGCCGCTACTACCTCGACTACACCGGCTGCGGCAACTCCCTCAACGTCCGCTCGCCGCACGCGCTCCAGCTGATCATGGACTCCCTGCGCTACTGGGTGCTGGAGATGCACGTCGACGGCTTCCGGTTCGACCTGGCCTCGGCGCTGGCCCGGGAGCTGCACGACGTCGACCGGCTGAGCGCCTTCTTCGACCTCATCCAGCAGGACCCGGTGATCTCGCAGGTCAAGCTCATCGCCGAGCCGTGGGACGTCGGGCCCGGCGGCTACCAGGTCGGCAACTTCCCGCCCCTGTGGACCGAGTGGAACGGCAAGTACCGCGACATCGTGCGTGACTTCTGGCGGGGAACGCACTCGGCGCTGCCCGAGTTCGCCTCGCGGCTGACCGGCTCGGCCGACCTGTACGCCACCTCCGGGCGCCGGCCCGTGGCCTCCATCAACTTCGTCACCTGCCACGACGGGTTCACGCTCGCCGACCTCGTCTCGTACGACCGCAAGCACAACCTCGCCAACGGCGAGGACAACCGGGACGGCACCGACGACAACCGCTCCTGGAACTCCGGCGCCGAGGGCCCGGTCGAGGACCCGGAGATCGTCCGGCTCCGCCACCGCCAGCGGCGCAACTTCCTGACCACGCTGTTCCTGTCGCAGGGCGTGCCGATGCTGTCCCACGGCGACGAGCTGGGCCGCACCCAGCGCGGCAACAACAACGCCTACTGCCAGGACAACGAGATCGCCTGGATCGACTGGTCGCTCCTGCACACCGAGGACGACCTGCTGGCGTTCGTCCGGACGCTGTCGCGGCTGCGGCGTGAGCACCCGGTCTTCCAGCGGCGCCGCTTCTTCCACGGCCGCAACCCCGAGAACGGCCGGCGGGACCTGGTGTGGCTCACCCCTGGCGGAGCGGAGATGACCGCCGGCGACTGGCACACCGGCTACGCCAAGTCGCTGGGGGTCTACCTCAACGGCGAGGCCATCACCGAGCCGGGGACGCGCGGCGAGCGCATCGTGGACGACTCGTTCCTGCTGCTCATCAACGCCCACCACGAGGACATGACGTTCACGCTGCCGGGCGAGGAGTTCGGCCCGGTCTGGCTGCCGGTGCTCGACACCAACCACGACACCCGCCAGGACGAGCCGTTCCCGGACGAGCGGTGGCAGCCGGGCGCGCTGGTGGCCGTCACCTCCCGCTCCATCCAGGTGCTGCGCCAGCCGCGCGCGTCCTGACGCCCGCGGGTCATCCGCGGGTCATCCGCGGGTCATCGGCCGGTGAGGGCCGCGGCGGCGAGCGCGAGCGCGAACGTGACCACGCCGCCGAGGCCGTGCAGCGCCACGGCCAGCACGGGGAAGCGGCGCTCGGCGCCCCGGGCGTGCCGCCCCCCGCCGAGCCAGCGGGTGAACATGGTGAAGCCCAGCAGCGCCGCCACGGCCAGCACCCCGAACGCCGTCCACGCCAGCGCCCTGACGCCCGTCACCAGGTGGGCCACCCAGCAGGCCAGCGCCGCCGTGGCGAGCACGGGATGGGAGAAGATCAACGTCACCGGGAAGCGGGTCACCTTGGTGGCCTGCTGTCTGAGGCCGCCGCCCGAGAGCCACAGGTAGAGCAGATAGATGCCCACGATCGCGGTGCACGTCCACGTCACGGCTGTCGCCAGCCCCACCCGGGCCTCCTTCGGTCACCGATCCCAGACGACACGTTAGGCGCATCACTCCATGTATGCCATTGGTTACCGCAAAGTGCTGTGTCTCCGGGCAAAGGCCGCCGTCACGGCGGGTTGTCGGAGGCGTGTGCCAAGGTAGAGGAGTGCGTCGCATCTACCCGGACATAGAGGACGAACCACCCATCGAGCAGGCGTACGCCTATCCGGCCGGCCGGCCGTGGCTGCGCGTCAACATGGTCGCCAGCGCGGACGGCGCCGCCTGGGTGAACGGCCTGTCGGGCGGGCTGTCGAGCAAGGCCGACCGGCGGATCTTCGGCGTGCTGCGGGGGCTCGCCGACGTGGTCGTCGCCGGCGCCGCCACCGTGCGCGCCGAGGGCTACGGCCCCGCCCGGCCGCGCGAGTCGTGGCGGGCGCTGCGCGAGGGGCGGCCCGAGACGCCGCCCGTCGCGGTGGTCAGCCGCAGCCTCGACCTCGACTTCGACGGCCCGCTGTTCGCCGAGGCGATCGTCCCCACGATCGTCGTCACCTGCGCCTCCGCGCCGGCCGACCGCCTGGCAGCCGCCAAGGCCGTCGCCGACGTGGTGGTCGCCGGGGACGAGGTGGTCGACCTGGCGGCGGCGGTGCGGGGGCTGCACGAGCGCGGGCTGACCCGGGTGCTGTGCGAGGGCGGGCCGCGGCTCAACGCCCAGCTCGCCGCGGCCGGGGTGCTCGACGAGCTGTGCCTGACGATCAGCCCGCTGCTGCTCGGCGGGGGCGCGGCGCGCATCCTGAACGGCGAGGCGGCGCACGTCGGCCTCGGCCTCAGCCAGGTGCTGGAGGAGGACGGCGTCCTCTTCTGCCGGTACACGAGGGAGCCGAACCATGTCTGACCCCATCGACCCGACATCCGCCGAGCCTGTACGGGCTCCGGGGCCCGAGGTCGAGGCCGAGCCGGAGCCGGTGCCCAACCTGCCGGTCCGCCCGCCCGTGGCGCCCATGCTGGCCAAGCCCGTCAAGGCCATGCCCAAGCAGGACGGCACCCTGCTCTACGAGCCCAAGTGGGACGGCTTCCGCTGCATCGTCTTCCGCGACGGCGACGAGGTCTACCTCGGCAGCCGCAACGAGCGGCCGTTCACCCGCTACTTCCCCGAGCTGGTCGAGGCCGTCAAGGCCGAGTTGCCCGAGCGGGTCGTGGTCGACGGCGAGATCGTGCTGCCGCGCGGCTCCCAGCTCGACTTCGACGCCCTCCAGCAGCGCATCCACCCGGCCGCCTCGCGGGTCAAGATGCTGTCGGAGGAGACGCCGGCCGCGTTCGTCGCCTTCGACCTGCTGGCGCTCGGCGACGAGTCGTACCTCGACCTGCCCTTCTCCGAGCGCCGCGCCCGCCTGGAGGGCATCTTCGGCAAGGCCGGCCACTCGGTGCGGCTCACGCCCGTCACGCGCGACGACGGGCAGGCGGGGGAGTGGTTCGAGATGTTCGAGGGCGCGGGGCTCGACGGCATCATCGTCAAGCCCGGCGACCAGCCTTACGTCCCGGACAAGCGCACCATGTTCAAGGTCAAGCACGAGCGCACCGCCGATGTGGTGGTGGCCGGCTACCGCGAGCACAAGACCGGCCCGATCGTCGGCTCGCTGCTGCTCGGCCTCTACGGGCCCGACGGGCGGCTGCACCACGTGGGCGTGGCGGCCTCGTTCCCGATGGCGCGCCGGGCCGAGCTGGTGGAGGAGCTCAAGCCGTACGTCGCCGATCTCGGCGAGCACCCCTGGGGCCACTGGGCCGAGCAGGCGGTGGCCGGTGCCGGCCGGCCGGCCGCCGGGCCGGCGACGGGCGGGCAGCGGGTGCCCGGCGCGATCTCGCGGTGGAGCGCGAAGAAGGACCTGTCGTTCATCCCGCTCCGGCCGGAGCTGGTCATCGAGGTGGCCTACGACCAGATGGAGGGCGACCGGTTCCGGCACACCGCCCACTGGCGCCGCCTGCGGCCCGACCGCACCCCGGAGTCCTGCACGTACGAGCAGCTGGAGCGGCCGGTCTCGTACAACCTGGACGACATCCTGGCCCGCTGAGCAACCCGTCCGTGCTCGTGCTGTGCCTTGCCGCGGTGGCCAGGACACGCTATATCTCGACACATGAGCACCGGTGATGAGCTCCGAGCCGCCGTGTCCGCCCGCCGCGACCTCGGCCCCGACTACGAGGACGCGCTCATCGAGTCGTTCCTCGACAAGATGGGCCAGGAGGTCGACCGGCGGGTGGACGAGCGCCTCGCCGCCGTCCCGAAGGCCAAGGACCTGGCCAAGCGGTCCAGGGCGGCCGACGGGCAGCGGCTCGCGCTGGCGATCGTCTCGCTGGCCCTGGGCACGGTGGCGACGATCGCGCTGAGCGTCGGCAACGTCTCCGGGTGGGTCATCCCGGTGATCTGGTTCGCCATCGTCGCGGTCAACGGCATCTTCGCCACCGAACGCCGCCCCTGACGCGCCGGACCCCAGGGCCGTCCTTCAGGGCCGGGCTTCAAGGGCGGTCTTCAGGGCCGGTCTTCAGGACGGGACGTCCCTGACGCCCGGCCCTGAAGGACGGTGCCCGGTGTCAGGAGTCGGGTGTCAGGAGTCGGGTGTCAGCTTGGCGCGGGCCTCCGTGACGAGGTCGCGGGCGTAGTCGTCGTCGCTCTCGGCCAGCACCCGCTCGACGCCGCGTGCCCCTCGGGCGTCCCCGCGCTCCGCCAGGCCGCGCGTGGCCTCGGCGACCGTGCGCAGGTCCGTGTCGTCCAGGCGGGCGGCCAGCGCCTCGCGGATCTCCGGCGTGTCGGCGGCCAGCCCGGCCAGCCCCGAGGTGGCCCAGTCGCGCACCTCGTCGTCGGCGTCGCCGGTCATCGAGATCAGCACGGCCAGCCCCTCGGCGTGGTCGGGCGGCAGCACGTCGGCCAGCGCGATCGCGTCCGTCATCGTCCGCTGGTGTCCCTCCCTGCCGATGATGCCGAGCACCTGCGGCAGTGCGCGCGGGTCACCCTGGTGGCCGAGCGCCGACAGCACCGACCGCAGCACCTGCGGGTTGCTCTCGGTGGTGGCCATCCGCTGGAGCAGCGGCAGCGTCCGCTCCAGGTACGGCTTGCCGTCCTCGGTCACGCCGAACTGGGCGATGGCGTCCACGCCGAACTCCCGCTCCCGGGCGTCCTCGCTGGCGCACAGCCTGGCCAGCGCCTCGTACGTCTCGTCGTCGCCCCGCCGCGCCAGCGAGTCGGCCACGATCCACCAGGTCTCGGCGTCCTCGTCCGTGTCGCGGTGCGCCAGCGCCCGCGCCACCAGCCGGTCGACCGGGGTGTGCGCCCCGGTGGCGTCCTCCAGCAGCGTGACGATGGCCGCGTGCCCCCGCTGCGCCTGGACCTGCTCGGTCTCCGAGCCGTCGGCGGAGCGGCCCGCCACGGTCACCAGCTCGGTGCCGTCCTTGGCGAACTGCCGGGCCACCACGTACTCCCAGTCGTCCTGCCCGATCTGGTCGAGCAGCGCGCTCTCCAGGTGCACGCCCACCCAGTCGGCCGCCACGTCGAGCGGGGTGTCGCCGTCGCCGTCGGACTTCTGCGGGTCGGCCCCGCCGCTCAGCAGCACCTGCACCACGCCGAGCGCGCCCCGCCGGGCGGCCAGCGTGAGGGGCGTGTCACCGTCGTCGTTGGCGGCGTCGACCTCGGCCCCGGCCTCCAGCAGCAGCCCAGCCGTGTCGGCGTGGCCGTTGGCCGCCGCCCACAGCAGCGCCGTCCAGCCGCCGCCCTCCCGGCCATTGACGTCGGCCCCGGCGGCCAGCAGCGTCTGGGCGGCCTCGACCCGGTCCCAGGCGGCGGCCGCGCACAGCGGCAGGCCCTCGTCCTCTCCCTCGCTCGGCCGGTTGGGGTCGGCGCCCCCGGCGAGCAGCTCGCTCACGGTCTCCGACTCGCCGTTCAACGCGGCCCGGTAGAGCTTCTCCTCATGCATGCAAGGGACACTAGCCCAGCTCAGCCCCCACCCCGGCCATCCCTGCCGCCACCGGCCGGGACGCGCGCCCCCGGCCGATGCCATCACATGCGCAGGCCCGACTCCAGATGCGCCAGCGCCTCGTCGAGCTCGGTGGGCCCGTCCAAGGACGGGTCGCGCGCCCACTGCAGCCAGACCAGGGTCACGACGCCGAAGACCGCCCCCATGGCGTTGCGCAGGCGCGGATCGTCCGCGTCGTGGCCCGTCCTGCCGGCCAGCAGCTCCCCGACCTCCCGCAGGAAGCCGGACGCCTTGCGCAGGTTGGCCGCCACCAGCTCCGGGACGGTCGCCGCGAACACCTCCCGTGCGTGCCCCGCCGCGATCTCCTCGGCGGTCAGGGAGGCGAACGCCGTGCGGAACGCGCCACGCAGCACGGTGACCGGCGCGCCCGGCGGCTGCGCGGCCAGCGCCTCGACGAGCGGAGGAAACCGGTCGAGCGCGACCAAATCCTCCTTTGCCGGGAAATAGCGGAAGAAGGTGGCGGGGGAGACCTCGGCGGCCTCGGCGATCTGCTCGGTGGTGGTGGCGTGGTAGCCGCGCTCCCGGAAGAGCCTGAACGCCTCGCGCAGGATCGTCTCCCTGGTCCTGGCCTTCTTGCGCTCGCGTAGCCCGCCGTTCCCCATGCGCTCATTCTGCCGTACCAGAAACTGATGGTGTACTCTCAAAAGATAGTCAACATTCACATTGTCAGGAGCCGATCCGATGAGCGACCAGAGCGCCGAGACGCCGGTGACCCTGCCCACCCGGCGTGACACCGGATGCCCGTTCGCGCCGCCCCCCAAGCTGGAGCGGTACCGCGACCGCCGTGCGCCGGCCCGCCTGGCCTTCCCCGACGGGCACGTCGGATGGCTCGTCACCGGCTACGACCTCGCCAGGGCGGTCCTGTCGGACCCGCGCTTCACCGCCCGGCCGGAGCTCCGGCACTCGCCGCTGCCCCGCCCGAACGTCCGCCCCGGCGGCCATGACGCGGCTGCCGCGCCCGGCTGGTTCCCCGCCATGGACGCGCCCGAGCACACCCGGTACCGGCGCCTGCTCGTCGGCCAGTTCACCGTCCGCCGGATGAGGGACCTCGAACCACGCATCGCCCAGATCGTCGCCGACCGGCTGGAGGCCATGGCCGCGGCCGGGCCGCCCGCCGACCTCGTACGGGCGTTCGCGCTCCCCGTCCCCTCCCTGGTGATCTGCGAACTGCTCGGCGTCCCCTACCGCGACCACGCCTTCTTCGAGGACCTGACCACCGTGATCGTGGACATGGACAACAGCGCGGCGCGGGCCCTGACCGCGATGGGCGACCTGGCCGGCTACCTGGGCGAGCTGGTGCGGCACAAGCGCGCCCACCCGGCCGACGACCTGCTCGGCGGGCTGATCGCCGGGAGTGACCTGAGCGACGAGGAGCTGACCAACATCGCCCTGCTGCTCCTGGTCGCCGGACACGAGACCACCGCCAACATGCTCGCCCTGGGCGTCTACGCCCTCCTGCGGCACCCCGGGCAGCTCGACGCCTTCCGCGGCGAGCCCACGCTCACCCACGGCGCGGTCGAGGAGCTGCTGCGCTACCTCAGCGTCGTCCATCTGGGCGCGCCCAACCGCGCCGCCCTGGAGGACGTCGAGCTGGGCGGCACGCTCGTCCGCGCGGGCGAGACCGTGGTCATCGGGCTGCCCGCGGTCAACCGCGACCCGGGGCGCTTCGCCGACCCGGGCGTCCTGCGGCTCGACCGGGCCGAGGCCAGGCACCACCTGGCCTTCGGGCACGGCGTCCACCAGTGCCTGGGGCAGCAGCTCGCCCGCATCGAGATGCGCATCGGCTACCGCGCGCTGTTCGAGCGCTTCCCCACGCTGCGCCTGGCGGTCGCGGAGGGGGAGGTCCCGCTGCGCGAGAGCGCGATGGTCTACGGGGTGTGGCGGCTTCCGGTCGCCTGGTGAGAGTGCTCCGAAATGAGCAGGGCGAGGGCTGTGCCTCCTCCCGCAGGAGGAGGAACCGGACGCGGAAACGCGATATGTTGCGTCATATGACTGACCCTGGCGAGGTCCGCGCGTCCGACGCGGAGCGCGAGGCCGTCGTGGAGCAACTGCGCGTGGCCTCCGTGGAAGGCCGGCTCTCGCTGGCCGAGCTGACCGACCGCACCGAGGCCGCCTACACCGCCTCCACGCACGCCGAGCTGGCCCTGCTCACCCAGGACCTGCCGGCCGCCGGGCCCGGGGCGTTCCCGGCCGTCCAGCACGGGCCCGGATCGGGGCCCGAGCGCAAACGGCGCTGGTTCGTGGGTGTGATGGGCGACACCAAGCGGCGCGGCGCCTGGCGGATCGACCAGGAGCTGGGCGCGGTGGCCGTGCTGGGCGACGTGCTGCTGGACCTGCGCGAGGCCGAGGTGCGCACCGACGCGGTGGACATCACGGCCGTCTCGGTGATGGGCGATGTGAAGATCATCGTCCCGGACGGGGTCCACGTGGACCTCGACGGGATGGCGGTCATGGGCGACAAGCGCGTGGACGTGCTGGAGGCCGCCCCGGGCATGAACGTGCCGGTGGTCCGGGTCCGCGCGTACGCGGTCATGGGCGACGTGAAGGTGGTCGGCGACTCCCGGGCGCAGCCGCTGAAGCGCGGCCTGGCGGCCTGGCGCGAGCAGTGGCGGCGGCTGCACGGCGACGACTGGCGCGACGGCCACCGCCGCCTCCACGGCGACGAGGACCGCCGGCGCCTCCTCGGTCACTGACGACCGGACAACCGGGGCTGGTGCCGCATCAGCGAACCTTCGCCCCGTCGGAGCGAGACGCTCCGTTCGGATGCTGGTCCGGTGTGCAACTGGGCGGTCCCTGGCCGCGTGTCCTTCCGGTCTTGAAACCGCGTGCGAGCCACCCGGAGGGGCCTTTACTCTCCGGACATGGATCTTCGCGAAGAACTTCCGAGCGACAGACCGGCCGTGCGGGATGTTCACCTGCGGGCGTTCGGCGACCATGGCTTTGTCGTGGCCGACCTGGTCGATACCCTGCGGGCCACCATCGCGCCCGAGGACGGTCTCTCGCTGGTCGCCGAGCACGACAGGCAGGTCGTCGGCCATGTCATGTTCACCCGCAGTCTCCTCGATGCCCCTCGGCGGCTGGTTGAAGTGCAAGTCCTCAGTCCGTTGGCCGTGATGCCTGAGCTCCAGAAGCGCGGTATCGGCTCGACCTTGGTCCGACACGGACTGGGGATCCTCGCCGAGCGGGCTGTTCCCCTCGTCTTCCTGGAGGGCGATCCGGGCTATTACTCGCGTTTCGGCTTCGTGCCCGGTGGTGGCCTGGGCTTCCGAAAGCCATCCCTGCGTATCCCGGACGGTGCCTTCCAGGCCATCAAGCTCCCAGAGTACGAGCCATGGATGACGGGGACGCTGGTCTATGCAGAGCCGTTCTGGCGGCATGACGCAGTCGGCCTGCGTGACCCCAACGCATAGTGACGCGAGCGCCGACACCCCTGTTGTGAGCGCGGTGTCGCCAGACTGTGCGGGTGGCAGAACGAGTACGTGTCCGCGAGATCGAGGACGACGAGGGCAGGCGGTTGCTGCGGATCATCCGCAGCGGCACCGGTTCGGTGGTGACCTGGCGGCGGGCCCAGATGGTGCTGCTGTCCGCACAGGGCATGCCCGTGGTAAAGATCTCCGAGGTGACATTCACCAGCCCGGACCGGGTCCGGGACGTGATCCACAACATAAAGGCCTGGAAGACCTCCCGCGACCCCGACCACGCTGCCAAGAAGGCCCGCGTCGAGCACCTGTACGCACGCCGACCAACGGCTCCTGGCTGAACCGCATCGAGGCCCAGTTCACCGCCCTGCGTTACTTCGCCCTCGACGGCACCGACCATGCCGGCCACGAAGAGCAGGGCAGCATGATCCGCCGCTACATCATCTGGCGGAACAAGCACGCCGCCGACGAACGCCTCCGCGAGATCGTGGACAGGGCGAACGTTGCCTGATGCGGCACTAGGAGGCCGCTGCTCCCACGGGGACGCGCAGGGCGGCGTCATAGCGCTCCAGCAGCACCCGCGCCACCTCGGGCGCGGGGCCCAGCACGTCCGCCACGACGTCGGCGCCCGCGGCGAGCGTCGCCCGCCGTACCTTGTCGGCGAACAGGCCCGGAGCCAGCAGGTACGGCGCGACGGCCACCCGGGGCGCGCCCGCCTCGCGCAGCAGCTCGACCGCCTGCTCCGGCGTCGGGGACGCGGCCGACGCGTACGCCGGCACGGTGGCCCACCAGCCGCCGTCACGCGCCCAGGTCCCGGCCATGCGGGCGACCACGGCGTTGGCCCGCGCGTCGCTGGAGCCGGCCGACACGAGCACCACGGCCGTGCCGGGGTCACGCGGCGCCACTCCCGCCTCGGCCAGCCGCCGCTCCAGTGCCGCCGTCAGCAGCGGGTGCGGCCCCAGCGTGGCGCCGTAGCGGACGCGCAGCCGCGCGTCGCGCGCCCGCGCCTCGCTCAGCGCCGCCGGCAGGTCCACCCGCGAGTGGTACGCCTCCGTCAGCAGCAGCGGCAGCACCACGGCCTCGCCCAGCCCGGCCAGCGCCTGACCGAGGCTCGGCGCGGCGTGGTCCAGGTAGGCCGTGCGGACCGGCAGACCCGGGCGGGCCCGCCGGACCTCGTCCAGGAGCGCCTCCACGACGGCCGCGGCCCGCGGGTCGCGGGAGCCGTGCGCGACCGCCACCAGAGGCGGGTCCTGGTCCGCCCCGCCTGCCAGCGGGGCGGACCACACGCCGGGGACTACAGGTGAATGCCGCATTCGACCTTCCCCAGCCCCGCCCAGCGGCCGCTGCGCGGGTCCTCGCCGTCCGCGACCTGCCTGGTGCAGGGGGCGCAGCCGATCGAGGGGTAGTTGTCGTAGTGCAACGGGTTGATCAGCACCCCGTTGTCGGCGATGTAGTTGTCGACCTCCTCCTGGGTCCACCGCGCGATCGGGTTGACCTTGACCATCTGCCGCTTGGCGTCCCACTCGACGACCTTGGTGTCGGCCCGGCTGGGCGACTCGTCGCGGCGGATGCCGGAGATCCAGGCGAGGTAGGGCTCCAGCGCGCGGTTGAGCGGCTCGACCTTGCGCAGGTAGCAGCACAGGTCGGGGTTGCGGCCGAACAGGCGCGGGCCGAGGTCGCGGTCCTGCTCCTCGACGGTCCGCGACGGCTTGACGTCGATCACGTTGACGTCGTAGACCTGCCGCACCGCGTCCCGCGTGCCGACGGTCTCGGCGAAGTGGTAACCGGTGTCGATGAACAGCACGTCCACGCCCGGCTTGACCCGGCTCACCAGGTCGATGACGAGCGCGTCGCTCATCGAGGAGGTCAGGCACAGCCGGTCGCCGAACGTCGCCGCCGCCCAGCGGATGATCTCGCGGGCGGACGCCTCCTCCAGGAAGACGGCGGCCGACTCCACGATGTCCTGCAGGTCGAGGGTGCCGCGTTGTCTCCGGAGTCCGACCTCGATGTCCACCAGCGTCATATCGTCACTCCGATCCCCAGGAACTTCAGCTTGAAAGCGCGGGCGCACGAGCGGCAGTACCAGCCCCCACCGGTCGCGGACCCGCCGACGTTGAGTTCGCCCTCGTACGGTTCGAGATCCTCGTCGCCGCAGTATGGGCAGTGGAACGGGACGGCGCGCTCGCTCATCGCAGGTCCGCCTCGTCCGCGCGCTGCACCCAGTCGGCGAAGGACTCGCCCTCCTTCTTCTGGGCGTCGTAGTGGGTGACGACCCGCTCCACGTAGTCGGCCAGGCCGGCCGCCGTGGTCTTCAGGCCGCGCACCTTCCGGCCGAAGCCGGCGTTGACGCCGAGCGAGCCGCCGAGGTGGATCTGGAAGCCCTCGACCTGGTCGCCGTTCTCGTCGACGACGAGCTGGCCCTTGAGCCCGATGTCGGCGACCTGGATGCGGGCGCAGGAGTTGGGGCAGCCGTTGACGTTGATCGTCAGCGGCTCCTCGAAGTTCGGCAGCCGCCGCTCCAGCTCGTCGATGAGGTCGGACGCGGTGGCCTTGGTCTCGACGATGGCGAGCTTGCAGTACTCGATGCCGGTGCAGGCCATCGTCTGCCGCCGGAACGTGGACGGGTTGACCTGGAGGTCGTTGGCCTCCAGCTCGGCCACCAGCGAGTCGACCTGGTCGGGCGCGACGTCGAGGATGACCATCTTCTGCTCGACCGTGGTGCGGACCCGGCCGGAGCCGTGCCGCTCGGCGATGTCGGCGATGACGTGCAGCTTGTCGCCGTCGAGGCGGCCCACCTTGGGGGCGAACCCGACGTAGAAGCCGCCGTCCTGCTGCGGGAAGACGCCCACGTGGTCGCGGCGCGACCCGCGCGGCTGGGCGGGTGCGGGTCCGTCGGGCAGGGGCGCGCCGAGGTACTCCTTCTCCAGCACCTCGCGGAACTTCTCCGTGCCCCAGTCGTTGACGAGGAACTTGATCCGCGCGCGGTGGCGCAGCCGCCGGTAGCCGTAGTCGCGGAAGATGCCGATCACGCCGGCCCAGACGTCGCCGACCTGGTCGGGCCGGACGAACACGCCGAGCCGCTTGCCGAACATCGGGTTGGTGGACAGGCCGCCGCCCACCCACACGTCGTAGCCCTTCTCGCCGCCGGGCAGCTCGACGCCGACGAACGCCACGTCGTTGATCTCGTGGACGGTGCAGTGGGCGGGGCAGCCGCTGATCGCGGTCTTGAACTTGCGCGGCAGGTTGGAGAACGCCGGGTCGCCGATGAAGCGGTCGTACACCTCGTTGATCTGCTCGGTGGCGTCGAGCACCTCCTCGGTGTCGATGCCGGCCAGCGGGCAGCCGAGGATGACGCGCGGGGTGTCGCCGCACGCCTCGGTGGTGGACAGGCCGACGGCCTCCAGGCGCTCCCAGATGTCGGGCACCGACTCGATGTCGATCCAGTGGAGCTGGACGTTCTGCCGGTCGGTCAGGTCGGCGGTGCCCCGGCCGTACAGGTTGGAGATGTCGGCGATCGCGCGCAGCTGGCGCAGGTCGAGCTGGCCGCCGTCGATGCGGACGCGCAGCATGAAGTAGCGGTCGTCCAGCTCCTCCGGCTCCAGGATCGCGGTCTTGCCGCCGTCGATGCCGGGCTTGCGCTGGGTGTAGAGGCCGTACCACCGCATGCGGCCGCGCAGGTCGGCGGGGTCGATCGAGTCGAAGCCGCCCTTGGAGTAGATGTCGATGATCCGCTGGCGGACGTTGAGCCCGTCGTCGTTCCTCTTGTTCTCCTCGTTCTTGTTGAGCGGCTCACGGTAACCGAGAGCCCACTGACCCTCGCCGCGCGGGCGCTTGTGGTGCCGGCTGGCAGGAGTGCTCATTGCGCGTCCTTCGCGTCATGGGCGCGCTCGTGCTTCCTCCCGCCTCGTCGTCGAGTGCGGGGGTTGCGAAGAGGAGTGCGACGCCCTCAGTCAGAAATCAGGTGATGATCAGCGGGCGTCACGACAGATGGCGCTGCGGACACGCTGAAGGTCGACGTGGCGTCGGCCGACGAGCATGGGGTCCGCTGGCATGTACATGAAGATACTCGGGCTGCCCGAGATGTCCAACAACGGTCCAGAGTCTGGACGTGATCATCCCTGGCGCGGCCAGTCCAGCGGCGACTCCTTCTCGTGCTCCGAGCCCTGGTGCTGGCAGTCGCACCACGAGCCTCCCCGGCACTCCTCGTGCCGCCGCTCCTTGCAGCTCTCGCAGATCACCCTTCGCATTATTCCTCGTAGAACCTTGTTCGGTTAGGGTGGCGGGCATGAGCGACACGGGACAGCCGGCGCCGGACCTGATGGGAGAGCTGCTCGCCGACCTGCGCGCGGAGACGGCCTCCCTGGAGGCCCTGCTGGCGCCGCTGAGTCCCGGGCAGTGGGAGCTGGCGACCCCCGCCGAGGGCTGGACGGTGCGCGACCAGGTCGCCCACCTGGCGTGGTTCGACGACGCGGCCCGCACGGCGGTGACCGATCCGGCCGCGTTCCGCGCCTCGCCGGAGGTCTCCGCCCTGGGGCCGGGCTCGGTGGACGAGCTGGCGTTCCGGTCGCGCGGCATGCCGGCCGGCGAGCTGCACGCCTGGTTCCGTGCGGCCCGCGCCCGCAGCCTGGACGCGTTCGCCGGGCTCGGCGCGCGCGACCGGATCCCCTGGTACGGGCCGGACATGTCGGCCGCCTCCTTCGTCACGGCCCGGCTCATGGAGACCTGGGCGCACGGCGAGGACGTCGCCGCCGCGCTCGGCGTCACCCGCGAGCCCACGCTCCGGCTGCGGCACGTGGCGACGCTCGGCGTCCGGGCGCGCCCCTACGGGTTCGCCGTGCGCGGGCTGCCCCTCCCGGCCGAGCCCGTACGGGTGGAGCTGGCGCCGCCCGGCGGCGGCGAGCCGTGGACGGCCGGGCCGGAGGGCGCGGCCGACACGGTGCGCGGCCCCATGCTGGACTTCTGCCTGCTCGTCACCCAGCGCGTCCACCTGGCCGACACCGCCCTCGTCGTCACCGGCCCCGCCGCCCGCGCCTGGGCGGAGATCGCGCAGGCGTTCGCCGGGCCGCCCGGCAAGGGACGTCCCCCCAGGTCAGGGCCCGGCGCTCAGGGTCAGGCTCAGGGGGATGCCGGATGTCGCGCGACGCCCGCGCGGTGACAAGCTGAAGGCATGCGCACGATTCTGAACGTCATCTGGCTGGTCTTCGCCGGTATCTGGCTGGCCCTCGGGTACGCCGTGGCGGGGATCGTCTGCTGCGTCCTCATCATCACGATCCCGTTCGGCATCGCCGCCTTCAGGATCGCCGCGTACGCCCTGTGGCCGTTCGGCCGGACGGTGGTGCGCGACCCCCAGGCCGGAGTGTTCTCCCTGATCGGCAACATCATCTGGTGCGTGGTCGCCGGCGTCTGGCTCGCGATCGGGCACGTCCTGACCTCCATCCCGCTGTTCCTGTCCGTCATCGGCATCCCGCTGGCCATCGCGAACCTCAAGCTGGTGCCCGTCTCCCTCCTGCCGCTCGGAGCGCGCATCGTGGACACCGACCAGGGCAGGGGCACAGGGACATAAGCTGTCGGGAAGAGCCGCTGCGAATACGTTGGTGTCATGACGTCCACCGATCTGCCCACGCGGGCGAGGAAGCGCATCGCCTCCGACGTCCGCGCCGGTCTGGGCCGGATGCGGGGGACGAAGGCGTGGGCGATCGTGCGCGACGCCGTCGACGCAGGGGTCGCCTACCGGGTGACCGGACTGGCGGGCGAGGCGGCGTTCTTCGCCCTGCTGTCGCTGCCCCCGTTCGTGCTCGGCGTCATCGGCGTGATCGGCAAGCTCGGCACGTGGCTCGGCCAGGACAAGGTCGAGCAGGTGCGCCGGTGGGTGATCGAGCAGTCCGGCATCCTGTTCACCAAGGACACGATCGACACCGTCGTCAACCCGCTCATGAACGACGTGCTGCGCGACGACGCCAGCAAGGTGTCCATCATCTCCCTCGGCTTCCTGCTGTCCCTGTGGTCCGGATCGCGTGCCCTGTATGTGTACGTCGACCTCATCTCGGTCTCGTACGGGCTGGGAGAGACGCGGGGGATCGTCCGGACGCGCCTGATGTCGTTCGGCCTCTACGTCGTCGGCCTGGCCATCGCCATCGTCGTCATGCCGATCCTGGTCATCGGGCCGACCATCCTCAGGGACGCGCTGCCGGGGCAGTACGCCGTCCTCATCGACCTGCTGTACTGGCCGGTCGTGGTCATCGGGTCGGTGCTGTTCCTGACCGTGCTCTACCACGTGAGCGTGCCGGTGCGGACGAAGTGGTACCGGGAGCTGCCCGGGGCCGTGCTGGCGCTGTTCCTGTGGATCGTGTGCGCCGCCGTGCTGCGCGCCGTGCTCGCCGCGTGGTTCTCGCCCGTCTCCGTGTACGGCTCGCTCGCCGCGCCCATCGCCCTGCTGCTGTGGCTGTACATCACGGCGCTGGCCGTCCTCATCGGCGCCATCCTGAACGCGGAGGTGGACAAGCTGTGGCCGGTCCCCGGGCGCGCGGTCCGGCCGGAGGAGGCGGTCGTCGCAGGGGGCGCCGTCACCACGCGCGAGTGAGCCGACACCACCACGTCCGCTATCGTCTGTAGACGTCGCGACTGGCGCATGAGGTGGACTCACCACCGGGGAGCGGAAGGGAGCGGAGGCCGTGCGCCTGGGTCTTCGCCGGATGTCAATGATGACAGGAGAGTCATGAGTTCTCTCGCTAGCGTCGACCCGCGGATCGCCGAGCTGATCCAGGCCGAGGAGCGCCGCCAGGCCGACACCGTCAAGCTGATCGCCTCCGAGAACTACGTCTCCAAGGCCGTCCTGGAGGCGACGGGCACCGTCCTGACCAACAAGTACTCCGAGGGCTACCCCGGCAAGCGCTACTACGAGGGCCAGCAGGTCATCGACCAGATCGAGACCCTGGCGATCGAGCGGGCCAAGTCGCTGTTCGGCGTCAACCACGCCAACGTGCAGCCCTACTCCGGGTCCCCGGCCAACCTGGCCGTCTACCTCGCCTTCGCCCAGCCCGGCGACACCGTCATGGGCATGGGCCTGCCGTTCGGCGGCCACCTCACGCACGGCTGGTCGGTCTCGGCCACCGGCAAGTGGTTCACCCCGGTCCGCTACGGCGTGCGCAAGGACACCGGTCGCGTCGACCTCGACGAGGTGCGCGAGCTGGCCCTGGAGCACCGGCCGAAGCTCATCTTCTGCGGCGGCACCGCCATCCCGCGCACGATCGACTTCGAGGGCTTCGCCTCCATCGCCCGCGAGGTGGGCGCCGTGCTGGCCGCCGACATCGCGCACATCGCCGGCCTCGTGGCGGGCGGCGCGCACCCGTCGCCGGTCGGCCACGCCGACGTGATCTCCACGACCACCCACAAGACGCTGCGCGGCCCGCGCGGCGCCATGCTCATGGCGTCGAGCGACGAGCACGCCACGGCCCTCAACAAGGCCGTCTTCCCGGGCCTGCAGGGCGGACCGCACAACCACACCACCGCCGCCATCGCCGTCGCCCTGCACGAGGCCTCGACCGACGACTTCAAGGCGTACGCCCACCAGGTCGTCGCCAACGCCAAGGCGCTCGCCGAGGAGCTCGGCAGCCGCGGCTTCGACCTCGTCTCCGGCGGCACCGACAACCACCTGATCCTGCTCGACCTCACGCCCAAGGGCATCGGCGGCAAGCCCGCCGCGCAGGCGCTCGACCGGGCCGGTCTGGAGACCAACTACAACACGGTCCCGTTCGACACCCGCAAGCCGTTCGACCCGTCCGGCATCCGCATCGGCACCCCGTCGGTCACCTCGCGCGGCATGGGCGAGGCGGAGATGCGGCAGATCGGCGCCTGGATCGACGAGGTCGTCACGGCCCTGGCCAAGGGCGACGCCGAGGACGTCATCGCGCGCGTCCACCAGGAGGTCAGCGAGCTGACCGCCCAGTTCCCGGCCCCGGGCCTGTCCTAGTCCGCACCGACGCCGGCGGCCCCGTCGCGGACCCTGTGGTCCGGGACGGGGCCGCCGTCTCTCCCCGCGGCGATCAGCCCAGGAAGAGGTAGTCGGCCCGGTACGGGACGCGCGCCTTCCGTCCCGGCTTGCACGAGCCCGCCGGTGCGACGCCGCCCTCGGTGTTGAGCCGCAGCACCTGGGTGACGCCCGACAACAGGCCGCCTTTCGCGCCCGCCGGGGTGGCGGCCAGCACCAGCTCCGGGATGGCCCGCTCGCCGTTGGGGGTCTTGGTGACGACCTTGCCGCGCACCGCGCTGCCGTCCGGAGCGATCCACTGCGGCGGGCCGGCGGCCGGGGTGACGAAGGAGTGCGCGATGCCGCGCCGCAACCGGGCGTCCACGCCCTCCTGGGTGAAGGCGTACCCGCCGCCCGGCTGCTCGGCGCAGGCGTAGATCTGGGAGCCGCGCAGCACGTCGGCGGTGAGCGCGCGCGGGTGGCCGAACGGCCTGCCGGACAGCCGGCCGCGCACCGCCCCGCCGCCGAACTCGGTGGTGTGCAGGTTGCTGTAGTACCGGCCCGGGTGGGCGGCGATGCGCTTGACCACGGCGGCCGGCACCCTGGCCTCGCCCGCCACGCCGGTGATGCCGGCCGGCAGCCCCTTCGGCGCGGCGAACAGGTCGGCCACGACGGCGCCGTTCTCGCCGGGCACGCCCTTGTGGACGTGGCCGTTCGTCACCGGGGCGAGCCCCGACCAGGTCGCGGTGTAGCCGATGGCCGAGCCGTGCGGGCGCAGCCACCACACGGCGCGCCCGTCCTTGTCGCCCCGCTTCTTGCCGTCCTTCGCCTGAACCTCCTGCCCGCCGTCCGCGCGCGAGCTCAGGGTCGCGCGGTTGCTGCCCTGGAGCACCCCGTCGAGATCGACGGGGCCCACCTGGTGGAACTGGCCGCGCACCGCGCCCTTCGGGTGACGGGCGTCGTGGACGTTGGCGTAGAAGCCGCCCGGGTCCTCGACGAGCGCCCGGACCAGCTCGGGATCGGCCTCGACGGAGCCGCTGACGCCGAGCACGCCGCCGGGCAGCGGCTTGGTGAGGAACTCCAGCCGCACGTCGCCGTTCGCGCCCCGCGCGCCGAGGTGGACGTGGGCCGCGGTGGGGGCGCCGATCCCGTTCCAGCGGATCGCGAAGGCGACCCGGTCGCCGCTGACGCGCAGCACGACGGTCGCACGGCCGTCGGCGTCGCCCCGGACGCCCACCTCGTTGGCGCCGCGCAGACCGGCGGCCAGGAAGACGTCACCGGCGTCGGCGCGGGACGGGGCGGCGGGCACGATCGCCCGCTGGGCGGGCCGGGCGTCGGCGGCGGCCGGGACGGCGGTGGGGGCGAGGGCGGCGGCCAGCAGGCCGATGGCGAGTGCGGCGCCGGTGCGGGCGTCCTGGGAACTGGGCATGACAAACCTCTGCATTCGGGCGTTCGGTTCGGTACGGCAGGCAGTACGGGACCCGGACCGGCGGAGGTTCAACCCGTGAACGGGTAAAAGTACCGGTTGCCACCAGGGGAAGAGGGCATGGAAATGCCCTCCCACCGCAGGTGAGAGGGCATCCGGCGCGAGGTCAGACGTTCACGGTGAGCAGTTTCTCGCCCTTCGTGGTGACCACCTCGAAATGGTCGATCTGTTCCAGGGGGTACGGACTGCCGCCGTGCATGTAGAGCGGATCCGGCTGCCCCGGGACCCCGTAACCGGCGGCTGGAACCGCCCATCCCGTCATGACCCGCCGCTCCCCGGACTTCGACACCGACACCAGCTCGCACTCCAGCGGGCCCTTCACGCCCGACAGCTTGAGCGCCGCGTGGGTGCCCCACGCCTTCGACTCGATCACCAGGCCGCCGGTGACGCCGCGGGCGCCGGTGCCGGCCACGGGGGTGCCGTCGGCGTAGAACTGCTCCGCCGGACCCAGATGGTCGTGGTGCCCGGCCGCCGCGGGCGGCGGCACGGCGCCCGAGTCGCCGAGCTGGGTGCCGACGGTCAGGCCGCCGGCGACCAGCGTCACCGCGGCGGCCAGTCCGATCACGATCGTGCCCCTGCGCGCACGGCGGTCGGCCGTCCGCTTGCGCCGCATCAGATCGACGACCTCGGCCTCGCCGCGCGACGGCGGCGGGCCGAGGTCGTCCAGCGGGCCGATGCCGACGAGCGCGCCCGCCACCCCCGACAGGTCGGCGAGCTCTGCCGCGCACGGCGGGCAGGTGGCCAGGTGCTCCTCGAAGGCGGCCTTGTCGTCGTCGTCCAGCAGGCCGAGGGCGTAGGCGCCCACATCGGTGTGCTCCACCTGCGACGTCACGCCGTCACCCCCCTCTCCTCCAGTGCGACGCGCAGGGCGCGTACGGCGTAGTACACCCGGGACTTCACCGTGCCCACGGGGATCCCGAGGGCCTCGGCGGCGTCGTTCACCGACCGGTCCCGCAGGATCGTCTCATTGAGGATCTCGCGGTGCGCCGGCGACAGCGCCCTCAGCGCGTCTGACACGAGCACCTGGTGCAGCAGTCCCTCCATCTCGTCGGGCACGGGCACGCTCTCCAGCGGCCCGTCGCCCGACTCCTGGGGGCGGGCGTCCCTGCGCCGCCGGTCATCGATGACGATACGTCGGGCCACGGTCGCGAGCCAGGGCATCAACGAGACCGACGCCGGATCCAGCCGCTCCGCGCTCCGCCAGGCGCGGATCATGGTCTCCTGTACGACGTCCTCTGCCCACTGCCGGTCGCCCGCCGTCAGCCGTACCACGAACGCCAGGAGCGGCCCGTGGTACTCCCGATAGAGAGCCGAGACGACCAGGTCGTCATCGGGCCGGACGCGCCTGATCCATTGGCTCAACCGCGGCTTGCCCATGAGGCCGGCCCCCTCGGCCGAGGGTGGGGGATACGTGCTGGTCCGCATCATTCCCCTTTCTCGAGTCGTCGGCAGGAAGTACGGCCAGGGCTCCGGGCAGGGTTCAACGACACGCCGAGAAAAATGGGATTGCGTCCTTCGTGGCGGGCTGCGTAGAGTCTGCGCGACGGCCCGGCACCGGGGCGTCGCCGTCGCCGCGCGCCGCGGTGACCATGGAGTGATCCCACGGAGCGCGAGAGCGCGGCCGTGGCGCGAGAAGAGTGCGAGACAGGAGGTGGAGACCATGCGGATTGTCCTGTTCCGCCTGCGTGCCGTTCACCTCCGGGTGCCTGCCTGAGCCACCCGGTCTCCCTTCTCAGCAGAGGAATCACTGCGTTGTCGTTCGACCTTTCCCTGCTCGGCTGGACCGCGTCCCGCGCCGCCGAGCTTCCTTCCGGCGCCGTCCCCGGGCGGGTCTCCCGCGTGGACCGCGGCGCCGCCGAGGTGATCACCGTGGACGGCCAGCACCACGCCCGCTACTCCGCGCGGGTGCGCCGGGCCTCGGCCGAGGACCCCGTCGCGCTGCCGTGCGTCGGCGACTGGGCCGCGCTCCGCGCCCTGCCCGAGGGCCGCTACGAGCTGGACGCCGTGCTGCCGCGCACCACGGCGTTCGTGCGCGGCGGCGTCAGCCGCGACTCGCGGGGCGGCCTGTCCGGCGACGGCCAGGGCCAGGTGCTGGCCGCCAACGTGGACATCGTGTTCGTCGCCGAGCCGTCCATGCACTCCACCGACTTCGCCGACCTCGGCCGCATCGAGCGGCTCGTCGCGCTGGCCTGGGAGTCGGGGGGCACGCCCGTGGTGCTCGTCACCAAGGCCGACCTGTTCGACCAGGGCCTCGACGACCTGCTCGCCGACGTGCACGCCGCCGCGCCGGGCGTCGACGTGCACGCCGTCTCCTCGCTGCGCGGGGAGGGCGTCGACCTGGTGCGCGCGTACCTGGAGGGCTCGCGTACCGCCGTCGTGCTCGGCCCGTCCGGCGCCGGCAAGTCCACGCTGGTCAACGCGCTCGCCGGCGACGGCGTCATGGAGACGCAGCTCGTCCGCGCCGGCGACGGGCGGGGCCGTCACACGACGGTCCACCGGGAGCTGATCCCGCTGCCCGGGGGCGGCCTCGTCATCGACACGCCCGGCATCCGGCGGGTCGGCCTGTACGACATGAACGAGGGCGTCGACCTGGTGTTCTCGGACATCGACGAGTTGGCACAGCAGTGCCGGTTCGGCGACTGCGGGCACGAGGCGGAGCCGGGCTGCGCGGTGACGGCTGCCGTCGAGAGCGGCGACCTGCCGGAGCGGCGGCTGACCAGCTGGCGCAAGCTCCAGCGGGAGGCGGCCTGGATGGCGGGCCGCACCGACGCCCGGCTCCGCAAGGAGCAGCAGAACCGGTGGAAGATCATCCACAAGGAGATGCGCCGCTCCGGGCGCGCCCGTCCCTGACGGCCGCGATCAGGCGGTGACCTCGCCGTCCTGCCTGGGCGGCCTGTTGTCCAGGCAGGCGCGGACGAAGTCCCGGACGACGGGATCGGCGTCGCCGGCGGGAGTCCACGCGACGCCCACCCCGCTCGGCGCGACACCGGTGACTGGCCGGTACGTGACACCCGGGCGGGTGTAGAACCGGCTGGCGGACTCGGGGGCCAGGGCGACGCCGTAGCCGTTGGCGATGGCGCTGAGCCACTCGTCGGGCTGGTCGGTGACCGCGCCGACGCGGACGGGGCGGCCCTCGCGTTCGTCGGCGCCCAGCCAGTAGTCCCGCCACCCGCCCGTCTCGGACGGGGCCGCCACGAACGGCTCCTCCCACAGGTCCCGGAAGGCGATCCGCTCACGCGCGGCCAGCGGATGGTCCGAGGGCAGCGCGACCCAGCGGGGCTCGGAGAACAGCACCTCCACGCGCAGAGTGTCCTGGCCGGGGAACGGCAGCCGCAGCAGGGCGGCCTCGACGTCGCCCCCGGCGAGCCCGGCCGTCGGGTCCGACCACGTCGCCTGCCGCATGTCGGCCTTCCAGCCGGGCCGGCGGCGGGCGAAGTCCGCGACGATGCTCTGGGTGATCTCGTTCGCGGCGCTGGCCAGGAAGCCGATCCGCAGCAGGCGGGCGGCCCGGGCGGACGTGGCCCTGGTCTCCCGCAGCGCGTCGTCCCACCCGGACAGCAGAGCGGGCACCCGCCCGGCCAGGGTCCGGCCCGGATCGGTCAGCTCCATGCCGGACCGGGAGCGCGCGAACAGCCGCACTCCGAGCTGGGTCTCCAGCTGCCTGATCTGCCGGGTCAGCGCCGGCTGGGACACGTACAGCCGCTCCGCGGCGCGGGTGAGGCTGCCTTCCTCCGCCACGGCGGCGAAGTACCGCAACAACCGGGTGTCGACGTCCATGCCGCCAGGTTATAGACGCCGGTATTGGACGGCCGGGAGAGGGCTCGGCGAGGCTGGGCGAGCCAGCGAGCGGCGGCGGCCGCCCGACGTCCGTTCCCGTAGGAAGCCGAGCTCCATGTCCTTTGCGTACGTCGTCGTCACCGTCCTCACGATCGCGGTCAACGCCTGGGCGGCGATCGCCGACTTCGCGCGGGCGGGGTTCGTCCTCGCCAACTCGGCCGCGCTGGGCGTCCCGCACTCCTGGATCCCGATGCTCGGGGCGCTCAAGGCCGCAGGGGCGGCCGGGCTGTCGCTCGGGCTCCTGGGCGTCCCGCTCGTCGGCGTCGCCGCGGCGGCCGGGCTCGTCCTGTTCTTCACGGGCGCCGTCGTCGCGCACGTCCGCATCCGCGTGTACGGCCCGATCGCGGTCCCCGCCGGATATCTGGGGCTGGCCGTCGCCTGCCTCGTCCTCGGCGTCGCCTGACGACCCGTCATGGCGATAGGGCGGGGGAGCGGGGCGGGGCGGGTAGGACCAGGGCATGGATGTGTTCGCCGACCGGGCCGAGGCCGGTGAGCTGCTGGCCGGGCGGCTGCTCCACCTCCGCGACCCCGTGGTCCTGGCCCTGCCCCGGGGAGGCGTCGCCGTGGCGCTGCCCGTCGCGCGGCGGCTGGGCGGCGTGCTCGACGTGCTCGTCACCCGCAAGATCGGCTACCCGCCGATGCCGGAGCTGGGCGTCGGCGCGATAGCCGAGGGCGGCGAGCCGGTGCTGGACCTGCCGCTGCTCACGCGGCTCGGGCTGCGGCCGTCGTCCGTGGCGGCCGTGGTCGAGCAGGAGCGGCGGGAGCTGGCCCGCCGGGTACGGGTCTACCGGGGCGAGCGGCCGCTGCCCGTGCTGGCGGGCCGCGAGGTGGTCGTGGTGGACGACGGCCTGGCGACCGGCGGCACGGCGCGGGCGGCGCTGCGGGCCGTGGACCGCGCGGGGCCGGCCAGGGTGACGCTGGCGGTGCCGGTCGGGGCCCGCGAGACGGTGCGGGCGCTGCGCGGGGAGGCCTACGACGTGGTGGTGCTCGAGACGCCCGCCGACTTCCGCGCGGTCGGCCAGTGGTACGTCCACTTCGACCAGCTCAGCGACGCCGACGTCCTGGAGCTGCTGGCGAGGGGGAGGGGAGAGCCGAACCCGTAGCCCGGCGAGTCAGGCGGCGAGGACGGCCCAGACGAGCTTGCGGCGGGCGCTGGAGACGACCCAGCCCCACGTGGTGGAGATCGCCTCGACCAGCCGCAGCCCGCGCCCGAACTCGGCGAACAGGTCGGGGGAGGCGGCCACCGGCGCGGCCAGGCAGCGGTCGGTGACCACGCACGCCACCTCGGTGCCGTAGCCGAGCAGGCGGAGCTCGTCGATGCCGCCGCCGTGCCGCATGGCGTTGGTCACCAGCTCGGACACCACGAGCTGCGCCTCGAAGGCCACGCAGTCCGACCCCCAGGCGGCCAGCGTGTGGTCGACGAAGCGCCGGGCGGAGGACACGCACGCGGGCTCCATCAGCCCGTGGAAGGGGAAGATCGCGTCGCGGGGAGTGGGCCGTCCGCCCAGCAGGACGGAGGACAGCCATTCCGGCGGCCGGGCACCTATGACGGGGGCTTGCGGCCGAGCGTCGAAAGTCGTCATCGTGGCCCCCGAAGCACGGTCTGTTAAATGATCCACAGCCATCTTTACGGCATGCGCTTTCCGATGCAAGACTTTTCGCCGTTTACGGATGCAAATCGCATTTGCACGTGCAGATGATCTAGGAGCGGTGGCGTGAGCGCACCAAGCGCGGAAGGGAGCGTCCTCGGCTTCACGCCGGGAAGCCCGACGGTCCTGCGGATTCTGCTGGGCAGCCAGCTGCGCAGGCTCCGCACGGAGAAGGGTATCTCGCGGGAGGCCGCCGGATACGCGATTCGCGCCTCGCACGCCAAGATCAGCCGGCTGGAGCTGGGGCAGGTCAGCTTCAAGGCACGCGACGTGGCCGACCTGCTCACCCTGTACGGGGTCACCGAGGAGGCCGAGCGCGCCCCGCTGCTGAGCCTCGCCCGGCAGGCCAACGCCCAGGGCTGGTGGCACAAGTACGGCGACCTGCTGCCCGCCTGGTTCGAGGTGTACATCGGTCTCGAAGGCGCGGCCTCGGTCATCAGGACGTACGAGAACCAGTTCGTGCCCGGCCTGCTCCAGGCCCCCGGCTACGCCCGCGCGGTCATCAGGCTCGTCCACGACGTCGCGCCGGAGGACGAGATCGAGCGGCGGGTGCGCCTGCGCACCACGCGGCAGCGGAGACTGACGGGCGAGGACGCGGTCACGCTGTGGGCGGTGATCGACGAGGCGGTCGTGCGGCGCACGCTCGGTGGCCCCGAAATCATGCGCGAGCAGATCGACCACCTGCTGGCGATGACCGACCTGCGCAACGTGACCGTGCAGGTGATGCCGTTCGAGCGGGGCGGTCACGCGGCGGCCGGCGGGCCGTTCAGCATCCTGCGCTTCCCCGAGCGGGACCTGCCCGACGTCGTCTACATGGAGCAGCTCACCAGCGCCCTCTACCTCGACAAGCCCGCCGAGGCCGAGCACTACATGCGGGTGATGGACCGGCTGAGCATCCAGGCGGAGTCCCCGGCCCGGACCAGGAAGTTCCTGGAGGGACTGCGCTCGTCGCTGTGACCGCGCGCCTGTGACCCACCCCATAGGGGGAAATTTGGCCATCAGGGGTATGGCCGGTCTCGCGCTGCCGTAATCTCTGCTCGCAAAGCACGGATGCACGTGCATTTGCAAGCGAGGAGCTTCTTCCATGCATGGGTTCCGCAACGGAACGCCCGCCGGCCACCTCCCCGTCGTGTGGCGGAAGAGCAGGCGGAGCAACCCCAACGGCAACTGCGTCGAGGTGGCCACCCTGCCCACGGGGGAGATCGCGATGCGCAACTCGCGCTTTCCCGACGATCCCGCGCTCGTCTACACGCGCGCCGAGATCACCGCGTTCGTCCTGGGGGCCAAGGACGGGGAGTTCGACGACCTGATCGTCTGATCTGCTCGAACGGGGATCGACCAATGACGAGAGCCCGGCGCCGAGGGAAGGCGCCGGGCTCTTTCGCGTGCTCGGGTTGAGATTCGCGCCTGATCATGCAGTTGTCCCGACCGGGTTCGCCGGGGCCTGGACCTGGCGGGCCTGGCCCCGGTTCATCGGGACAACTGCGGGATCACACGGTGCTCGTGACTGCCGGGCGGGTCAGGCGGCGGAGATGCCGGCGCTGGCGGCGCGGCGCATGCGACGGCGACGCTCGGAGGCGCGCTCGTCCTCGTTGAGGCCGCCCCACGTGCCGTACTTCTCCGGGCGCGAGAGCGCGTAGTCCAGGCACTCGTTGCGGACGGGGCACTGCGCGCAGATCGCCTTGGCCTTCCGCTCACGTACGTCACGCTCGGGCTGGCGCTCTCCGTCGGGGCCGAAGAAGAGCACGAGGTCCTCACCCCGGCACGCGGCATCATCCTGCCAACCCCAGCTGGGGCGCGGGCGGGCGAGCTGCCGACGTACCTGAGACATGAGAAAACCACCTTCGTGAGAGGTATTTCGGTAATTGAGCCGCATTGGACGCTTTCGGCGTCACTGTTCCAACGCAAGGAGGGGCCGTGATGTTCCCATGAGTCAGGTAAGCGCCGGCGTGGCATACCGCACAGGCGAGAGCCTGTCCAGCGAAACCAGCCGGTAGGTGGTGATCGTGTCGGCGCAAGCCGTGCCACACGGCGCTCGGAACGCCGAGGGCTTGACCACAACCCGGAACCGGACGTCGCCGCAGCTCACGAGGGCCTCGGTGACGTCGCCGTCCGACCTGGAGGATTCCACGGCCACTGCGCCGACAGAGCACTCTCCCGTATGGGCTCGGGCGAAGTGCTCGACGGCTTGCAATGGCTCAGGGATGCCTGCGCGTCCCCGGTAGCGGTCGAGAATGATCTCGCCCGACCGGTACGCGTTAGCCGCTGCGATCGCAGCAGCCTGAGACATGCTGCCGTAGAAAATTCCGTGTGGCAAGCACACGAGGTTGGCGGCGTAACGATCGCCGCCAACGTGTGACGTTTCCCATACTCTGTCCGGCCACCTGGTGGCCAGGTCACGAGCGAGGGGTAGTCCAATGCGGGCGCAACACGCATTGCGCTTGGCGTGCGTGCAGACCAGAAATACCGGCTCGTCCTCAAGTATGCAGGACTCCGGGACCACTCCGGCCACCAGCGCGTCGAGGTCAAGATCGTCAGGACCTGCGACGACGCCCGAGGCCAGCCACGGTTGCGGGCCCGCGCCGTAGGCGACTAGCACACGCATCCCTTGCCCCGCCGATCGGGTCCGCCGCCCCGGGCGCCGGATCAGCTGGGGCCTGACGCCGCGCTCCAGGGCCCGTTCGACGAGCCGGGCGACGTCGTCCGGGAGGTCGAGGCTCTCCAGGTGGGAGGGCCACGGGCCGGAGTACTCGACGAGCAGCCACAACCGGGCCCCCACGGTGGCGCTGGCCCAGGTGGGCACCGCTCCGCTGTGGCATCCGTCCGGATGTTCGCAGCCCCTGGCCAACGCTCCCCCTCTGCGAGCCTGCATGAGATTAGGTAAGACTAACCTAACGGTAAGGCTCGCCGGATGTGGGGGATCCGCCCGACGTGTCGCCCCGCTCGTGTCGGGCCATCCCCGGGGAGGCTGCGGGCGGTCACGGGGTGTCCGGCGCCCCGGTGGCGTCCCCGGCGGCCTCCAGGGTGGCGGCGGCGCGGGCCAGCATGGCGCGGGCGGCGGGCAGGGCGGCGGCACGGTCGGCCGGGACCAGGCCGATGCGGGTGCGCCGGTCCAGCAGGTCCCCCTCGTCGAGGGCGCCCTCGTGCAGCGCCGACCAGAGCAGCTCGCCCGCCGTGACGCCCGGCCCGACCTCCTCCGGGTGGGCGCGGGCGTACGGCAGCACGGCCGCCGCCTCGCCGCCGTAGCGCTCCACCAGCCGCGCCGGAAGCTGTTCCGGGTCCTGGCCCGCGCCCCGGTCCGCGTCTGCGCGCCCGGGTCCGCCCGCCGTGCCCGGCGCGGCCGGTGTGCCCGCCGCCGGGTTCGCGCCCACGAGCGGCAGGCGGGCCGTGCGGCAGGGCCCCGCGTCCAGCCCCGCGACGGACACCGCCCGGTCCACGGCGTCCTCGGCCATCCGGCGGTACGTGGTCAGCTTGCCGCCCACGACGGTGACCACCGCGTCGCCACGCCAGCCTCTCCTGCCCCTCTCGCCCCCCAGCACGGCGTGCCGGCGCGACAGGTCGGCCGTGCCGCCTTCGCCCGCCAGGAGCGGCCTGAGGCCCGCGTAGGCGCCCGCCACGGCCTCCCGGGGCAGCCGGACGTCCAGAACCGCGTTGAGGAGACCGAGCAGCGTCGTGACGTCCTCCTCTGGCGCCTCCGGCACGTCCGGAACGGGGCCGTCCACGGGCTCGTCCGTGAGCCCCAGGTACGCGCGCCCGTCGGGCTGGGGGAGCAGCAGCGCGAACCGGTTGCCGGCGCCCGGGACCGGCAGGTGCAGCCCCGCCGTGAGCCCCGGCAGCGTCCCCGGCGCGAACACCAGATGCGTCCCCCGCGACGGCCGCAGCCGCACGCGCGGGTCCAGCCCGCCCGCCCACACGCCCGTCGCGTTGATCACGGCCCTGGCGCGGATCTCGAACTCCTCGCCGGTCAGCTCGTCCCGCGCCCGCGCTCCGCGGCCCGTCAGCTCCAGGACGCGGCAGCGGGTCAGGATCCGGGCGCCGTGCGCGGCGGCCGTGCGCGCGAGGGCCACCACCAGGCGGGCGTCGTCGAGCAGCCGCCCGTCCCACGACAGCAGCCCGCCGCGCAGGCCCTGCGGGCGCAGGAACGGCGCGAGCCGGCGCGTCCGCCGCGCGTCCAGGCGCGACGGGCCGGGCAGCAGCGGCCGGGGCGTGCGGGCGGCGGTCCGCAGCCCGTCGCCGAGCCGGTAGCCCGCCATCACGGCCGCCTCCCGGGCCCGCGAGACGTCGCGGGTCAGGGGCAGCACGTACGGGTGCGCGCGCACCAGGTGCGGCGCCGTGTGCAGCAGCAGGACGCCGCGCTCCACGGCGCTCTCGTAGGCGATGCCCACCTCGCCCCTCGCCAGGTAGCGCAGCCCGCCGTGGACCAGCTTGGAGCTCCACCGGGACGTCCCGAACGCCAGGTCGTGCGCGTCGGCCGCCGCCACCGTCAGGCCCCGGGAGGCGGCGTCCAGGGCCGCGCCCGCGCCCGTGGCGCCGAGCCCCACCACGAGCACGTCCACCGTCTCCCCGGCGGTCCGCGCCAGCTCCCGGCTTCTCCTACGGGCGTTGAGCGAGCTGTCCAAGGTATCCCTCCAGCAGGGTCGCGAGCTCGGCGTCGAGGTCGTCCAGGGTCACAGTGTCACTGTCCGCCCCTTCGGGGCCGGGGCCGGTCATGGCGGGCGCGGAGATCAGGAACGACTGGGCGACCAGCAGGACCGCCCGCGCCGCGCGCGGGTCGCCGGTGACGCGTTCGAGCACGGCGAGGACGGCGTCGTGGGTGGCCCCCCTGCGCTGCAGCAGGTACGGCAGGAGCAGCTCGGGGTCGGCCTCGACGATCTTGACCCAGAGCGGGTGGGCGCGCAGCCGCCGCACCCCCTCCACCACGGCCGCCACCGGGTCGGACAGGTCCAGGTCCTCCACCGCCCGCAGCCACTCGCGCGTCATCAGGTCGGCCACCAGCGACCGCACGTCCGGCCAGCGCCGGTAGAGCGTCATGCGCGAGACGCCGGCCCGGCGGGCGACGTCGGTGAGCGTGGTGCGCCGTACCCCGTAGGCCAGCACGCAGTCATGCGCCGCGTCCAGAACGCCGTCATTGTGACGGATCAACGTCATGTGTCACAGTGTAGACATGTCCGCTGAACCCATGCTCTGGTCCGGCTGGGGCGACCCCGCCCGCGCCCGCGAGCTTCCCGGCCCGGTCCGCGAGCTGCTGCGCGACCTGCTCGGCGTGCGCGGGCCCGCCGCCCCGGCCGTGCCGCTGGAGTCGGTGCGGCTGCCCGGCGTCGCCCTCGACGGCCGCCTGCTGGAGGCGCTGGCCGGGATCACCGGCGCCGCGCACGTCCACACCTCCCCCGAGGAGCGGGTCCGGCACACGCGCGGCAAGTCGACGCCCGACCTGCTGCGCATGCGCGCCGGCGACGCCCTCGACGCGCCCGACGCCGTCGTGCTGCCCGGCTCGCACACCGAGGTGGCCGAACTGCTGGAGCTGTGCTCGCGCGAGCGCGTCGCCGTCGTCCCCTTCGGCGGCGGCACCTCGGTCGTGGGCGGTCTCGCCGCCGACCGGCCCACGACCACGGAAGCCGACCGGCCCACGACCGCGGAAGCCGGCCGGCCCACGACCGCGGAAGCCGGCCGGCCCACGACCGCGGAAGCCGGCCCGCCCGGGAACGGGGCCGGCGGGCGGGCGGCGTTCGCGGGCGTGGTGGCGCTGGACCTGGGGCGGCTGGACCGGCTCGTGGGCCTCGACCTGGAGTCGCGGGTGGCCGAGCTGGAGCCCGGGCTGCGGGCGCCGGAGGCCGAGCGGCTGCTCGCCGCGCACGGCATGACGCTCGGCCACTTCCCCCAGTCGTTCGAGTACGCCACGCTCGGCGGCTTCGCGGCGGCCCGGTCCAGCGGGCAGGCGTCCGCCGGATACGGCCGCTTCGACGACATGGTGGCCGGGCTGACCGTGGCCACCCCCGTCGGCACACTGGAGCTCGGCCGGGCGCCCCGCTCCGCGGCGGGGCCGGACCTGCGGCAGCTCGTCCTCGGCTCCGAGGGCGCGTTCGGCGTCATCACCTCGCTGCGCCTGCGGGTACGGCCCGCGCCCGCCGAGAAGGTCTACGAGGGCTGGCGCTTCCCGTCGTTCCGTGAGGGCGCCGCCGCGCTGCGCGCGCTCGCCCAGGACGGGCCGCTGCCCACGGTGCTGCGGCTGTCGGACGAGACCGAGACCATGGTCGGCCTGGCCCGGCCGGACGCGCTGGGCGGAGGCGGGCCGGGCTGCCTGGTGATCGCCGGCTACGAGGGCGCGTCCGTGGCCGCCGTCCGGGCGGGGGCGGGGGCGGTGCTCGCGCGGCACGGCGGCGAGCCCCTCGGCGAGGAGCCGGGGCAGGCGTGGGAGCGGGGCCGGTACTCGGCGCCGTACCTGCGTGACTCGCTGCTGGCCGCCGGCGCGACCGTGGAGACGCTGGAGACGGCCTGCTTCTGGTCGGGGCTGCCCCGCCTGTACGACGCGGTGCGGCTGGCGCTGCTCGGCGCGCTCGGGTCGCCGCTGGTGATGTGCCACATCTCCCACGTGTACGAGACCGGCGCGTCGCTGTACTTCACCGTGGTGACCGCCCAGCACGGCGACCCGGTGGAGCAGTGGGCCACGGCCAAGCGGGCCACCCTGGAGGCGATCGCCGGGGCGGGCGGGACCGTGTCGCACCACCACGGCGTCGGCCGCGACCACCTGGAGGCGTACACGCGGGAGCTGGGGCCGGTGGGCGTCGAGGTGCTGCGGGCCGTCAAGGCGCGGCTGGACCCGGAGGGAGTGCTCAACCCCGGCGCGCTGGTGCCCTGACCGGCCTTCCGGCGGGCGTCTCGCGGGGGAGCGGGCGGGCTCAGGGGGGCGGGTCGATGGCGGCCTCGGCCTCCCGCGCCGTGGCCGCGGCCTCGCCGTACCGGTGCAGCGCCTCGTACGTCTCCGTCAGGGTCCCCAGGCACATCACCAGCGCCGGGCCGCCCAGCGAGCGGGCCAGCGCGGCGGCCTCCAGCGCGTACGGCAGCGCCTCCCCGGGCCGCCCGCGCCCGAGCATCACCCGGGCCGCCGAACGCAGCGAGCGGACCAGCAGCGCCGTGTGCGCGGCCGGGTCCGCGGCGGCCAGCGCGCGGCTGCGCATGACCGCCTCCACGACACAGCGGACCCGCCCCCGGCTCCACCGCCACCGCATGTGCGCCAACGCCAGCAGCCCTTCGACGGCGGCCACCTCCGAGGTGTCCCGCCGGGTCGTATCGTCCGGACCGTTCCGGGCCATGGCAGCCCCTCCCGCGGCCGACAACCGCTTGCTTGGGGCGTGAGGCTACACATGGGAACCTTCCGTGTCGAGAGCGGCACGGAGCGTTCGGGATGCGCGCCGGAAAGATCACGGTAAAGATATGGTCATGGTGGAAGCGGCGGCCGAACGCGGAAAGCAGCTCTCGTCCCGGGTGTCCGAAGAAGGGGCAGGCTGGGCCTGTTCCCGGATCGGCACGTTCGACCGGCTGCGGCCCAAGCGGAAGGGCTTCACCTGGCTGGACCCGCGCACACTGTGGCGCTCGCGCAACGAGATCCTGGCCGGACTGTTCGGCGATCCGTCGCCCGAGATCCGGGAGCGCTGGGTCACCGGCCGGCTCGACCAGGGCGCCGACCCCGGCTTCCGCGTCCGCCCCGGCCTGGGCCCCACCTTCGACTTCATCCTGCTCGGCGACACCGGCGAGGGCGACGCCTCGCAGTACGCGGTCGTGCCCGGCCTGCTGCGGATGGGGCAGGGGACGTCGTTCGCGGTGGTGGCCAGCGACGTCATCTACCCGGCCGGATCGGGCAACGAGTACAGGGACAAGTTCTTCCGCCCGTACCAGGACTACGACGCCCCCATCTACGCGATCCCCGGCAACCACGACTGGTACGACGGGCTCGGCGGCTTCATGCGGGTCTTCTGCGACGCGCCGCCGCTCAAGCCCGGCCCGGCCGGCGGAGGGCTGCGCGGGCTCCTCTGGCGCAGGCCCGAGACCATCGACGAGTCCCGCCTGGCCGAGGCCCGCAAGCTGCGCTCGCGCCCCTCCCAGCAGGCCGCCGGCCCGGCCGCCCAGCCCGGCCCGTACTGGGCGATCGAGAGCGAGAGCCTGCTCGTCGTCGGCGTCGACACCGGCATCAGGGGCGCCATCGACCGGCGGCAGACCGCCTGGTTACGCGAGGTGTCCCTGGACCCCCGGCCCAAGATCCTCGTCACCGGCAAGCCGATCTACACCCGTAACGAGTACAAACCCTCACCGCTGGAGGACGGCGGCACGATCGACGACATCGTCCGCGACCCCCGCCACCGCTACGTGGCCGCCATCGGCGGCGACGTGCACAACTACCAGCGCTACCCCGTCCGGGTGGGCGACCGGGTCATCCAGTACGTCGTGTCCGGCGGCGGGGGCGCGTTCATGCACGCCACCCACACCATCGGCCGGGTGGACGTCGCCGCCGTCCACGAGGACGACTTCAAGTGCTACCCGCTGCGCGGCGACTCCCTGTCGTTCTACAGCCAGCTCTACGCCAGGCGGCTGCGCATGAAGTGGCTCTACCTCACGCCGGCCGAGGCGGCCTGCGTCATGTCCGAGCGCATCGGCAACACCCCGGTGCGGCCCATCGAGTCGCCGGTGCGGATCACGCCGCGCGTCAAGTGGGCGGCGCGGCTGCTCGGGTCCTGGCCGTGGCCGCTGCGGCTGCCGGTCGGCCGGGTCTTCCACCGCTACCTGTCGGAGCTGTCCGACTGGGACACGCCCCCGTTCTTCAAGCAGTTCCTGCACATGTCGGTCACGCCGGACACGCTCACCCTCCGCTGCTTCGCCGCCACCGGCTGCCTGGACCAGGAACTGGAGCCACCCCTGGAGGACGAGGTGCGGATCGCTTTGTCTTGACGTGCTCCCCGCACGGAAGTGCGGGGACTTTCGTCCGTGCCGTTGGTGAGGCACCCCGAAGGCTTCCTGTTTCATCGACCAGTGCCTCCGCGAGCGGTGGTCTCACCCGGTCTCCACAGGCGTTTGATCTGTCCGCCCGTCCGGCGGCCAGGATGTTCTTCGCCGCATTGACGTCGCGGTCATGGACGGCCCCACATGGGCATTTCCAAGACCGGACGTTGAGGGGCAGGGACTTGGTCAGAGCCCCGCAGACCCCACACAGCTTCGATGAGGGCCACCAGCGGTCGATCTTGGCGAAGTGCCGCCCGTATCGTTCTGCCTTGTAGGCGAGCATCGCCGTGAAAAGCGACCATCCAGCGTCATGAACGCTTTTCGCCAGCTTGGTGCGTCCCAGGCCGGACACGCACAGGTTCTCCACGTAGACCGCTTGGTTGTCGCGGATGATCTGCGTGGAGAGCTTATGCGCCCAGTCGCGGCGAGCGTCGGCCACCCGCACATGGGCACGCGCGACCTTGGTGACTGCTTTTCTCCTGTTCGCCGACCCTCGCGTCTTGCGCGAGAGTGCTCTCCGCGCCTTGCTCAGCCGGCGCTCAGCGTGGCGCAGGAATCGCGGATTAGCGATCTTGCGGCCGTCCGAGAGCACCGCGAAATGAGTCAAGCCCAGGTCGATGCCGACTTCGCGGGGCGACTCCGACAGCGGCGTGTCCGTCGTCGTCACCACGAACGAGGCGAAATATCGTCCTGCCGCGTCTTTGATCACCGTGACACTTGACGGCGCCGAGGGCAGAGACCGCGACCAGCGGACATCCATATCCCCGATCTTGGGCAGGCGCAGTTTCCCGCTCGCCGTGATACGGAAGGGGGCGTTCCTGGTGAAGCGGATCGTCTGGCGGCTGTCCTTTCGCGAACGCAACCGGGGAGGCGAGACCTTCGGCCCCTTGCGGCGGCCAGTAATTGAGGAGAAGAAGTTGCGATAGGCGCAGTTGAGGTCTGCCAGCGCCTGCTGGAGCACCACCGCCGACACCTCGCCAAGCCACGCCCGCTCCGGCCTCCTTTTGGCCTGTGTGATGATCTGCTTCGACAGGTCTCCGTCCGAGATGTATGGCAAGCCGCCCGCGTGTGCTTCGCTCCGGACGCGCAGCCCGTCGTTGAACACCGTTCGCGCGCACCCGAATGCCCTGGCCAGCGCGGTGCGCTGAGCGGCGCTCGGGTAGATCCGGTACCGGTAACGAAGCTGCACGAGGTCAAAGGTGCCATGAGCGCGCGCTGAATGTACGGGTGTTCGATGACTCCGGACCCTGGGCCCCAGCAGGCGCATCAGCGGACCGAACGGGCGGGTCAGGCTTCATCTGCGCCAGGCGGCACTCTTTTGACCATGGCCGGGCGTTCTGCTTGTCGTAGGCGCCTGGCACGCTGGGGGCGTGTACGTGGTGGTTGCGGGGGAGACGGTGCTCCCCGTGGGGTCTTCCGATCGGCCGGGCTCCTCCGGTGATCTCGCGGGGACCGTGCGGGAGCTGGAGGGGGAGCGGCCCCGCTGGGTGTGGGCCGACGCCCGGGAGGACTACCCGCCGCTGCTGCGCGCCGGCGTGCGCGTCTCCCGCTGCCACGACCTCGCCCTCACCGAGGGGCTGCTGCTGGGCTTCGAGGGGCGCCACGGCGAGCCGCGCTCCGCCCGCGCCGCCCACGCCCGCCTGCACGGTCTTCCGGTGCCCGAGGAGCGGCCGAGCGAGCCCGACACCCTGTTCGCGCCCGAGCCGCTGGGCGCCGACGCCCTCGCCGAGGTGCTGGCCGACCAGCTGCGCCGCATCGAGGCGCTGCCCGACCCCGGCCGCTTCAGGCTGCTGGTCGCCGCCGAGTCGGCGGGCGCGCTCATCGCCGCGGAGATGGGCCACGACGGCATGCCGTGGCGGCGCGACGTGCACGACGCGCTGCTGACCGACCTGCTCGGGCCGAGACCCGTCCACGGGATGCGGCCCGCCCGGCTCCAGACGCTGGCCGACGAGGTGTCGGCGGCGTTCGGCCACCCGGTCAACCCCGACTCGGTGCAGCAGCTGGTCAAGGCGTTCAAGGGGGCGGGCGTGGCGCTGAAGAGCACCCGCTCCTGGGAGCTCAAGCAGGTCGACCATCCCGCCGTCGCGCCGCTGCTCGCCTACAAGGAGCTGGCCCGCCTGCACAGCTTCCACGGCTGGACGTGGGCCGACCAGTGGGTGCGCGACGGGCGGTTCCGTGCCGAGTACGTGGTGGGCGGCGTGGTGTCCGGGCGGTGGGCCACCTCGGGCGGCGGGGCGCTGCAGATCCCCAAGGTGATGCGGCGGGTGGTCGTGGCCGACGAGGGGTGGACCCTGGTCGTGGCCGACGCCGCCCAGCTGGAGCCGCGGGTGCTCGCCGCGATGGCCGGCGACGTGGGGCTCGCCAGGGCGGCGGGCGAGATCGACCTGTACTCCGCGCTGGCCCAGGCGTTCGGCGGTGACCGCGGCCACGCCAAGATCGCGATGCTGTCCGCGATGTACGGCGGCACCAGCGGCGACGCCCCCAAGCTGCTCGCCATGATGCGCCAGCGCTTCCCCCACGCCTACCAGTTCGTCGAGGACGCCGCCAAGGCGGGCGAGGAGGGGCGGCTGGTGCGCTCCTGGCTGGGCCGCACCTGCCCGCCCCCGTCGGAGCGCTGGCGCGGGCTCGTCTCGGGCCCCGAGGGCGGCCGGGCCACGCGCGACCGCGGCCGGTTCACCCGCAACTTCGTGGTCCAGGCCACGGCCGCCGAGTGGGCGCTCGCGCTCATGGCGGTGCTGCGCGGGCTGCTGCCGGACCCGGCCAGGCTGGTGTTCTTCCAGCACGACGAGGTGATGGTGCACTGCCCCCTGGAGCAGGCCCAAGAGGTGATCGACGCGGTGGCCGCGGCGGCGGCGGAGGCGACGCGGCTGGTGTTCGGCCGCACGCCGGTGCGCTTCCCGATGGAGGCGGTGGCGGTCACGTCCTACGCCGACGCCAAGTGACCCACCGGGTGTCTCCCTGAGTGGCGGGCTCCTCCCGCGCCGTCCTGCAGGGACTCAGCGGCCGCGGCCGTGGACGGCCGGCACCGGCTCGCCGCGGCGCGTCCGGGCGTGGGCGACGGCCAGCCACAGCGCCGCCAGCGTCACCATCACGCCCACCACCAGGCCGAGCATCCCGTACGACAGCCCGCCCACGATCGCGCCGGCCACGACCGTTCCGGTGGCGCCGCAGACGTTCATCAGCAGGTCCGACAGGCCCTGGACGGCGGGCCGGCGCTCCACCGGCACCGACTCGCTGAGCAGTGCCGACCCGGCGACCAGCCCGCACGACCAGCCCAGCCCGAGCAGGACCAGCGCGGTGGTGACCTGCCACACGCGGTGCCCGGCCGTGCCCGCCAGGGCCGCGGAGCTCAGCAGCAGCGACATGCCGAGCAGCAGCACCGGCACCTTGCCCGCCTTGTCGGACAGCCAGCCGACCACGGGTGACAGGACGTACATGCCGGCGATGTGCAGGCTGATCACCAGGCCGATGACGTCCAGGTTCGAGCCGTCGTGGTGCAGCTTGACCGGGGTCATCGACATCACCGAGACCATCGCGGTGTGGCTGACCGCGACCATGACGAGCGCCCGCCGGGCCATCGGGGTGGAGCGCAGCGTCTCCCAGGCGGGGCGGATCGTCCGCACGCGACCGGCGGGGACGGGGCGGGCGCCGTCGCGCTCGCGGGCCAGTTTGAGCGGGTCGGGACGCAGCCCGGCCACCACGATGACGAGCGCCAGCGCGAACGCGAGCGCCGCGAACGCGAACGGCCCGGCCTTCTCCGCCAGCCCCGCGTCGACGCCGATCTGGTCGGCGGGCCTGGCCAGGTTGGGGCCGGCGACGGAGCCGAACGTGGCCGCCCACACCACGAGCGACAGGTGCCGGGCGGCGTGCCCCTCGGGGGACAGGTCGGTCGCGGAGTAGCGGGCGGCCAGGTTGCCGGCGCTGCCGCCGCCGACGAGGACGAGCCCGGCGAGCAGGAGCGGCCAGTTGCGGATCGCGATGGCGGCGACGGACAGCACGCAGCCGGCGAGCGCGGCCACGTACGCCAGCGACAGGCCCGCCCGCCTCCCGCCGCGCGCGGCCGCCCTGGCCGCCGGCAGCGCCAGCAGCGCCGCGCCGAGCACGGTCGCGGTGCCCGCGAAGCCGCTGACGACCGTCGAGCCGGACAGCTCGTCCACCACCACCGAGCTCAGCGCCAGGCCGACCGCCACGCCCACGCCGCCGACGATCTGCGCGCCGGACAGGACGGCGAGGGTACGGCGCTGAATTCCGCGAATGTCGTCATGGGGGGAGATCGGGGATTGCGTGGGGGCGCTGCTCACCTGTGAAGTCTCCCATAGCCCACAAGATCCCCATAAAGAGGACAAGGCGCCTTTGCGGTGCGCAGCTCCAATGTCGGGAAAGGTCAGAGGAGGGTCACCGGATCGCCCTGGGCGAGGGTGCCGCGGTGGTCCGGGATGAGGTTGACGCCGAACCAGACCTTGCCGTCCCAGCGGCGGTGGCGGGCGAGGGTACGCGTGGGCTCCTTGCCCCGGACGAGCGTCACCGGGTCGATCGTCGTGAACACGCACCGGTCGCAGCCCTTGCTGACCCGGAAGTCGACCTCGCCGATCCGCACCCGCTTCCAGGTGTCCTCGGCGAACGGCTCGGGCACGCCGTCGATCACCACGTTCGGCCGGAAGCGGCGCATCGACAGCGGCGCCCGGGGCTCCTCGCCCCGCTCGGCGGCGGTCCGCGCGACCCAGTCGTTGAGCTGGTCGAGCGAGGCCGTGGTGGTGAGCAGCAGCGGGTAGGCGTCGGCCAGGCTCACACGGTCCTCGGCGCGGCCGTACAGGGGATCGACGGGACGGCGGGTGGGGTCGTCCTGCCAGGCCAGCCGGGCGGGCACCCCGATCAGCGCCGACAGCCACGCCGCCGCCTCGTCGCCGCAGTCGGACAGCTCCACGGGGATCTTCGCCATGACCACCCTGACGCGGCCGCCGGCCGCCCCGCGCGGCGGGACCACGCGCAGGGGCGGCGCGTGCGGCCCGGTCAGCGTGAGCGCGTCGGGGCCGAGCTCGGCCACGCAGGCGAGCAGCCGCTCGTGCACACGGCCCGTCAGGATCTCGCCGTCCTCGCCGACGACGAGGTAACGCCGGTCGCCGGCCAGCCCCCACGGCTCGACCTCGGCCCGCCGCACCTGGTGCCCGCCGGTGGACTTCACGGGGTAGAAATGGATGCTCGCCAGCCTCATGCGGTGACCGTACCGCACGGCCTGCGCCGTCCCGCCGGGCCGTCCGTGGGGGCCGTGCGTGGGGCCGTTGCGTGGGGCCGTTCGTGGTGGCCGGGAGGTCAGGACGTCGGGCGGAAGGTCTCCAGGAACACCTTGCGGGTCTGGGCCTGGTCGTCCCAGGTCAGCTCGGGCATGTCAAAGGTGATCTTGAACGCCGACTTGTCGTCGATCGTGACGTACCGGGTCAGCGCGTGCATCGGGACGCCGTTGGAGCGCGTGTACGTGTACTCCCAGTCCGCGGCCTTCCACGTGCGGAACTGCGTGGCCTGCAGCTGCACCTGGATGTAGCCTTCGACGCCGCCGTCCGACTCGGCCCGGCCCAGCTCGGCCAGGCCGCCGTCCGGCTGCGACGGCGCCGGCTCGATCACGATCCGCATGCCGGAGTCCTTCGGCCCCGCGAACGTCGTGCCGTCCCCGGACGTGGCCGGCTTCCACGCGGTGGGCACGGCCGCCTTGAACCCGGGCGGCGTGTGCTCCTTGTAGCCCTCCGGCACGGTCGCCGCCTGGAGCGGCGCCCCCGTGGCGGCGGGCTCCGAGGCGGCGCCCGGGGTCGCGGCCGAGGACCGGGTGCCCGCGGGCGAGTCCGTGCCGGAGCCCGGCGAGAGCACGAGGACGGCCGCCGTGACGGCGCCGGCGGCCGCGACGGCGGCCACGATGAGGCGGGGCGTCGGCCGTCCGCCCCGGACCCACGCGCCCTGGTCGGCCTCCGGCTGCCGCCTGCCCCTGGCCGGCCGCCGGCCGGTGCCGGGCACGGCGCTCGGGCGGCCGCGCGGTCCGCTGCCGGACGGGGTCCGCGAACCGCCGTCGGACGGGGCGCGCGAACCGCCGCGCGGCAGGCCGCCGGACGGGTCACGGGAGCCGCGGGCCACGGCGCCGGACAGGTCGCGGGAGTGGTCGCGCAGGTGGTCCTCCGACGCCAGCGGCCAGGGGGCGGCTCGGCTGTCGGTGGTCAGCGGCAGGATCGGCTGCGGTCCCGGCCGTGCGCCGGTGGCGGGGTGCGGTCCCGGCGGGTCGCCGAACAGGGCCGCGGCGTCCAGGCGCTCGTCGGTGCCGGCGGCGGCCTCCAGCCGCCTCGCCAGACCGGAGCGGCCCGCGCCCTCCCCGGCCTCGCCCGGCGCCGGAACCCCGGACCCGCGGGGACCGGTAGGACCGGCGGGAGCGCCGGGACCGTGGGGATCCGCGGCGGGCGGCCGGAGCGGCCCCGAGGCCGCACCGAAGGCGTCGAAGCCGCCGGCCGGGGCCGGCGACGGGAGCTGGTCGGTGCGGTGCGCCCCGGACGGGCTCGACAGCGGGTCGTGTCCCGCCGCGTACGGCCCCGCGGCGTCACCCAGGCCCGGGTCGTACGGCACGCGCACCGGCCCCGACGGCGTCTCGACGATCCGCGACGGCATCGGCCCGGACGGCGGGTCGAGCGGCGGCAGCAGCCCGGCCGGCGTCGGGTCGGCCTGCGTGGGCAGGGGCGAGGGTGTCTCCGGGTTGCGCGGCCGGGTGGAGCCGTGGGCCAGCAGGATGCGTTCGAGCACGTCGCCGACCTGCGCCGCGGTGAGGCGTTCGGCCGGGTCCTTGCGCAGCAGCCCCTCGATGACGGGCAGCAGCGCACCCGCGCGCTGCGGCCGGATCGGGTCCTGCGTCAGCACCGCGCCGAGCACGGCGATCGCGTCCGGCCCCTCGTACGGAGGACGCCCCTCGACGGCCGCGTACAGCGTCGCGCCGAACGACCACAGGTCGGCGGCGGCCGTGATGGGCTGCCCCGACAGCCGCTCCGGCGGCAGGTACGCGGGCGAGCCCATGAGCAGCCCGGTCTGGGTGATCGTGACGTCGCCCTCGATGGCGGCGATGCCGAAGTCGGTGAGCACCACCCGGTCGGCGGTGAGCAGCACGTTGCCCGGCTTGACGTCGCGGTGCAGGATCCCGGCGGCGTGGGCGTGACGCAGCGCGTCGAGCACCCGGATGCCGATCTCGGCCGCCTGCACCACCGGCAGCGGGCCGCTCTGCCGTACGGCCTGCTCCAGCGACCAGGCACGGAACAGCTCCATGACGATCCAGGGCCGGCCGCCCTCCTCCACCACGTCGTGGACGGTCACGATGCCGGGGTGCGTCAGCCGCGCGGCCGAGCGGGCCTCGCGCAGCATCCGCCGGTGCGCCACCTGGGTGCCCGCGTTGTCCAGCCCGAACGGCAGGATCAGCTCCTTGACCGCCACGTCCCGGTCGAGCAGGACGTCGTGGGCCTGCCACACCATCCCCATGCCGCCCCGGCCCACCGGCGACATCAGCCTGTAGCGCCGGCCGATCAAGCGACCCTGACTCCGCGACACGTCCCCCTGTGTGCCGGGCCCGCCGAGCAACCGGTCGGCTGCCATCTCCGCCCCCATCTTCCGCCCCATCGGTCACATTCGTCGCGCCGCGATTCCAGGTTATGAGGTTCGACACGATATAGGGACGCGATTCCGGAACGGAAGCAGCCATGAAATGCTGACAAATGGCATTACATGGGGAAATGTCACTGATCAAATGGATCAAGTGCTGAATCTGCGAGGGCGAGCAACGCGCTCGTGAACGCCTCCGCCGGCGGGCTGACCAGCCCCGCGCCGACCTGTCCGGTGCCCGCCACCCGCCCGGCGATGCCGGTGTTGACGACCGGCAGCAGCCCGGTCCGCGCCACCAGCGTCACGTCGATCCCGACCGGCGTCCCCCGGAAGCCGAGCGCCGGGATCTGGTACGCGGGGTGCTCGGCCAGCGTGATCTCGTACATGCCCCGGGTGGCCGCCACCGCGTCCGCCACCTCGCCGCCCACGAACCGCACGATGGCCGGGGCCGCCGCCATCGCGAACCCGCCCAGGCCCGACGTCTCCGTGATCGTGGAGTCGCCGATGTCGGGGTTCGCGTCCGCCGGTCCGTACGCGCCGAGGTAGAGACCGTCGGGCACCCCCGCCGGGCCCGTGAACCACCGGTCGCCCAGTCCCGACACCTGCACCCCGAAGTCGGTGCCGTTGCGGGCCATCGCCACGACCAGCGACGACCCCGGCACGTCGCGGGCCGCGTCCGTGGCGACCTTGGCGGCGGCCATGGCGGCGTTCAGGAAGAAGTGGTCGTTGCCCCCGACGAACCGCAGCACCTCGGCGGCGTGCCCCGGCGCCGCGTCCACCACGAACGGCGCCAGCTCCCGCAGCAGCAGCGACGTGGCCGCGCGGTTGCGGTTGTGCAGCTCGTCGCCCATCTGCAGCGCCTGCCCGATCAGCGCACGCAGATCGACGGGCCCGGCCAGCTCGACCGCCGCCGACAGGACCGGCCCCAGCACGTGGTCCATCCAGCCGAGCCGGTCGAGCACCTCCGGGCCGTACGCGCCGTAGCGCAGCACCCGGCCGAGCCCCTCGTTCAGGGAGCAGTACGCGACGCCGCCGTGGACGTCGTCCCGCACCTCGAACATCCACATCGACGGGCTCACCACGCCGGCCATCGGCCCGACGGTCCGGTGCCGGTGGCAGGGCTCCAGCCGTACCTTGCCCGACTCCAGCCGGGCGCGGGCGTCGTGCTCGTCGTGGGCGTACCCCTCCAGCAGCATCGCGCCGATCAGGGCGCCGCGCATCGGGCCGGACGCCCGCTCCCAGTCCAGGGGCGGTCCCGCGTGCAGGAACATCGGCTGCGGCAGGTCCAGCACCTCCGAGGCGCGCCGCACGCTCACCAGCAGCGGCCGGGCCGAGGTCAGCCGGGAGACGGCGCGCTCGTTGGCGGCGGGCCGGCGCGGGTCGGCCAGCACCCGCGCCAGCGCGCCGGCGGTGCCGGGCAGCGGGGGCCGCCAGTCCACGGGCGTGGTGGTCACGGCCTGCGCGTCCAGGGCCTCGCGCAGCAGGCTCGCGCCGGCCGTGATCACGTGGGGCGGGCCGGAGAGCAGCGTCATCGGAGGTCCCTCGCGTACCGTGCGGCCTGGGCGTTGGAGACGAAGACGGACGCGCCCGCGTCGCGGAACGCGGCCGCCTGCCGGTGCAGGCCCTGCGGGTCGCCCTCGGTGCCGACGAGCGCGACGACGACGGCGGAGGCGGGGCAGCGGGCGAGGGCCGGCGCCAGGGACGCGGCCGGGTCGGGGTCCGAGCCGTGGCCGAGGACGACGTCCAGGAGCGCCACGTCGCCAGGGCGCACGCGGGCGAGCGCCTCCAGCCGCAGCGCCGGGTCGATCATGGGGTGGGGGCGGCCCCGGGTGTAGGCGTCGTCACCGAAGTCGGTGAACTCCCCCCGGCCCGCGCTCGGGCCGTCCTGTGGCCCTTCGCCCCGGGGTGGGCCGCCCGCGATGGCGGCGGCCTCCGCGCAGAGGGTGCCGCCCGCGTACAGTCCCCTGACCACACGTGAGCCGGGAGCCGGGCGGGCGGGCGCGGGCCACGACGGCCAGGCGGGCACGGGCCTGCCGAGCGCGCGCAGCGCCCGCTCCGCCGCGTCGGTCAGGTCGCCGTGTCCGGGCAGCGCGGGCACGACCGGTGTCCGCAGCGTCTCCACCACATCCTGTAAGGCCCGCGCCACCTGCGGGTCCGGCGGCTTGGAGACGAGCACGATCAGCTCCGTGGCCGGGTCCTCGTCCAGCAGCCGCAGCGCCCGTACCGCCGACAGGCCGCCCACCTCGGCCGACAGGTCCCGGCCGCCGACGCCGAGCACGTGGCTGACACCGGTGCCGGCCAGGTCCAGCAGGGACGTCACCTGCTGCGCGCCCGTGCCGGACGCGGCGACCACGCCGACCGGGCCCGGCCGCAGGACGTTCGCGAATCCCAGGCCCACCCCGGCGATCACGGCGGTGCCGCAGTCGGGGCCCATGACGAGCACGCCGCGCTCGGCGGCCAGCCGCTTGAGCAGCACCTCCTGCCGTACGGGAACGCCGTCACTGAAGATCATCACGTCGAGGCCCGCCTCGACGGCGTCCAGGGCCTCCGGCAGCACGTGCTCACCCGGAACCGACACGAGCACCACCCCGGCGGACTCCCGCGCCCGCCCGGCGGCCGAGTGGGTGGTGCGCGGGGGCGGCACCTCTCCGTCCCCGCCGTACGAGGAGGTGCCGTACGAGGAGGTGCCGTACGAGGAGGTGCCGTACGAGGAGGCGCCGTACGTGGAGGCGCCGCGCGAGGAGGACAGGTCCGCCAGGAGGCGGTCGAGCTCCCGCTCCGCCAGCGCCACGTCCCGGCCGCGCAGCGCGACGAGCAGGTCGGACGGCCCGGCGGGGGGAGTGCTGAAACCGAGGTCGCGGGCCATGGCGAGGTTCAGCTCGGTGGCCATGGCGACCAGGGCGACCTCCATGCCGGGCAGCTCGGCCAGGGCTTTGCTGACCCGCATGAGCGCCACCGAATCGTGGTAGATCCCGGCGCGCACCACCGCCGCCTCACCGGTTCCCGCCATCACCCGGCACCGCCCGGACCGGCGGCGACGGGAGGGCGCGAGGCCAGGGCGAGGACGGCGTGGACGCCGATCGTGATCCCCTGGGCGAGGTCGGAGCCCGAGGTGTGGCCGAGGGCGTGCAGGCGGCGCACGGCCGGCTCCAGCGGGTGCCGTCCCACCAGCGCCCGCAGCACCGCGATCACCTCCGGGCACGCCTGTCCCCGCGCCGCGCAGTGCAGCAGCGTGGCCGACAGGGGCGTGGTGCGCGTCCGGGCGTCGTACGTGACCGTGGCCGCGAGCCGGTCCGCCAGCCACACCGCCCGGGCGGCGCCCGTGGCCGCGCCGAGGAGCCGCAGCGCCACCAGCAGCCCGGCGAGCACGTCGTCCCCGCTCGGAGTGAGCCCGGGGCCGAGTCCGACGAGCCGCTCGGCGGCCGTCAGCACGTCCGTCAGCCTCCCGCTCGCGCATCCGGACGCCAGCAGCTCCACGGCGTCCTCGCCGGCCAGCGCCGGTTCGCCCGGTGTCAGCCCGGCCGCCGTGTCGCGCAGCCGTGCCGGGTCCGCCTCGCCGAGCGGCGGGGCCGGGTCCCACCAGCGGGACGCGCGCAGGCTCAACCGGCCCAGCAGCACCGCCCCGTCGCCCACCGACGCGTCGTCACCCACCGTGAGGCGCGGCGGCTCGCCCGCCAGCAGCACCGCGTTGGGCAGCCGGGTCGCGCCGATGCCGAGCACCGCGATGACCGACGGCTCCCGGTCCGTCCTGACCTGAAGGTAGGTCCCGGCCGGGAAGGCAGCGAGGACGCGCGCCGGGCGTCGCGGCGCGTCGAGCAGCGGCCGGACCGCCGTACTCGCGGCCCCGGTCGCGTGGACGCGCGGCCGTCTCGCGCGGGTACCGATGGTCACCGGACCTCCTCCCCGACCTTGGGCCTTGACGGTAGAACGGCCGTTCAATCACGCCGTACGGAGAAATTTGCCAACACTGCGCGGGAAGGTTGGCTCTTCCTGACAGACCGCTTCCGGGTGACAATCACCCCATGGAGCCCCCGGTTCGCCCGGCCAGCACGGGAACGATCATCCATGGCCTGTCCGTCGACGAGGTGCTCGGCGTCTCGACGCTCGCCCAGGCCCGGCTGATCGCGGGGGAGAGCGGCCTCGGACGCATCGTGCAGCGCCTGAACGTCATGGAGGTGCCCGACGTCCTGGCCTGGGTCAAGCCGCACGAGCTGCTGCTCACCACCGGCTACCCGCTGCGCAACACCCCCCAGTCGCTCGACCGGCTGGTCGCCGACCTCGACGAGCGGGGGCTGTCGGCGCTGGCCATCAAGCTCGGCCGGTACGTGGACGAGCTGCCGGACGAGATGGTGGAGCAGGCGGACCGGCTCGCTTTCCCGCTGATCCTGCTGCCGGACGACGTCGGCTTCGACGACATCCTCAACCAGGTGCTGACCGACATCCTCAACCGGCAGGCGGCCGTGCTCGCGCGGGGCGAGGAGGCGCACCGGGCGCTGGTCCAGGTGGTGCTGGCCGGCGGCGGGCTGGACGAGGTGACCGAGGGCGTGGCGGGGCTGCTGGACGTGGCCGTGGCCGCCGTGGACGGGACGGGTCGCGTCCTGGCGACGGCGGGGCCGCCGGACGACGTGGCAGTGCTGCGCGAGTCGATCGCCCGCGAGGGCCCCGCCGTCCCGGCCGCCGCTCCCCGGCCGGGCCCACCGCTGAGCAGCGGCGGGCGGGGACGGGACTTCGTGTCGGTGCCCGTCGTCGCCGGCGGCCACCACCACGGCCGGATCGTCGCCCACAGCCCGTCGAGCGCCATCCGCGACAGCGACGTCGGCATCCTGGAGCGCGCCGCCACCGTCGCCGCGCTCGTCGTCACCCGGCAGGAGGCCGTCACCGCCGTCGAGAGCAAGTACCGCGCCGACTTCCTGCGCGACGTCCTCACCGGCCGCGCCGGCTCCGCCGAGCGGGTGACCGCGCGCGCCCGGGCGTTCGGCTGGGAGCTCGAACGGCCGGTCACCGTGCTCGTCGCCGAGCTCGACCCCGACAGCGACGAGCGCACCGCCCAGGACCGCCTGGTCACGAGCTGGACCACGGCGACGCGCCGCCACGACCCGCGCGGCGCCGTCGCCGGTTTCTCGCACGAGGTGGTCGTCGTGCTCGACGCCGCGGTGGACGCCGCCAGGGTGGCCAAGGACGCGGCGTCCGCCTTCGCCGACACGCCTCCGGCCACGTTCTCCACCGGCACGTCACGGCCGTCGCCGGGCGTCGCGGCGCTGCCCGAGGCGTACACGCAGGCGCTCAAGGCGGCCCGCGTCGGCCGCCAGCTGCACGGGCCGGGCGCGGTCGCCCACTTCGACCAGCTCGGCGTCTACCGGCTGCTGTCGCTGGTGAAGGACACGGCGGAGCTGCACGCGTTCGTCCGCGAGACCCTGGGAGCGCTCGCCACCGACGACGACGCCGAGAACGCCGACCTGCGGCGCACGCTCCAGGTGCTCCTGGAGACCAACCTCAACGTGGCCGAGACGGCCCGGCGGCTGCACTTCCACTACAACACGCTGCGCTACCGCATCGGAAAGCTGGAGCGCCTGCTGGGCAACTTCACCGACGACCCCCACCTGCGGCTCAACCTGACGCTCGCTCTGCACGTCCTGCGGATGCGCGGCATCTAGCCGCGTCTAGGCTTGGGTGCCGTGGAATTCGAACTGCGCTCCGACTACATCCCGCTGTGCGACCTGCTGAAGTACTGCGGCGTCACCGAGACGGGCGGCATGGCCAAGCACCTCGTCGCCGAGGGCATGGTGCTGGTGGACGGCGAGGTGGAGCTGCGCAAGACCTGCAAGATCCGCTCGGGCCAGGTGGTGAGCGGCGAGGGCTTCACCATCCAGGTCCGCTGACCCGAACACCGTTCACGAAAAGTCACCACATCATTACCCGCTGTTGACTAGTGTCGCGCATGCGAGCGAAAAGAAACGACCCCCGGAGATCCGGGGGTCGTAGAGCCCGGGAACGTAGCCCCGGGCGTTGATGACTCCATGTTAGGGACGGTGGCCATGGGTGACAAGCCGAACGGGGATATCGCGCGCGTCGGCGTCTACGTCGACGGCTACAACCTGTACTACGGCCTGCGGACGTTGAGCCGCCGCCGTGACCTCTGGCTGGACCTCGGAGAGCTGGCGCGCAATCTGCTGCGTCAGGGGCAGCAGCTGCAGCACGTCACCTACTTCACGGCTGTGGTCCGCGCCGACCCGGACGCCGTGGCCCGGCAGAGGGCCTACCTCGCGGCCTTGCGCGGCCGCGGCACCGAGGTGGTGCTCGGCCGGTTCCAGGAGCAGATCAAGCAGTGCCGCAGATGCGGAGCCACCTGGCGGTCGTACGAGGAGAAGAAGACGGACGTCGCGATCGCCAGCGCCATGGTCGCGGATGTCGCTCTCGGGCGGGTGGACGTGGTGATGCTCGTGTCGGCCGACTCCGACCTGTGCGCCGCCGTCGAGGCGGTCCGTGAGATGGACGAGCGGCGGGACGCCAAGACCAGGGTCGTCTCGGTGTTCCCGCCGGGCAAGAGCGCCGACGGCCTGCGGCAGGTCAGCGACGCCTGGTTTCCGCTGGGAGCGGCGGTCATCCGGCGCTCGCAGCTTCCCGACGTGGTGCGGACCGGGGACGGCGCCCTCTACCACCGTCCGCCGCACTGGAACTGACCTCACCGTTCAGGTGCGGCGGCGTGAGTGAGGGGAATGCTGGTGCTGTACGTGAATTTGGCAGATCATGCCCGTGTAGGAGTGCCACGACGGGCCTAATGTGCCCGCAACGGAAAGATCCGCACGGGAAAGACCGCACAGGGGAGAGCCGCCGCGGAGGAGCCTGCGGGGCGGCCACTGCCCGACGGCCCGGCTGAAGAGGGGCTTTCATGGTTTTCGGCTGGACCAAACACGGTGACGGCAAGCATCTGGCTCCCGGCGAGGTGGTCAGGCCGGACGAGCGGCTGACCTGGCCGCGCATGATCGGCTTCGGCGCGCAGCACGTCGTCGCGATGTTCGGCGCCACGTTCGTCTTCCCGCTCGTCATGGGCCTCGACCCGAACGTCGCGATCATGATGTCCGGCGTGGCCACGATCCTGTTCCTGCTGATCGTCAAGGGCAGGATCCCCAGCTACCTCGGCACCAGCGCCTCGTTCGTGGGCGGGGTGCTCGCGCTGAGGGCGATCTTCGGGGGCGACACCGCCGGGGCCGACGCGATCGTCACCGGCGCCATCCTCGTCGCCGGGCTCGTGCTCGCGCTCGCCGGGGTGGCGGTGCACTTCCTCGGCGTCGGCATCATCCACAAGATGTTCCCGCCCGTCGTGACCGGCGGGGTGGTCATGCTCATCGGGTTCGGGCTGGCGTACGTGGTGGCCGACGTGTACTGGCCGCAGGACCAGTGGATGGCGCTGGTCACGATGCTGGTGACGTTCGTGCTGGTGGTGGCGGTCAAGGGGTTCGTCGGCCGGATCGGCATCCTCATCGGGCTGGTGATCGGGTACGTGCTGTCGTGGGCGGCCGACCGGGTGTTCGGCAAGGTGCCCGCCTACAACGACGGGACGCTGACCCTCGCGCCGCACTTCCGCGTGGACCTGTCCAAGGTGGCGTCGGCCCCGTGGGTGGGGCTGCCGGACTTCCACCTGCCCGACATCCGCCTCTCCGCCGCGCTGCTCGTGCTGCCCGCGGTCATCGCGCTGATCGCCGAGAACATCGGCCACGTCAAGGCCGTCGGCGAGATGACCCGCACCGACGTCGACCCGTACGTGGGCCGGGCCATCGCCGCGGACGGCATCGCCACCGTGGTCACCAGCGCGGTCGGCGGCTCGCCCACCACCACCTACGCCGAGAACATCGGCGTCATGGCCGCCACCAAGGTCTACTCCACGGCCGCCTACTACATCGCCGGCGTCTTCGCGATCGCGTTCGGGCTGAGCCCGAAGTTCGGCGCGCTGGTGTCCGCCACGCCGTCCGGCGTGCTGGGCGGCGTCACGGTCATCCTGTACGGCATGATCGGACTCCTCGGCGCCAAGATCTGGGTCGAGAACCGGGTCGACTTCGCCGATCCGCTGAACATGGTGCCCATCGGCGCCGGCATCATCCTGGCGGTCGGGCCGGTGAAGTTCCTGATCAGCTCGGAGTTCCGGCTGGAGGGGATCGCGCTCGGCACCATCGTGCTGGTGGGCGGGTACCACCTGCTGCGGGTGATCGCCGGTCGGCCACTGCCCGCGCCCGGCGGAGCCGCCGCCGCGGGGGCCACGGGCGGGGGCGGGACCGGTGCGGGCGGGACCGGTGCGGGGGAGACGGCCGCGGGAGAGTCGGCCGCCGAGGACAGGAGGGACGCGGGGTGAAGCCGCCGCCGTTCGCCTACCACGCGCCGCGCGACCTGCGCGAGGCGCTGGACCTGCTGGCCGAGGTGGACGGCAAGGTGCTCGCCGGGGGGCAGAGCCTGATCCCGCTGCTCAACATGCGGCTGGCCGCGCCCGCCCACGTCGTGGACGTCAACCGCCTGCCGGGCCTGTCCACGATCGAGGCGGGCCCCGGGGGCGTGACCGTGGGGGCGCTGGCGCGGCAGGCCGAGGTGGCGCGCTCCGGCGTCCACCCGCTGCTGGGGCAGGCGCTGCGGCTGGTCGCCCACCCGGTCATCCGCAACCGCGGCACGGTCGTGGGCAGCCTCGTCCACGCCGACCCGGCCGCCGAACTGCCGGCCGTGCTGGCCGTCCTGGGCGGGTCCGTACGCCTGGCCCGCCGCGCCCCGAACGGCATCAGCGGCTCGGGCATGTCCGATGGACACGGTGGACCTGGCGGACCCGGTGGACCCGGCGGGATCGGTGGCGCGGGGGCGGCCGTGCGGGAGGTGGGGGCGGACGCGTTCTTCACCGGGCCGCTGGAGTCGGCGGTGGAGGCCGGGGAGCTGGCCGTGTCGGCGTTCTTCCCGGCGCTGCCCCCCAGGTCCGGGTCGGCGTTCGCGGAAGTGGCCCGGCGGCACGGCGACTACGCGCTGGCCGGCGTGTGCGCCGTGGTGACGCTGGACGAGGACCTGCACGTGGCCGCGGCCCGCGTGGCGTGCGTCGGCGTCGGCCCGGTCCCGGTCGTGGCGGACGTGACGGAGGAGTGCGGGCGGCGGCCCGCGGCCACGGTCCCGTGGGAGGCGGTCACGGCGGCCGTGCGGCGGGCCGTGGAGCCGGAGGACGACATCCACGCGAGCGCCGCGTACCGGCTGCACCTGGTGGGCGTCCTCGCCGAGCGGGTGCTGAGGGAGGCGGCGGCCCGCGCCACCGCCTGCCATGAGGACCCGTCGTGAACGAAGGGTGAGGAGAGCGGTGGAGCACGAGATCACGCTGGTCGTGAACGGCACCGCCCGCCGGGCGCGGGTGCCGGGGCGGCGGCTGCTGTCCGACTGCCTGCGCCACGACCTCGGCCTGACCGGCACCCACGTCGGCTGCGAGCACGGCGTCTGCGGCTGCTGCACGGTCCTGCTCGACGGCGAGCCGGTGCGCTCCTGCCTGACGCTCGCGGTGACCGTGGACGGCGGGCAGATCACCACGGTCGAGGGGCTGGCCGGGCCGGACGGGCTGTCGCCGGTGCAGCGGGCGTTCGAGGAGTGCCACGCCCTCCAGTGCGGCTTCTGCACCCCGGGCTTCCTCTGCACGGTCACCGCGCTGCTGCGCGACAACCCGGCGCCGGCCGACGACGAGGTGCTGGAGGGCATCTCCGGCAACCTGTGCCGCTGCACCGGCTACCAGAACATCGTCAAGGCCGTCCACCGCGCCGCCGAGCTGCTGGCGGAGGAGACGCCGTGAGCACGAGGCTGTTCGGCGAGCCGGTGCGCAGGCGCGAGGACCGCCGGCTGCTGACCGGCCGGGGCCGCTACGTCGACGACCTGGGCCAGGACGCGCTGGCCGCCGCGTTCGTCCGCTCCCCGCACGCCCGCGCCCGCATCCGCGACATCGACGTCTCCGCCGCCCTCGACGTCGAGGGCCTGGTCGCGATCTACACCTGGGAGGACCTGCCCGAGCGTGTGGGACGGCCGCTGCCGCTGCTCATCCCGCACCCCGCGCTCACCCACGGCCGCACCGCGTACCCGCTGGCCCGCGAGGTGGTCCGCCACGTGGGCGAGCCGGTCGTCATGGTGGTGGCCGCCGACCGCTACCTCGCCGAGGACGCCTGCGCGCTCATCAACGTCGACTACGAGCCGCTCAAGCCGGTCGTCGGCCTGGAGGAGGCGGCGCTCGGGGCGCGGCTCGTCCACGACGACGTGCCCGGCAACGTGGGGGCCCGCCTCGTCCAGGAGGTCCCGGCCCGCGACGGCAGGAGCGCCCGGGAGGCCGTCGAGGAGGCGCCGCACACGCTGGCGTTCCGGCTGGACGTCGAGCGCAGCGCCAGCATGCCGCTGGAGGGCCGCGGCGTGCACGCCCGCTGGGACGGCACCGACCTGCGCGTCCACTCCAGCACCCAGACCTCGACCAGCGTGCGGATGGCGGTGGCCGCCGCGCTCGGTCTGCCGCTGCCGCACGTCGAGGTGATCGCGCCGGACGTGGGCGGCGGGTTCGGCGTGAAGATCGTGCACCCGTGGCCGGAGGAGATCCTGGTGCCGTGGGCCGCGATGAGGCTCGGCCGCGAGGTCAAGTGGACGGAGGACCGGCGCGAGCACTTCGTCTCCTCGGCGCACGAGCGGGCGCAGGTGCAGTACGTGCGGGTCGGGTTCGACGACGACGGGCGCGTGCTGGGGCTGGACGTGACGATCCTGCACGACCACGGCGCCTACACGCCGTACGGGATCATCGTGCCGATCGTCACCTCCACCCAGCTCCTCGGGCCGTACAAGATCGGCGCCTACCGGGTGGAGTTCTCCGCGATCTACACCAACACCGTGCAGGTCACGCCGTACCGGGGGGCCGGCCGGCCGCAGGGCGTGTTCTGCATGGAGCGCACCATGGACCGGATCGCCCGCCACCTCGGCAAGGACCGCACCGAGGTGCGGCGGGCCAACTTCATCGAGCCGGACGAGTTCCCGTACGACCAGGGCATGATCTTCCAGGACGGCCGGCCGCTGATCTACGACAGCGGCGACTACCCGCGGATGCTCGCCATGCTCAAGGAGCTGATCGGCTGGGACGCCTTCGAGCGGCGGCCCGGCCGCGGCATCGGGATCGGCTGCTACGTCGAGGGGACCGGCGTCGGCCCGTACGAGGGCGGCCACGTGCAGGTCACCTCCGACGGCCGCGTCCACGTCTCCACGGGCCTCACCTCGCAGGGACAGGGCCACGAGACGGTGTTCGCGCAGATCGCCGCCACCGAGCTGGGCGTGCCCATCGAGCGGATCTCGGTGGTGACCGGCGACACGCGCAGGTTCGGGTACGCGGTGGGCACGTTCGCCTCCCGCGCGGCCGTCGTCAGCGGCAACGCCATCGCGCTGGCCTGCCGGAAGGTGCGGGCCAAGGCGCTGCGCATCGCGGCCGACGCGCTGGAGGCCGACCCGGCCGACCTGGAGATCACCGACGGCGTCGTCCACGTGGTGGGGACGCCGTCGGCGTCGATCCCGCTGGCCACGGTCGCCGTGCTGGCCAACCCGCTGCGCTACGCCTTCGACGACGAGGTCGTGCGGGCCACCCAGTTCGCGGGCGCCTCCTCGCCCGACCGGCCGCCGGTCGCCGAGGGCGACGAGCCCGGGCTGGAGGGACGCGACTACTACTCGCCGATCAGGTCCACCTTCGCCGCCGGCATGCACGCCGCGATCGTGGAGACCGACCCGCTGACGGCCGAGATCCGGGTGGTCAGGTACGCGGTGGTGCACGACTGCGGGCGGCTGGTCAACCCGATGATCGTCGAGGGGCAGATCCACGGCGGCGTCGCGCAGGGCATCGGCGGCGCGCTGTACGAGCGGATGGTCTACGACGGGGACGGGCAGCTGCTCAACGCCTCGTTCATGGACTTCCTCATGCCGTACGCCACGGAGGTCCCCCGGATCGAGACCGCCCACCTGGAGACGCCGTCGCCGCTCAACCCGCTCGGCGTGAAGGGGGCGGGGGAGGCGGGCGTCATCCCGGTCTCGGCGGTCATCGCCTCGGCCATCGAGGACGCGGAGGGCATCACCATCGACCGGATGCCGATCTCGCCGTCGGAGCTGTTCGAGCTGCGTGCCCACGGCGTCACGCGCCCAGGTGACGCCGTGGGATGATCGGCGGCCATGACCCCGCAAGACGACACCCGGACCGTGACCGCGCTGCGCGCCCCCGGCGCGGGCCTGACCCACGTCCCCGGCGACGCGGCCGGCCTCGCCGCCGTCCGCCTCGTCGACCTGGCGTGGAACGAGCTGACCGAGCTGCCCGCCTGGATCGGCGCGCTCCCGTCGCTGGAGGAGCTCAGGCTCGACGGCAACCGCCTCACCACCCTGCCCCGCCTCACCGGCCTGACCGCGCTGCGCACGCTGCACCTCGACGGCAACCGCCTGAGCGCCGTCCCCGAGTGCCCGCCCGGCCTGGAGACGCTCTTCCTGTACGGCAACGCCGTCGAAGCCCTGCCCGGCCGGTTCGGCGGGCGGCTGCGGCACCTGTCGGCCGGCGGGAACCGGCTGACCGCCCTCCCGCCGGGCCTGTGGGACGAGACCGGGCTGGAGTCCCTCAACCTGGCCGAGAACCTGCTCACCGAGGTGCCGCCCGCGATCGGCCGGCTCACCCGCCTGCGCATGCTCGACCTCGGTCACAACCGCCTCACCTCGCTCCCGGCCGAGCTGGGCGACCTCGGCCTGACCGGCTACCTGTACCTGAGCGACAACCTGCTCACCGAGGCCCCCGCGTGGCTCGGCAGGCTGGACCGGCTCGCGTACCTGGGCCTCACCGACAACAGGCTGACCCGCCTGCCCGAGGAGATCGGCGGGATGGCGTCGCTGGTGGAGCTGCGGCTGTACGGCAACCGGCTGGCGGAGCTGCCCCGGGCCATCGGGCGGCTGGGCCGGCTGCGCGAGCTGCACCTGCGCGGCAACCGCCTGACCGCGCTGCCCCCGTCGATCGGCGAGCTGGCCGGGCTGCGCCTCCTCGACCTGCGCGACAACCTCCTCACCGAGCTGCCGCCGGAGATCGGGCGGCTGAGCCGGCTCACCGCGCTCGACCTGCGCAACAACCGGCTGCGGCGCCTGCCCGGCACGCTCGCCGAGCTGCCCGCGCTGGAGAAGCTCGACCTGCGCTGGAACAAGCTCGACCCCGACGAGCTCCTGGATCCCTCCGGCGCCGAGCCCGAGCCGCTGCGCCGGCTGCGGGAGCGCGGCTGCGTCGTCCTCACCTGACGGCGGCCCGTTCCCGGACATATGTCGGCGGAATGAGGTGAACCGCCCACGCAAAGGGTGCGTATCTCGGCACATGACGACACTTCCACGTCTGGCCGCTTCTGCGCTGCTGGTCGGACTCGTCGCGGCCTGCTCGTCCGGCGGTGGCGGTACCGGTGGCGGCCGGCTCGCCGCCGGAGTCCAGCAGGGCGGTGCCAAGCCCGCCGCCCCCGAGAAGATCTACACGGTGGAGCAGCTCTCGGCCAAGGTCGGCTGCAAGCCGAAGATCCAGGTCGACGCGGTGGACATCCGCACCGGCTACTGCAAGACCAAGGTCGGCGAGTTCTTCGTCAACACCTTCAGCACCGAGCACGGCAAGGACGAGTGGATGGACCGGGCCCCCGAGTACAACCCGCACCTCGTCGGGCCCCGGTGGACGGTCCTGTCCAGCCTCAAGGTGCTGCGTGCGCTGCAGAAGCCCCTCAACGGCGACCTGCACCTGAAGGACCACCGCACCAAGTCGCCCACGCCGGCGCCCTCGGCGGAGGACGACGGGAACAGCGGCTACTGACGGCGGCCCCGGACACCGGGCCGGCCCGCGCGAGCACCCTCAGGCGCCCGTCGCGGGCGGGCGGGCGGCGCTCAGCGGGGCAGGGCCACCCGCTTGCGGAACACCCAGTACGTCCACGCCTGGTAGGCGAGCACGAACGGCAGCGTGATGAGCCCGATCCAGGTCAGCATGGTGAGGGTGTACGGGGCGGAGGCGGCCTCGGCCAGGGTGAGGCCGGGCAGCGGCGCCTGCTTGAGCCGGGCGAACACCGCCACCGACGTCAGCGCGATGGCCGCCGCCGTGGCCGTGAACGCCCAGCCCTCGCGCCGCCGCCAGATCAGCGCGACCGCCGCCGCCAGCACCGCCATGGCCACCAGCGCCGCCGCCTGAGCCGGCACCGAGGTCGCGCCGGTCGCCGAGGCCGCGCCGGTCGCCGAGCCGTTCGCCGAGGCGATGCCGGACAGGGCCACCACGCCCAGCGGCAGCGCCACCACGCCGGTGGCCAGCGCCGCCACCCGGGCCCGCCGCCGCACGTGGCCCTCGGTGCGCAGCGCGAGGAAGACCGCGCCGTGCAGCAGGCTCATCGCCAGCGTGAACGCCCCGCCCACCAGCGCCGCCACCGCGCCGTCGAACAGCAGGCCGGCGAAGACGGCCCCCCACAGGAAGGCGGGCAGCGCGCTGCCGACCACGATGCCGAGGTCGCACCACGCCGGGTGGGTGACCTTGCCGCGCCACTCCAGCCCGACGCCGCGCACGATCAGCCCGGCCAGCACGAGCACCACGGGCAGGTAGAACGAGCTGAACATCCCGGAGTACCAGGCGGGGAAGGCGGCGAACATCGCCCCCACCGCCGTGATCAGCCACACCTCGTTGCCGTCCCACACCGGGCCGATGGTCTGCAGGCTCTGCCGCTGCTCGGCGTCGTCGCCGCCCACGAACGGCGCCAGCATCCCGACCCCGAAGTCGAACCCCTCCAGCACGAAGTAGCCGGTCCACAGGAAGGCGATGACCAGGAACCACAGGTCGATCACGGTCTTCTCCTCAGTACATCAGCACGATTCAGTACATCAGTGACGGTTCGAGCCGCTCGGCCGGCGCCTCGGCGGGCGCGGGCCGTTCCTCCTCCGGGCCCTTGCGGACGTGCCGCACGAGCAGGACGGCCTCGGCCACGGCGAGCCCGCCGTACAGGACGGTGAACAGGGCCAGCGAGAGGGCCACCTCGGTGAGGCTCACGCCGGGGGAGACGCTGGCGGCGGTCAGCAGCTCGCCCGCGACCGTCCACGGCTGGCGGCCGACCTCGCTCAGCAGCCAGCCCGCGGTGACCGCGAGCAGCGGCAGCGGCAGCGCCAGCACGAACAGGCGCGCCATGAGGCGGGGCATCGGCCGGCGGCGCCGGGTGAGCCAGAGCCCGAGCACCGACAGCCCCACGGTGGACAGGCCGAAGCCGAGCATCACCCGGTACGACCAGAACACCACGGTCTGGTCGGGGCGGTAGTCGCCGGGGCCGAACTGCTGCTCCAGTCGCCGCTGGATGTCCTCGGTGCCCTGGACGGTCGCGTCGGGGTCGTTGGTGGACAGGAAGCTGAGCAGCTTGGGGATCTCGATGCCGGGCACGACGGTGAAGCCCGCGCCGGCGGTGTCACGCTCCAGGCCCTCGGCGGAGGCCAGCTTCATCGGCTGCTGCTCGTAGGCCAGCTTGCCCGACATGTCGCCGCTGCCGGCCACGACGAGCCCGGCGAGCGCGGTCATGACGAGCGCCGCCCGGGCGGCGCCGCGCCACATGCCCTCGCGCGTGCGCAGCAGCCAGTAGCCGCTCACCGCGAGCACGAAGCCGCCCGCCACGATGAACGCCGCCCCGATCACGTGGGGCACCTGGGCGAGGGCGGTGGAGTTGGTGAGCACGGCCCACAGGTCGGTCATGCGGGCGCGGCCGCCGACGACCTCGTAGCCGACGGGGTGCTTCATCCAGGCGTTGGCCGCGAGGATGAAGTACGCGGACAGGTTGGAGCCGATGGCGGCGGCCCAGATGCACGCCAGGTGCACCCGCTTGGGCAGCCGCTCCCAGCCGAAGATCCACAGGCCCAGGAACGTGGACTCCATGAAGAACGCCAGCAGCGCCTCCATGGCCAGCGGCGCGCCGAACACGTCACCGACGAAGGTGGAGTACTCGCTCCAGTTCATCCCGAACTGGAACTCCTGCACGATGCCGGTCACCACGCCCATGGCGAAGTTGATCAGGAACAGCTTCCCGAAGAACTTGGTCAGCCGGAGGTAGTGCTCCTTGCCGGTGCGGTGCCACGCGGTCTGCAGGCCCGCCACGAACACGCCCAGGCCGATCGTCAGCGGCACGAACAGAAAGTGGTAGACGGTGGTCACCCCGAACTGCCACCGCGCTAGGTCTAGTGCGTCCATATCCCCTCGCCCGTTCCGGCGCTCTACAGGCCGTAGTGCATCTACGTCCAGTAGTACTACAAGCTGTAGAGCAATGCATTGCGATCTTCGTCACAGCACGCTCTTTCGTCGGTGTCTCCGAGGATGTCGCACCTGGCAGGGCCGCCGCGTCAGCCCGCAGGCTGATCCCGGGCTACCCCGCGCGACGGACCCCGGCGGCGACGCGTACCGGCTTCTGGCAGGTGTTGCCCTTATCGCGGGGGAGGTCCGTGCTTAGGGTGGCGATGTGAAGGTCGCAGGTAGCGCCGTGATCGGCGTCGAGAGAGATCGCGTGTGGGCCGCGCTGAGGGACCCGGCGGTGCTGGTGCGCACCATCCCGGGCTGCGAGCGGCTCGAGGAGAGCGGGCCCGACACGTACCGGATGACGGTCAACGCGGGCGTGGCCTCGGTCAGGGGCGTCTACCAGGGCGAGGTGGCGCTCGCCGACCCGCTCGCGCCGGAGAGCTTCGTGCTGCGGGCGCGCGGCCAGGGCGCCCCGGGCATGGTCGACGCCACCGTGCAGGTACGGCTGAGCGAGGTGGACGGGGGGACCCGGGTCGACTACGACGCCGACGCGGTGGTGGGCGGCATGATCGGCGGCGTCGGGCAGCGCATGCTCGGCTCGGTGGCGCGGCGGACGGCCGGCGAGTTCTTCTCGGCCGTCGACCAGGTCCTGCGCGGCCCGGCCGAGCCGGCCCTCGCCGAGTCCGCCCCGCCGCGCGCCGGAACGGAGACGGCGGGTGCCGGCATGGGGCTCGCCGGAACGGGGACGGCGGGCGCGGTCTACGCCAGGCCGGCGCGCGAGCGGCCGGCCGGGGCCCGCACGGAGACGCGTCCGTGGGTGATGCTGGCCTCGTTCGGCATGGGAGCCGGGGTGGCGCTGGCGGGCGTGGCGGTGGGCCGGCTCCTGGCCCGCTCGGGCGGTCGGCACGGCTGACCCGGGCCTGACGGCGGCGCGGACCGCAGCGGCGGCCGGCGGGCCCGAAACCGGCGCCGAGCAGGGCCGGAAAGCGGGGCGCGCGGGCGGGGCCTGCGGGAATGCCGGACCGCCCCTCGCGGAAAAGGATCTCCCGGCGTAGCGTGGCGGTATGCGGCAGGCACATGCTGAAGACGCAAGGACCGAGGCCAGAAGAGTTGTGCGCGACCTCCTCGGCGAGGAGCGACCGACGGCCGAGACGCTGGTCGGCGACGCCCGCGCCGAGCTCGGCGACGAGCGGGTCGACCGCTGTCTCGATCTCGCGCTGGGCGCGGCCCTGACCCGGCGCTCGGCCGAGCTGGCCGCCGTCGCCGCGCTGGTGGTCGGCACCCGTGACCTGGGCACGCAGTGGTGGGGCCGGACGCGCGGCGGCAAGCTGCCCGCGCCGGACGAGGTGCTCGGCACGGCCCTGGCGATCGAGCCGTGGACCGATCTCACCGCGCTGGAGATGCTGGCCGCCTGGATCGCCGACGACACCGCCGACGCGCTCTGGGGACCCCCCGTCGCGGAGGTGGACCTGAACTCGTGGCAGGCGGAGGACCGGTTCGCCCTGCCGGAGGACGCGCGGCCCGGGGACCGGCTGGTCGTGCACTTCGACGCCGGCGGCCGGCTCGACGCGGTCGTCACCCGCCGCCCCGACGAGGAGCTCGGCTCGAACCTCGATTTCCGCTCGCTGCGCTACTCCCGGCCCGCCGAGGCGCAGTGGAGCTGGGGCGTGGCCGCCGGCCTGGGGCCGCACCGGCTGCCGGGCGAGGACCCCGACCCGTACGCCCGCGAGGTGGAGGAGGACGCGGCCGGGATCCTGCGCGACTGGGCCGTACGCCACGGCGCCACGCTGGAGCAGGTGGGCGAGCCGTGGCGGACGGTCGGCGACGTGGTGGCGGCCATCGAGCGGGCCGACTGGATGTGGCGCAGCGGCGAGTGGTTCGGCTGGTGGCGCGGCGCGTCGGCGCTGGTGGACGACTCGGCCTACCTGCCGTACCGGCTGGAGGAGCTCACCGCCGGCTGAGCCCGCCGTCCCCGGCGGAACGGGAGAGCGGCGCGGGCGGAATGTCCGGCATCGCGGCGCGGTTGCCGACGTACATGAAGGTGGAGATATTTTCGGACGTCGCCTGCCCGTGGTGCTACATCGGGCATACCCGCTTCGCCCGCGCGGCCGAGCGGTTCCGCGCCCGCGGCGGCACCCTGGAGGTCACGATGCGGCCGTTCCAGCTCAGCCCCGAGGCCCCCGCCGAGGGCGAGCCGCTGCTCGACGCGCTGGCGCGGAAGTTCGGCCCCGACGTGGCGCGCACGACCGGCCGGGTCGTGGAGGCGGCGGCCGGTGACGGCCTCGAGCTGCGCTTCGACCGGGCGGTCAGCGCCAACACCTTCGAGGCGCACCGGCTGGTCGAGCTGGCCTCCCGCCAGGGGCGCGGCGAGGAGATGGCCGAGCGGCTGTTCCGCGCCCACTTCACCGACGGCCTGAACGTCGCCGACCCGGACGTGCTCGCCGGGCTGGCCGCCGAGACCGGGGTGCGGGACACCGGCGAGGGCGCCGCCGAGGTGAGGGAGCATCTCGACCGCGCCGCGGGGCTCGGGATCAGCGGGGTGCCGCTCTTCCTGTTCGAGGAGAAGTTCGCCGTGTCGGGCGCGCAGCCGGAGGAGACGTTCGCGGCCGCCATCGACGAGGTCGCCGAGCGCACCGGGCAGACCCCCGTCACGCTGCTCGCCGCCCCCGGTGAGGCGTGCGACGACGGCTCCTGCGCCGTCTGACACCGCGGAGAAGTCAGGCCGTCTGGCACCGCGGAGAAGTCAGATCGTGCCCTCGCCCAGCAGGCCCGAGCGGTGGTGACGGCGGCACAGGACCTGGTAGCGGACCGGTGACCGGTCGGCGGCCAGGTCCGTGTCGCCGATCACCACCTGCTCGCCCGTCCGCACCAGCTCCCCGCCCACGATCCGCCCGTTGAGCAGGCCAGGGCGCCCGCACCAGCACAGCACCTCGACCTGGAGCCGGCACACCTCGTCGGCCAGCTCGAACAGCCGCTGCGCCGCCGGGAACATCACCGAGCGGAAGTCCGAGGCCAGCCCGAACGCGTACACGTCCACCCCGTGGTCGTCCACGACGTCGGCGAGCTGCTCGATCTGCTCGACCGTGTAGAAGCACGCCTCGTCGCAGATGAGGTAGTCGACGCGGTCGTGCGCGCGGACCAGCTCGACCAGGTTCAGGGAGTCCTCGACCTCGATCGCCTCCAGGCCGAGCCCGATCCTGCTGGTGACCTGGGGGCCGCCCGAGCGGTCGTGCTTGGTGAGCACCAGGCCGCGCCTGCCCTGGCGGCCGTGGTTGTAGTTCATCTGCAGGGCCAGCGTGGACTTGCCGCAGTCCATGGGGCCGAAGAAGAACTTGAGCACCGCGTCGCGGGTACCAGGTGGAGCGGGGGACAGGGCAGACAGGTCGGTCACGGGGTGCCACCTTATCGGGCTTGGCGTGTTCCCTGACCTCGTGGGACATTTCTCCCCTGAAACCTCAGGAGGAAGCGTGGTCACAGACAGCGCCCGGTCGCCGTGGAGGCGGGATGCGTAACGTGCGCATCGGCGTCGACACCGGTGGCACCTTCACCGACGTCGTGGCCGTGGACGAGGACACCGGTGAGATCGTCACCACGAAGACGCCCTCCACGCCGGCCAACCCGGCCGACGGCTTCGTCACGGGCGTGCGCAAGCTGGGCGAGCTGGACGTGGCCTCGGTGGTCCACGGCACCACGGTCGCCACCAACCAGCTCCTGGAGGACCGGATCGAGGGGCTCGGGTTCGTGACGACCGAGGGCTTCGAGTTCGTCCTGGAGATCGGCCGGCAGAGCGTCCCCGACGGCTACGGCAACTCGTACTTCTGGGTCAAGCCGCCGCGGATCGTCCCCGTGCACCTCGTCAGGACCGTCGGCGGCCGGCTCGACCACACGGGCGCCGAGGTGCGCCCGTTCGCCGAGGACCAGGCCGTCGAGGTGGCCCGCTGGTTCCGGGCGCGCGGCATCACCGCGATCGGCGTGTGCTTCCTGCACTCCTACGCCAACCCGGAGCACGAGCGGCGCATGCGCGACGTGCTGGCCCGCGAGCACCCCGACGCGGTCGTCTCCGTCTCCAGCGACGTGCTGCGGGAGTACCGCGAGTACGAGCGGTCGGTCACCACCCTGGTCGACGCCGCGGTCAAGCCCGTCATGCGGCGCTACATCGCGGACCTGTCCGCCCGGCTCGGCATGCCGTTCTCCGTCATGAAGTCGAACGGCGGCGTGCTGTCGGCCCGCGAGGTCGTCAACCAGCCCATCACCACCGTGCTGTCGGGGCCGGCCGCGGGCGCGCTCGGCGCGGCGATGCTGGCCGCCAACGCCGGCCACCCGTCGGTGATCACCCTGGACGGCGGCGGCACCTCCACGGACGTCGCCGTGGTGATCGACGGCGAGCCGTCCGTCACCACCGAGGGCTCCGTCGGCCGCTTCCCGGTCAAGGTCCCCATGATCGACATCGTGACCGTGGGCGCGGGCGGCGGCTCGATCGCGTGGATCTCGCCCGAGGGCACGCTGAAGGTCGGCCCCAGGTCGGCCGGCGCCGACCCCGGGCCGCTCTGCTACGGCCGGGGCGGCACCGAGGTGACGGTCACCGACGCGCACGTCTTCCTCGGTCGCGTCCCGCCGCACCTGCTCGGCGGCGAGATCCCGCTGGACGTGGACGCGGCCCGCGCCGGGATCGAGGTGCTGGCGGGCAAGCTCGGTCTCGGCCCCGAGCGCACCGCCACGGGCATCCTGGAGATCAGCGCCTTCAACCAGAGCAACGCGATCCGGCAGATCACCGTCAAGCGCGGGCTGGACGTGCGGGACTTCCCGCTCGTGACGTTCGGCGGGTCGGGGCCGCTGCTGGCGTGCCGGCTCATCGACGTCCTGGGCCTGCCCGCCGTGATCGTGCCGCCCGAGCCGGGCAACGTCTCCGCGTTCGGGCTGCTCACGGTGGACGTCCGCAACGACTACGTGCGTACGTACGTCACCCGGGACCTCTCGCTCCAGGCCGCGGCGCGGATCTTCGGCGAGCTGGAGGGCGAGGCGGCGGACGCCCTCGAACGCGAGGGCTTCGACGAGCCCGTCCATGCCCGCAGCGCCGACCTGCGCTACTACGGCCAGGCGTACGAGGTGCGCGTCGCGGCCCCGCCGGGGCCGATCGACGAGGCGTGGCGCGCCCAGGTCGTCGAGCGCTTCCACGACGCCCACGAGCGCCTGTACGGCTACGCCTACCGGGACGACCCCCGCCAGGGCGTCGAATGGGTCAACCTTCGCGTGTCCGGCATCGGGCCGATCAACCGGCCGCCGATCCGGCGCCGGCCGTACCCGAAGGTCGAGGCGGAGCCGGCGACGCGGCGGGTGCGTTTCGAGGAGGAGCACGACACGCCGATCCTGCAGCGCGCCGCGCTGGAGGCCGGGGCCGTGGTCGAGGGCCCCGCGGTGATCGAGGAGTACGGCTCGACCATCCCCGTCCATCCCGGGTTCACCGCGACGGTGGACGAGTACGGCAATGTGGAGGTGCGGCGTGGAGCGCCCGAAGAGCGCGGTTGAGCAGGAGCGCCCGAAGAGCGCGGCTGACCCGATTCTTGTCGAGATCGTGGAGGGCACGCTGGCGTCGGTGGAGAAGGAGGTCGAGACCGCGATCGCGCGCACCGCCCGCTCGCCGATGATCCGCGACGCCCACGACTTCCGCGCCGGCATCCATGACGTGCGGCTGCGCAAGCTGACCGGCCGCTCCTACAGCGCGCTGGTCCAGCCGGTCGTGCGTGACTTCCCGGTCGAGACGATGCGGCCCGGCGACGTCTACTTCCACAACGACGTCTACCTGTCCGAGGGCGGCATCGGCCACCTGCCCGACCTGTGCGTGACCGTCCCGGTCTTCCACGAGGACGAGGTCGTGGCGTTCGTGCAGGCGTTCGGTCATCACGACGACATCGGCGGCTCCGTGCCCGGCTCGATGCCCTCGCACGCGCGCAGCGTGTACGAGGAGGGCCTGATGGTCCCGCCGATCAAGCTGCGCGACCAGGGCGTGCCGAACGAGGCCGCGCTGCGCATCATGACCCGCAACTCCCGCATGCCGGACTCGCTGGCCGGTGACCTCGACGCCGAGTGCTCGGCCTGCCTCATGGGCGCGCGCCGCCTCGGCGAGCTGTTCGACAGGTACGGCCGGGCCGCCGTCGAGGAGTGCTTCGACGCGATCATCGGCAAGACCACGGAGACGTTCCGCCGGGAGCTGCTGTCCAAGATCCCCGAGGGTGTGTACGTGTGGGAGGACTACGCCGAGCACGACGGCGTGGACGAGCCCCGCCTGCACGCCCAGCGGATCACGCTGACCGTGGACCACGAGGCCGGCACCCCGCTGACGATCGACTTCACCGGTACGTCGCCGCAGGCGAAGGGGCCGATCAACCACGCGGGCGACTACGCCGACGGCGTCTTCCTGAAGAAGTGGCTCGCCCCGATCCTGCGCAACCTCGCCGACTCGCCGGAGCGGATGGCCGAGCTCGACGTCAACGAGGGCGTCGTCCCGCTGATCGACATGGTCTTCCCCGAGAAGGGCACGCTGCTCACGCCGGTCTTCCCGGCCCCGACCAACGCCCGCACGTTCGTCATCCTGCGCCTGCTGGGTGTCCTGGCCGGTGTGCTGGCCAAGGCCACGGGCGGGCGCATGCCGGCCGACCAGGAGACGATCCGCTACACCGGCGTCCACGGCGTCGGCGCGGACGGCGTGCCGTACCTCATGCGGGAGGTCCTGGGCGGGGGCTCCGGCGGCCGGTGGTACGCCGACGGCGAGGACACCATCCATGTGGTGCCCGACTCGCGTAACATCCCGGTGGAGTTCGCCGAGGCGCGCTGGCCCTTCCGGGTGGAGCGGCTGGCGCTGGCGTGCGATTCGGGCGGGCCGGGCCTGTTCCGGGGCGGGCTCGGCTACGACAAGCACATCCGGATGCTGCGCGACGCCTCGTACATGTCGATCGCCGACCGGTCCATCCTGTCGTGCTGGGGCGTCAACGGCGGCCTGGCCGGCCGGCCGTTCCGGGTGGAGATCGCCGGCAAGGAGATGGACGGTCTGGTGGACGACTACCCGGTGCAGGCGGGCGAGGTGATCCGCATCCGGACGACGGGCGGCGGCGGGTGGGGCTCGCCGTACGATCGCGACCCGAGGGCGGTGGCGGCGGACGTGCGCGACGGCAGGGTGTCGATCGCGGGCGCGCTCGGCGACTACGGCGTGGTGCTGGACGGCGACCGCATCGACGAGGAGGGCACGGCGGAGCTGCGGGCGCGGCTGCGGCCGAGCACCGGCCGCTTCTTCGACCGGGGACCGGGGTACGCGCGGCTGTCGGGCGGCCGTACCCACGCGGAGGTGGACGACCTGTGACGGACGGTCACACGATCCGGCAGATCTCCTCGAAGGTCGTCTACTCCAACCCGTGGATGGTCGTCCGCGAGGACGAGATCGAGCGGCCCGACGGCTCGCGCGGCCTGTACGCCTACATGGACAAGCCGGACTTCGTGCTGGTCATCCCGATGGAGCGCGACGGCTTCCATCTGGTCGAGGAGTACCGCTACCCGGTGCGCCGCCGGACGTGGAGCTTCCCGCAGGGCTCGGCGGAGGCGAGCAGCCGTGAGGAGGAGGCGAGGAAGGAGCTGGCGGAGGAGACGGGGCTGCGCGCGGCGCACTGGCGGTGGCTGGGCGCGCTGGACAACGCCCACGGGGTGGCCACCCAGCAGATGCACGTCTACCTGGCCACGCGGCTCGAACCGGGGCCTGCGCGCAGGGAGCACACCGAGCAGGACATGCGGCAGCGGTGGGTGAGCCGGGAGGAGTTCGAGGCCATGGTCGGCGCGGGGGAGGTCACCGACTCGGGGTCGGTGGCGGCCTACACGCTCCTGCGCATGAGCGGCGCCCTCGACTCGTAATCTACTTTGTAAAGGCGGCGGCCCGGCAGCGCCCGCTCAGGTGCGGTGCACCAGGTCGGCGCGCTCGCGGGTGCCGTCCTCGGCGAACCACTTCTCCTCCGCGTCGAACCAGGCGTGCCAGCGCGGCTCCAGCTCGGCCCCGTCGCGTTCGAGCACCCGCCGCAGCCGCACGTCGCGCGGCGCCTCGACCCACACGGTGAACGCGATCAGCGGGGCGGCGGAGCGGCGGGCCGTGCCGACGCCCTCGACGACCAGCACGGGCGCCACGGGCACGGTGACGGTCTCGGCGTACGCGCCGCGCGTCCAGTCGTAGCGGCGGTACGCGCCGGGACGGCCGGCGGCGAGCGGGCGCAGCACGCCCTCCTCCAGCGCGGCGAACCACGGACCCGGCCCCTCCTCCCACGGCACGGGGAAGTGGTCGCTGTGGACGACCTGGCAGCCGAGGGCGGCGGCGAGCCGCCGGGCGTACGTGGTCTTGCCCGACCCGGCCGGGCCGTCGACGGCGACCAGCCGGACCGGCCCGCACGACGGGTCCAGCCTCCCGATGCGGCGGGTCAGAGATTGCACGCACCCAGAGTAGGTGAGGCAGGGGGAATGGGAGGAGAATGGTCCTTTCACCCCCGGAACTCGTGCTGGAGGATGAACTTGCTCGGACCTCTCGACGACATCGTGGTGCTGGATCTGTCCAGGGCGCTGGCGGGGCCGCACGCCGCTCAGATGCTGGGGGACCTGGGCGCGAAGGTGATCAAGGTGGAGCATCCGGAGGGCGGGGACGAGTCGCGGGGCTGGGGGCCGCCGTTCGTCGGCCCTGATCACGATATTTCGACGTATTTCCTGGCGGCGAATCGGAACAAGGAGTCCATCACCGTCGACCTGAAGTCGGCGGAGGGCAGGGAGCTGATCGAGCGGCTCGTCCGGCAGTGCGACGTCCTGGTGGAGAACTTCCGCACCGGTGTACTCGACCGGCTCGGCTTCCCGGTGCAGCGCCTGCACGAGCTCAACCCGCGCCTGGTCGTCCTGTCGATCACCGGTTTCGGCCACGACGGGCCGGAGGGCGGCCGGCCGGGCTACGACCAGATCGCCCAGGGCGAGGCGGGCCTGATGTCGCTGACCGGCCCCTCGCCGGACGAGCCGTACCGGGTGGGCGCGTCGATCGCCGACCTGCTCGCCGGCATCCACGGCGCGTACGGCGTGGTGGCGGCGCTGTACGAGCGCGAGCGGACCGGCAGGGGCCGGGTGGTGCGCACGTCGCTGCTGGCGGCGGTGGCCGGGGTGCACTCCTACCACGGCACGGCGTGGACGGTCGGCGGAAAGGTCCCGGCGGCGGCCGGCAACCACCACGTCTCGATCGCCCCGTACGGCTCGTTCCGCTGCGCGGACGGCGTGCTGCAGATCGCGGCGGCCAACGACGGCCAGTGGCGCAAGGTGGCCGCGCTGCTGGGCATCGATCCGGGCGAGCCGCGCTACGCCTCCAACCGGGAGCGGTGGGCGCACCGCGAGGAGCTGATCGCGGACATGGAGCGGGCGCTGGCCGCCCACGACCGGGGGCACTGGCTGGCGCGGCTGGCCGAGGTGGGGGTGCCGGCGGGCGCGATCCGCTCGCTGGACGAGGTCTACACCTGGGATCAGACCCGGTCGCAGGGGCTGCTGGTGGAGGTGGAGCATCCGGTGCTGGGCCGGATCGAGCTGCCCGGCCCGCCGCTGCGTTTCGAGGGGCTGGAGGCGGTCCGGCACAGGCCGCCGCCGGCTCTGGGCGGTGACGGGGACGCGGTGCTCGCCTGGCTGGAGGAGCGCGAGAGTTGAGCGCCGGTCGGTGGCACCGGCCGGCGCGTTCGTGCGTCAGCATGTGTGTCACCCGAATCAGCGTCAACAGGATTTGCCTCGACAACATGTGCGTCAACATTGCAGCGGTGCTCGACACGAAGGAGCCATAGTGCTCGACACGCACGAAGGAGCCGTAGCGCTCGACCCGAAGGAGCCCTGGTGAGCCGTCCGGACGCGCGCACGCTGATCGAAACGGTCCTCGACAAGGGGTCGTGGACGTCGTGGGACGCGCCGCCCGCCGATCCGGCCGCGCCGGGCTCCTCCTACGCCGAGGAGCTGGCCGTCGCGCGGGCCAAGTCGGGCTACGACGAGTCGGTGATCACCGGTGAAGGGCTGCTGGACGGGCGGCGGGTGGCGGTGGTGGCGAGCGAGTTCTCGTTCATGGCGGGGTCGATCGGCGTGGCGGCGGCCGAGCGGATCACCTCGGCGGTGGAGCGGGCGGAGCGGGAGCGGCTGCCGCTGCTGGCGGCGCCGGCCTCGGGCGGGACCAGGATGCAGGAGGGCGCGGTCGCGTTCGTGCAGATGGTGAAGATCACCGCGGCGGTGCAGGCGCACCGGGCGGCGGGGCTGCCGCACGTGGTGTATCTGCGTCATCCGACGACGGGCGGGGTGTTCGCCTCGTGGGGGTCGCTGGGTCATGTGACGGCGGCGGAGCCGGGGGCGCTGATCGGGTTCCTGGGGCCGAGGGTGTTCGAGGCGCTGCACGGCTATCCGTTCCCGGAGGGGGTGCAGCTCGCGGAGAACCTGTTCCGGCACGGCCTGGTGGACGCGGTGGTGCCGGCGGAGGACGCGCGGGAGCTGGCCGCGCGGGCGCTGTCGGTGCTGTGCGCGGACACGGCGGGGCTGTCGCCGGGCGAGCCGCCGGAGGAGGACCTGCGGCCGGTCGAGGCGTGGGAGGCGATCAGCCGGTCGCGGCGTGACGACCGGCCGGGGGTGCGGTCGTTGCTGAAGCTGGCCGCCGCGGACGTGACTCCGCTGAACGGCACCGGCGCGGGGGAGAACGACCCGGGGCTGCTGCTGGCGCTGGCGAGGTTCGGCGAGGCGCCGGCGGTGGTGCTGGGGCAGGACCGGCGCAGCCAGCGGTCCAGCGCGCCGCTGGGTCCGGCGGGGCTGCGGATCGCGCGGCGCGGCATGCGGCTGGCGTCGGAGCTGGGGCTGCCGCTGGTGACGGTGATCGACACGGCGGGGGCGGCGCTGTCGAAGGCGGCCGAGGAGGGCGGTCTGGCGGGGGAGATCGCCCGCTGCCTGGCCGACATGGTGACGCTGGACGCGCCGACGGTCTGCCTGCTGCTGGGCGAGGGCGCGGGGGGCGCGGCGCTGGCGTTGCTGCCGGCGGACCGGGTGTTGTGCGCGCAGCACGCGTGGTTGTCGCCGCTGCCGCCGGAGGGCGCCTCGGCGATCCTCTACCGGTCGGTGGACTTCGCCCCGGAGATCGCCCAGGCGCAGGGGGTGCGGGCCACGGACCTGCGCCGCTCGGGGATCGTGGACCGGGTGATCCCGGAGCGGCCGGACGCCGCGTACGAGCACCGGGCGTTCTGCGAGCGGGTGGGGCGGGCGCTGGAGCACGAGATCGCGGGGCTGCTCGGGCAGCCCACGGGGGACAGGCTGGCGGGCCGCCTGTCCCGTTATCGTCACCTGGGCGCCTGAGCGGCGCCGTGTCCGGTCGCTAGGGGACCGGGATGCGCTCGACGCGGATGGAGACGACCTCCTCACGGGGCACGACGACCTCGTAGGCGCCGTGGTCGACCATCCAGTAGCCGAGCGCCTCGGCCTTCATGCCGCTGTGGCCGAGGTAGGCGATGTGCAGGCCGTCGTCGTCCTCGTCGAGGACGACGCACGGCTCGCCGCCGAAGGCGCCGACGGTGCGGATGAGGACGAGCCATTCGAGCTCGTCGCGGCCGACCTCGCGCCGCCAGTAGCCGGAGGCCGCCTCGAACCCGTCGAGCTCCTCCTCGCTGAACAGGACGACCTGGTCGCTGTCGGGGCCGAGCGCGGCGGGCAGGGTGTGCTCGCCGAAGCGGGCGATGAACCCCGAGGCCACGGGGGTGAGCTCGTCGTTCATGCGGCCGGCCGCCAGGTCAGCCCGTCGTAGGCGGCGAAGGGGCGCTCGTCCTCGTCGGTGAGGTGGACGATCTCGGCACCGGCCGGGATCGGCATGGGGACGGTGTGGAACTGGGGCACCACGTGGTGCGTCGAGGTGGTGAAGCCGTTGCCGGCGAACGGTGCCACATCGCTCCAGTCGCCGCCCATGTGCGGGCCGTAGGGGACGACGTAGCTGTCGACGTCGCGGGCGTACCACCGCATCACATACAACTCGGGCACCTCGGCGGTGAGCTCGGACCCGTCGAAGGACAGGTCGAGCCCGAAGTAGAGGTCGCGGGGCGTGGTCAGCCGCGCGCAGTCCTGCACGCGGTAGACGTACCCGGAGATCACCGTGCGCTTGCCCGAGAGGTAGGGGACGAGCAGACGCGGTGGGACCACTTTCTGCATGTGCGTTCTGCTCACGTGCTCATTTTACGATCTGTTGACCCCAAGAATGCGATGTTCGAGGCAGGGGAGTGTCGCGCGGGCCGCGGCGGTGGTCTCGGCGTCGACCGTGACGAGCTGGACGCCGGGGGCCGTGCCGAGGTCGGCGCGGGCGACTCCGAGGGGGTCGACGAGCATGCTGCGGCCGACGCCGAACCCGTCGGACGACTCGGCCGGGTTGGGGGCCTGGCCGACGGCGGCCGTCCACATGGTGTTCTCCAGGGCGCGGGCGCGGACCAGCGTGACCCAGTGGTCCTCCTTGAGCGGCCCCGACCCCCAGGCGGCGATGACCGCGAACAGGTCGGCGCCCCGGTCGACCAGTGCCCGGGTCAGCTCGGGGAAGCGCAGGTCGTAGCAGGTGACGAGGCCGACGCGCAGCCCGGCGAGCTCGACGACGGCCGGCTCGGAGCCGGGGGCGACCAGCTCCGACTCCCTGGCGCCGAACGAGTCGAACAGGTGGATCTTGCGGTAGGCGGCCCTGAGCTCGCCGCCGGCGTCGAGCGCCACGGCGGTGTTGTGGACGCGCCCGTCGCCGCCGCCCGGCTCGAACACCCCGGCGATCACGGCGGTGCCGTGCTCGCGCGCCGCCTCGGCCAGGCCGGTGACGAACGGCCCGTCGAGCGGCTCGGCCAGCTCGGTGATGCGCCTGCCGTAGCGGGTGAGCGTCGCCTCGGGGAAGATCGCCAGGTCCGCGCCCTCGGCGCGGGCCAGCGCCTCGCGGACCCTCTTGAGGTTGGCCTGCGGGTCAGGGGAGACCGGGATCTGGCACAGGGCGATGGTGGTCACGGCCCGACTCTAGCCGGTTGGGCACCCGGCGGAACCAGGTCAGGCAGCGCCAGATCCACTCCATCGGGCCGTACCGGTGGCGGGCGAGCCACCAGCGGCCGAACAGGGCCTGGGCGGTGACGGTGAGGGCGGCGACGGCCACGACCGACCAGCGGGTGGGGTCGGCGGCCACGAGGGGGGCGGTGAGGACGACGACGGCGGTGCCGGTGAGGTAGTTGGTCAGCGCCATCCGGCCGAGCGGTTCGAGGACGGCCGACAGCGGATCGCCCCAGCGGGTGCGCAGGAGCAGCAGGAACCCGGTGGAGAAGGCGGCGGCGCCGGCGAGCGTGGCGAGGGTGTAGACGATCCAGACGCGGGGGTCACGGGGGCCGTTGGCCCAGTCGCCGCTGGTCAGCCAGGCTCCGGAGAGCAGGGCGGAGGCGAGGGCGCTGACCGCGAGAACGGGCGGGAGCAGCCACGCGGGCGGGCGGAGCTGCATGAGGGCCATGCCGAGCAGGAACAGGCCGGGGATGAGCATGATCCCGCCGCCGGTGAGGACTCCCCAGGTGATCACGCCGGCCGAGAGCAGCAGGATCGGCGCCCCGCCGGACAGGAACGAGGCGGGCAGCAGCAGGACGAGGCCGTAGAAGGCGTAGTCGGTCAGCACCTCGCCCTCGTAGAAGGCGTGCTGGGCGATGCCGAAGCAGAACAGCCAGAACAGGCGCGGCAGCAGCCTCAACCGGCCGGCCCGCTGGAGGAACAGCACGAAGCTGATGCCGAACAGCAGCGAGAAGATCGGGTAGAAGTGGCTCTGGAACAGGATCTCGATCGTGGTGTCGAGGCCGGTGCGCGGCTTGTGGGGCGTGTGCTGCCAGGTGTTGACGAGCATGATCCCGGCCACCGCGAAGCCGCGGAGGGCGTCGAGCGCGCGGATGCGGGTCACGGCAGCCAGGACGAATCCCCCCATGTCACAGGAACCAGGCAAACCACCATACGAGGAATCCTGCCCCGACGAGGGCCGCTCCAGCCTGCCCGAGGGTCCGGCGCACGACGAGGCTCGCGAGGGTGAGCGCGACCGCGACGGCCGCCAGCCAGCCGTACGCCTCGACGGCGGCGGGCAGGCCGACGGCGAGGGCGGTCTCGTTCCGGCTGACCAGCCCGTACGCCGACTGCGCGAGCAGGCCGGCGGACGCGACCCCGGCCAGGCCGGCGAAGGCGGTGAGCGCCCGGCCGCGCAACGCGCCCGCGACGAGCTGGGCGAGCGTGACGAGGGCGAACAGCGCGAGCGGGGCCGCGAGCCAGGGCGCCTTCGAGATCGCGTAGGGGGCGCCGGTCACGCGCAGGTCGGCGGCGGCCAGCCGGGGCGGCACGCCGGTCTCGGGGCGGGCGCAGCCGGTCCCGGCCGAGGCGGGGTCGGCGACGAAGGCGGCCATGCGCTCGCGGGCGCACGTGCTGGTCAGGAAGACCGCGTGCCCGACGCCGTCGAACTCGGCGTACCGGGCGTGCGGCAGCGCCCGCGCGGCGGGCTCGCTCGTGCGGGGCGGGGTGGTGGGGTCGAACCGGCCGGCGACGACGAGGACCGGGGCCTGCGTGGTGGCGGCGGACGGCTTGGTGGCGGGCAGCTTCCAGGCGTCGCAGACGGCCTTGTCGACGTCCACCGTGAACAGGCGGGACGGGGCGGCGAAGCCGTTGGTAGGGATCTCGTCCTGGCACTGCACCGCCTCGTACAGGCCGAGCTCGTGGGAGGTGAGGCCGTCGCCGACCGCGTCGGTGAGGGGACGCAGCGGCTCGTCGTGCCCGTTCGCCAGGGCGGTGACCAGCGGGGCGGAGACGGCGATCACGCCGGTCTCGTGCAGCGCCTCGGCCATCAAGGTCGCCACGTCGCCGCCGTCCAGGCGGGCCGGCACCTCGGCGCCGCGCAGCGGGTCCACGGTGGTGACCCGCGCGGGCGTCGCGTCGAGCCGCCTGACCGCCGCGTCGAAGCGGTCCTTCAGGCCGAGGTGGGTGAGGGTGTCGTCGAGGTTGCGCCGGACGTCGTCGTACCAGGGCACGCTCTGCGGCAGGAACGAGTCGAGCAGCACGGACCGCACGGCCCCGGGGTCGGCCGCGGCGGCGTCCACCATGACCCGGGTGGAGTAGCTGACGCCGAACAGGTTCCAGGAGGGGTAGCCGAGGGCGCCGCGCAGGGCGACGACGTCGGCGGCGATCTCCTTGGTGGTGTAGCCGCGCAGGTCCACGCCCTGCTGTTCGAGCCGGGTGCGGCACTGCGCGGCCGCCTCGGCGGGGGGTAAGGGGGAGGCGGGCCGGGTGAGGCGGTCGAGCATGGCCTGCGCCAGCTCGGGGCAGCCGAGCCGGGGCCAGGAGTACCTGCCGCCGCGCTGCTCGATCGTCACCACGTCGCGGTCGGGGAACATCTGGCTGAGGAAGCCGGTGAGCTGCAGCGACGAGGAGCCGGGGCCGCCGCTCATGTAGACGACCGGGTCGGGCCTGCGGGCGGGGGCGGCGGAGCGGTGGACGGCGTACCCGACCTTGATGGTGCGGCCGGGCGCGTCGCGGCGCTCCGGGACCACGAGGAACCCGCACGTGGTCCCCGGCGGCACGGCGACGGGGCACTGTCCGGTCTCGATCCCGGCCTGGACCCCGGCCTCCGGGGTGGTCTGCGGGGTGGGCGCCGGGGGAGTCGGCGGGGTGAGCGTCAGGGCGAGGGAGAGCAGGACCCGGGTGATCACGGAGTCGAGACTAGAGCAGCAGCCGCCGGTCGCGGGGGCGCGGACACTAAGGTGGTGCCGTGAGGGAACCACTCGTTTCGCGGATGCGCGCGTTCGGCACCACGATCTTCGCCGAGATGAGCGCGCTGGCCCTGCGTACGGGCTCGATCAACCTGGGGCAGGGATTCCCCGACACCGACGGGCCCGCCTCGATGCTGGAGGAGGCGGTGCGGGCCGTCAGGTCCGGCGCCAACCAGTACCCTCCCGGCCCCGGCGTGCCCGAGCTGCGGCAGGCCGTCTCCGAGCACCGGGCCGCCCACTACGGCCTCGGCTACGACGCCGACGGCGAGGTGCTGGTGACGGTCGGCGCGACCGAGGCCATCGCGGCGGCCGTCCTGGCGCTGTGCGAGCCGGGCGACGAGGTCATCGCGTTCGAGCCGTACTACGACTCCTACGCCGCCTCGATCGCGCTGGCCCAGGCGCGGCTGACCGCGGTGACGCTGCGCCCGGTCGAGGGGCGGTTCACCTTCGACCCGGCCGAGCTGCGCGCCGCCGTCACCCCGCGCACCCGCGCGATCCTGGTCAACTCCCCGCACAACCCGACGGGCACCGTGTTCACGCGCGAGGAGCTGACGGTCATCGCGGAGCTCTGCCAGGAGCGGGGGCTGATCGCGATCACCGACGAGGTGTACGAGCACCTGACGTTCGACGGGGTGGAGCACGTGCCGCTGGCGACGCTGCCCGGCATGCGCGAGCGCACGGTGATGATCTCCTCGGTGGGCAAGTCGTTCTCGGTCACGGGATGGAAGACCGGCTGGGTGTGCGCGCCGGTGGAGCTGGTGCGGGCGGTGACGACGGTCAAGCAGTTCCTGACGTTCACCGCGAGCGCGCCGTGGCAGCTCGCGGTCGCCCACGGCCTGCGTCACGAGCTGGCGTGGGTGGCGGAGCTGCGGGCCGGGCTCCAGCACAAGCGCGACCGGCTGATGGAGGGGCTGGCGGCGGCGGGGTTCGAGGTGCTGCGGCCCGCGGGCACGTACTTCGTGCAGACCGACATCCGGCCGCTGGGCTTCACCGACGGGCTGGAGCTGACGCGCCGGCTGCCGGAGCTGGCCGGCGTGGTCGCCATCCCGACGCAGGTCTTCTACGACCATCCGGAGCGGGGCGGCCACTTCGTCCGGTTCGCCTTCTGCAAGAAGGACGAGGTCATCGACGAGGCGGTCACCCGCCTCAAGCGGCTGTCATCCGGCTAGTTCTCCGTGTCGGTCGTCGTGCCGGGGCCCTCGACCGGGGCGAGGGCGGCGCCGGCCGTCTCGGGGTCGGCGCCGGTGGCCAGCATCAGGTCCACCACGATCGACCGGAGCTGCGCCACGATGACGTCGGCGGAGAAGCCGAGCCGCTCGGGCCGCTGCCGCCCGGCGGTCGCGGTGAGCGCCTGCCGGGTCAGGACGGGGTCGCGGCCCGCCGCCAGCTCCAGCTGCAGCAGCAGTGCCGCCTCCGACACCTCGCGCATGGAGGCGGCCAGCGAGACGGGCGGCGGGGTGGGCTCGCCCAGCGACGCCAGGGTGCGTCGGGCCAGCACCCGGGCGTTGCGCAGCGCGTGGTCGATCGGGACGGAGGCCTTCTGGTAGCGGGCGAGCCGGGTGCGGCGGTGCCAGTGCAGAGGGGAGACGAGGGCGACCTCCTTGCTGGTGACCAGCGCCTGCTGGAAGTCCTCGACGGTCGACTGGGTGCCGCGCCCCACGGCCAGCGCCTCGGCGGCAAGGTCGGCGTCGCCCCGCTCGATGGCGTCGGCCGCCCGTTCCAGGACCGTGGACAGCGCGTCGAGCACCGCGGAGGCGTGCCTGGCCGCGAGCGTGAACGGGCTGATCGGCAGCAGCGCCACCGCGGCGATGGCGATGACGCCGCCGGTCAGGGCGTCGAGCATCCGGTCGAGTCCGCCTCCGCCGGCTCCCGGCACGAGCGTGGCGACGAGCACCGCCGACGAGCCGGACTGGGCCACGAACAGCGGCGCGCCGTTCAGGAGCGTCGCCGTGCCCATGGCCAGGGCGACGACGAGGGCGAGCTGCCACGCGCCGGAGCCGATCCAGGCGACCAGCAGGTCGCCGACGCCGACGCCGAGGCTGACGCCGACCACCAGCTCGATGACGCGGCGCAGCCGCTGGCCGAGGCCGACACCGAGGCAGATGAGCACGGAGATGGGCGCGAAGAACGGCCGCGGATGGCCGAGCAGGTGGATGGCCGCCGTCCAGGCCAGCCCGGCGCCGACGGCCGACTGGACGATCGCCGGCCCCATGTGCCCGAACGCCGCCACCCGTTCCCGCATGTGATCGCCGAGCCTCGTTGCCACCCCTCCACCCTGGCGGATCTTTATGACATTACGGTCACGCCACGCACCGTAGAAGATACCCACCCGTAATCCATCTTCCCCGGCATTCGCTTCGTCAGGGGACGTACACGTGGCCGGTGCGCCCTATCGTCGTGTGCGTGGAACCAAGGAGCCGGGAGGGCACCCGCAGGCGCATTCTCGACGCGGCCTGCCGCCTGTTCGCCGAGCACGGGTACGACGAGGTGACCATGCGCATGCTGGGCGCCGCGGCGAACGCCAACATCGCCCTCATCAACCGGTATTTCGGCTCCAAGAGGGAGCTGTTCGCCGAGGTCCTGGCGCAGCAGGGGCGCTTCCCCGGTGTGCTGGACGAGGGAGAGGACCTGGCCGTGCGGCTGGCCGAGTACGTGGCCGACCGGCTCGCCGCCGAGGGCGACAGCCCCGTCCTGGCCACGCTGGAGCGCTCGGCGTCCAGCCCGCAGATCCGCGAGCTGGCCCACGACCGGGTCCGTACGGCGATCCTGGAGCCGCTGAGGACCAGGCTGGGTGGCGACGAGGCCGAACTGCGCGCCTCGCTCGCCACGGTGATCGTCCTGGGGAGCGGGCGGTTCCGCCACCTGTTCGGGCCGATCGCGCCCGGGGCGCGCGAGGAGGTGGTCAGCCGGCTGACCCAGGTGTTCCGTGCCTGCCTGAGCTGACGCGGCCCATCCCCACGTACGCCGTCACGCGCCCGGCTCGGCCAGGAAGTCGTCCACCGCGCGCAGGAACTCCCGCCGCGCCGAGACGTGCACGAGGTGACCGGCCTCGATCGTGACCAGGCGGGCGCCCGGGATCAGCTCGGCCACCAGCTCCGACCGGAACGGGCTGGCCGCCCCGCCCGACAGCACCAGGGCCGGCGCCGCGATCCCCCGCAGCCCGTCGCGCCAGGCCGGGTCCGGGGTGACGAGCTGCCGCTCCGTCTCGTGCACCATCCGCCAGTCGAACCCCGTCGAGTCGTCCTCCTCGACCGGCGCGCGGCCCTGCAGCGGGTACGGCTGCGGCGGGTCCTCCAGCACCAGCCGCCCCACCAGCCCGGGATGGCGGATGGTCAGCAGGCACGCGACGACCCCGCCCAGCGAATGGCCCACGACCACGGCGCTGCCGATCCCCAGGTGCCGGATCAGGGCCGCGACGTCGTCGGCCATGTCGGGGACGGCGTAGGAGCCGGGGTGCTCACTGGCTCCGTGGCCGCGCAGGTCGGGCGCGATGACGTGGTGGCGGGCGGCGAAGTGCTGGGTGATGCCGTTCCAGTCGTTGTGGTCGGCGGTGCGGCCGTGCAGGAGCACGAGCGCGGGGGACGTGGGATCACCCTCCTCGCGGAAGGACAGCTTGACTCCGTTGACGGCCGCTTCACGCATCACAGCCGCGACCCTACCGCCCGCCCCGCCCTCCACCCGTCCGTCCCGAGATGTGCAGACATTGGCAGACATTGGCGGATATTGCCCATGAAGGGGCGGTGCGGCAGTTAGTAGCGTCGCCAGGGACGGACCGGCGGGTTTGGCCTGATGTTTGCGCGGGCCGAAGACGCGCCCGCCGGGCGGCCGGGTATCTCGCCCTGGGGAAGCGACCGGGGCAGGGGCGGAGAAGGGGCGACCGATGCCGGATCCGACAGAAGTGCGCAAGGTGCCGATCGAGAGCGTGACCGACGCCTCCGGCCTGGAACGGCTCATCGACGCCGGCGTCATCGAGGCGCACCGGGTGCTGGCCGTCATCGGCAAGACCGAGGGCAACGGCGGCGTGAACGACTACACCCGCATCCTCGCCGACCGCGCCTTCCGTGACGTGCTGGCGGCCAAGGGCCACCCGGCCCCCGAGACCGTACCCCTGGTGTGGTCCGGAGGCACCGACGGCGTCCTCAGCCCGCACGCCACGATCTTCGCCACCCTCGACCCGGCCGCGGCCGTCCCGTCGGACGAGCCGCGCGTGTCCGTCGGCGTCGCGATGAGCGACGTGATCCTGCCGGAGGACATCGGCCGCCCCGCCATGGTGGAGAAGGTCGCGGCGGGCGTCCGGGAGGCCATGAAGATCGCCGGCATCGACGACCCGCGCGACGTGCACTACGTCCAGACCAAGACCCCGCTGCTCACCCTCGCCACCATCACCGAGGCGAGGAGCCGCGGCCAGGACACGGCCATCGAGGAGACCGGCCCGTCCATGGACCTGTCGAACTCCACCACCGCCCTCGGCATCGCCGTCGCCCTCGGCGAGATCGAGCCGCCCCGGGCCGACCAGATCCACAAGGACCTGTCCCTGTACTCGTCGGTCGCCTCCTGCTCCTCGGGGGTGGAGCTGGACCGCGCCCAGATCGTGCTGGTCGGCAACGTACGGGGAATCGGCGGCCGCTACCGGATCGGCCACAGCGTCATGAAGGACGCCCTGGACGCCGACGGCATCTGGGCGGCGATCCGTGACTCCGGTCTGGCGCTGCCCGACCGCCCGCACCCCTCCGACCTGGGCGACCGCCTGGTGAACGTCTTCATGAAGTGCGAGGCCGACCCCTCGGGCCGGGTACGTGGCAGGCGCAACATCATGCTGGACGACTCCGACGTCCACTGGCACCGGCAGATCAAGGCGGCGGTGGGCGGGGTGGCGGCCTCGGTGACGGGTGACCCGGCGGTGTTCGTCTCGGTCGCCGCCGTCCACCAGGGCCCCTCGGGCGGCGGCCCGGTCGCGGCCATCACCACCCACTGACGACGAATCCTCCCGGCGTGGTCAGCCTGCGATGACGGCGTGGGGCTTCCTGGGCGGCTGGGTTGACATCTGAAATGGCCATTCCATATCTTTAAGTGGAACGCATATTTCAGTATCACGAGCTGGGAGAGGCTCCATGCATGCGCTGCTCAGCGCCCCAGACACCCCCACGGGTGTGCGCTCGGGCCAGGCCCCAGAGCCGGTCCCGCAGGCCGGCGACGTGGTGATCGAGGTGGAGTGTTTCACCCTGGTCGCCCGCAACCTCGACCACGCGGCCACGCTGCCGCCCGGGAGCATCCCGGGATTCGACGCGGTGGGCGTGGTGCGGCGGGCGGCCGACGACGGCACCGGTCCCGCGCCGGGCACCCGGGTCGCCACACTGGCGACCGGGAACGCCTGGGCGCAGCTGCGTGCCGTACCCACGCACGAGCTGGCGATCGTGCCGCAGCGGGTCGACCCCGGCCAGGCCGGCGTCCTGCTGGTGCCCGGGGTGAGCGCACTGCGGGCCATCCGGCGGCTGGGCGCCCTGACCGGCCGCCGCCTGCTGGTCACCGGAGCCGCGGGCGCGGTCGGACACTTCGCCGTTCAGCTGGGCCGGCTCGCCGGCGCGCACGTCATCGCCGCGGTACGTGATCACGGCAGCCGGGAGCGGCTGGTGGCCCTGGGCGCCGACGAGGTGGTCACCGGGCTGGACCAGGTGTCCGCGCCCGTCCACGGCGTGATCGACTCGGTCGGCGGGCCGGCGCTGGCACAGGCCTTCGACCTGCTGGCCGAGGACGGCCTCATCCAGCAGGTGGGCGCGAGCTCGGGGCAGCCGACCACGTTCGTCCCGTACCAGCTGGTCGGGCGGCGGCGCGCCATCGAGGGATTCTGGGCCGGCGACCGGTTCGGGCCCGACCTGGCCTATCTGCTGGACCTGCTCGCGGACGGCCGGCTCGCCCCGTTGGACGGCGAACGCGCCGAGTGGGGCGACATCGACGCGATCGCCCGGCGGCTGCGGGCGGATGACGCCCCCCGCCGGATGGTGGTGACTCTTCGTCATGATCTCTCCGCCCGGCCCGATGCCGACCGCTGAGCCGGCCCGTTTCTCCCGCACCTTCTCCCGCACCTTTTTTCGCACCGGCCGGTGTTCCCCGCGTGCGTCATCGACGACGACACCTTTGGAGTCGCAGTGAGCAAGAACGTTCTGATCTCGGGGGCCGGCATCGCCGGGCAGACCCTGGCCTACTGGCTGACCAGGCACGGTTTCCGGACCACGGTGGTCGAGCGGACGTCCGGGCTGCGGGTCGGCGGCCAAGGCGTGGACGTGCGCGACCAGGCGCTGGACGTGGTCGAGCGCATGGGCATCCTGCCGCGGATCCGGGCGGTGGTGGCCGATGTGCGCGAGATGCGGTTCGTGGACGCCGCGGGGCAGCGGGTGGCCGGCGTGCAGCTCGCGAACGACATCGAGATCATGCGCGGTGACCTCGTGGAGATCCTGCACGACGTGACCAAGGACGACGTCGACTACGTCTTCGGAGACTCGATCAAGAGCCTGGCGCAGGACTCCGACGGCGTGACGGTCGGCTTCCGGAGCGGCGGCACCGGCCGGTTCGACCTGGTCATCGGCGCGGACGGCCTGCATTCCGACGTGCGGCGCCTGGCCTTCGGGCCGGAGTCGGACTTCCTCGACTACAAGGGCTACTACTTCGCCTTCGGCGACGCCGATGCCGCCCTGGGCGTGGACCGTACGATCACGATGTTCAACACGCCGGGCAAGATGGTGGGGATCTACCGCTCGGGCAACCACGCCCAGGCCAAGGCGTACTTCATGTTCCGGCGAGCCGAGCCGATGGACTACGACCACCACGACCTGGGCGAGCAGCGCCGGTTGCTGAAGGAGAGCTTCGCCGGCGAGACCTCGTGGCGGGCGCCGCAGCTCCTCGACGGCGCGCTGGCCGACCCCGGCCTCTACTTCGACGCCCTGAGCCAGGTGCGCATGCCGTCGTGGTCGGCCGGCCGGGTGGCCCTCGTGGGCGACGCCGCCTACTGCGCCTCCCCCGCCTCGGGGGCCGGGGCTGAGCTGGCCCTGACCGGCGCCTACCTGCTCGCCACGGAGCTGGCGGCCGGAGAAGACCACCGGGAGGCCTTCCGCCGCTACGAGGAGAAGCACCGCGAGCTGGTCGACGTCAAGGTACAGATCAGCGACAACCTGGGCATGATGGTGCCGGAGACCCAGGACGACATCCAGGCCAGGAACGCCGCGCTCACAGCGATCCAGTGAGCCGCTCGGGCACCTGAGCCGGTGGAGGGCGGGCGGGTGTGTTCGGGCGCCGGCCGGGGGCGAGGGTAGTGTCGGGCACTGTGCCGACCATCCCGCGACCTCTCGACCCGGACGACGACGGACGCGCCGCGCCCGCGCTGGCCGCCGCGCTCGCCTCCTACCAGGACGGCACGGCAGGCCCGGCCGACGTGCTGGCCGTGCTCACCGGGGCCCGGCTCCTGGTCCCCGTCGTCGCCCTGCTGACCGAGTCCGAGGTCGGCGAGCACGGGTTGCGGCAGGAGAAGGAGAGCGAGATGGCGCTGCCCAAGCTCGTCGGCAAGGACGGCAGGCAGGCCGTGCTGGCGTTCACGGGCACGGACGCGCTGACGCGGTGGCGGCCCGACGCCCGGCCGGTGCAGGCCAGCACCCCGCAGGTGTGCCAGGCGGCGGCCCACGAGCAGGCGGCGGCCGTGGTCGTGGACGTCGCGGGGCCGGTGCCGTTCGTGATCGAGGGCGAGGTGCTGGAGGCGCTGGCCGCGGTCGCGTCGGGCACGCTCGACCAGCTCGCGGGCGCGACGGTGGCCCGCGTGCGACCGGCCCCTCGCCGCCGCCGCTGGTTCTCCCGCAAACAGACCTGACGTCCCGGCCCGCCGGGCGCCGATGTCGCCGCCCGCTCGCTGACCGGCCCGTCCGCCTGCCGGCTGTCGTGGGGACGTCCGGCGGTTCTCGCGTCCGCGGTTCTCGCGTCCGGTGGTTCTCGCGTCCGGTGCCGGTCGAGTCCGTCAACCTGGCCGCGCGAGACCCGGTCGCCGCACTAGGGTCGGCCTGTGGCGGTCCTGGTGGCACTGGCGGCGTTGGCCGGACTCCTCGTCGGCCGCTACGTCCGCGTCCTGGCCGGAGGCTTCACCTACGCCGACCCCGACGCCTTTCCGGACGCGGTTCCCGACGCCGATCCCCATGCCGCTCCCGACGCCGCTCTCCATGCCGCTCCTGACGCGGACTCCCGCACGGGCACCCGTGCCGTCCCCGGCCTGGACGTCCGTGCCGAGGCGCGGGCGGCGTTCGGCCGTGCCCTGCGCACCTGGCCCGTCCCCGCCTGGCCGCCGACCGTGGAGGTCGCCACCGCCGCCGTCACCGCCCTGGTCGCCTGGCGTGCCGGGCTGCCGTACGTCTACCTCGCCGTCGCCGGCACCGCCCTCGCGCTGATCGACTGGCGTACCTCCCGGCTGCCCGACGCGATCACCCTGCCCTCGTACCCGCTGCTAACCCTCAGCCTGCTGCCCACCGCAGAGGTGCCGCGCGCCCTGCTGGGCGCCGCGGCGCTCGCGGCCGTGTACGGGGTGCTGTGGCTGGTCAGGCCGGCCGCGATGGGGCTCGGCGACGTGAAGCTGGCCGGGCTCATCGGCATGGCCGCCGCCGCGCGCGGCTGGGAGGCCTGGGCCGTGGCCGCCGTCGCCGGGCAGCTCCTCGGCGCCCTGTACGCCCTCGCGCTCCTCCTGACCAGGCGGGCCACCCGCGACACCCAGTTCCCGCTGGGACCGTTCATGCTGCTCGGCGCCCTGGTGGCCGTCTGCCTCGACGGATGAGCGGACAAACGGCGGATCCAGGGCGGATCGGGTGGGTGCGCGTCTCGGCTGGTGAACGGTGGGCCATCCCACTGGGCGGGACGTGGAAGACTTGGACGCATGTTGCGCTGGTTGACCGCCGGAGAGTCTCACGGGCCGGAGCTCGTTGCCGTCATGGAGGGCCTGCCGGCCGGGGTCGAGGTGACCACGGCCGCCATCGACGAGGCGCTGCGCCGCCGCCGCCTCGGCTATGGGCGCGGCGCCCGGATGAAGTTCGAGCAGGACCAGGTGACGATCGCCGGCGGCGTCCGCCACGGCCGCACCATGGGCAGCCCGATCGCCGTGCGCGTCGGCAACACCGAGTGGCCCAAGTGGGAGAAGGTCATGGCGGCCGACCCCGTCGATCCGGCCGAGCTGGAGGGGCTGGCGCGCAACGCGCCGCGCTCGCGGCCCCGTCCCGGCCACGCCGACCTGGCGGGCATGCAGAAGTACGGCTTCGACGACGCGCGGCAGGTCCTCGACCGGGCCAGTGCCCGTGAGACGGCGGCCCGGGTGGCACTGGGCGAGGTGGCCAGGCGCTTCCTCAAGCAGGCGCTCGGCGTCGACATCCTCAGCCACGTCACCGAGATCGGCGGCGCCGGGACCCCGGCCGAGACCCTGCCCGGCCCGGGCGATCTGGCCCGGATCGACGACGACCCGGTCAGGTGCTCCGACCCCGAGGGCAGCGCCGCCATGGTGGCCGTCATCGACCAGGCCCACAAGGACGGCGACACGCTCGGCGGCGTCGTCGAGGTGCTCGCCTACGGCCTGCCGCCCGGCCTGGGCAGCTACACCCACTGGGACCGCCGCCTCGACTCCCGCCTGGCCGCCGCGCTCATGGGCATCCAGGCGATCAAGGGCGTGGCGGTCGGCGACGGGTTCGAGACGGCCCGCCGCCCCGGCTCCCGCGCCCACGACGAGATCGAGTACACGACCGAGGACGGCGTCAGGCGCATCACCAACCGCGCCGGCGGCGTCGAGGGCGGCATGACCAACGGCGAGGTCCTGCGGGTCAGCGCCGCCATGAAGCCGATCTCCACCGTGCCGCGGGCGCTGGCCACGATCGACGTCAAGACCGGCGAGGCCGCCAAGGCCCACCACGAGCGATCCGACGTGTGCGCGGTCCCGGCCGCGGGCGTCGTGGCCGAGGCGATGGTCGCGCTGGTGCTGGCCGACGCCGCGCTCGAGAAGTTCGGCGGCGACTCCGTCGAGGAAGTCGCCCGTAACCTGTCCGGCTACCTCTCCTCCATGGTGATCAAGTGACCAGAGCCGTGCTGATCGGACCGCCCGGGTCCGGCAAGACCACCCTCGGCCGGCTGCTCGCCGAGCGGCTCGGCGTCGCCTTCCGCGACACCGACGCCGACGTGGAGGCCGTCGCCGGCAAGTCCGTCGCCGACATCTTCGTCGAGGACGGTGAGGAGCGATTCCGCCAGCTCGAGCACGCCGCCGTCCGGCGGGCGCTGGCCGAGCACGACGGCGTGCTGTCGCTCGGCGGCGGCGCCGTGCTCAACGAGGAGACGCAGGCGCTGCTCGCCGGCCACCCCGTCGTCTACCTCCAGGTGGGGCTGGCCGACGCGGTGCAGCGGGTCGGCCTGGCCTCGGCCCGGCCGCTGCTCGTGCTCAACCCGCGCAGCCGGCTCAAGAAGCTCATGGAGGAGCGGCGGCCCGTCTACGAGCGGCTCGCCGTCCTGACCGTCGTCACCGACCAGCGCGCCCCTGAGGAGCTGGCCGACGAGATCCTGAAGGGGCTCGCCTCATGACCGCGACGAGGATCACCGTGCGCGGCGACAGCCCGTACGACGTGGTGGTCGGCACCGGCGTGCTGAGCGAGCTGCCGGGGCTGCTCAAGCCGGGCGTGCGCACGGTCGCGGTGGTCCACCCGGCCGGGCTGCCGGAGATCGCCCGTCCGGTGTGCGCGTCACTGTCGGACGCCGGGTTCGACGTGGTGGCGCTGCCCGTGCCCGACGGCGAGCAGGCCAAGACCGTCGAGGTGGCGGCGCAGCTGTGGTCGGCGCTCGGCCGCTACGGCGTCACCCGCTCCGATGCCGTGGTGGGCGTCGGGGGCGGGGCCACGACCGACCTGGCCGGGTTCGTGGCGGCCACGTGGCTGCGCGGCCTCCAGGTGGTGCTGGTCCCGACGACGCTGCTCGCGATGGTCGACGCCGCCGTCGGCGGCAAGAACGGCATCGACACGCCCGAGGGCAAGAACCTCGTCGGGACGTTCCTGCCGCCCGCGGGCGTGCTGTGCGACCTGGCGACGCTGGGGAGCATGCCGCGGGCCGACTACGTGGCGGGGCTCGCGGAGATCATCAAGGGCGGGTTCATCGCCGACCCGGTCATCCTCGACCTCATCGAGCAGGACCCGGCCGACGCCACCCGCCCCGAGGGCCGCCACACGCGCGAGCTGATCGAGCGCAAGATCCAGGTCAAGGCCGATGTCGTGGGCGCCGACCTGCGCGAGGCCGGGCTGCGCGAGATCCTCAACTACGGCCACACGCTCGGCCACGCCATCGAGCGGGCCGAGCAGTACCACATGCGCCACGGCGAGGCCGTGGCGATCGGCATGGTGTACGCGGCCGAGCTGTCCCGGCTCGACGGCCGGGTCGGCGCCGACCTGGTCGAGCGCACCCGCTCCGTGCTCACCGCCGTCGGCCTGCCCACGGCCTACCGCGCCGACGCCTGGCCGCGCCTGCGCGACCACATGCGGCTGGACAAGAAGAACCGCGGCGCCAAGCAGCGCTTCGTGGTCCTCGACGGGCTGGCCAAGCCGGGCCGCCTGGAGGACCCGTCCGAGGAGCTGCTCGAAGCCGCCTACCAGGAGATCTCCCACTGAGACCGTCATGAGACATTACGGCTCCTTCGTCGCGCTCGGCGACAGTTTCACCGAAGGCCTCAACGACCCGGGCCACGACGGCCACTACCGCGGCTGGGCCGACCGGGTCGCCGAGCGCCTGGCCGCCGACGACCCGTCGTTCCGTTACGCCAACCTCGCGGTCCGCGGCAAGCTGCTCGGGCAGATCGTCGAGCAGCAGGTGCCTCTGGCCGTGCAGATGGCGCCCGACCTGGTCAGCCTGTGCGCCGGGGGCAACGACCTGCTGCGGCCGGGCAGCGACCCGGACGTCATGGCCAAGACCCTGGCCGGGGCCGTGCGCGACCTGCGGGCGAGCGGGGCCGACGTGCTGCTGTTCACGGGCGTCGACCCGCGCGACACGCCGCTGATGCGCCGCCTGCGCGGCCGCTTCGCCATCTTCTACCTGCACATCCGCTCGATCGCCGACCTGTACGGCTGCAAGCTGGTCGACCAGTGGTCGATGCAGGGTCTGCGCGACTGGCGCGCCTGGAGCGACGACCGGCTGCACATGAACGAGGACGGCCACCGGCTGGTCGCGGCCCGGGTGCTGGACGTGCTGGGGGTGCCGTTCGACGACTGGCGCAAGACGTGGCCGGAGCGGACGACGGACCCCCGGGCCAGGCGGCGCGAGGACGCGCAGTGGATCCGCGAGCACCTGGTGCCCTGGGTGAGCCGGCGACTGCGCGGCACCTCCTCGGGCGACGGCCTCGACCCCAAGCGCCCGGACCTCGCGCCCTGGGAGCACTGACACCTACCGCGGCACGCAGGTCGGACCGGCTCACGCACTCGCGAGCTTGCCCTGGGCCTCCGCCGAGAGGTCCTGCCAGTCGGCCCAGGTCTTGAGCCGGTCGGCGTAGGCCTGCTGGAGCATCGGGTAGAAGCCCAGGCCGAAGAGCACGCGCAGGGGCGGGGCGTCGGAGTCGACGATTTTGAGGAGGGCCTGGGCCGCGGCGGCCGGGTCGCCGGCGGGCTGGTTTCCCACCATGCCCGCGAGGCGCCGGCGGAGGCCGTCGTAGACCGGGTTGGTCTCGGCCAGGTGACCGTTGTCGAGAGGATCGGGGTTCTTGCCGGACCTGGTGGCGAAGCCGCCGGGCTCGATGATGGTCACCTTGACGCCGAAGTCGGCGACCTCGTGCGCGAGGGCCTCATTCAGGCCTTCCAGGGCCCACTTGGAGGCGTGGTACGCGCCGCCGAGCGGCATGGCGATGAGCCCGGCGGCGGAGGACAGCTGGACGATGTGTCCCGAGCGCTGCTCGCGCAGGTAGGGCAGCGCGGCCTGAACGACCCACACCGCGCCGAACACGTTGGTCTCCAGCTGGTCGCGCAGCTGCTGCTCGGTCAGCTCCTCGATCGCGCCGACCTGGGCGTAGCCGGCGTTGTTCACGACGACGTCGAGACGGCCGAAGTGCTCCTTGGCCCGCTTGACGCCCTCGAAGACGGCGGCCTTGTCGGTCACGTCCATCCGGAGCGGGAGCACCGCGTCGCCGTAGACGGCGACCAGCTCGTCGAAGCTGTCGGTGTTCCGGGCGGTCGCGGCCACCTTGTCGCCGCGTGACAGCGCGGCCTCGACGAAGTCACGGCCGAGGCCGCGGGACGAACCGGTGACGAGCCAGACCTTGCTCATGATGTCTTTCCGTTCCTTCTGCGGTGCCGCGAGGGTCGTCCACGCGGCGTCCTGACGACCATGAGGCGCCGGCGACCCGGACTTTGTGACAGGGCGGTCATGTGACATACACCACCGATCGCGGATGTCACACCGCGGTGGGGGCCGGCGTCTTATGCGTGGAGCCCAGGTGAGAGCAGTGTGGAAAGCATGTTGAGAGCAAGAGGCGGGAGCCGGCCATGAACGAGCGCAGCGAGCCGACGACGGGCGCGGCCGGGCCGCTCGCCGGTGGCGGCCGGACGGACACCGCCACCGAGGCGTTCGTCGCGCACCGCAACCTGCTGTTCACCGTGGCCTACGAGATGCTCGGATCGGTGGCCGACGCCGAGGACGTCCTGCAGGAGACCTGGCTGCGGTGGATGAAGGTCGACGTGGAGCAGGTGCACGACGAGCGCGCCTACCTGGTGCGGATCGCCACCCGGCGCTCGCTGGACCGGCTGCGCACCATGAAGCGCCGCAAGGAGGCGTACGTCGGCCCCTGGCTGCCCGAGCCGCTGCTCACGGCGCCGGACGTGGCTGAGGACGTCGAGCTCGCCGAGAGCGTGTCGATGGCGCTGATGCTCGTCCTGGAGACGCTGTCGCCGACCGAGCGTGTCGTCTTCGTGCTGCGCGAGGCCTTCGACGTCGGCTACGACGAGATCGCGGACGCCGTCGGCAAGAGCCCCGCGGCCGTCCGGCAGATCGCGCACCGCGCCCGCCGGCACGTCGAGGCCCGCCGCCCCCGCGAGGTGGTCTCCCCGGACCAGGCCCGGGCGGCTCTGGAGTCGTTCCAGCGCGCGCTGGAGACCAGGGACCTGCAGGGCCTCCTTGACGTGCTCGCCTCCGAGGTCGTGCTGGTGAGCGACGGCGGCGGCGTCAGGCAGGCCGCGGCGCGGCCGATCGTCGGGGCCGGCAAGGTGGCCCGCTTCATCGTCGGCGCCGTCGGCAAGGCCGAAGTCGCGCTCACCGCCGACCACACGGTGGTCAACGGCAACCCGGCACTCCTCCTCCGCGCGGACGGCGAGATCGACGGCGTCATAGCGATCCGGGTCGAGAGCGGCCGCATCACCGGCCTCTACTACGTCCGCAACCCGGAGAAGCTGACCCGCGTCGAATCCGAGATCCCCCTCACCCTGCGATGAACACCGGCGACGAGCCGGCCCGCGGCCTCGAAGCGACCCGGGCTCGTCGGTGGCGCAACGAACTCAGCCAGATCCATCACTGGGAGGTCATTCATGACGAAGAGCGTGGCCGGCGACCTCGCCGGCCTGGAGTTGCCGGTCGAGCGTGGCTGCCCGTTCGCCCCGCCCGCCGAGTACGAGCGGCTCCGCGAGCGGGCGCCGATCAGCAAGGTCCGCCTGGTGAACGGCGGCGAGGCATGGTGGGTGTCCGGGTATGAGGCAGGCCGTGCCATCCTCGCCGACCGCCGCTTCTCCTCCGACCGGCGCAAGGACGGCTTCCCGATCTTCAACGTCGACGCGGCGACCCTGCAGCAGATCCGCAGCCAGCCGCCGTTGATGATCGGCATGGACGGCGCGGAGCACTCCGCGGCCCGGCGCCCGGTGATCGGCGAGTTCACCGTGAAGCGGCTGGCCGCGCTGCGCCCGCGCATCCAGGGCATCGTCGACCGGTTCGTCGATGACATGCTCGCCACCGACCGGCGCCCGGTCGACCTGGTGCAGGCGCTGTCCCTGCCGGTGCCCTCGCTGGTGATCTGCGAGCTGCTCGGCGTGCCCTACACCGATCACGACTACTTCCAGAGCCGCACCACCGTGGCGGTACGCCGGACCTCGTCGCCGCAGGACCGCCAGCGGGCCTTCGCCGAACTTCGCGCCTACATCGACGACCTGATCACCCGCAAGGAGTCCGAACCCGGCGACGACCTGTTCGGCCGGCAGATCGCCCGGCAACGCCAGGAGGGCGCCCTCGACCACGAGGGCCTGGTGAGCCTGGCCTTCCTGCTGCTGACCGCCGGACACGAGACCACGGCGAACATGATCTCGCTCGGCATGATCGGGCTGCTCACCCACCCGGAGCAACTGGCCCTGATCACGGCCGACCCGGGCAAGACGCCCATGGCCGTGGAGGAGCTGCTGCGCTACTTCACCATCACCGACACGGTCGTCTCCCGGGTGGCCACCGAAGACGTGGAGATCGGCGGGGTCGGCATCGCGGCCGGCGAGGGCGTCATCGTCTCCAGCCTGTCGGCCGACTGGGACCCGGCGGCGTTCGAGAATCCGGGCGAACTGGACGTCGAGCGCGGGGCCCGCCACCACCTCGCCTTCGGCTTCGGCCCGCACCAGTGCCTCGGCCAGAACCTGGCCCGGATGGAGCTGCAGATCGTCTTCGACACGCTGTTCCGCCGCATCCCCACCCTGCGGCTCGCCGCGCCGGTCGAGGACCTGGCCTTCAAGGAGGACGCCGTCATCTACGGCGCCTACGAACTCCCGGTCACCTGGTGAGGAGGACCTGAACGCCGGACGTCCGGTGGAGCGGATCAGGCCCTGGGGCCCGGTCGGGACCGGCGGGCCGGGCGGGTCAGGAAGGGCGGGTCAGGACGGGTCCGTGGACAGGCGTTGGAGGGCGGCGCGGGGGACGGCCGGGTCGGTGGTGCGCCAGAACGGCGGCAGGGAGCCCAGCAGGAAGCCGCTGTAGCGGGCCGTGGCCAGCCGGGGGTCGAGCACCGCGATGACGCCCCTGTCGTTCTGTGAGCGCAGCAGCCGGCCCGTGCCCTGGGCCAGCAGCAGTGCGGCGTGGGTGGCGGCGACCGTCATGAACCCGTTGCCGCCCTTGGCCGCCACGTGCCGCTGCCGGGCCGAGGTCAGCGGGTCGTCCGGGCGCGGGAACGGCACCCGGTCGATGACCACCAGCCGCAGCGACGGCCCCGGCACGTCCACGCCCTGCCACAGCGACAGCGTGCCGAACAGGCAGGTCGGCTCGTCCTCGGCGAACTGCTTGACCAGCAGCATCGTCGAGTCGTCCCCCTGGCACAGCAGCGGGACGTCCAGCCGGTCACGCAGCGCCTCGGTGGCGGCCTTGGCGGCCCGCATGGAGGAGAACAGGCCCAGCGTCCGCCCGCCGGCCGCCTCGATGAGCTCGGCGATCTCGTCGACGTACGCCTCGGGCAGGCCGTCGCGGCCAGGCTGGGGGAGGTGCTTGGCGACGTACAGGATGCCCGAGCGCTGATGGTCGAACGGCGACCCGACGTCGATGCCCCGCCACTCGGCGGCCTTGGCGGCCCGCTTGTCGGCCGCCCCCGAGCCCGCCCCGGAGTCGCCTGCGGCTCCCGCCCCGGCGTCCGCGCCCGCGACCGCCGCGCCGGTGTCCGGGCCCGACGCGCTCGGGCGGGCCAGGCCCCACTGGCGGGCCATGCCGTCGAAGGTGCCGCCGAGGGCCAGCGTGGCCGAGGTGAGCACCACCGTGCGGTCGCCGAACAGCCGCTCGCGCAGCATGCCGCCCACGCCCAGCGGGGCGACCCGCAGCGTGGGCGGGCGCCGGTCGGTGCCCGCGTCCAGCCAGACCACCTCGGCCCGGTCGCTCTCCGAGGCGTGGCCGTACGCCTCCAGCATTCGCACCGCCGTGTCGTGCACCTCGTCCAGCGCCGTGAAAGCGGCCTTGCGCTGACCGGCGCGGTCGGGGTCGTCCTTGTCGCCGCCGCGTGGCCCGAGCGCCGTCAGGCAGCGCGCGGCGGCGTCGCGCACCAGCGCGAGCGTCATCCCGAGCACCTGCGGCAGCTCGTCGACGCGGCCCGCCGGCGCCGCCGCCAGCAGCGCCTTCAGGTCCTCGCCGGCCTCCATGAGCTGGTCGGCGACGGGCTGCTCGATGAGCCGCCCCACCCGTCGTACGGCCAGCATGACCGTGGTGTCGGACAGCTCGCCGGTCACCACCGACGTCACCCGGTCGACCAGCTCGTGGGCCTCGTCGACCACCACGGTGTCGTGCTCGGGCAGCACCGGCAGGTCGCCCATGGCGTCGATGGCTAGCAGCGCGTGGTTGGTGACGACCACGTCCACCTCGCCGGCGCGCGCACGGGCCATCTCGGCGAAGCACTCGGCGCCGCTGGGGCAGCGGCTGGCGCCCAGGCACTCCTGCGCGCTGACGGAGAACTGCCGCCACGCCTGCTCGCTGACGCCCGGCACCAGCTCGTCGCGGTCGCCGGTCTCGGTCTCCTCGGCCCACTCCTGGATGCGCTGCACCATCCGGCCCGTGGCGCTGACCTCGCGCGGGTCGAACAGCTGGTCCTGCTCGTCCTCCTCGGGCCAGCCGGCGGTCGCCTTGTAACGGCACAGGTAGTTGCGACGGCCCTTGAGGATGGCGAACGTCGGCGCGTGCGGGAGCTCCTTGCCCAGCGCCTCGGACAGGCGCGGCAGGTCGCGGTCGACGAGCTGGCGCTGCAGCGCGATGGTGGCCGTGGAGATCACCACGGGCTTGTCGGCGTCCATCGCGTGCCGGATCGAGGGGACGAGGTACGCGAGCGACTTGCCGGTGCCCGTGCCGGCCTGGACGGCCAGGTGCTCCTTGTGGTCGATGGCCCGCTGGACCGCCTGGACCATGGTGATCTGGCCCTGCCGCTCGCTCCCTCCGACGGCGCTGACCGCGATGCTGAGCAGTTCGTCCACTGACGGGAGATGGGAGTCCGGCACGGCAGTAAACGCTACCCGCATTCGCGGGTGCCCGGCGCAGAACGCCGTGTGATCGGCCATGCGCATCCCGGCGTTCGCGGGACACACCCGGCGGGGCACGTGGCACACTGAACGACCGGGACGCCAACTGGTCTGCCTTATGTGACCAGATGGGTCCGGGATAAGGATGAGAAGTCCGGTTAAAGTAGGGTTATCCGGGGTTGAGTGGACGAATAAAGGCTGGTTAAAGCAGTATGTCTGCCATGTCGGAAGTTGTCCCGTTGCCGTCGTTCGGTGAAGTCTTCTTCGATGCCCGGGGTCAGGAGAGGTGCCTCCGGGTCACGTGGCACGAGGGCACGCTGGTCCTCAGCCTCTGGCGGGGAGAGATGTGCACCGCCAGCTTCCGCATGCCGATGGAAGACGTAGGGCGCCTGCTCGACACCCTCGACGAGGGCTTCGCGGAGGCCACCGGCGAGCAGCCGGCGGTGCCCGCCCACGACCCGGGCACCGAGGTGATCCCGGGCACCGGCCAGTACCAGCGCCCCCAGACCCTCCCGCCGGCGCCGGTCCAGCAGCAGCCCGAAGAGCGCCCGACGGCCACCCTCTCGCCCAGCGACGTGCTCGTCGCCCGCGGCACGCCGCCCCGCCAGGACAAGCTGGTCGCCTCCTACAGCGATCCGCCCGCCCAGCGCGACCCGTACGGCGACTCCTCCCCGTACGCGGACACCGCCGCCGGTCAGTACGGCGACCCGTCATCCGGTCAGTACGGCGACACCTCGCCCGGTCAGTACGGCGAGCGGGCACCCTTCACCGGCCCCCAGTACTCCGACCCCCAGTACTCCGACCCGGGCACCGGACGCTCCTACGCCGCCCCGCAGCAGTACGCCGAGCCACAGCGCTCCGAGCCGTTCACCGGCCCGCAGTACGTCGACGACACCCCGAGCGGCCCCCAGTACAGCCTCGACCCGGACCCCTTCTCCGGCCCGCACCCGGTCGCCGGTGAGCGCGGCTACCAGCTTCCCCGCGAACGCCAGGCGCCGCCGCACTCCACCGACCCGCTCGGCTTCCCGTCACAGGCGTCCGACCCCTACGCGGCCCGCACCCACGACAGAGCCGCCCAGGACCGGGCCGCACAAGACCGGTACGCCCAGGACGACCGCGGCTATCAGGGGCGGAGCGCGGCCCAGGCCGCGGACACCGCAGCCGACCTCGGCGCCGCCGGCCTCGGCACGCCGATGCACGGCATCCCCGGCGCGGGCAGGCCCCGCTCCATGCCGCAGCGGGCCGCCGCCCGGCACACCGACCGCCCCGCTCAGGACCTGTACACCAGCGGCGACTCCTACCGCGTCGGCGACGGGTACGCGTCGCTGGACCGGCCGTCCCAGGACTACCAGGCCCAGGACTACCAGGCCCCGGAGTACCCGGCACAGGACAGCCGCCGGCAGGACCACCGCGCGCAGGACTACCGGCAGCAGGACCCCCAGGCCCAGGAGTACCGGGCCCAGGAGTACCGGCAGCAGGACTATCCGGCACAGCACAACGGGGCCCGCGACTACGCCGGCCAGGACTACCCGGTCTATCCCCCGCCCACCGCCAACCCGGTGGACCCGTTGCTCGCCCTCGGCACCCCGGAGCCCGGCCAGCAGTACCAGCAGCAGCCGGACGGCCAGCCGCTGTCGCGCCCGTACGTCGGTGACCCCATGTTCTCCACAGGCGAGCGCCTGCGTCCCGACCAGCAGTACGACGACCGGGACGACCGCCGCGACTGGTGACGGGCGGCCGCCCGGCGGGTGACCCGCGGCCCGGCCATTCGCGAGGGCACGGCATGATGGATGCCGATCCTTCCCCCCGGCGTTCCGCGGCGGGAAGGTCGTCGCCGCGCGGGGCGAGTGCCCCGACCCCGTTGCCGAGGAGGGCCTGAAGTGTCCCATCGTCCCGCGACCTCCCCAGGCCGAGCCCGGTGAACGCGACCACGGGACTCCAGCTGCTCCTCATCGCCGGCGGCGCGGTGGCCGTGGCCGCCGTTGCGCGGCGCAAGGGCTGGCCGGCGCCGCTGCTGCTGGTGGCGGCCGGGCTGATCGTGTCGCCGGTGGTCCCGGCCGTGCCGCTGGACCCCGAGCTGGTGCTGTTCGTGTTCCTGCCGCCGCTGCTCTACTCGGCCGCGCTGGACAGCTCCTACCTGCGGCTGCGCGACGTGCGGCGGTCGGTGGCGATGCTGTCGGTGGGCCTGGTGCTGGCCACGACGGCCGCCGTCGGGCTGGTCGTGCACCTGCTGCTGCCCGAGTTGCCGCTGGCGGCGGCCTTCGCGCTGGGCGCGATCGTCGCGCCGCCCGACGCGGTGGCGGCGGTCGCCGTGGGCCGGCGGCTGGGCCTGCCGCGCCGGCCGCTGACGATCCTCATCGGCGAGAGCCTGTTCAACGACGCGACCGCCCTGACCGCCTACCGGGTGGCCATCGGCGCGGCCGTGGGCGGCACCGTGGACCTGGCGGTGGCGGCCGGCGAGTTCCTGTACGCGGCGGTGGCCGGGGTGGGGATCGGGCTGGCGCTGGCGTTCGTGTTCGCCTGGTTGTTCCGGCACACCCGCGACTCGCTGGTCGAGAACACGCTCATGCTGCTCATCCCGTTCGCCGCCTATCTCATCGCCGAGTCGGTCCACGCCTCCGGCGTGATTTCCGTGGTGATCGTCGGCCTCTACCTGGGCAACCAGATGCACCTGCGCGGGTTCGGCACGCGGCTGGTGTCCGCGTCGGTGTGGAAGGTCACGGACTTCTTCCTGGAGACGATCGTGTTCGCGCTGATCGGCCTCCAGCTCGTGACGGTGGTGCGGGGCGTCAGCGGCTACGGCGCCGGTGAGCTGGTGCTGTACGCGGTCGTGGTGTTCCTGACCACGGTGCTGGTGCGCTTCGCCTGGATGCTGCCCGCGGCGTACGTGCCGAGGCTGCTGGGACGAGGCGAGGGCACCCTGCCGACCCCGCAGGTGGTGATCGTCGGCTGGGCCGGCATGCGGGGCGTGGTGTCGCTGGCCGCGGCGTTCTCCATCCCCGCCGACGTGCCGGGCCGGACGATGCTGCTGTTCCTGACGTTCACCACCGTGATCGGCACGCTGCTGGTGCAGGGGCTGTCGTTCCCGGCGCTGATCCGGCGGCTGCGCGTGTCCAGCGAGGAGGAGCGCTACCAGGACACGCTGGCCGAGGCCAGCGCCCAGCAGGCGGCGCTCACGGCGGGCCTGGAGGCGCTCGACCGGGCGGTGGAGGGCGACGGCGAGCCGGACGAGATCCAGAAGCAGGTCATCGACCAGCTCAAGGAGAAGTCGTGGCGGCGCTCGCTGAGCGCCTGGGAGCGGCTGGGCGGCGGCACGGCGCAGGGCGGCGCGGAGACGCCGAGCGCGCTCTACCGGCGCCTGCGCCGCGACATGCTGCAGGCGGAGCGGGAGGTCTTCGTCCGGCTGCGCGACGAGCGCAGCCTGGACGACGAGGTGATGCGTGAGGTGATGGCCCAGCTCGACTTCGAGGAGGCCATCCTGGAGCGTTAGCTAGCCCATCTGGTTGTCGACGTAGCACCACCGCCACTGCTCGCCCGGCTCGAACGACTGGACCACCGGGTGGGCCGCCACGTGGAAGTGCTGGGTCGCGTGCTTGCTGGGCGAGGAGTCGCAGCAGCCGATGTGCCCGCATTCGAGACACCGGCGCAGATGCACCCACCGCCCGCCCGTGGCCAGGCACTCCTCGCACCCGTCCGGGGTCCTGGCCGCCGGGTCCCCGGCGTGGGAAAGATGTTCACATGTTGCCATAGGGGAAATCCTAGAACTCCACTCCTGCGCACCCCTTCCTGAGGGCCGGGCGACAGTGGACATGGCGCACACCGCGGATGTGCCCATGGTCGTCGTGCACATCGCGGATGTGACGCGGACCACTGTCCCGAGGGAGGGCGCCGACCGGCGTGACCACCGTGAAGGACTTCTACGTCGGCCCCACCGCCAGGGCGCACACCTTCGACGGTCCCTGTCGCGCCGAGCTGTGAGTCCGGCCGCGGCGGGAGGGCGTTGGGTAGGGTCACCGGTATGAGCCCCCTCAAGACCCGGTTCGCGTCCCTCGCCGCCGTCGCCGCCCTCGTCGTCACCGCGGGGTGCGCCGAGGTCAACCAGACGATCGACAAGACCCAGGCGTGCCTGGAGGCCCCCAAGATCGTCGCCGACCTGGGCAGCCAGATCGGCAAGCTCAAGGACGACCCCCAGGCGATGGACAAGGCCCTCGACGACGCCTCCAAGAAGCTGAACGACGTGGCCGACAAGGCGGCCAACACGACGCTGAAGGAGGCCACCGACGACCTCGCGCGCACGCTGGGCGGCATCGACGTCAAGAACGTGAACGACGCGGTCGACGCCGCCCAGAAGGTCGGCAACGACACGGCCGCCTACCTGGAGAAGGTCGCCAAGGCGTGTAGCTGAGCCGTGCTCCAACCCCGCCTTCTCTAGGGGGAATGGGGACGAATTAGCTTCGCAGTATGGAGCCTGATCCGCGTTTCACGCTCGCCAACGAGCGCACCTTCCTGACGTGGCTCAGCACCGCGCTGGCCCTCAGCGCGGGTGGGGTGGCCATGGCCGCGGTGCCGGAAGGCGTCTTCGTGCCGTGGGCGCGCACCCTGCTGGCCATCGTCCTGGTCACCCTGTCCGCGCTGGCCGCCGGCATGGCCTACCCGCGCTGGCGCAACATCCAGCGCGCCCTGCGCAAGCAGGAGCCGCTGCCGCCGCCCGCCCTCGCGGTCGTCTTCGGGTGCGGGGTGACCGCGGTCGCCGTGATCGCCCTGGTCTGCATCGTGGTCGCGGCCTGACATGTCACGCCCCGACATGTCAGGCCCTGACCGTCCGTCGGACCCCGCTGAGCCCGCGGACCGCGTGGAGGTCGGCGACATCTGGGACTCGGGGCTGCAGAGCGAGCGCACCCGGCTGGCCTGGGTGCGCACGGCCGTGGTGCTGTCCACGGGCGGGCTCGCCGCCGCCGGCCTGGCCCTGCGCCATGGGATGACGCTGCGGCACGCCCTGCCCGTGATGACCGCGATCGGGTTCGCGCTGGCCGCCCTCTGCGGGGGTGTGCTGCTGCTGCGCACCGGCCTGCGGTTCCGGCGCGTGCAGGCGGCGCTGCACGGCGGCCGTTCCACCGACGACCGGGTGGACGCCCTGCTGGCGTGGGCGGGGACGCTGTGCGCCGTGGCCGGTGCGTTCGCGTTCGTGCTCACCGCGTGATCATCCCAGGTCGGGACGTTATGGACGGCTTGCCGGACATGCCCCTCCGGGATGACACTCGGTCTAGGGGGTGAACCCATGGAAGAACTGCGCAGAGTGGTTCCGTTCGAGTGCCGTCGCTGCTGGCACGTGTGGGAAGAGGAGTACCTCGTCAGACACGGCGAGGACCGCCATGGCAACGAACGGGTCGTCTGGATGCAGGGCGGGGTCGCCGTGCCTCCGCCGACGGAGGGCATGATCTGCCCACGCTGCCACTGTCAGCAGGCCACCACGTTCCCCGAGGGGTACCTCAGGCACCATCCGGAGCTCATTCCGCCTCAGGAGCCGGCCCGGCCCGACGACACGCCGCTGCTCAGCCCGGTCCCCAAGCGGCCGCGCTACTGACGGGATCCTCCGCCTCCGGGAACGGCGGCCCGTGGCCGTCCCCGGAGGCGGAGGACACGTGAAGATGACTCATGTCACGTGACAGCAGGTGAGCATTTCCTGGCCCCAGGTGTCACAAGCCGCGTCTTGCCGCAGCGTGCGCGCCTGGCCGAGACTCGACATGGCGCCCGCGCTCCCATCGGGACCCGTGGCGGCGGCGCCGTCGCGTCCGCCGCCTGGCGAGGGAGGAACCGTGGCGCGCGCGGGCGCCCTCTCCATCACCGTGTCGCGGGCCCGGCCGGTCAGCTCAGGCTCTCCAGCCACGCCCGGTGCAGCCCGGCGAAGCGGCCCGACGCGGCGATGAGCCGGTCCGGTGGCCCGTCCTCGACGATCTCGCCCCGCTCCATCACCAGCACCCGGTCGGCGATCTCGACGGTCGAGAGCCGGTGCGCGATGATCAGCGCGGTCCGGTCGGCCAGGATGGTCCGCAGCGCCCGCTGCACCAGGCGCTCGCTGGGCACGTCCAGGCTGGAGGTCGCCTCGTCCAGGATCAGCACCGCCGGGTCGGCGAGGAAGGCCCGCGCGAAGGCCACGAGCTGCCGCTGGCCCGCCGACATCCGGCCGCCCCGCTTGCCGACCTCGGTGTCGTAGCCCTCGGGCAGCGCCGAGATGAAGTCGTGGGCGCCGATGGCCCGCGCCGCCTCGCGTACCTGCCGGTCGGTGGCCTCGGGCCGGCCGAACCTGATGTTGTCGGCGACCGTGCCGCTGAACAGGAAGTTCTCCTGCGTCACCATGACGACGGCCGAGCGCAGCGTCGGCTCGTCCAGCCGGCGCAGGTCCACGCCGTCGAGCAGCACCTGGCCGCCGGTCGGGTCGTAGAAGCGGGAGATGAGCTTGGCCAGCGTCGTCTTGCCCGCGCCGGTCGCGCCGACCAGCGCCACGCTCTGGCCCGCCGGGATGGTCAGGTCGAGCTGCGGCAGGATCGGCATCTCCTCGACGTAGGCGAACCTGACGTGCTCGAAGCGCACCTCGCCGCGCGCCTCGGCCAGCGGCTCCGGGTCGCGCGGCTCCGGCACGCCCGGCTCCTCCTCCAGCACGCCCGACAGCTTCTCCAGCGCCGCGCCCGCCGACTGGAGCGTGTTGTAGAACTGGCTGATCTCCTGCATCGGCTCGTAGAACTGGCGCAGGTACAGCAGGAACGCGGCCAGCACGCCGACCGTGACCTCGCCGTGCAGCGCCAGCCAGCCGCCGTAGAGCAGCACGCCGCCCACGGTCAGGTTGCCGATGAGCTTGATGCCGGGCATGAACACCGCGATGAGCTGCATGCTGCGGGCGTTGGCGTCGCGGTAGTCGTCGTTGAGCTTGGTGAAGATCTCCTGGTTGCGCGGCTCGCGGCGGAACGCCTGCACCGCCCGGATGCCGGTCATCGACTCCACGAAGTGGACGATCACCAGCGCCACGGTCTCGCGGGTGCGCCGGTACACGATCGCCGACTGGCGGCGGAACCAGCGGGTGAACAGCAGCAGCAGGGGCAGCGGCAGCAGCGCCACCAGGCCGAGGTGCACGTCCAGCACCACCAGCAGCACGGCCGTGCCGAACAGGGTGAGAACCGCGGTGACCAGGCTGTCGAAGCCCGACTGGAGCAGCTCGGCGATGGCCTCGATGTCGGAGGTCAGCCGGGAGATCACGCGGCCGGAGGTGTACTTCTCGTGGAAGCTCAGCGACAGCCGCTGGAAGTGGTCGAACACCCGCCTGCGCAGCTCCAGCAGGATGCCCTGCCCGATCTTTCCGGACAGCTGCAGGAACGCCTGCCGGGTGAGCGCCTGCGTGACCGCCGCCGCCAGGATCACGCCGACGACGGTCAGCAGCGTGCCGGGGCCGGTCCCCTTGAGCATCGGCGGGATGCCCGCGTCGATGCCCACCTTCACCAGGTACGGGATGGCCAGGCCGCACAGGTTGGAGACGACGATGATGCCGGTGAGCAGCGCGATCGCCTTGCGGTGGGGCGACAGCAGGCCGCCGAGCAGCCGGCGCGAGCGGGCGCGCAGCAGCACCGACACCTTCTCGGACAGCTCGTCCTGGTCCTCGGAGGCGACCCCGCGCCAGTCGGACCCCTTGGATTCCGGGGGCTCCGGGGGCTCGGGGGAGGTGGGGGTGGTCGCCGGACCGGTCGCCGGGGCGGTCATCGCAGCGCTCCTTCGGACGGGTCGAGGTCGGCGTCCTGGGCCAGCAGCTCGCGGTAGGCGGGCACCTCGGCCAGCAGCTCGTGGTGCCGGCCGACGTGCGTGATCGTGCCGCCCGACAGCAGCGCGACCTTGTCGGCCAGCAGCACGGTCGAGGCGCGGTGCGCCACCACGATGCCGGTCGCGTCACGCAGCACGTGCCGCAGCGCCTGCTCGACGAGTGCCTCCGTCTCGACGTCCAGCGCCGAGAGCGTGTCGTCGAGCACGAGGATCCGCGGCCTGCTCAGCACGGCCCTGGCCAGCGCGAGCCGCTGCCGCTGCCCGCCGGACAGCGACATGCCCTGCTCGCCGATGCGGGTGTCGAGGCCCCACGGCAGGTCGTGGACGAACATCGCCTGCGCCGTGCGGATGGCGTCCTCCAGCTCCTCCTCGGTGGCGTCGTGGCGGCCGAGCGTGAGGTTCTCGCGCACGCTCATCGAGAACAGCGTCGGCTCCTCGAAGGCCGTGGCCACCACCTCGCGCAGCGCGGGCAGCGTCAGGTCGCGCACGTCGTGCCCGTCGATGGTGACGCGCCCGGCGGTCGGGTCGACGAGCCGCGGCACCATCGAGGTGAGCGTCGTCTTGCCCGAGCCGGTGGCGCCGACCACGGCGACGGTCTCGCCGGGCCGCACCTCCAGCCACAGGTCACGCAGGACCGGCTGCGCCTCGCCGGGGAAGCGGAACTCCACGCCCTCGAACCGCAGGTGGCCACGCGGGTTCTCGATCACCCGCGTGCCGCCCTCGATGGCCGGCTTCGTGTCCATGACCTCCATGACCCGGTCGGCGGAGGTCATCGCCTCCTGCGCCATCGCCAGGATGTAACCGAGGCTGGCGATCGGCCAGACGAGCTGGAGCATCATCGTGATGAAGGCGACCAGCGTGCCCAGCGTCAGCACGCCCGAGCCCACGGCCAGCGCGCCCAGCAGCAGCACCAGGGCCAGCGTGAAGTTCGGGATCATCTCCAGGAAGGTGAAGAACCGGGCCGAAAGCCGCACCTTGTCCATCGACGTGCGGTACACCTTGAGCGCGGCGTCGTCGTAGCGGTCGTAGACGTGGTGGCGCCGGCCGAACGCCTTGATGGTGCGGATGCCGATGGCCGACTCCTCGACGAGCGTGGCGAGGTCGCCCTGCTCGTCCTGCACCTGCCGGGAGATCTTGATGTAGCGCTTCTCGAAGCGGTTCGACACCAGCACGATCGGAACAGCGGAGGCGGCGACGAGGAGCCCCAGCGGCCAGTACATGTTCAGCAGCAGCACCGTGACGGTGATGAGCTGAAGGATGTTCATGACCAGGAAGAGCATGCCGAAGCCGAGGAAGCGGCGGATCGTCGACAGGTCGGTGGTGGCGCGGGACAGGAGCTGACCCGACTGCCACTCGCCGTGGAAGGCCATCGGCAGGCGCTGCAGGTGCGCGTACAGGTCGTCGCGGATGCGGGTCTCCAGGCCGAGCACGGGACCGATCTGGGTCCAGCGCCGCAGGAAGATCAGCAGCGCCTCGGCCGCGCCGACGCCCAGCGCGAGCAGGCCGAGGGGCAGCAGAGCGCCGGAGTCGCCGCTGAGCACGGGGCCGTCGACGACCTCCTTGCCGATGAGCGGCAGCGTGATGCTGGCGGCGATCGACAGGACCGCGACGAGCCAGATGAACACCAGCTTGCCCACGTACGGACGGAGGTAGGACTTCATCCGCCACAGGGCGTTGGACGAGAGGGCTGGGAGTGAGAAGGGCAGCGGACGGCGGGGTGAACGTGTATCGGGAGGCATCCCTACCAGGCTAATACGTGGGATCAACCCATTTTCGGTCCGCCACGCTGGCGGGTCAGCGACGCCGTCACGGCCGCCTGGCTCGGCTTTCCCGCCCTTCTCCCCCCAACCGAATCGGACCTGACATATCGCCTTGGTTAGTGTTTTCGAGCACCCGATGGCTGAGGGAGTGGCCTCTCCTCCGGCTCAGAACCCCGCGGCTGCGCCTGTCGTACGGTGCCGGGCGCGGCGGCCGAAGTCCGACAGCAGCGGCGTGACGTCCGCCGCGCCGATCGTCACCTCGATCGCCCCGGCGGGCGGCACCGCGACCGTGTCCCGGTCGAAGTGCACCCGCAGGGCCCCGCTCCCGGTGAAGGCCACGTCCGTCAGCCCCGTCGCGGGGGAACGGAGGGCGGCGTCCAGCCGGGCGGCCTCGATGCCCTGGCGGCCCGCCAGCTTCCGCTTCACCAGCGCCCCCAGCTCGGCGACCGCGCCGGGGCGCAGCAGGCGGAGCGTGCCGATCTTGTGGGTCCTGCCGTCGTACCAGTACGTCCGGGTGGTCGTGCCGTCGCCGGCCGCCTCGACCCGGGTGGTCAGCCGGACGCCCACCACGTCGCCGGAGGCCGCCAGGGTCGTGGGGGAGACGGTCAGCCGGTCGCCCTCGGGGCAGAAGCGCGCGGTGGCGCCCTTGAGGAAGGCGTCGCGGCGGGCCCGCGTGTCCTTGCGGAGGGCCGCGGTGAGCGCGTCCGCGCCGCGGTACTCCGGGTAGGAGACGGACCACCGGCACGGCCCCCGCCGGCCTCGGTCGACGATCAGCCGGGGAGCGTCGGCCCCGTCCGGGGTCACGGCCCTGCCTGAGGTCACTGCCCTGCCTGAGGTCACGGGGCTGTGTGAGGTCGTCGGGGCGGACGCGTAGGCGGGGGTGGTCACGGCGCCGCAGGCGGCGGTCAGGGCGACCGCCGCCAGCAGCTTGACCGGGAAGTTCGCTTTCATGGCAGGTAGGACACCTCAGAACCGCTTCTGGTTGTCCTCTGTGGTCCCGCGTCAGGCGCCCTCATGGCTGAACAGGGCCTCCATGGCCCGCACCAGCGGCGGGGCGTAGGCGCTGCCCGAGCCGGACGCGGTCTTGGAGCCGCCCCAGGAGGCCTGCCACTCGCCGGTCGTGGTCGTCCGCATCGCCGTGTGGCTCAGGGTCCCGCCGTCCGCGTTCTTGGTGTAGAGGGCCCAGTGGTGGGCGGTGTTGCCGTTCGTGGCCGAGCCCTTCGCGACCGTGTCGTCGTACGACGACGCGAGGAAGGTGTAGTCCGTCCCCATCTGCGAGGGCGGCTGGGCGCCCAGCCATTTCAGGAAGCCGCTGCCGTCCCGCATGTCGCTGCACTGCTCGTGGGTGAGGCTGCACACGTCCACCAGCGCCGTGTCGATGCCCTTGTGCGGGGTGGCCAGGGTGACGATGTCCTCGATGTACAGGTACGGGGGCCAGCCGCTGGGCACGGCCGTCGCCCCGAGGCTCTGGGCGTCCATCGACACGGCGTCGATGTCGGGGGCGGCGGCCGCCACGCCGTACCTGTTGACCCCCTCGATGGCGGCCTTGGCGATGAGACCGCCCATGGAGTGCGCCATGATGTCCACCGGGACGCCCTGGCTGGAGTAGGAGGAGTAGACGGTCCAGGCGAGCTGGCGGCCGATCTCCTGGATGCGGGTGTCCGTGGTGCCGTTGAACTTGATGTCGCAGTTCGTGCTCTTGTTGTAGTAGCCGAAGGTGCGGACGTCGGTCCACCCGTTGGCGAGGAGCAGGTCCCGCGCGTTCTTCCAGGAGCTCGCGCAGTTGGTGTCGGCTTCGCGGTCGAACCCGTGCACCAGCAGGGTCACCCGGTGCCCGTCGCCGCGCGAGGGGTCCGCCGAGGCGGGCGGCGCGGTGACGGCCAGCACCGCCACGGCCACGACCGAGGACATGATCGCGGCCAGGCCGCACCTGAGGAGTCTGTGCATCCACGCACTCCGTTCCATGGGATCGCAAGCACGGTAGAGCCCGGGCGATCATGCGCGAATCGGCCGTCGGATCCTCGGCTCAGGGCCGTTCCGGAGCGCCGGCTAAGTCGGCCCGGTCACGCGGCTAAGTCGGTCCGGCCCGTCGAGCGCGGCGAACGGGCCGAGCTCCGCCGGCGGCTCCGGCTCGGCGAGGATGCCCAGCTCGGCGAGCTGCCCCCGGGAGGCGACGCCGAGCTTGGGAAACGCCTTGTACAGGTGATGTCCGACGGTGCGGGGGCTGAGGAGGAGACGCGCACCGATCTGCCGGTTCGAGAGCCCGGCAGCAGCCAGCCGCACCACCTGCCGTTCCTGCGGGGTGAGCCGCCCGAGCAACCCCGGAAGACTTCCGCGGCGGCGGGCCGGCTCGGTCGTGGCCTGGAGCTCGCCGCCCGCCCGGCGTGCCCAGGGCGTGGCGCCCAGCGCGCCGAACGTCTCGAACGCCGCACGCAGGTACCGCCGCGCCTCCGACCGCCGGTGCGCGCGCCGCAGCCACTCTCCGTACAGCAACTCGGTCCGTGCCTGCTGGAACGGCTGCCCCGCCGGGATGGCGACGGCCCTGGCGTAGTGCCGGCCCGCCTCGTCGTCATGGGCCAGCAGACCCTCCAACCGCGCGGCCACCGCTCCGGCCCAAGGACGGCCGGAGACGGCGGCCCAGTCCGCGTACCTGGCCGCCGGCTCCTCGGCCGGCTCGCGCAGCCCGGCCCGTACGGCGGCCTCCACCAGGTCGGGCGCGGCGTGGAGCGCGACGAGCGGATGGTGACAGGCGCCGGACCACAGAGCCGCCAGCCGTTCGACGGCCGGCCGCGGCCGCCCCAGCCCCAGCTCCAGCAGCCCCCACGCCCACGTCCCGACAGCCTGAGCGGCCCCAGCTCCCTCGGCGACCTGAGCGAGTTCGGCCAGGTGAGGGATGCGGGTGGCACAGGCGGCTTCGCCGGACAGGGTGGCGGTGTGGCCGTCCACCGCGAGGAGAGCCGGGGCGGCCCCTGCCGGCGTGGTCAGCCGGCGGCAGCGTTCCTCGTCGCCGTTCACGGCGGCCAGCCAGGCGAGCAGGGCGTGGAGGTGGGCGGCCCGGTACGGCTGCCGGGCGGCGGACGCCGCACGAAGCCCTTCGCGGGCCGCCGCCTCCGCCTCACCGTGGCGGCCGGCTGACAGCTCGGCCTGGGCGAGCAGGGTCAGGGCCTCCGGGAGGACACCGATCAGCCCGTGGCGGCGGCACCGCTCGGTGAGCAGGACGGCCAGCTCGCGGCCCACGACCTCGTCCCCCGAGGCGACGCCCATCCACGCGGCCGGGGCGAGCAGGTCCGGGTGGTCCGCGGAGGAGACCTGTACCGACCGGAGCGCCGCACGCACAGGGGAGAGGTCCGTCGCCGCCCGCCCGGCCACCATCCGCCCCATCACTTCCATTCCGGCGGCGAACACTCCCGCGATGTCGCGGTGCGGGCCGGCTGCTGTCGCGGCCGCCGGGTGCGTGGTGAGCGCGGCCAGACGGGTGGCGGCGGCGTCGGCGAGCACCTCGTGGCATGCGGAGGAGGCCTCCCGCACCGCATCCGCGAGCAACCGAACCGCCGGCGACCGCATTGCGGCCGGCCTCGCCACCGGCGCGCCAACAGCGGCGGCGCCATCCACCTCCGGCCCGCGCTCCACCGCCGGCCCCTGATCCGTCGTCTGACCCGTCGTCGGCCCATGGGGGGACGCGGGTTGCGGTGGTGTGCGAGGGGCCGGCCGGGGGGTCGCCTTCTTCTGCAGCTGTGTCGGTGCCGTCTCCGCGGCGAGGGCGTGATGGGCGCCGGTCAGGAGGATGCGGGCTGCCGTCTCGGGGCGGCCGTGGACGCTCTCGATGCCCGCGCGCACAGCGGCGAGGCGGGCGCGGGTGGCCGGGGCCGAGGGGAGTGCCGCGGCTCTGCCGGCCAGGGCGGCGGAGCGCCCGGTGAGCCCTGCCTGCAACGCCAGCTCCGCCGCGGCCACGAACCTCTCCGCCGACCGGCCCGGCTCCGCACTCAGCTCGCCCGCCCGCTCGTACGCGACGGAAGCCACGACCACGGGCACCCCCTCCCCGGACGCCCGAGGCCCGAGCGTTCCGTCACCCAGGGCGCTCGCCGTATGAGTCTCGTCCGTGAGCGTTCCCTCCGCGTGCTGCTCGTCCGTGAGCGTCCCGTCCGCGTGCCACTCGCACGCAGCGATGGCCGGCGGGTCGGCGGCGTGGGGGAAGAGGTGGAGGGCCGCGTTGTGGAGGGCGGTGGCCAGGGAGTCCTCGGGGCCTGCGGTGACGGTGGCGTGGTGCCAGGCACGGCGGGTCGTGTGCGCCTCGCCTTCCAGCGCGTCCGCCAGTGCCCGGTGCGCCGCCACCCGGCGGAAGTACGGTGCCGTTCGGTAGGCCGCGCTGCGGAACAGCGGGTGACGGAAGGTCAGCCCTGTGGCCGAGAGCCGCACCAGCTCGTCGCGTTCGGCGGGTTCGAGGTCGGCGGGCGTGGCGCCGAGGCGGGCGGCGGCGCGCAGGATGACGTCGAGGTCGCCCGTGTCGTCGGCCGCCGCCACGAGCAGCGCTGCCCGGGTGGCTTCGGGGAGGCGGTGGACGGGCGTCTCGAACGCAGCTCGAACCCGGCTGGACAGGGGGCCGCACTCGCAGGTCAGGGGTAGTGGGCCCAGCCGGCCGGCCTGCTGCTCCGGGGTGAGGGCGGCCGCGAGCTCGACCAGCGCCAGCGGGTTTCCGGCGGCCTCCTCGGCCACCCGGTGGCGTACCTGGGAGGGGAGGCCGGGCGCGCGGGCGGCGAGGAGCTCACCGGCCGCCGTCATGTCGAGTCCGGCCGGCCACAGCTCCTCGACCCCGGTGCCGGTCAAGGTGCCGGCCCCGGTCGAGGTGCCGGTGCCGGACCGGAGGGCGGGGAAGGTCCCGGCCGCCGTTCCGTCCGTGGTCCTGGGGGCGGGCGCCGGGTGCGTACGGCTGGGTACGTCGTCGCGGGCGGCGAGGATCATGGCGACGCGCTCCCCGCCCAGCCGCCTGGCCGCGAACAGCAACGCCTCCGCCGACGCCCGGTCCAGCCAGTGGGCGTCGTCCACCAGGCACAACACCGGCGCCTCGGCCGCCACGTCCGCCAGCAGGTCCAGCACGGCCAGCCCCACGAGCCGTGTCCGGGACCGGTCCGGCGCCTCCGTCGGCGCGGCCTTCACCGCCTCGCGCAGCGCCTCCGCCCGGTCGGCGGGCAGCCGACCGGCGTGGGCGAGCACCGGGTGGAGCAGCGGGTACAGGGCCGCGAACGGCAGCTCGCTCTCCGGCTCGACTCCGGTCGCCCGCAGCAGCAGGAAGCCGGTGGCATGGGTGGCGGCGTGGTCCAGGAGCGCGGACCTGCCGATGCCGGTCTCGCCCCTGACAATGACGGCTCCGCCCTGGCCCGCCCGGGCCGCCGCCGTCAACGCGTCGATCCGGGCCTGCTCGCGGGCGCGTCCGTACAGCATCCACCCTCCTGACGATCAAGTCAGGAGTCAGTATGGGACCTTGTCCACTCCCGGGTAAGGGCCGTCGGCGATGTCCGTGGTCAGGGGAGGAGCTCGCGCTCGCGCTGGCTGCGCCATTCGACGAGCAGCACCGTGGCGTCGTCCTGGAGGCGGTCCTGCTGGTGCTCGAGGAGTGTCTGGATGAGCCGGCGCAGCGTCTCGGGGGGCGGCACGCCGTCGGCCTCCCGGCGGACGACGAAGTCCACGAACCGCTCCAGGCCGAACACCACCCCGGTGGGGCTGCGCGCCTCGATCACCCCGTCGGTGTAGACCAGCAGCCTGTCACCGGGTTCGAGCTGGTAGCGGGCCGGCTGGTGGATGGCACCCAGGCGGAAGCCCATCGGCGGGTCGGGGGCGGTCTCCAGCGTGGCGACCAGGCGGCCGTGGCGGAGCACCAGCGGCGGGTGGTGGCCGCGGTTGACCCAGGTGAGCAGCCCGGTGCCCATGTCCAGCGTCGCCAGGACCCCGGTGGCGAACTGGGTGCCGCCGAACTGCTCGAAGATGGCCCCGTCCACGGCCTCGCTGATGGACACGAGGTCCGCGTCCTCGCGGCGGGTGTTGCGGCAGGCGCCCACCGCGATCGTGGCGGTCAGCCCCGCGGCGGTGTCGTGCCCCATGGCGTCGAACATCGACAGGTGCAGGCTGTCGCCGGTCACCGCGTAGTCGAACGCGTCACCGCCCGCGAGATAGGCGGGTTCGAGGGCGGCGGTGACCACGACCCGGTCGGTGGCGAACGTCCGGATCGGCAGCAGCGTCCACAGCATCTCGGCCGAGAGTTGCATCGGCTGGGCGCGCACCAGCCGGGCGTACGTGTCGCTGGTGTCACGCTTGTTGGCGATGATGAGCGCGGTCAGGGCCGCGAGCTGCGAGGCCAGCCACCGGACGCGCTCGTCGTCGCGGGGCACCGTGACGACGAGCACGCCGATCCGTTCGGTGCCGTCGAGCAGCGGCAGGTACATCCGGCGCGGCTCCTGCGCGGCGGGCGCCTGCCCCGCCTCGGGCTCGGCCGCGGCCGGGCCGCTGCTGGGCCGGGTCTGGACCACGTCCAGCGAGCGGAACGCGCGACCGGCCACGGTGGTGTCGACCCGGATGCGCTCCAACGGCGTGCCGTCCTCGTGCCGCTGGCCCGGCAGGGGGACGAGGTACTGCTGCTGGAGGTCGGCGACGTACAGGAGCACACCGGAGAAGCCCACCGGCTCGGCGTGCGCGGCGACCAGGCCGGTCAGGTCTTCGACCGTGGCGAGGTGGTGGGCGGCGACCAGGCCGCCCAGCATGCGCTCTCCGTCGTCCGGCACCTGCTCACTCCTCGTAGTCCTTGACGTCCTTTCTACCGGTGTCCTGGGGTTTTGACACTGATGTTCGCGGGTGAGGCTCGGACGGAGTCGGCCGCCGGACCAGCGGCGGCGACGGCGCCAAAGAAACAGCAAAGGTTGGTGGACGCGTCCTGGCGTTCCGTCTGGGGGGCCGCTGAAGATGGGATGGGGGGTGGTTCGTCGATGAAATCGATGATGAAGGAGAGCCACGAGCTTCGCTGGGGCGGGATAGCCGGCATCGCCGCCATCGTGGTGGGGCTCATCGGCCGGCTGGTCATGGGGAACGCCCCGAGCGTCGCCGAGTCCGCGACCAGCGTCGCCGGATACCTGTTCGAGTACCGGACCCAGGTCCTGGCGGCGTCGGTGCTGTACGCGATCGCCACGATGCTGTTCCTGTGGTTCGGCGTGGCGCTGTCCACGGCGTTCCGCCGGGCCGACGACGCGAGTGACACGCCGACGCTGGTCCTGGCGGGGTACGTGCTCGTCTCCACGGTCATGTTCCTCGGAGTGTCGCTGTTCGCCGGGCTGACGTACGCCATCACCACGCACCGCGGTGCCCTGCTGGCCCTGGCGGCCGGCCCGTACACCGCGCTGACCGTGATGAGCATGATCAGCGGCATCGCGCTGGCGGCGACGTTCGCGGTGACGGCCGCCGCGATCATGCGCACGCATGTGCTGCCGATGTGGATGGCCTGGTTCGCGATCGTCGTGGCGGCGATCAAGCTGCTGACCGCGCTCGGTGTGGGCAGCACGGCGAGGGCGCTGGCCCCGGACGCGCCCCTGATGTCGCTCGTTCCGACCATACTCGTGGCGATCTGGGTGCTGGTGGCGAGCTACATGCTGATCCGCGAGCACCTGCCCGTCCGGGCCGCGGGCACACGTCCGGTGATGGGGCACTGACCGGGCACGCCGGAAGGGTGCGGCGGGCGCGGCGACGCGCCCGCCGCGGCGCGGTCGGCAAGGCGGCAAATGTGGCAAACGCGGCGCAGGTGGGACGGAGGTCACCGGTATCGGGGACGAAGGTCACCAGGGCGTCGTCATGACCACGATCCGGAGCATCGGCCCGTTACCGTGAGCCGAGGGAAGACATCAGGCCGTGGAGATGGAGAGCTACATGTCGGATCTCGGGAGCCTCGGACGCCGGATCGCCGAGCGGCGTGAGTCGCTGGGCCTGACCCGCGAGGAGCTGGCCACAAGGGCGGGCGTGGAGGCCGCGTACATCGGCTACCTGGAGGAGCAGTCCGGCGCGGCCGCGCGCGAGACGGCCGCCAAGCTGGCCGCGGCGCTGGACGCGACCGTCCGTGAGCTGCTGGACGAGGCGCCGGCCGGCGCGGGCGCCGCGGCGCCGGGCGCGGACCTGGTGGAGCTGGACGAGAAGGAGTGCCTGCGCCTCATCTCGCCGGGCGGGGTGGGCCGCATCGCCTTCGAGGGCCGCTACGGCCTGACGGTGCTGCCGGTGAACTACCGCCTGTCCGACGTCGGCGCGATCGTCTTCCGCACGACCCCCGGCGGCACGACGGACGCCGACCTGCGCACCGGCATGGAGGGCGTCGAGTACAAGGTCGCCTTCGAGGTGGACAGCGTCGAGGAGCTGACCGGCGGCGGGTGGAGCGTGCTCGTGCAGGGCTCGCTGCACCACGTCACGGACGAGGAGGAGGCAGCGGTGGCCGCGACGGGCGTCCAGCCGTGGGCGGGCGGCGATCGCCGGCAGTACCTGCGGATCACGCCGTCGCGCGTGACGGGCCGCCGCATCACCACCGACTGACGCCCATGCCTCCGAGCCCGTGCCTCCGAGCCCGTGCCTCGAAGCGCACGCCTTGAAGCGGCGGCCGCCGAGCCGTTCGGGCACGAAAAGAGGGACCAAAGACCCTGACTGCGGCGGATGCGGCTGCAAGAAGCTGACATAACTCGCCAGGCCGCCCCAGATCCGAAGGAAGGCGCCGATGGCCGTTGTCCCACCTGTCGCGTCCCGCTCCTCGACCGCAGGACGCACGAAGGCACTGATCCTCGCCACGACGGCGTTCGCGGTCAACTTCTGGGCCTGGGCGCTGCTGAGTCCCCTCGGGCCCGTCTACAAGGAGCTGCTGGGGCTGAGCGCGACCGCGGTATCGCTCCTGGTCGCCGTCCCCGTCATCGTCGGCTCGCTCGGCCGCATGGTGCTCGGCGCGCTGACCGACCGGTACGGCGGGCGGCTGGTGTTCGGCGTCGTCTCCCTCCTCGGCGTGATCCCCGTGCTGTTCCTGGCCTTCGCCCAGAGCTATCCCGCGCTGCTGGCCGGCGGCCTGGTGCTCGGCATGACCGGGGCGACGTTCGCCATCGGGGTGCCGTTCGTCAACGCCTGGTACCCGCCCGAGCGGCGCGGCCTCGCGCTGGGCGTCTTCGGGATGGGCAACATCGGGACCGCGATCTCCGGGTTCGCCACGCCGTGGCTGGCCGCCGAGTTCGGCCGGGTCACGCCGTTCGTCACGGTCGCCGTCGCGCTCGTGCTGGTCGGAATCGCCTTCCTCGTCCTGGGCCGGGACGCGCCCTCCGCCGCGACGGGCGCCTCGGAGCCGTTCCTGGACAGGTTCGCCGCGGCAGTGCGGCTGCGCGTCACGAAGGAACTGGCCGCGATGTACGCGCTGACCTTCGGCGGGTTCGTCGCCTTCGGCGTCTACCTGCCGCTCTACCTGAAGGCCGTCTACGGTCTGACGGTCGCCGACGCGGCGGCGCGCGCGGCCGGGTTCGTGGTGCTGGCGACGCTGGCCCGCCCGCTGGGCGGCTGGCTGTCGGACCGGCTGGGCGGCGAGCGGGTGCTGTGCTGGGTGCTGGCGGCCGTGTTCGGCTGCGCGATCGTCGTCTCCTTCGCCCCGGGCATGCCGCTGGCCACGGCCGGGTTCCTGGCCCTGGCGGCGGCGCTCGGGCTCGGCAACGGCGCGGTGTTCGCGATCCTCGGCCGCGCCGTGCCCGCCTCGGCGGTGGGCAGCGCCACGGGCGTCGTCGGCGCCGCCGGCGGGCTGGGCGGTTTCCTGCCGCCCATCGTCATGGGGCTCATCTACCAGGCCACCGGCTCGTACGCGATCGGGCTGATGTTGCTGGCGGCCATGGCGTTCGGCGCGTTCGTCTACTGCTGGGCCGTCCTGCGCCCGGCCGCGCGCCCCCGGAAGTGACAGGCCCCGGCATGAGAGAACCGGACGTAGAGCGAGAAGGGCACCATCCATGGCAAGCACCGACGGGCCGCTCAGCGACGCACTCCTCAGGCTCGGCCGCCACCTGCGGCCCGGCGAGGTGTCCGGCGACCTCAGGACGCTGCACCAGATCGGCGGCAGGCGGGGCGACGCCTTCTATCGCGACCGCTGGAGCCACGACAAGGTCGTGCGCTCCACCCACGGCGTCAACTGCACCGGCTCGTGCTCCTGGAAGGTGTACGTCAAGGACGGCGTGATCACGTGGGAGGCCCAGCAGACCGACTACCCGAGCGTGGGCGGCGACCGGCCGGAGTACGAGCCCCGGGGCTGCCCGCGCGGGGCGGCGTTCTCCTGGTACACCTACTCCCCGACGCGGGTCCGCTTCCCCTACGCCAGGGGCGTCCTGGTGGAGATGTACCGCGAGGCGAAGGCCCGGCTGGGGGATCCGGTGGCCGCCTGGGCGGAGATCACCTCCGACCCGGACCGGCGGCGCCGCTACCAGGCGGCCCGCGGCAAGGGCGGGCTGGTGCGCGTCACCTGGGACGAGGCCACCGAGATCGTCGCGGCGGCGCACGTGCACACCGTCAAGACCTACGGGCCCGACCGGGTGGCCGGCTTCTCGCCGATCCCGGCCATGTCGATGGTCTCCCACGCGGTGGGCGCCCGGTTCGTCTCGCTGATCGGCGGCTCGATGCTGTCGTTCTACGACTGGTACGCCGACCTGCCCGTGGCCTCCCCCCAGGTGTTCGGCGACCAGACCGACGTGCCGGAGTCGGCCGACTGGTGGGACGCCTCCTACCTGATGCTGTGGGGCTCGAACGTGCCGGTCACCCGCACGCCCGACGCCCACTACATGGCCGAGGCGCGCTATCGGGGCCAGAAGGTCGTGGTGCTCGCGCCCGACTACAACGACGCCGCCAAGTTCGCCGACGAGTGGCTGGCCCCGCATCCCGGCACGGACGGCGCGCTGGCCATGGCCATGGGCCACGTGATCCTCACCGAGTTCTTCCGCGACCGCCCGGTGCCGGCCTTCGCCGCCTACGCGCGCGCCTACACGGACCTGCCGTTCCTCGTGACGCTGGAGCCGCGCGGCGACGTCTGCGTGCCGCGGCGGTTCCTGACGGCCGCCGACCTGGGCGAGCGGTCCGGCCCGGGCGAGCAGGGGGAGAACGCCGCGTTCAAGACCGTCGTGCTGGACGGGGCGACCGGACGGGCGATCGTGCCCAACGGGTCGCTGGGGTTCCGCTGGGGCCAGGAGGGCGAGGGCCGCTGGAACCTCGACCTCGGCGACGTGGAGCCCATGCTCACGTTGTACGGGGAGGAGGCGGTGACGGTGGCGCTGCCCCGCTTCGACGGCCACGGGGACGGCGTGCTGGAACGCGGCGTCCCGGTGCGCCGGGTCGGCGGCCACCTGGTCACCACGGTGTTCGACCTGATGATGGCCCAGTACGGCGTGGCCCGCGACGGGCTGCCCGGCCGCTGGCCGTCCGGCTACGACGACGCGGCCGAGCCGTACACGCCGGCGTGGCAGGAGCCGATCACCTCCGTCCCGGCCGCCGCGGCGGCCCGCATCGCGCGGGAGTTCGCCCGCAACGCCGAGGAGTCGGGCGGCCGATCCATGATCATCATGGGGGCCGGGACGAACCACTGGTTCCACTCCGACACGATCTACCGCTCGTTCCTGGCGCTGACCACGCTCACCGGCTGCCAGGGCGTCAACGGCGGCGGCTGGGCGCACTACGTCGGTCAGGAGAAGTGCCGTCCGATCACCGGCTGGGCGCAGCTCGCCTTCGGCCTGGACTGGTCGCGCCCGCCCCGGCAGATGATCGGGACCGCCTACTGGTACCTGCACACCGACCAGTGGCGCTACGACACCTACCCGGCCGACGTGGTGTCCTCGCCGCTGGCCGAGGGCGTGTTCGCCGGCCGGGCGACGGCCGACCTGCTGGCGCAGTCGGCGCGGCTGGGCTGGATGCCCTCGTATCCGACGTTCGACCGCAACCCGCTCGACCTGGCCGACGAGGCCGCCGCGGCGGGGGAGGAGGCCGGGCCGTACGTGGCGGGGCAGGTGGCCGCGGGCCGGCTCGGGTTCGCCTGCGAGGACCCCGACGCGCCCGCGAACTGGCCGCGCGTGCTGACCGTGTGGCGGGCCAACCTGCTCGGCTCCTCAGCCAAGGGCAACGAGTACTTCCTGCGCCACCTGCTGGGCACCGACGCGTCCGTGCGGGCCGCGGAGGCCGGGCCGGAGCACCGGCCCGAGGACCTCGCCTGGCCGGAGGAGGCACCCCGGGGCAAGCTCGACCTGCTGGTATCGCTGGACTTCCGGATGACCTCGACCACCCTGTTCTCCGACGTCGTGCTGCCCGCCGCCACCTGGTACGAGAAGCACGACCTGTCGTCCACCGACATGCACCCGTTCGTGCACGCCTTCACCCCGGCGATCGACCCGCCCTGGCAGACCCGCACCGACTTCGCCGCCTTCCACGCCATCGCCCGCGCCTTCAGCGACCTGGCCAGGACCCACCTGGGCACGCGCCGGGACGTGGTGGCCGTGCCGCTGCTGCACGACACGCCCGACGAGCTGGCCACCCCGCACGGGAAGGTGCGCGACTGGCGCGCCACCGGCGAGACGCCCGTGCCCGGCCGGGACTTCCCGAAGATCGTCGTGGTCGAGCGGGACTACGGGGCGGTGGCGGACCGGATGGCCGCCCTCGGCCCGCTGCTGGACCGGCTCGGCGCCTCCACCAAGGGGCTGACGTACGACGTGTCCGGCGAGATCGGGCGGCTCGCCCGGGTCAACGGCACCACCGGGGACGGCCGGCCGTCCCTGGCCACGGACGTCGCCATGTGCGAGGCCGTGCTCGCCCTGTCCGGCACCACCAACGGGCGGCTGGCCGCCCAGGGGTTCACCACGCTCGCCCGCCGGACCGGGACGTCCTTCGACGGCCTGGCCGACGAGCACCGGCAGATCACCTTCGCCGACACCCAGGCCCGCCCCGTCCCGGTGATCACCTCGCCGGAGTGGTCGGGCAGCGAGAGCGGCGGGCGGCGCTACTCCGCCTTCACGGTCAACGTCGAGCACCGCAAACCCTGGCACACCCTGACCGGACGCCAGCACTTCTACCTCGACCACGACTGGATCCACGAGGCGGGTGAGGCGCTGCCCGTCTACCGGCCGCCGCTGAACATGACCGCGATGTTCGGCGAGCCCGGCATCGGGGACGGGGCGGAGGGCGGCATCACGGTGCGCTACCTCACCCCGCACTCCAAGTGGTCCATCCACTCCGAGTACCAGGACAACCTGCTCATGCTGACCCTGTCGCGCGGCGGGCCGACCATCTGGATGAGCCCGGCCGACGCCGCCAAGGTGAAGGTCGCGGACAACGACTGGGTGGAGGCGGTCAACCGCAACGGGGTCGTCGTCGCCCGCGCGGTCGTCTCCCACCGCATGCCCGAGGGGACCGTGTACATGTACCACGCCCAGGAACGGGTGGTGGACGTGCCGAAGAGTGAGACGTCGGGGCGCCGGGGCGGCATCCACAACTCGCTGACCAGGCTGCTGGTCAAGCCGACCCACCTCATCGGCGGCTACGCCCAGCTCTCCTTCGCCTTCAACTATCTCGGGCCCACGGGCAACCAGCGCGACGAGGTCACCGTGATCCGCCGCCGCTCGCAGGAGGTGGACTACTGATGCGCGTCATGGCTCAGCTCGCGATGGTGATGAACCTTGACAAGTGCATCGGCTGCCACACCTGCTCGGTCACCTGCAAGCAGGCGTGGACGAACCGGACGGGCACCGAGTACGTCTGGTTCAACAACGTCGAGACCCGCCCCGGTCAGGGCTACCCCCGCACGTACGAGGACCAGGACAGGTGGCGGGGCGGTTGGGAGCTGAACCGGCGCGGCCGGCTGCGGCTGAGGGCCGGCGGACGGCTGCGCAAGCTGCTCACCATCTTCGCCAACCCGCTCATGCCGTCGATCCAGGACTACTACGAGCCCTGGACCTACGACTACGACCGGCTCTTCTCCGCCCCGGCCACCGACGACACGCCCGTGGCCCGGCCGAGATCCCTCATCAGCGGCCAGGAAACCAAGATCACGTGGAGTGCCAACTGGGACGACAACCTGGCCGGCGCGCCCGAGCTGGCCGCCGCCGACCCGGTGCTGCGCAAGGTGTCGGACCAGGTGAAGCTGGAGTTCGAGCGGGCCTTCATGTTCTATCTGCCGCGCATCTGCGAGCACTGCCTCAACCCGTCCTGCGTGGCCTCCTGCCCCTCCGGCGCGATGTACAAGCGCTCGGAGGACGGCATCGTCCTGGTGGACCAGGACCGCTGCCGCGGCTGGCGGATGTGCGTGACCGGCTGCCCGTACAAGAAGGTCTACTTCAACCACCGCACCGGCAAGGCCGAGAAGTGCACGTTCTGCTACCCCCGGGTGGAGGTCGGCATCCCGACCGTCTGCTCGGAGACCTGCGTGGGCCGTCTGCGCTACCTCGGCCTGCTGCTCTACGACGCCGACCGGGTCGCCGAGGCCGCCGCCGTGCCCGACGAGAAGGACCTGTACGAGGCGCAGAAGGGCGTCCTGCTCGATCCGCGCGACCCCGAGGTGGTCGCCGCCGCCCGCGCCGCGGGCATCCCGGAGGACTGGCTTGAGGCGGCCCGCCGCTCACCGATCCACAAGCTGATCTTCGAGTACGGCGTGGCGCTGCCGCTGCACCCGGAGTACCGGACGATGCCGATGGTCTGGTACATCCCGCCGTTGTCGCCCGTGGTGGACGTGCTGGCGGGGACCGGCCACGACGGCGAGGACGCCGGCAACCTGTTCGGCGCGATCGACGCCCTGCGCATCCCGGTCGGCTACCTCGCCGAGCTGTTCACCGCCGGCGACCCGGGGCCGGTGCGGGCCGCGCTGCGCCGCCTGGCCGCCATGCGCTCCTACATGCGCCGCCTCAATCTGGGCCAGGAGGCCGACGAGTCGATCGCCGCCGCCGCTGGCCTGACCGGCGCCCAGGTGGAGGGCATGCACCGGCTGCTCGCCCTCGCCCCGTACGCCGAGCGCTACGTCATCCCGCAGGCCCACGCCGAGCAGGGCAGGGCGCTGGAGGAGACGGCGACCGGCTGCAGCCTCGACTACGCGGGCGGTCCCGGCATGGGGGGACCGTTCGGTGAGGCGTCCGGCACGCCGGCCCCGGTGGCGGTGGAGAACTTCCACGCGCTCAAGGACCGGCAGGAGAGCGGCGGCCTCGTCGATCCGGCCGACCGGGCCGGCCGCGTCAACCTGCTCAACTGGGACGGCAAGGGCCTGCCCGACGGGCTGTTCCCCAAGCGCAAGGAGGACTCGTGAGTGAGCGCGCCATCCACATGACCGCGTCGGTGCTGCTCGGCTATCCGGACCAGGAGCTGGTCGAGGCGCTGCCCCTGCTCACCATGACCGTGGACCGGCTGCCCGCCGGAGAGGCCGCCTCGCGTCTGCGGGCCTTCCTCCTCCACCTGGCGGCGACCCCGCTGCCGCGGCTGGCCGAGCACTACGTGGCGACGTTCGACCTGAAGCGCCGCTGCTGCCCGTATCTGACGTACTACACCTACGGTGACACGCGGAAGCGCGGCATGGCGCTGCTGCGCTTCAAGCACGCCTTCCGCGAGGCGGGGTTCGAGCCCGCCGGCGCCGAGCTGCCCGACCACCTCGCCGTGGTGTGCGAGCTGTCCGCGCGGGGCGGCGTGCGCCAGGCCGGCCGGCTGCTGCGCGAGCACCGGGCCGGCGTGGAGACGCTGCACCGGGCGCTGCTGGAGGAGCGCTCGCCGTACGCCGACGTCGTGGCCGCCGTGCTGGCCACCCTGCCGCCCGCGACCGCGCGCGAGCGGGCCGCCGCCCTCCGGCTGGCGCAGGAGGGCCCGCCGGAGGAGCAGGTCGGCCTGGAGCCCTACGTGGCGGGAGAGCCGCGGTGAGCCCGCTGGACCTGCTGCTGTGGGCGGTCCTCCCGTACGTCGCGCTCACCGTGTTCGTGGCCGGCCACGTCTGGCGCTACCGCTACGACAAGTTCGGCTGGACCACGCGCTCATCCCAGATGTACGAGTCGCGGCTGCTGCGGGTCGGCAGCCCGCTGTTCCACTTCGGCATCCTGGTCGTCATCCTCGGCCACGTCGGCGGCCTGGTGATCCCCAAGTCGTGGACGGAGGCGATGGGCGTCAGCGAGGCGGCCTACCACGTGACGGCCGTCGCGCTGGGCACGGTCGCCGGCCTCTGCACCCTCGCGGGCCTGGCGATCCTCGTCTACCGCCGCCGCACCGTGGGGCCGGTCTTCTCCGCCACGACCAGGAACGACAAGCTCATGTACGCCGTCCTCACCCTGACCATCGTGCTCGGCCTGGCCGCGACGGTCATGGCGAACGCCGTCGGCGGCGGCTACGACTACCGCGCCACCGTCTCGCCGTGGTTCCGGTCGATCTTCGCGCTGGGCCCGCGGCCCGAGCTGATGGCGGGCGCGCCGCCGCTGTTCCGGCTGCACGCGCTGAGTGCCCTCGTCCTGTTCGCCATCTGGCCGTTCACCCGGCTGGTGCACATGCTCACCGCGCCGGTCGGCTACCTGACGCGGCCGTACATCGTCTACCGCTCCCGCGACGACGTCGCGGGGACGCGCCCGGCGCGCCGCGGCTGGGCCGGCTGACCGCATGGGACCAATGACCCTCGCATCGGTGACTTCTTCCCCGGGCGCTTTCCCCCGGCCGCGACCAGGCTGGAGGTGAGAGTCCCGACGGGAGGCGATGGGCTATGGCCGGACGGATCGTGGTCGGCGTGGACGGGTCCGCGCCGGCGACGGCGGCGTTGGAATGGGCCGCCGTCGACGCGCGGCGCCGCGGGCTCGCGCTTCGCGTCGTACACGTCTGCGAGCAGTGGGGGCCGCCCGCGGGCAGCACGGAGTACTGCTCCGCGATGCTGGAGACCGCCGCCGACCGGGCGCGGGCCCTCGTGCCGGACGCCGACGTGAGCAGCGGCATGCTGAGCGGCGGCGTGATCGACGCCCTCGTCGGCGAGTCGATCCTGGCGGAGAGCATGGTGCTGGGCAGCCGGGGCCTCGGCGGGTTCGCCGGGATGGTGCTCGGCTCGGTGAGCATGGCCGTCGCCGGCCACGCCGCCTGCCCGGTCGTGGTCGTGCGCGGCACCGCCGTCGTCCAGCACGGCCAGGTCGTGGTGGGCTACGACGGCTCGGAGCATTCGCAGGCCGCCATGGAGTACGCCGTCGAGCAGGCCCGCGCGCGCAACGCCCAGCTGCACGTGGTCTACGCCTGGCAGATGCCGGTCTACTCCCCGTACGCCACCGGGTACGGGGGCCTGATCCAGGACGCGTACCAGCAGGAGGTGCGCATGGCCGCCGAGCGGGTCGTGCCCTGGCGGGAGAAGAACCCCGACATACGGATCGTCGACGACCAGGTGTGCGAGCACCCGGTGTCGGCCCTGATGAAGGCGGCGCTCACCGCCGACCTCGTGGTGATCGGCTCGCGCGGGCTGGGCGGGTTCGTCTCCGCCGTGCTCGGGTCCGTCAGCCACGGCGTGCTGCACCACGTGGCATGCCCCGTCGCGGTGGTACGGCCGCGCAAGGAGCGGACCTGGAGGGAACGGACATGACCACCGACCGGGACATCGCGTCCCTCACGGCCGAGCAGGTGATGAGCCGCGTGCTCGTCACCATCACGCCGGACGAGTCGCCCCTGATGGCCTGGGAGTTGATGCGCCGGGCCGGCGTGCACCACCTGCCGATCGTGGACGGGCGGCACGTGCTCGGCGTCCTGTCGCGCGAGCAACTGGCCGCCTCCTGGTCCGGCGGGCCGTCCGAACAGTCCGTACGCCAGGTCGGCTCGATGCTGGGACGCGAGCCCCGGCCCCGGGTCGGCCCCGGCGACACGCTGCGGCGGATCGCCGGCCTCATGGTGGACGCGGGCTGCGACGCGGTGCCCGTGGTGTCCACGCGCGGCCTCGTCGGCCTCATCACGACCAGGGACGTGCTGAACGCCGTCGCCGGCCGCACCGACGTCTCGGACGCTCCCGGGGAGGTCATCACCGGGATGTTCCGCCTGGAGCCGGTCCTCCCACCCCGGCCGTGACCGCCGGGAAGAACCCGGGTGCCGGCGTGGCCGGGGAGGGTCAGAGGCCGTGGATGCGGCGGCCCGTGACCTGGTGGGGGACGATGCGGATGTAGAGCTCGCGCTCGCCGCCCGCCCACGGTGTGACCCCCGCCCCCGTGACCCCGGGCAGCTCCTCCTCCGTGACCAGGTGGGCGGGGCCCTGCACCAGCACGCTCCAGCCCTCGCGCCGCGCCTCGTCGATCTGGTCCACCTCGAACCCGATCTTGACCTCCACCCCCTTCACACCCGTGCGCATCGCCCGGTCCATCGGGCCGCCGTGGGCCGTGCGGAACAGGACGGCGCCCTCCAGCAGGCGATAGTTGACCGGCATCACGGCCGGCCCCTCCGGACCGCTGAAGGCCACCCGGCCGATGCCGCCCGGCGAGATCAGGCGCACGCACTCGTCGCGGCCGAGCTTCTCCAGCGTGGGTGACGCCTGGGCGGGGCCAGGGCCCGGCGGCCGGTCCGCGCCGCCGCCCAGCAGGTCACCGGAGGTGACGCCCAGGGCCCCGGCCAGCCGGGTCAGCGCGCCGGTGGCGATCGTGTCGGGATGCTGCTCGACGTACTCGACGTAGCCGGGCGCCATCCCGGCGCGCTCGGCGAGCTGCTCGCGCGTCAGCCCGCGCTGCTCGCGGTAGTAGATGATGCGGCGTCCGAGATCGCCGGTCATGGCCGTCCCCCCTGTCGGTCACCACGCGAGCCGGCGCCCGTCGCCGTCCGCGCGGCGGCCGTGCCGGGGACGGTACCCCGCCACCCGGCGCCTGAGACATCCGCCGCCCGCCGGGCCGGGGCGCCGGGGACCTTCGGTCCGGTGCGGCGGGACGTTCGCCGCTGCCCGGCGGCGGGGGAGGGGAGGAGCGTGGGAGGAGGAAGAGAGGTGGACACCATGGCAATGGAAGTCAAGGACGTCATGGGCCGCGTGGCCATCGCCGTCCTGGAGGACGCGTCGTTCAGCGAGATCATCGGCGCGATGAAGCGGTTCGCCGTCGGGGCGGTCACCGTGATCGACGCCGACCGGCGGCCCGTGGGCGTGGTGTCGGAGGACGACCTGCTGCTGAAGGAGAGCGACCCGCTGCGGCGCAGCGTCTCGATGTTCGAGTCGCGCAGGCAGCACCGCGACCACCACAAGGCGGCCGGGGTCACGGCGGCCCAGCTCATGAGCTCTCCGGCGATCACCGTCACCCCCGGCATGCCCCTGCGGGACGCGGCGCGGCTCATGCGCGACCGGCGCGTCAAGCAGCTCCCCGTGATCGACCCGGTCAGCGGGCGCGTCGTCGGCACCCTGCACCAGCGCGACGTGCTGCGCGTCTTCACCCGCCCGGCGGACGAGCTGCTGGCCGGCATCAGGGACCAGGTGCCGGACCTGGCGTCGTACGCGATCGAGATCGAGGACGGCGTGGTCACCGTCCGCGGCAGGTGTCGGCGCAGGTCGCAGGCCATCGCGCTGGCGGAGACCATCCGCGGCGTCGAGGGCGTGGTGGACGTCGTCTGCGAGGTGGAGCACGACCAGGAGGACGTCCTCATCGTGCCGCCGCTCCTCTGACCGGCCGCGGCGGCGTACGAGAAAAATCTTGGAAACAGGGTCGCGGGCATGCCAAGAACCCGCGGACGGCTCCGACCAAGCGGTGAAAGGCCGGCCGGTGACACACCCGGACGGCGACCAGACCGGCATCAAGGAGCCTGCGCCATGCGGAAGATCCTCTACTTCGTCCACACCTCGCTCGACGGTCACATCGACGGCCCCGACGGCGAGTTCGACTGGCCGGCCGTGGGGCCGGAGCTGTTCGGCTTCTCCGACGAGCTGACCGCCCGCGTCGACACCTTCCTGTACGGGCGCGGGGTGTGGGAGGTCATGTCCGGCTACTGGCCCGACGCCGAACAGCACTCCGACGACGAGCACGACCTGAAGTTCGCCCCGATCTGGCGGGCCATGCCGAAGGTCGTCTTCTCGACCACGCTGGACAAGGCCGGCTGGAACACCCGGATCGTCAGCGCGAACCTCGCCGAGGAGGTCACCGCGCTCAAGCGGCAGCCCGGCAAGGACCTGCTGCTCCTCGGAGGTTCGGGGCTGCCGGGCGAGCTGGCGCGGCTGGGCCTGATCGACGAGTACCACGTCGTGGTGCACCCGGTCGTGCTCGGCGGCGGCCGGCCGCTGCTGCCCCTGCGGAAGGAGCGGGCCGGCCTGCGCCTGACCGGGACGCGCACGCTCGACGGCCGCACGGTCCTGCTCCAGTACGTGCCCACCGGGTCCGAGCCGGAGGCCGGGTAGGCCGGGCGCCGCTCAGCGCCGGTCCGGCCGGCCCCGGGTCGGCGGGGGCGCACGGCCCCCGCCTCCGGGACCTTCGGCCCTGCCCCGCGGGTCCCGTCCCGTGATGCGCTGGTCTCATCACCAGCGGGAGGTATCGCCATGATCATCAGTACGGCAGAGCACAGGGAGCGCGCCATCCAGGGAGCGCTCGAAGCGGCCCGCTGGGCGCCGTCCGTGCACAACACCCAGCCCTGGAGCTTCGCCGTCTCCGGGAACGAGATCAGCCTGCGCGCCGACGTGGACCGCAAGCTGCGCCTGGGCGATCCTTCCGGCCGCGAGCTGCTCATCAGCTGCGGCGCCGCCCTGTTCACCATCCGTACGGCGCTGCGCTGCGAAGGCGTCGAGCCCGTCGTACGCGTCCTGCCGGACCCCGACCGCCCCTCGCTGATCGCCACGATCACCCTGGGCGAGCCGGCCGAGCCCGACGAGCGCGTGCGCGCGATGGGGCGGCAGATCGAGCGGCGGCGCACCCACCGGGCCGGGTTCACCGACCTGCCGGTGCCCGAGCGGCTGGTGGAGGGCCTGGTCCGCGAGGCGCGGGACGAGGGGGCCAAGCTCACCCCGGTCCGCGCTCCGGTCGCGGTGGCCATCCTCGCCGCCCTCACCCAGGCCGCGCAGGGCGCGCACGCGCAGGACCGCGTCCTCACCCTGGAGGTCATCCGCTGGGCCCGCCCGCCGGGCAGCTCCCGCAGGGACGGCGTGCCCGCCGAGGGCTACCCGCGCACGGCGCCGCCCACGGACCCCGACTTCCCGCAGCGCGACTACGCCTGGCGGCACGAGTGGGGCAGCCAGGCCGATCTCAGCCGCTCCAGCTCCGTCGGCCAGGTGGCGCTGCTCACCACGACGGGCGACACCCGCGAGCAGTGGATCGCGGCCGGGCAGGCCCTGCAGCGGGTGCTGCTGCACGCCTGCGCGCACGGCGTCAGCGCGGCCTTCCACACGCAGGCGCTGGAGGCGTACCACCTGCGCGAGTTCCTGAGGCACGAGCTGTGCTCCGACGAGTACCCGCAGATGATCATGCGGCTGGGCATCACGTTCGACGACAAGGAGAGCGTCCGCCGGTCGCTGCCCGAGATGCTGCAGTGAGGGCCGGACCGGCCCGCCCCCGGTAGTGGGCGTTCGCGCGCCGGGGTGCGAAACTGATCGTATGACGCGCGAGGAGCACCGGCCGCTGATGCCGAACATGCGCCTGGACGAGCTCCTCGCCGAGCTCCAGGTGCGGCTCGACGCGGTGCTGAGCACCCGCGACCGCGTCCACGCCCTGCTCGAGGCCGTCGTGTCCGTCGGCAGCGACCTCGACCTGGAGACCGTGCTGCGGCGCATCGTCGAGACCGCCACCAACCTGGTGGACGCCAGCTACGGCGCGCTCGGGGTCGTCGGCGAGGAGAGCACGCTGCTCCAGTTCATCCCCGTGGGGCTGACCGAGGAGGAGATCGCCCGGATCGAGCACTGGCCCCACGGCCTCGGCCTGCTGGGCCTGCTCATCAAGGACGCCAGGCCGCTGCGGCTCGGCCGCATCTCCGACCACCCCGAGTCCTACGGGTTCCCGCCGGGCCATCCGCCGATGGGCACGTTCCTCGGCGTGCCCGTACGGGTCCGCGACGAGGTGTTCGGCAACCTCTACCTGACCGAGAAGCGCGGCGGCGGCGACTTCGACGAGGAGGACGAGGCCATCGTCATCGCGCTGGCCACCGCCGCCGGCGTCGCCATCGAGAACGCCCGACTGTACGAGGAGTCGCGGCGGCGCGAGACGTGGCTGGAGGCGTCGTCCGAGGTCACCACGAGCCTCCTGTCGGGGGCGGACCCGCGCAGGGTGCTCGCCATGATGGCCGCGCGGGCCCGGCAGATGACCGACGCCGACCTGGTGCAGATCCTGCTGCCCAACGACGACGCCCGCACGCTGCGGCCCGAGTTCGTCGAGGGCGACCTGCCGGACGGCGCGGCGGAGCTGAGCTTCGAGCTGACCGCCACCGCCGCCGGAGAGGTGTTCACCAGCGGCCGCGCGGTCACCGCGGGCGACCTGCTCGACGACGAGTCGCCGCTGCGCGCGCTGGGCTTCGGCCCCGAGCTGCTCATGCCGTTGGGCGCGGGGCAGGCCGTGCGCGGCGTGCTCGCCCTGGCCAAGCGGTCCGGGCGGCTGCCGTTCAGCGCCTCGGAGCTGCGCATGCTGGAGGCGTTCGGCGGGCAGGCCGCGATCGCGCTGGAGCTGGCCGAGGCGCGCCGCGACGCCGAGCGCCTGGCGCTGCTGGAGGATCGCGACCGCATCGCCAAGGACCTGCACGACGTGGTCATCCAGCGGCTGTTCGCCATCGCCATGACGCTGATGAGCACCGTGCGCCTGGTGGACCGCCCCGAGGCGTCGGGGCGGCTCCAGCACGCCATCGACGAGCTGGACGAGACGATCCGGCAGATCCGCTCGACCATCTTCGCGCTGCAGAACGTTCCCGACGTGGCCGCCCCGAGCCTGCGCGCCCGCGTGGTCGATCTGGTGGAGTCGGCGCGCGGCCATCTCGGCTTCATGCCGGGCCTGCGGATGGAGGGTCAGCTCGACCATCGCGTGCCCGACGAGGTCGCCGACCACCTGCTGGCCGTGCTGCGCGAGGCGCTGTCCAACGTGGTGCGCCACGCCAAGGCGTCCCGGGCGGACGTGGCGGTGGAGGTGGCGGACGACCGGCTGACGCTCAGGGTCACCGACAACGGGGTGGGGATCGCGGACGGCGGGCGGCGCAGCGGCCTGCGCAACATGGAGGAACGCGCCGCCGGCCTGGGCGGCGTCTTCGAGGTCAGCTCTCCGGAGGGCGGCGGCGCCCGGCTCCGTTGGAGCGTCCCCGTATGACCTGCGGGCCGGTGACCTCGTCGTCACGGGTGATCTGACGGCCCGTCACCTGCTCCACCTCCACCACGATGTAGTGGTTGCGCTCACCCGGTGCCCAGGAGGTCAGCCGCAGCTCCGAGAGCCGCTCGATCTCGTCCGGGTCCTGCACGGCGTGGGCGTGCCCCACGGCGGTCACCGACCATCCCGTACGCCGGTCCACGTCGAAGTCGTCGGCCTCGAAGGCCACCACGGCGTGCCGCGTGGCGGCGGCCAGCTTCGAGCCCGGGCTGGTGCGGATCACCACCCTCTCCCCGTCGAGGCGGAATGTGACCGGCTGCACCGCGGGAAGGGCGCGGTCGGTGAACACGATCCGCCCGATCAGTGCGCGGGACAGCAGGCACAGGCACTCCTCGCGTGTGAGCACCCGCAGTCCGGACGTGTCGAAGGTCTGCATGACTCCAGAGTCAGTCGCTGGAGCCGCCTCTTTTAGGGTCGAAGGTCCCTTCCTCGGCGCCGATCGGCGCCGACCGACGCCGGTCTGGGCCGATCTGGGCCGGCCTGCGGGGGTCAGTCGCGCCTGCCGGCCCGCAGGCGGGCGGCGAGCGCGGCGGCCTGGGTGCGGCGCTGCATGTTGAGCTTGGCCAGCAGGTTGGACACGTAGTTCTTGACGGTCTTCTCGGCGAGGAAGAGCCGCTCGCCGATCTGCCGGTTGGTCAGGCCCTCGCCGATGAGGTCGAGGATGTGGCGCTCCTGGTCCGAGAGCGTGGCCAGCGGGTCCTGGCGGGTGGCCTGGTCGCGCAGCCGCCGGAGCATCGTCGCGGTCGTCTGGGGGTCGAGCAGCGACTGCCCGGAGGCCACCGTGCGCACCGCGCCGACCAGGTCGGAGCCGTGGATCTGCTTGAGCACGTAGCCGGACGCGCCGGCCATGACCGCGTCGAACAGCGCGTCGTCGTCGGCGTACGAGGTGAGCATCAGGCACGCCAGCCCCGGCAGCCGGGAGCGCACCTCCCGGCACACGTCCACCCCGCTGCCGTCGGGCAGGCGCACGTCCAGCACGGCCACGTCCGGCTTGAGGGCGGGGATGCGGGCGATCGCCGACTCGGCTGTGCCGGCCTCGCCGATCACCTCGATGTCGTCTTCGGACTCCAGCAGGGCGGCCACGCCCCGCCGGACCACCTCATGATCATCGACGAGGAACACACGAATCATGGCTCCGACGCTAACCGGCGGCTCCGGCTTCCGGTAGGGCAGAAGGTCCCTGATCGTGGCCACCTGTCTTTACTGACACTTTCGCCCCCTCCGCGTGTCGCGTCCGCCTCTGCGCGCGTCCCTTCGCGTGGCGGCCGGCGCGGGCGGGAAGGACCCCGAGCGCGGGCCGGGGGAGGGCCCTGAGGGGGGAACCATGATCATCGCTGGTGTGGACGGATCACGGGCGGGGCTGGAGGCCACCGGCTGGGCGGCCGCCGAGGCGGCCCTGCGGGAGGTGCCGCTGAAGGTCGTCCACGTCCTGCCGTCGTGGGCGTGCGAGCCCCGCCCCGGCCGGTACGCCGAGGTGGCCCGGTGGATGCACGAGGGCGGCCGGACCGTGCTGGCCGCGGCCGGGGAACGCGCCCGGCGCGAGCAGCCGAAGGTCGCCGTCGAGACCGAGCTGCTGCCCGGCGACCCCCGCGCCGCCCTGGTCGAGGCGGCGGCCGGCGCCGAGCTGCTGGTCATCGGCGGCCACGGCCTCGGCGGCGTGCGCGGCATGCTCCTGGGGTCCGTGGCGTACGGCGTCGCCGGGCGCGCCCCCTGCGACGTGGTCGTGGTCCGCGACCTGCCGGCGACGCCTCGCGGCGAGGTGGTGGTGGGCGTGGACGGGTCATTCGCGACCGCCCGGGTGCTCGACGTCGCCTTCGCCGAGGCGCGGCTGCACGGGGCGAGGCTGCGGGCCGTCCACGCCTGGGTCTGGCCGCGGGCCGGCGGCTTCGACCCGGCCGACGAGGAGAGCGAGCGGGACGAGTCGGCCGCGCTGAAGGAGGCCCTCGCCGCCCGCCGGGAGCGCTACCCGGAGGTGGCGGTGGTCGAGGAGGTCGTCCACGGGCATCCGGTCGCCGTGCTCCGGCAGGCCGCCGCCGGGGCCGATCTGCTGGTCGTGGGCTCCCACGGGTACGGCACGTTCACGGGCATGGTGCTCGGCTCGGTGAGCCAGGGCATGCTGCACCACGCGCCCTGCCCCCTCGCCGTCGTCCGCATCCGAGCCTGACCGCCCGCCCGCTTTCGCGCAGAGGGACTGGCTGCTGATTTCGTCGGGTTCTGGCGTGTATGGGGAGAATCCGTCGCTTTGTGTGCTCTTTGCGCCGATTACGGCGGGGATCCAGAGAGACGATCTTCCTGTCGGCGGGCCGCAGTAGGATGGCGTCCGGACGCGACCCGTACGGCATTCGGATCGAAGGAGGCGCCCCCGTGAGCGAGCTGGAGCGTGTGCCGCCCGGTGTCGACCCCCGCGTCCCGAGTGTCGCCCGCGTCTACGACTACCTGCTCGGCGGCAAGGACCACCTCGCGGTGGACCGCGCCTTCGCCGACAAGCTGCTGGCCGTCGCCCCCGAGACGCGCCAGGTCGCCCGGGCCAACCGGCTCTTCCTTGTCCGCGCCGTACGCCATCTGGCCCGGCGGGGCGTGCGGCAGTTCCTCGACCTCGGCACCGGCATCCCCACCTCGCCCAGCGTCCACGAGGTCGCCCGCGAGATCGTGCCCGACTGCCGGGTCGTCTACGTCGACTACGACCCCGTCGTACGGCTCCACAGCGAGGTGCTGCTGGCCAGCTCGCCCGGCGTGGAGGCCGTCCAGGCCGACCTGCGCGAGCCCGGCGCCATTCTCGGCGACCCGCGCGTCACCCGTCTGATCGACTTCTCGCAGCCGGTCGGCGTGCTCATGGTCGGCATCCTGCACTTCATCCTCGACAGCGAGGACCCCGCCGGGATCATCGCCGACTTCCGCAGGTGGATGGCGCCGGGCAGCCACCTGATCCTCACCCACGCCATGGCCGACAGCGCCCCGGAGGCCGTCGCCCAGCTCAGCACCGCGACGGCCGGCACCCCGGCGCAGTCGGTGTTCCGCACGCGGGAGGAGGTGCTGCGGCTGGCCGAGGGGTTCGAGCTCATTGGTCCGGGCCTGGCGCCGGTCCACGAGTGGCGGATCCCGGACGACGACGAGTACGAACCGCCGATCCCGCTGCTGGAGGGCGTCCCGGCCGTCCGCATCGACGCCGCCGTGGGCCGCGTGACGTCCCCGCCGGACTCCGTGGAGCCCGCCCGCCACTGACGACGCCCTTCCCGGCGCCCGTTCCGGCCGGGATCGGGCCCCGGACGGGAACAGGCGGGCCGGGTGGATCAGCGGTCGGCGCGCAGGCTGCCCACCGGGTGCGGGCCCTCGGTCTCCAGCCGGTACTCGCGGCCCGACTTGTCGGTGTTCTCCTGGATGACCTCCTCCGACGGCGGCTTCTCGCCACCCATCACGGCCTCCTGCATCTTCTCGAACCGCTCGTGGGCGTCCTGGACGTACCCGGTGCCGAGCGTGGTGTAGTCGATCTGCGTGGCGATCAGCTCACGCAGGTACGACTTGTTCGGCTCGAACGTGACCGGCGCGGGCAGGGCCGGCGCCACGACCTCCTCGGGATCCCGGCCGTCGTGCCGCTTGAACAGCTCCGCGGCCAGGCGCAGGTGCTCCAGCTCCATGTTGAGGTGGAGCTCCCAGATGGCCTTCACCTTCGGGTCCGACTCGGTCTCCATGAACGAGTGGTACAGGTAGCACTCGTTGTACTCGTGGTTGAGCAGCATCTCCCACCAGCTCTCGCCCGGGTCGACCAGCGACTCGTAGTGGGTGACGTGCTCCTCCTCGATCAGCCCGATCTCCTGGTAGAGCCGGCGGGCGATCGGCTCCATGTAGGTGGGGCCGACGTTCATGTAGAAGTTCATGGTCTGCTGCTCGGCCGACATGATGGTCAGCGCGTGCAGCTTCGAGAGCGGCGCCGTGGAGCTTCTGTCGTACGGCTCGCGCACGTTGTCGACCGGGTCCCGGTGGTGCAGGTACGTCGGGCGGCCCGGCATGACCTCGGTGAGCTGGTCGACGATCTTCTCCGCCCTGCGGTGCTCGATCATCTCGTACAGGTTCGCGTACCGGTAGAGGTGGTCGAAGTCCTCCAGCACGCCGAACTGGTAGGCCTGCTGCAGGTACGGGTCCGGCTCCATCCGCGCCACCCAGGCCGTCAGGTCCACCGCCACCTGCTCGTACGCGATCGTGGTCTCCAGCACCGACGCGAGACCGGGCAGCAGCCAGTTCACCGCCTTCTGCTGCTGGGCCTCGATGTAGCGGACCCGGGCGAGCTGCTGCTTGAGCTCCAGGTCCGGGCAGTGCCGGGCGAGCTGGTGGCTGAACATGATCGCCTCGACCTCGATGCCGTTCATCGTGATGATGCGGCACCGGGTGTAGGGGTCGGAGTGGTCGGGGTCGATCGGGGTGACGTTCAGCTCACGCCAGTTGCGGACCTGCCTGTCCAGTGGGATGCCACGCTCCCGCAGCGGGTTGAAGGTCATGTGGTCGAGCTCCCTCGCTGTCGACGCATGAGTACGCCCCGGCCTACCCGGGACCCCCGGAGGCAACCCCACGGCCGCGTCGGCAGTCGGTCACGCGCGCTCCTCGACCGGCGGCTCGGGGCGCTCACATGACGTGCCCATCCCGGTTGTCCGGGCCGTGGTGACTGAGCGCGACGCTGGAGGGTAGCCGAACGGTGACAGTGCCACGCCCACTCCGGGAGGCTCTTCATGAACACCCCGAGTACCAAAGCGGACCGCACTCCGATCCAGCGCGCCGCCCTCATCGTGGGTGCGGTGTTCCTGCTGGTCGGCGTGCTCGGCTTCATCCCGGGCATCACGACGCACTACAGCGAGATGACATTCGCCAGCCACCACTCAGGCGCGATGCTGCTGGGTGTGTTCCAGGTGTCGATCCTGCACAACATCGTCCACCTGCTCTTCGGCGTCGCCGGCATCCTGCTCTCCCGCACCTGGAACGGCGCGCGGGGCTACCTGATCGGCGGCGGCGTCATCTACCTGCTGCTGTGGATCTACGGGCTGCTCATCGCCAAGGACAGCGCCGCCAACTTCGTCCCGCTGAACACGGCCGACGACTGGCTGCACTTCATCCTCGGCGTCGGCATGATCGCGCTCGGCTTCCTGCTGGCGCGCCGCCGCGTGCTCACCAGGTGACGTCCGCGTAGTCGCCCCGGCCGGGGGAGAGGTCCTCCGGCCGGGGGCCAGGCCGTGACCGCAGCCATCGCACGCTGTGCGCCGCGCACCTCAGCCGGTGTCCCGCGTACGGCACTCCGCCGCCCAGCGCGGACGCCACCGCGAGCCAGGCACATGTGGCCCGCTCCAGCACCCACACCGGGGCGAACAGGGACGCGCTCCACGGGAACACCCGGCGGCCACCGGCCCTGTGCCGGCCCACCTCCGCCAGGCCCACCACCAGCCCGGCGGCCAGGGCCAGCGTGCCGAACCGCCGCCGGGCCAGCCCGGCGGCCACCGCCGGCAGCACCGACAGGAACACCGCCAGCCGCGCGGGCTGCGCCAGGTCGTCGTACGCCTGCCGGACCCGCTGGGACCAGAACCGGGAGGCGTCCGGCGGCAGGCGGCGCACGTACAGGCCGGGGGCGTGGTACTCCACCCCGCCGTGGGCGCGGACGGTGCGGATCAGCTCCAGGTTCTCGAACAGCACGTCGCCGTCGTAGCCGCCCATCTCCCAGAAGAAGGACCGCCGCAGCCCGAACGTGCCCGGGTAGTCCGCGCCTACGGCCCGGTTCAGCAGCGTCCGGGCGGTGTCCCAGCGGGCGTGCCAGGGGAGCGGGTCGAAGTGATTCTGCGGCCTGACCAGGTCGGCCCCCGCGAGCAGGGCGTCCATCCCGGCCAGCGCCGAGGCGTCGTAGCGGACGTCGTCGTCGGCGATCACCACGTGCGGGGCGCGGGCCAGCCGCAGGCCCGTCGTCACGCCGTTCACCTTGCCGTTGGCGAACCGCAGGCCGGGATCGGGGCGCACGTGCGTCACCAGCCCGCGCCAGCGCTCCGCGTGCCGCTCGAACAGCTCGTCCCGGCTGCCGTCCACCACGATCACCCGCGCGTGCCGCGACAGCTCACGCACGTAGCCGGTCAGCTCGTCCAGGCCGGAGTCGTCGTCCCATCGCAGGGGGAGCACGTAGTCGAGCGCCGGCCGCGACGCCGGGCCGATCGTGCCGGTCGGGCGCGTCATGCGGTGCTCGCCACCGCGCTCCCCGCGCTGTCCGTGCTCTGTTCGTGGGGTACGGGCGGGTCCAGGGACGACGCCCCGTCCCGCCAGCACGCCATGACGTGCTCCGCCCACAGCCGCTCCAGCTCCAGCGCGCAGGCCGCGCCGAACAGGATGTCCCCGGACAGCGCCGGGTCCTGCGCCGCCAGTCCCGCGCACAGGTCGTGCGCGGCGATCTGCTCGTGAACGGCGTCCGCCTGCACGTGCTCGTCGTAGAACCGGGCGGCCGTGGCGTCCCCGCCGAGCCGCCGCAGACCGTCGGCGTAGTGCCGGTTGGGCAGCGAGGACGTCATCTCCAGCGCCGCCAGGTGACCGGCCGCCGCGCCCCGCAGCCTGCGGTGCAGGCCGAACAGCGACATCGCGTTGGAGACCGCCAGCGTGACGCCCGGCACCCGGCCGAGGAAGGCGCCGTAGGAGTCGTCCAGGCCGAGACCGCGCATGGTGGCCCGGAAGAGCTCCGCGTGCATGCGCTCCTTCCGGCCGCCGCCGTACTCGTCGGCCTGGATCTCCACCAGTGCCGCCTTGGGGCCGCCGCGCAGCCGCGGGATCGCCCACGTGTGCGGGTCGGCCTCCTTGAGGTGGTAGATGGACCGGTGCGCCACGAACTCCCTGAACTGCGCCAGCCCGGCGTGGCGCCGCAGGTGCGCCGACAGCGACGGCCCCGAGCCGGGCGCGGTCAGCTCGGCCAGCGCCGCCCGTACCTCGCCGGGCGGCACGGCCGCGGGGCGGGGCACCGCCCCGGCAAGCGCCTGCTCGAAGCGCCGTTCGAGGGCGGCCCGGAAGGCGAGCAGGGACGGCTCCCACTCCCAGCGCGGATCGACGCCGTCGAAGCCCTGGTAGTGCAGCTCGTAGCAGGCGAACAGGGCGAGCTGGAGGTCGCCGTCGGCCAGGTCGGCGCCCGCCGGCCGGTGCGGGACGGCGGGAAAGCGATCGTGCTCCCCCGGCAGCGCGCACCGGAAGCGGTCCTGGTCCGGCGGCGGGGCGGCGAGGCGGGCGAACAGGGCCGCGGTCAGAGGTCCGCGGGGGCGGGGCAGGCGCATCACGACTCCCCGGTCAGCCGGTAGACCGACACGTGCGCCCGGCTGCCGTCGCCGAACGGCGTGCCCTCCCAGTCCGCCCAGCGCGACTCCAGCGTCATCCCGGCCAGGCGGCCCATCAGGTCCAGCTCGGCGGGCCAGGCGTAGCGATGGTTGGCCGGCAGCAGCCGCAGCCCCTCGGCCGTCATGCGGACGCGGGTCGTGTGCATCATCTGCGTGGCGGGCGACAGGCGGGCCGCCTCGGCCGTGACGGCCTCCTCCGACAGGGACAGCAGCCGCAGCGCCGACCCGTCGGCGAAGCCGGTCAGGTCCGGCACCCACGCCTCCACGACGAACCTGCCGCCCGGCTCCAGATGCCCCGCCGCGTTGCGGAAGCACTCCACCTGCGCGTCCTGGGACGGCAGCGCGAAGATCGTGTTCGTGGTGAGGGCCACCAGGCTGAACCGGCCCTCGACCTGGGTGGCGGAGAAGTCGCCGACGGCCACGGGGATGTGGTCGCCCCCGGGCTTGCGTCTCAGCTCCGCGACCATCTCCGGCGACCCGTCGATCCCGGCCACTGTCAGCCCGCGGGCCGCCAAGGGCAGTGCGATGCGGCCCGTGCCGATCCCGAACTCCAGCACCGGCCCGCCACCGGCCAGCCGGTACAGCCGCTCGACGGCGGCCTCGGTCGGCAGGTCCCGGGCGGTGGCGTCGTAGATGTCGGCGATGCTCCGCCCGTAGGCGGAGGCGTCGAAAGCTGCCGCCATGAGACCCCCGTCCCTCACGTTTCCGCAGGTGATGCTGCCCTCGGCGATCCAGGGCAAACGCCGGGCGGAGCCACGGTGAAAGGGGAACGCCCCGCGACGGGAGTCCGTCGCGGGGCGTTCACGCGCCCTGGCCCGGGCGCGGGGAAGGACCGTCCCTCAGGGGAGGACACGGCGGTCAGCGGGCGGCGAAGTCCTGGGTCCAGTAGATCTGGCCCTTGGAGTTCTTGGCGGCGCCGACACCGATGAGCGTGTACTTGCAGTTCATGATGTTGGCCTTGTGGCCGGAGCTGTTCATCCACGCCTGGACCACCGAGGCCGGGGTCGGCTGGCCCATGGCGATGTTCTCCGCCCAGCCCGTGCCCCCGGTGAAGCCGGCGCCGCGGATGCGGTCCATGAAGCTGCGGCCGTCCTTGGAGGTGTGGCTGAAGTAGTCCTGCTCCGCCATGTCGGCCGAGTGGCCGAACGCGGCCTTGCGCAGCTGCGGGTCGTGCTTGAGCGGCTGGCAGCCGCCCTTGGCCCGCTCGGCGTTGGTCAGCCGGACGACCTCGTTCTCGTCCGCGGTGCCGACCGTGCCGGACGTCGCGGTGGAGGTGGGGGTCGGGGTCCTGGTGGCGGTCGGGGTCGGGGTGGCCGTCCTGGTGGGCTTCGGGGACGGCGTGGTGCTCGTCGTCGGCGCCGAGGTCGAGGTCGAGGTCGGCGTCGGGGTCGGCTTGGTCGAGGAGGTGGCGGTGGGCGTCGGGGTAGCGCCGGGGGAGCAGGTGAGCTTGACCGCCTTCGACTTGCCGGCGTGGCCGCGATAGTCGGTGGCCGTGGCGTAGTAGGTGCCGGGCACGCACGGCATCGCGACGGTGACGCGGCTGACCCGGCCCCGCGCGGCGGCGCTCTTGACGACCCGGTCGTCTCCCGGCACGGCGCGCAGGATGCGGACGCGGACCAGCCCGGGACGGGTGCACTCCAGCCGGGCGGCGGACGCCTGGATCCGGCCGGCGGCGGTGAGGGCGGGCTGGTTCACGGTCAGTCGGCAGGCGGCCAGGGTCGCCGACTCGGCGTGAGCGGTGGCCACGGGCGCGGACAGGGCCGCGACGCTGACGAGGCCGGCGAGTACCCCTAGGGGTCTACGCATATGGGGTTTCCCTCCAGTTTTGCGGTAAGGCTGGATGGACTCCGCATTCTGTCGGCATCTGACACCCGTGTCCTGAACTTTCAGATATTGGCTGGACGGAAGGGGTGAAAGTGACTGGCGGGGATGGTCGGCGGCGCGGTGCCCGGCGGCCTACGATGTGATCGTGACCAGCAGCCCCCGGCGCGAGGCACGCGCGGCCTCCCGTGGCGGCGCCGTCCCCAGCATCCGCGACGTCGCCGCCGCCGCGGGCGTGTCCCACCAGACCGTCTCCCGGGTCCTCAACGACTCGCCCCGGGTGAGCGCCGACACCCGCGCCGCCGTGCTCGCGGCCATCGACCGGCTCGGGTTCCGCCCCAACCGCGCCGCGCGCGCCCTCGGCCTCGGCCGCGCCCACGGCGTGACCGTCGTCATGTCCGACACCATGCTGTACGGCTACGCCTCGACGCTGCAGGGCATCGAGGAGGCGGCCCGGGTGGAGGGCATGGCCGTGGGGGTGCGGGTGGTCGAGTCGGAGGCGCCCGGCGACGTCAAGCAGACCGTCGACTACGTCAGCGACCCCAGCGCGGGGGCCGTGGTGGTCATCGCGTTCGACCCGTCCGGTGCGGCGGTGCTGGAGGCGCTGCCCCGGCACATCCCCGCGGTCGCCGCCACCGAGCCGGCCGCCCCCGACACGGGCCGGGTCGCCATCGCCCTGGACGATCGCGGCGCCGCCGCCGAGGCCACCGGCCACCTGCTCGGGCTCGGGCACCGTACCGTCCACCACGTCGCGATCCCCTCGGAGGGCCGCTCCGGCGGCCGGCACACCGGCTGGCACGACGCGCTGCGGCAGGCGGGCGCGCCGGTGCCGGACGTGATCGACTGCGGCTGGGACGTCGCCGGCGCCTACCAGGCCGGACGGCGCCTGGCCGCGGACCCGGAGGTGACGGCCGTGCTGTGCGGCAACGACGACATCGCCCAGGGCGTACGCCGGGCCCTGTACGACGCGGGCAGGGACGTGCCCGGGGACGTGAGCATCGTCGGCTTCGACGACATCCCCGGCTCGGCCTTCTGGACGCCGGCGCTGACGACGGTGCGGATGGACTTCGCGGGGCTGGGCAAGGCGTGCTTCCGCGCCGCGGTGGCCGAGCTCCTGGCCCAGCCCCAGCCGACCCTCACGCTGACCCCGCCCCGCCTGATCATCCGCGAGTCCACGGCCCCGCCACGCCCGCTCCGCTGACCGGCGCCACCGGCAGCCCCTGACCCGCGACCACGGCCCCCGTCCGCCGCCTCCACCCCTCCGCCGCCTCCGCCGCCTCCGCCGCTCCGCCCCTCCGCCGCCTCCACCGCTCCCCTCCGCCGCTCCGCGTCCGGAGCCGCTGCGGCCTCGGAAACGCGGTGGTAACAATCCGGCAAAGAAGGGTTCCTCTTTGTTCGTGTTACCGCTCACACTTACGCCACGGGAGTGATGTGACCGGTCACATGGACCGTATCCGAGGAGATGTGTGATGCCCGCTGACGTGATCCAGACCTTGCGCTGGGGCCATGACGCCCTGACGGCGGTGGTGGAGATCCACCCTGACCGGGCGGTGGCGTTGCGGCGGCTGGCGCCGGGCGGGGCGGCCGGGCCCGCGGAGGCTCCGGCGCAGCCGCTGGTGGAGGTGCTGCTCCCGGGCGCGGGCCGGGCGCGGGCGTCGCAGCGGTTGTCGGAGACCGCCGTGGGCTGCCGCCTGAGGTACGCGGGGGCCGAGCAGTCCCGCGAGGGCGGCTGGCACGTGCTGCGGCTCGCGATGCGCGACGACGCCTCCGGCCTGGCCGCCGAGCTGACGCTCCGCTCGTACGAGGGCGTGTCCGCCTGCCAGGCCCAGGTCCGGGTGACCAACCAGGGGACGGCCCCGGTGCTGCTGCTGGCCGTCACCTCGTTCGCGGCGGGCTTCCTGGGCCGCCACGCCGGCGACCTCGACGTCCTGTACGCCGACAGCGAGTGGCTGGGGGAGAGCCGCTGGACCCGGCGCCCCCTCGGCGAGCTGGTCCCGGCCCTGGGGCTGGAGGGCCACGGTCAGCACGGCCGGGGCGCGTTCGCGCTGACCAGCTCGGGCACGTGGTCGAGCGGCCGGCACGTGCCGATGGGCGGCCTGGTGGACCGGGGCACCGGCCAGACGTGGGTGTGGCAGATCGAGCACAACGGCGCGTGGCGCTGGGAGACGGGCGCCCGGCAGGACGGCGTGTACGTCGCCGTGAGCGGACCCACCGACCTCGACCACCAGTGGAGCCAGACCCTGGCCCCCGGCGAGTCGTTCACCACGGTCCCCGTCTCGGTGGCCGTCGCGGCGGGGAACGGCGCCGGCCCGGAGGAGGGGGACCCGCTGGAGGAGGCGGTCGCCGCGCTGACCGCGCACCGCCGCGCGCTGCGCCGCCCGCACCCCGACCGCGACACGCTGCCCGTCGTCTTCAACGACTACATGAACACCCTCATGGGCGACCCCACCACCGCCAGGCTGCTCCCGCTGGTCGAGGCCGCCGCCTCCGCCGGGGCCGAGGTCTTCTGCGTGGACGCCGGCTGGTACGACGAGGACGGCGGCTGGTGGGACAGCGTCGGCGCCTGGCGGCCGTCCCGGACCCGGTTCCCGGGCGGCGTCGAGGAGGTGCTCGGGCACATCCGGGCCCACGGCATGACGCCCGGTCTGTGGCTGGAGCCGGAGGTGATCGGCGTGCGCAGCCCGATGGCCGACGAGCTGCCCAAGGAGGCGTTCCTGCAGCGCGGCGGCGAGCGGTTGGCCGAGCACGGCCGTTACCACCTGGACCTGCGCCACCCCGCCGCCGTCGAGCACCTCGACGGCGTGGTAGACCGGCTGGTGGGGGAGCTGGGCGTCGGCTACTTCAAGCTCGACTACAACATCAACCCGGGCGCGGGCACCGACGTGGACGCCACCAGCGCCGGCGCGGGCCTGCTCGCCCACAACCGCGCCCACCTGGCCTGGATCGACGGCGTCCTGGACCGGCATCCGGGGCTGGTGCTGGAGAACTGCGCGTCGGGCGCGATGCGGATGGACTTCGCGATGCTGTCGCGGCTGAACCTCCAGTCCACCAGCGACCAGGAGGACTTCCTGCGCTACCCGCCGATCGCCGTGGCCGCGCCGCTGGCGATGACACCCGAGCAGGCGGCCAACTGGGCGTACCCGCAGCCGGACATGACGGACGAGGAGGTCGCGTTCACGATGTGCACCGGCATCCTCGGCCGGCTCTACCTGTCGGGCCACCTGGACGCGATGGGCCCGGAGCGGCTGGCGCTCGTGCGCGAGGGGGTGCGGCTGCACCAGGCGCTGCGGGCCGACCTGGTCGCGTCGGCGCCCTGCTGGCCGCTCGGGCTGCCCGGCTGGGAGGACCCGTGGCTGGCGCTGGGCCTGCGCGCCGGCGACGTCACACACGTCGGCGTCTGGCGGAGGCCGGGCGCGGACGAGGGCGCCGTCCTGTCGTTCCCGCACCTCGCCGGCCGGCAGGTTGCGGTGCGCATCGCCTACCCCCGCCAGGCGACGGGCTGGGAGCACTCCTGGAACCCCGCGACCGGCGAGCTGACCCTGACCTGCGCCGTCGCCGCCCCGACCGCCCGCGTCCTGGAGCTCCGCGAGCTCTCTTCTCAGTAAGACCCCATCTGCCCCCCAATGGGATTGTCCGGCACGATAGTGGCGGACACGGACAAAGGAACCAAACCGTGAAACTGGCACCGCGCGTCACCACCGCCGCCACCGTCGCGGCCACCGCACTGCTCGCCCTCACCGCGTGCAGCGATCCCGCCTCCGGGCCTGCGCCCGCGGCGGCGGGCGCGACCGCCGCGGCCTGGCCCTCCCCGACGGGCCGGCTCGACGGGGTCACCCTCACCATCTGGGCCGCGCAGAACAGCACCACCGTCCCCGAGCAGGTGACGGCCGCCTTCTCCAAGGCCACCGGCGCCAAGGTCGACGTCGTCACCATCCCCGACCCGTACGAGCAGGGCGTGCAGACCAAGGTGGCCACCGGCGACAAGCCCGACCTGGCCTTCTGGCAGCCCACCGCGTCCATGCTGACCGCCCTGAACGCCCGCGCCAACCTCCAGCCCCTCGATGACGCCCCCTGGCTGCCGTCGCTGTCGCCCGAACTGCGCGACATCACGGGGCTGCTGGACAAGACCCGCTACGCCGCGCTCGTCACCAGCCCGGCCGTCGAGGGCGTCTACTACAACAAGGAGGTCTTCGCCGCGGCCGGCGTCAAGGAGACGCCGAAGAGCTTCGACGAGATGCTCCAGGTCGCTCGCACGCTCAAGGGCAAGGGCGTCACCCCCTTCTTCGAGATGGCCGGCGACAAGTGGGCGACCCAGTGGTGGGTGCAGGTCCAGCTCGCCGACGCGGCCCGCGACGGCCTCTGGGACCGGGTCAACACCGGCAAGGAGACGTTCGAGGACAAGACCATCCTGGACGCGATCAAGAAGTACAAGGCGTTGATCGGCGAGGGACTGTTCAACCCCGACATCAAGACCGCCACCTTCGAGGACCAGGGCGCGGCGCTGCTGTCCGGCAAGGCGGCCATGGCCGTCCAGGTCAACTCGTTCTTCGGCCAGCTCCAGGCCAAGGCCGACACGGCGACACTGGACAAGAAGATCGGCTTCTTCCCGATCTCCCCGTCCGGCAACGTCGGCACCTTCATCCCCGACCAGTCCAACGCCCTGGTCGCGTTCAGGACCGGCGACGCCAAGCGCGAGGCCGCCGCCCGCCAGCTCCTCGCGTACTGGATGGGCCCCGGCTACCAGGAGTTCGTCACCGCGCGCAGGACCGTGTCGCTGAAGACCGACGTGCCCACCCCGGCCGGCGTGCCGCAGGCGCTGCTCGACGTGCACAAGTCGCTGGGCGGCGCGGTCGGCTCGATGCAGGCGCTCGCCGTGGCCAACCCCGACCTGTACCTCAACCTGGCCGACATGATCACCGGCAGCCTCACGCCCGAGCAGGTGGCGGCGGCCACGCAGAAGCAGTTCGCCCAGCTCGCCAAGGCGGCCGGCGCCTCCGGCTTCTGACCCCCCATCCCCCAGGCGAGGAGCGACCCGTGCCGACCGAGACGCGCGCACCCGACACCGCCGCCCGGCCCGTGCCCGCCCGCCAGGCGCGCCCGAGCCGGCGGGCCACCCCCGCCGGAGCGGGACGCCGTACCCACCCCATGTGGTTCCTGGCGCCCGCCTTCGCGATCCTGTTCGTCTTCTTCTTCCTGCCGACCCTGTTCAACTTCGTCTACGCCTTCACCGACTGGTCCAGCTTCAAGAGCGACATCCGCCCGGTCGGCTGGGACAACTTCGCCGACCTGCTCTCGGACGGCACCATGTACGGCGCGCTGCGCGTCACGCTGGTCTACGCCGTCCTGGTCGCGGTGTTCCAGAACCTGTTCGGCTTCGGCCTGGCCGTCCTCCTGGAGCGCGACACCTGGCTCAACCGGGCCGCGCGCCTGGTGTTCCTCATCCCGGTGCTCATGTCGGCGCTGGCGGTCGGCTACGTCTTCCAGGCGCTGCTCAAGCCCGACGGCAGCCTGAACGACCTGCTCGGCGGCCTGCTCGGCACGCCGGTGACGATCCCGTGGCTGGGCGACACCACCTGGACCCTGGTCGTCGTCGCGGTCATCCACGCCTGGAAGTGGATGGGCCTGTCCATGCTCATCTACCTGGCCGGGCTGAAGACGATCCCCGAGGACGTCACGGAGGCGGCCCGCATCGACGGCGCCACCGGCCGGCAGGCGTTCTGGTCGGTCCGCTTCCCGCTGCTGGCGCCGGCGGTCACCTTCAACGTGGCCACCGCGCTGCTGGGCTCCATGAACGGCTTCGACATCGTCCAGGCCACGACGGGCGGCGGCCCCGCCCGCAGCACCGAGATCCTGAACATCTTCATCTACCGCACCTTCGGCCAGGGCCTGTTCGCGCAGGCCACCACGATGAGCCTGGTGCTGTTCCTGATGGTCGCGCTGCTGGCCTTCCCGGTCATCCGCGTCCTGCGCAAGAGGGAGGAGATCCTGTGACATCCCCCGCCCGGGGCGTCGCGGCGCGGCTGCGGCCGCCGGCCGTCGTCGCCCTCGTCGTGCTCGTCATGGGCCTGCCGCTGTGGCTGGTCGTCGTGACGGCGGCCAAGTCCCAGGGCGAGGCCCTGTCGCCGGACCTGTCCCTGCCGTCCCGGTGGCTGCTCTGGGAGAACCTGGCGCAGGTGTGGCAGCAGGGCGACGTGCCGAAGGCGTTCCTCGGCAGCGTGCTGGTCGTCGCGCCGTCGGTCGCGCTGGTGCTGACGTTCGGCTCCATGGCGTCGTGGGTGCTGGCCCGGCGGGCCACCCGCCTCAACGCCGTCCTGTACGCGTTCGCGATCAGCGGCATCGTGCTGCCCCCGGCCGTGGTGACGATCGTGCTGCTGCTGCGGCAGCTCGGCCTGGCCGGCAGCGCCGTCGGCATGGTCGGCGTCTACGTCGGCATCTACCTGTCCACGGTGATCTTCTTCGTCACCGGGTTCGTGCGCACGGTGCCGCTGTCGATCGAGGAGGCGGCCCGCATGGACGGGGCCGGCCCGGCGCGCGTGTTCTTCTCCGTCATCCTGCCGATGCTGCGGCCCGTGCTCGCGACCGCCACGATCCTCATCTGCCTGTACGTCTGGAACGACGTCTTCTACGCCTTCTTCGTCGTCGGGGGCCGGCTCGACACACTGCCGCTGAACCTGTTCCAGGTGGCCAACGCCGGCCTCTACCTCAACAACTGGCACCTGATCTTCGCGTACATCATCCTCATGAGCCTGCCCCTGCTGGTGGTGTTCGCGGTGGCCCAGCGGCGCATCATCTCCGGCATCACCGGCGGCGCGGTCAAGTGACGGCGGGCATGGGAAAGGGCGGGCCGTCCGGCCCGCCCCTCACCCGGTGCGACAGGTCAGCGCGCGGCCGCGCCCGCCCGCCGCTTCGTCCACACGTCGAAGGCGACCGCCGCGAGCAGGACGATGCCCTTGACCAGCATGACGCGCTCGCTCGGCGAGCCGATGAGCGACATGCCGTTGTTGATCACACCCATGATCAGGCCGCCGGTGATGGCGCCGACGACCTTGCCGACGCCGCCCTGGACGGCCGCGCCGCCGATGAAGGCCGCGGCGATCGCGTCCAGCTCGAACGAGTTGCCGGCCGTCGGACCGGCCTGGTTGAGCCGGCCGGCGAAGATGATGCCGGCCACGGACGCCAGCACGCCCATGTTGACGAAGATCCAGAACACCACGGACTTGACCTTGATGCCCGACAGGACCGCCGCCTGGAGGTTGCCGCCCACCGCGTAGATCCGGCGGCCGAACACCGACCGGTTGGCCAGCAGCGAGTAGCCGAGCACCAGCAGGGCCAGCAGCACCAGCACCCACGGCAGGTTGCGGAAGCGCGCGAGCTGCACCACCACGGCCATGATGAGGACGGCCGCGGCGACGATCTTCAGGGCGAAGACCGGCAGCGGGTCGACGCTCTGGCCGTAGCCGGCGCGGGCGGTGCGCGTGCGCCACTGGGCGCTGGCCATGCCGACGATGGCCAGCACGCCGATCAGCAGGCTGAACAGGTCGGCGCCGCCGAGCGGGCCGAGCCCGACGTTGCCCAGGTAGCTGTCGGTGAAGCCGTTCGACAGGGTCCGCACCGCGTCGGGGAACGGGCCGATGCCCTGGTTGCCGAGCACGGTCAGCGTGAGCGCCCGGAACAGCAGCATGCCGGCGAGCGTCACGATGAACGACGGGATGCCGAAGTAGGCGATCCAGTAGCCCTGCCAGGCCCCGATCAGGCCGCCCACCACCAGGGTGAGCACCAGCGCGATCGGCCAGGGAACCCCGTAGTTCACCATCAGCACGGCCGACACGGCGCCCGTGACCGCCACCACCGAGCCGACCGACAGGTCGATGTGCCCGGCGATGATGATCAGGATCATGCCGATGGCCAGGATCAGGATGTAGGAGTTCTGGACGACGATGTTGGAGATGTTCTGCGGCTGGAGCAGGGCGCCGTCGGTCAGCACCGAGAACAGCACCACGATCAGCGCGAACGCGATGTAGATGCCGCTCTGGCGGATGTTGATGGACAGGCCGCCGAGCTTCAGCCGCCCGGGCGGGCTCTGCTCGCCCTTGTCGTCCCGTCCCGAACCCGCCTGGAGGTCGGCGGGGGTCGTACTGCTGCTCATCCGGACTTACTCCTGTCCCATGGTCATGTGATGCATCAGGCGTTCCTGCGTCGCCTCCTCGCGGGGCAGCTCACCGGTGACCCGGCCCTGCGACAGCGTGTAGATGCGGTCGCACAGGCCGAGCAGCTCCGGCAGCTCCGAGGAGATGACGAGCACCGCCTTCCCCTCGTCGGCGAGCTGGTTGATGATCGTGTAGATCTCGTACTTGGCGCCGACGTCGATGCCGCGGGTGGGCTCGTCGAGGATGAGCACGTCGGGATCCGTGTAGATCCACTTCGACAGCACGACCTTCTGCTGGTTGCCGCCGCTCAGCTTGCCCACGATGCTCTGCACGCTGGGCGCCTTGATGTTCATGCTGCGGCGGAACTCCTCGGCGACCTTGTACTCCTCGTTCTCGTTGACCCAGCCGCGCTTGCTGAGCCGGGTGCCGAGGCTCGCCGAGGAGATGTTCCGCTTGATGTCCTCGATGAGGTTGAGGCCGTACCGCTTGCGGTCCTCGGTGGCGTACGCGATGCCGAGCCGCACCGCGTCCTGCACGTTGCGGATGTGCACCTCGCGGCCCTCCTTGAAGACGCGGCCGGAGATGCCGACGCCGTAGGTGCGGCCGAACAGGCTCATCGCCAGCTCGGTACGGCCGGCGCCCATGAGCCCGGCCAGGCCGACGATCTCGCCCCGGCGCAGCGTGAGGCTGGCCTTGGAGACGACCTGCCGGTCGGGCTGCGACGGGCTGTGCACCGTCCAGTCCTCGACCCGCAGGACCTCCTCGCCGATGTGCGACTCGTGCGGCGGGAAGCGGTTGTCCAGGTCGCGGCCGACCATGCCGGAGATGATCCGGTCCTCGGTCACCTGGCCGCTCGCCATCTCCAGGGTCTCGATCGTCTGCCCGTCACGGATGATCGTGATCGAGTCGGCGATGTCGATGATCTCGTTCAGCTTGTGCGAGATGATCACGCAGGTGATGCCCTCGTCGCGCAGGCCGCGCAGCAGGTCGAGCAGGTGCGCCGAGTCCTGGTCGTTGAGCGCCGCGGTGGGCTCGTCCAGGATGAGCAGCTTCACCTTCTTCGACAGCGCCTTGGCGATCTCCACGAGCTGCTGCTTGCCCACGCCGATGTCGGCCACCTGCGTGACCGGGTTCTCCTCCAGGCCGACGCGCCGCAGCAGCTCGCCGGCCTGGTGGTTGGTGCGGTTCCAGTCCACGAGCCCGCGGCTGGCCCGCTCGTTGCCGAGGAAGATGTTCTCGGCGATGGACAGCTGCGGGCACAGCGCCAGCTCCTGGTGGATGATGACGATACCGGCGTCCTCGCTGTCCTTGATGCCGCCGAACCGGCACAGCTCGCCGTCGAACTCGATCCGCCCCTCGTAGCTGCCGAACGGGTAGACCCCGGACAGCACCTTCATCAGCGTCGACTTGCCGGCGCCGTTCTCGCCGCAGATGGCGTGGATCTCGCCCCGGCGGACGGAGAGGCTCACCTCGTGGAGCGCGCGCACTCCGGGAAACGTCTTGGTGATGCCCCGCATGTGCAGGATGTCATCGGTCATCGAAGGTCCTTACCGGTGGAGGTCAGCCGAGCTGGGCGGCGGTGTAGTAGTTCGTGTCCACCAGGGCCTTCTGGTAGTTGCTCTTGTCGACGATCATCGGGTCGAGGAGCTGGGCCGGGACGACCTTGTTGCCGTTGTCGTAGTCCTTGGTGTTGTTGACCGCGGGCTTGCCGCCCTTGAGGACGGTGTCGGCCATGGTGACCGTGATCTTGGCCAGCTCGCGGGTGTCCTTGAAGATGGTGGAGTACTGCTCGCCCGCGATGATCGACTTGACGGAGGCCAGCTCGGCGTCCTGGCCGGTCACGATCGGGTAGGGCTGGCCGGCGGTGCCGTAGCCGTTGCTCTTGAGCGCCGACAGGATGCCGATGGACAGGCCGTCGTACGGGGAGAGCACGCCGTCGACCTTGCTGTCGCCGGAGTAGGTCTTGGTGAGGATGTCCTCCATGCGCTTCTGCGCGGTGGCCGGGTCCCAGCGCAGGATGGCGACGGTCTTGAAGTCGGTCTGACCGCTCTTGACCTTGATCGTGCCCTTGTCGATGTACGGCTTCAGCACGGACATGGCGCCGTTGAAGAAGAACGTGGCGTTGTTGTCGTCGGGGGAGCCGGCGAACAGCTCGACGTTGAACGGGCCCTTGGCGCTGCCCTCGGAGCCGTCGGCGTTGAGCACCTTGAGGCCGACGAGCAGGGAGGTGGCCTGCTGGACGCCGACCTTGAAGTTGTCGAAGGTCGTGTAGTAGTCGACGTTCGGGCTGTTGCGGATCAGGCGGTCGTAGGAGATGACCGGGATCTTGTTGTCGGCGGCCTGCTGGAGCTGCGTGGTCAGGGCGGTGCCGTCGATCGAGGCGATGATCAGGAGCTTGGCGCCCTTGGTGATCTGGTTCTCGATCTGGTTGACCTGGGTGGGGATGTCGTTCTCCGCGTACTGGAGGTCGACCTTGTAGCCGAGCTTCTCCAGGCTGGACTTGACGTTGTCCCCGTCGTGGATCCACCGCTCGGAGGACCTGGTCGGCATGGTCACGCCGATCAGGGCCCCGCTGGTGGTGCCGGAGGACGCCTGCTTGTCGACGGTCTTCTCACTCGATCCGCACGCCGCGACGGTGGCGGTGAGTGCGAGGGCTGAGACGACCGTCGCGATCCGTCCGAATCTCATGTGTGTGTCTCCTTGCGGGGTTGCGCGTACGCGAAGGGTCCGCCGGACCTCCGGCCACAGCGGGGGGTACCTCTCCCGCGAGTGGCGCGGCGGGAGCGGTGGGTCGTCGTGTCCCCGGCACGGGAACGTCCAGGTGGGCGCTCCGATGGAATGGTCCGAAACCCACGTGCCGTGGACCGACCTGCGGTAGGATAAGCCCGGTTTGTGGCATTTCGTGACACCCCGCCTGCGTTGATCGCCGTTGAGGACAACGTGCCTAAGGCCATGAGTGTTATCGCTAACAATTTGCCTGTCAACGGTGTGCGATAACGTCTCGGAAACAGAGCATTCACATTCCGGGTCGCTCTTGTCCCTGGTAGAGGACGTGTGAGGCCCGGCTCCACCGCCGAAACCGGCACTCCGGGGCCCTGGGCAGGCGATCATCCCATGTGAGCGAGAACACGCGGCCCGCGCGAGCGGCCTCGGGCTCGGCGGCAGCCCGTAAGGTGTGGTGTGCGCGTCCGCCCGGTGTGCCGTAGTGTTCGCGAGTCTCAGGTCTTCGCGGATCTTCGGTCTTCGCGGGTCTTCGCAGGACTTCGCGCACGAGCGGCGGGAGGTGAGGATGGCGCGCATCGTCTTCGTCGGCGCCGGCAACGTCGAACTCGTGCGCAGGGTGCTCTCCGACCTGTTCCTCGCCTCCTCGCTGCGGGGGCGCCTGGAGGTCGTGCTGCATGACGACGACCCCGCCCACCTGGCCACGGCCGAGGCGCTGGTGCGCGCGCTCGACGCCGAGGCCGGCTCGGCGGCCGTGGTCACCGCCTGCCCCGACCGGCGCCGCGCCCTCGACGGCGCCGACTTCGTGATCAGCTACGTCGACCGGGGCGGGTTCACGGCCTCGCTGCGCGACTTCGAGATCCCCCGCAGGTACGGCCTGCGCCAGACGATCGGTGACACCATCGGCGTCGGCGGCATCTTCCGCGGCCTGCGCGCCATCCCCTTCTTCGTCGAGCTGGGCCGCGAGATGGCCGAGCTGTGCCCGGACGCGTGGCTGCTGAGCTGCAGCGACCCCATGGCCATGATCGGCTGGGCGGTGGAGGAGGCCACCACGTTCGAGCGCTTCGCCGGGGTGTGCCACGCCGTCTGCGACACCCACGCCTACCTGGCCGACCTCGTCGGCCGCGACCTGGACGAGGTGACGTTCCTCAGCGCCGGCCTCAACCACCAGTCGTTCGTGCTGCGGTTCGAGGCCGGGGGCCGCTCGCTCTACCCGGAGCTCGACGCGCTGCTGGCCGCCGACCCCGACCTGGGGCGGCACGTCCGGACCGAGATGTACCGCCGCTTCGGCCACTACCCGACGCAGTCCAGCGAGCACGCCGCCGAGTACGTCCCGTGGTTCATGCGGCACGCCGAGGAGACAGAGCGCCTCGGCGTGCAGATGGAGGAGTACCTGCGCCGCCTCGGCCAGGACATGCACGCGTACGAGGAGACGCGCCGCGCGCTGTCGGCCGGCCGGCCGCAGCTGATCAGGTGGCAGCACCAGGAGCCGGCCGCCGCCGCGATCCTCGCCACGCTGACCGGCCGGGAGAAGGAGGTCTACGTCAACGTCCGCAACCGCGGCCTGATCGGCAACCTGCCGGAGGGCTGCTGCGTCGAGGTGCCCGCCACGGTCGACGCCATGGGCATCCACCCCCGGCCGGTGGGCGACCTGCCGATCCAGCTCGTGGCGCTGCACCGGACGTTCCTCAACGTCGTGGAGCTGACCGTGCGCGCCGTGCTCGACGGCGACCGGCGGCACGTCCACCACGCGGCGATGCTCGACCCGAACACCGCGGCGACGCTGCCGCTGCCCGCCATCGAGGCGATGTGCGACGAGCTGATCGACGCGCACGGGGAGTTGCTGCCGGAGGCGATCCGCCGATGATGGAGTCGATGCCGACCGAGGTGCGCCGTGAGCGCATGCTGGGCATGCTCATGGAGCAGGAGTTCGCCCGGGTGGCCGAGCTCGCGGAGGCGTTCGGCGTGTCCACCGTGACCGTCCGGGCCGACCTCGACGCGCTGGAGGAGCAGGGCCGGGTGCGCCGGGTGCGCGGGGGAGCGGTCGCGGCCGGGTCGCCGCCGCGCGTCGAGCCGTCGTTCGAGCTGTCGCTCGGCACCGCCGCCGTGGAGAAGGCGCTGATCGGCAAGGCGGCGGCGCGGCTGGTCGCCTCGGGCGAGAGCGTGCTCATGGGGGCCGGCACGACCACCGCGTACGTGGCCAGGGAGCTGGTCGCCCGCGCCGACCTCACCGAGGTCACGGTCTTCACCAACGGGCTGCGCACGGCCCTGGAGCTGGAGCCGGCGCTGCCCCGCTTCGCCGTCGTCGTCACCGGCGGCAGCCTCCGCCGCCAGCAGCACTCCCTGGTCGACCCGCTCGGCACCCGCATCCTGGAGGGCATCCGGGCCGACACCGTGTTCCTCGGCTGCGGCGGCGTCCACCCGGAGGCCGGCGTCACGAACGTCAACCTGCCCGACGCCGAGATGAAGCAGCGGATGCTGCGCGCCGCCGGCCGCCGCGTGGTGGTCGCCGACTCCTCCAAGCTCGGCAAGGTGGAGATGGCGCCGGTCTGCCCGCTGTCCGAGGTGGACCTGCTCATCACCGGCGAGTCCGCGGACGCGTCGGTGGTGGCGGTCCTGCGCGAGCGCGGCCTCAAGGTGGATCTCGTCGGCTGACGCGCGAACGCCCGCCCGGTTGTCCGGGCGGGCGCGCTGGGTGGGCGTGGACCGGGCGAGGTGGTGTCAGTCCGCGAGCGTGACGCGCAGGGACTCCGGCAGCAGGTCGCCGTGGGCGAGCGTCAGGTCGTCGCACATCCGCCAGATCGCGTCCAGCGACAGCGTGGCCGAGGCGTTCGGGTCGGCCATCACCGCGTGCCGCACGTGCTCCGGCCGGCCCTCCTCGGCCGCCCGCACGGTCAGCTCGTTGACGTTCACGTACGACCGGTTGAGCGCCGCGCACTGCGGCGGCAGCGCGCCCACCCGGGTCGGCATGACCCCCGAGGAGTCCACGGCGCAGGGCACCTCGACCACGCAGCCGGGCGGCAGGTTCGAGATGAGGCCGTCGTTGACCACGTTGCCGTACACCACGCGCGGCACGCCGGTCACCAGGCTGTGGATGATCTGCGGCGCGTACTCGCCGGTGCCCTCGACGGACAGCTCCCCGCCGTGGCGCACGGTGTCGCGGGTGCGCTTGTACTCGCGGATGTTCTCCTCGCTGATGCCGACGTACGCGCCGACCGGGATGCGCAGCCGGTCGATCTCGGCGTCGTGGTGCAGCAGCCACGGCACGTACTCGGAGGAGTGCTCGCTCGTCTCGGTCGGGTAGTGCCCGAGCCGCCGGTACATCTCCACCCGGACCCGCCGGCGCAGCTGAGGATCGGCCTCCACCGCCGCGTCGAGCCGCCGGTACAGGTCGGCGCCCTCGTGCTCGAACCGCAGCACCCACGCCTGGTGGTTGACGCCCGCCGCCAGGTAGGTGATCTCCTCGTACGGCACCTTCAGCAGCTCGGCCAGGTCGTGCATCGTCCAGTACACCGAGTGGCAGAGGCCGACCACGCGCCGCACCCTGCTCGCCAGGTACCAGACGTTCATGGCCATCGGGTTGGTGTAGTTGAGCAGCAGGGCGTCCGGGCAGACGGCGCCGATGTCGGTGGCCAGCGCGTCCAGCACGGGGAACGTGCGCAGGGCGCGGAAGACGCCGCCCACGCCGATCGTGTCGGCGATCGTCTGGCGCAGGCCGTAGCGGGCGGGGATCTCGAAGTCGGTGACGGTCGCGTCGTGCCCGCCCACCTGGATCATGTTGATCACGAAGTCGGCGCCGTCGAGCGCGGCCCGCCGGTCGAGGCTCGCGGTGATCTCGGGGCGGGCGCCGCGGGCGGCGGCGATGCGCCGGGCCACCGCCTCGGCCACCTCCAGCCGCTCCGGGTCGATGTCGTGCAGCGCGATCCGGACCTCCCGCAGCTCCGGGTAGGCGAGCAGGTCGGCGATGAGGCCGTGCGTGAACACCACGCTGCCCGCGCCGATGAAGACGATCTTCGGGTTTCTCATGAGGTGGCTTCCTCCCAGGTCGGCTGCGCCGCTGTGCCCCCCGCGGCTCGGGTGGAGAGGGTGCCGCAGGCCACGGCCACCTCCAGGCTCCGCCGTACGGGCAGGCCACGCAGACGGGACGCGATCAGGCCCGCGTCGAAGCTGTCGCCCGCGCCGACCGTGTCCACGACCACGGCCGGGCCCTGGTGAGCCGGCGGCGGCGGGGCCGGGACGCGGAGCGGCTCGCCGTCCACGATCGTCAGGGCGCCCTCAGCCCCGCACTTGACCACCGGCGTCGTGCCCCGCGCGGCCAGCTCGCGCAGCGCCCGCCCGAGCTCGGGGACGCCCGCGATGGCCAGGGCCTCGCGCTCGTTGGGCAGCAGGACGCCGGTCAGCGGCAGCACCTCCTCCAGCCCTTCCCAGCGGCCGGACGGGTCGTCGTTGGTGTCGAGCGAGGTGGTGGCGCCGGCGGCGCGGGCCGCCCGGAACAGGTCCGGCACCCCCTCGGCCAGGAGCGGCTGGAGGTAGAACGAGGAGACGTGCACGTGCGCCACGCGCGCGAGGAGCTCGGGCGGCACGTCGCCGGCGGACGTCCGGCCGAGGCAGCCGGGCGCGGTCAGGATCGCCCGGTCCTGCCCGTCGGCCAGGATGACGGTGAGCGCGGTCGCCGCGCCGGACTCGACCACGCAGGCGGAGACGTCCACCCCGCGGCGTGCGAGCGTGTCCAGCACGAACGCGCCGGCCGGGTCGTCGCCCACCCGGCCGGCGAAGGCGACACGCAGGCCGAGCCGGGCGGCGCCGCACGCGGTGATCGCGCCGGAGCCGCCGAGCACCAGGTCGCCGGTGTCCACCAGCTCCTCGCGCTGACCGAAGGCGGGGCGGCGGGGCGCCCCCGAGACGATCACGTCCGGGTTGGCGTCGCCGACGACGAGCAAGTCGAAGTCCGAGAGGGCCATGAGGAGGACAGTCCCAGCACCTTCGTTATCTTGTCAATACTTTCGCAATGCATCCGGTATTGCCGAAGAAGAGGTGATTAGGCGAAGGTATTGACAAGCTTTCGAAAGTCGCCATGATGGGCTGAACCACGGCCGCTCCACCGGCCCGCCCCCGCCCCCCAGGAGGTTCGGAGATGCTGCGACGACCGGGCGCCCGCACCGCGCCCGCCGGGGTCCCACCGGTGGCGGGCACCGGCCCACGTCCCGGACCCGCCGCCGGCCCGGCACCGTCCCGTCACGGGCCCGCCCCCAGGGAGCCCGCCCCTGGGCCAGGTCGCCGGCGGGCGCCCGGCACGCGCGGAGACGGACGGCTCGCCGCCGCCTTCCTCGCGCCCGTGCTGCTGGGATTCGGCCTGTTCTACCTGTATCCGGCGCTGCGCGGCGCCTGGTACTCGATGACCGACTGGAACCTGCTGTCACCACCGCGCTTCATCGGCCTCGACAACTACGCCCGGCTCGTCCAGGACCCGCTGTTCTGGAACTCGCTCAAGGTCACCGCAGGGTACGTCATCCTCAACCTCGGCATCCAGCTCCTCGCCGGCCTCGGCCTGGCCGCGCTGCTGCACCGGCTGACCCGCTCCCTGGCCCTCCGCTCCCTGCTCCTCATCCCGTGGCTGGTGCCCAGCGTGACCACCGGCCTGCTGTGGATGTGGCTGCTCGACGCCAACCTCGGCTTCGTCAACCACCTGCTGACCTCCGTCGGCCTGCCCAACCAGGGCTTCCTCACCTCCCCGGACCTGGCGCTGCCCAGCGTGGCCGTCATCACCTCGTGGAGCGGCACCGGCTACACGGCGCTGCTGCTGTACGCGGGGATGCTGCTGGTGCCCCGGCACATCTACGAGGCGGCGGCCCTCGACGGCTCCGGCGAGATCCGCACCTTCTTCCGCGTCACGCTGCCGCTGATGCGGCCCATCCTCGCGTTCGTGCTCGTGGTGTCGCTCATCGACTCGTTCCAGCTCTTCGACGCCGTCGCCGTCACCACCAAGGGCGGCCCCGTCAACGCCACCCGGGTCGTCTACTACTACATCTACGAGCAGGCGTTCACCCACTTCAAGATGGGCTACGCCTCCGCGCTGGCGTTGAGCCTCGTGCTCGTCCTCGGCGTGCTGACCTTCGTCCAGATGCGCCTGCTGCGCGCCTCCACCTCGGACCTCACATGAACAGACCGCTCCGCGGCCGGATCGGCCGCCCGATCGCCTGGGCCTGCCTGATCCTCGCCATCGTGATCTCCCTGTTCCCGCTCTACTGGATGCTCCGCACGGCGATCACGCCGGGCCGCGAGCTGAGCGGGGACACCGCCGGGCTGCTGCCCCGGCACCCGACGCTGTTCAACTTCCAGCGGGTGCTCGGCCTGGCCGGCCGGGAGGAGGCGCGGGCGGCCGGCGGATCCGGCGCCGACCTCGACTTCTTCCTCTACCTGCGCAACTCCGTCCTCTACACCGGGCTCATCACCGCCGTGCAGACCATCCTCTGCGCGATGGCCGGCTACGCCTTCGCCCGGCTCCGCTTCCCCGGCCGGGACCTGCTGTTCGGGGTGTTCGTGGCGGCCCTCATGGTCCCGCCGATCTTCACGCTGCTGCCCAACTTCGTGCTCGTCAAGGAGCTCGGCTGGCTCGACACCTTCCAGGGTCTCGTCGCGCCCAGCATGCTCATGACGCCGTTCGCGGTGTTCTTCCTGCGCCAGTTCTTCCTCGGCGTGCCGCGCGACGTCGAGCAGGCCGCCCTCATCGACGGCGCGGGAAAGGGGCTCATCTTCTGGCGGGTGGTGCTGCCGATGAGCCGGGGGCCGCTGCTCACCCTGGCCCTCACCACCGCGGTCTGGACCTGGAACGACTACCTGTGGCCCCTGCTGGTGGCCCCCGGCGAGGAGACCCGGGTGCTGACGGCGGCGCTCGGCATCTTCCTCAAGCAGTCACCGAACACCGCGCCGGACTGGACCGGCCTCATGGCCGGCTCCGCCCTGTCGATCATCCCCGTGCTGCTGCTCGTGGTCTTCTTCGGCCGCCGGCTCGTGGACTCCATCCAGTTCTCCGGCATGAAAGGTTAGCGATGAAAAAGGCGCATCTGGCGGCGGGCGCGCTGCTGCTGCTCACGGCGGCCTGCAGCGGCGGCTCGGGTGGCTCGGGCGGCTCCGGCTCAGCGGATGATCCGGTCACGATCTCGTACGCTCTCTTCGACGACGCCCAGCAGGCCGGCTACCAGCGGTGCGCCGACGCCTTCCAGAAGGCGAACCCCGGGATCACCATCAAGATCACGCAGGCCGCCTGGGACCAGTACTGGCAGAACCTCACCACCCAGATGGTCTCCGGCAGCGCTCCCGACGTGATCACCATGCAGGCGTCGTACTACCCGCAGTTCGTCAAGAACGGTCAGCTCCTCGACATCGAGCCCATGGTGCGGGCCGACAAGGTCGACCTCGGCCAGTACCGGCCCGGCCTGGCCGAGCTGTGGCTCAAGGACGGCAAGAGGTACGGCCTGCCCAAGGACTGGGACACGATCGCGATCATCTACAACGCCACCCTGGCCAAGAAGGCCAAGCTCGACCTGAGCGACCTCACCTGGAACCCCCAGGACGGCGGCACCTTCGAGAAGGCCATCGCCAAGCTCACCGTCGACAGCTCCGGCCGCCACGGCGACGAGCCCGGGTTCGACAAGTCCAAGGTCGCCGTGTACGGCATCACCCCGGAGCTCAAGGACGACGGCCTGGGCCAGAACGGCTGGGGCGACCTGGCGGTCTCCAACGGCTTCTCCTACATCGACAAGAACCCGTTCGGCACCCGCTACTTCTACGACGACCCCAAGCTGGCCGAGACCATCGCCTGGTTCAAGGGGCTGATGGACAAGGGGTACGCGGCGCCGTACGACAAGGTCAGCTCGCTCGGCCCCGACGCGGTGCTCGGCTCCGGCAAGGCGGCGCTCGGCATCACCGGCTCCTGGATGATCAAGTCGTACCTGGAGTCCACGGAGCAGAAGTTCGCCTTCGCCCCGCTGCCGACCGGCCCCCAGGGCCGCAAGTCCGCCTTCAACGGCCTGGCCGACAGCATCTACGCGGGCACCAAGCACCCCGAGGCGGCCTGGAAGTGGGTGAAGTTCCTCGGCTCCACCGGCTGCCAGGACATCATCGCGGACACCGCCGTGGTCTTCCCCGCCATCTCCTCGTCCACCCAGCGCGCGATCGCGGCGCACAAGGCGGCGCACCGGGACATCAGCGCCTTCACCACGGTGGCCGACGCGCCCGGCGGAACGTTCCTGCTGCCGGTCAGCGACCACGCCGACGAGATCAACCAGATCGTGCTCACGGCGCTGGAGGAGGTCTGGCTCGGCCAGAAGGACGCCCGAACCGCCCTGACCACGGCCAACCAGCAGGTCAACGCCCTCTTCGCGAACGACTGACGCCCCGCCCGAGCGCGTGGCGTGCCGCACCCCGGCCGCATCCCCGCCGCATCCCCGCCGGGCCCGCGGGCCGGGCGGGGGGGGGGGGGGGCAGCCGCGGGTGCGGGGCCCGCCCCGGCCCGGGGCCCGCCGGGCGGGGGCGGGGGGGGGGGGGAGGGCCCCCCGGGGGGGGGGCCCGCCGCCCGCTCCCCCGCCGCCCCCCCGCCGGGCCGGCGGCCGGGCCGGGCGGGGCGGGGGCCCGCGGGGGTGCCGGGCCGGCCCCGGCCGGGGGCCCGGCGGGCCGTGGCATGGTGGCGGTAGAAGGCCCTCCGTGGGCGGGGAACGGACGAGGAGATCCTGATGCGCACGTGGCTCACCGAACGGTTCGATCTGAATGTGCCCCTGGTCGGGGCGCCCATGGCCGGGGTGGGAGGGGGCCGGCTGGCCGCGGCCGTGTCCGCCGCCGGGGCGCTCGGTATGTTCGGCGTGCCCTCGGCCGCCGGCCCCGAGTGGATCGCGGATCAGGCGGCCGTCGCCGCCGCGGGCGGCCGGCCGTACGGGATCGGGCTCCTGGCGTGGGCGCTGCCCGGCAACCCCGGCCAGTTCCGGGCCGTCCTCGACGCGCGGCCCGCGATCGTGTCGGTGAGCTTCGGCCCGTACGAGCGCTACGTCGGCGAGCTGCGCGAGGCCGGCATCACGGTCGTCACCCAGGCCGGCACCACCGAGGAGGCGCGCGCCGCCGAGCAGGCCGGGGTGGACGCCGTGGTGGCCCGCGGCGGCGAGGGCGGCGGCCACGGGCGCGGCGAGGTGGCGACGCTGCCGTTGCTGGAGGGGGTGCTCGACGCGGTGCGGATCCCGGTCCTCGCCGCCGGGGGCATCGCCACCGCCCGCGGGCTCGCCGCCGTGCTGGCCGCCGGCGCCGAGGGTGCCTGGACGGGCACCGCGTTCATGGGCTGCGCCGAGACGACGATCTCGGAGGCGGCCACGCGGCGCCTGCTGGAGGCGGGGGAGACCGACACCGCGTACGGGCGGGTGTTCGACGTGGCGCAGCGGCTCGGCTGGCCGGCCGAGTACGGCGGGCGGGCCCTGCGCAACGCCTTCTTCGAGCGGTGGGCGGGCCGGGAGGACGAGCTCGCCGCCGACGAGGACGCGCGCGCCGCCCTGGAGGCGGCCCGGCGGGACGAGGACTTCGACACCGCCTTCGTCTACGTGGGCCAGGGGGTCGGCCTGGTGCGGGAGCGCCGCACGGCGGCCGACGTGGTCGCCGGCTTCGCCGCCGCCGAGAAGCTCCTGCACCGCTTCACCCGCTAGGGCCGTGTGGTAAATCTCGGAAGGCCGTACTATTCTCGTTTTTTACTATGAAGGACGTACACATTTACGAGTGCGACTCTGACGGCTTCCTCTACGACCCCCGCGTCAGGGCCGCGATGGCCCAGTTCGCCGACGGCGACGACGACATGCCGGCGTTCGAGGCGGCCACCGCCGTCCGCACCGCCCACCATGCCGTCGAGCGCATGCGCGCCCATGGCGCCCAGGGCCGGGGGTTGAGCGCGGGCGCGCTCGACCTGCTGGTCCGCCTGAACGGCGGCGAGAAGGGCGTCAGCATCGGAGAGCTGGCCAGGGCCGCCGGGGTCAGCTCCCGCAACGTCACCGGGCTGGTCGACACGCTGGAGCACGACGGGCTGGTCCGCCGGGTACCCGATCCGGGGGACCGGCGCTCGGTCCTGGCCGAGATCACCCCCGCCGGACGGGCCTGGATCGAGGCGTTCCGCAAGCCGTCGCAGCTCGCCATGCGGGCGATGTTCCACGGCTTCAGCCCCGAGGAGCTGGCTGTCCTCCGCGACCTGTGCCTGCGGCTGACCGCCAACCAGCAACGCCTCGCCGACCGCCTCCAGCAGAACGGACAGCAGCCGTGAGACGCCGCACCCACCTTGCCACCGTTCATCCTGAGAGGAGCTCTCCGGCGTCATGGCCTCCATCCGCCACGAGATCGTCATCGACGCGTCGCCCGAGCACATCTGGGACGTGCTGCGCGACGTCGGAGCCGTGCACGAGCGCCTGCTGCCGGGCCGGGTCGCCGGCACCCGGATCGAAGGCGACCAGCGGTTCCTGACTTTTCCCGACGGGCACGTCATCCGCGAGTTGATCGTCGCGATCGACGACGACGCCCGCCGGCTGGCCTACTCCGTCGTCGAGGGCGCGAGGCCCCCGCTGGAGCACCATCACGCCTCCTTCGAGGTCCACCCGGAGGGCGACCGGGCGAGCCGGCTCGTCTGGACCACCGACGTGCTGCCCCACGCGCGGGCTGCGGAGGTCCGCGTGCGCGTCGAACGCGGCGCGCAGGAGATGAGACAGGCCCTGGAAGCCGCGGCGCGTGACCGGTGACCTTGCTCGAATGCCCGCGCTGACCTGGGGAAACACTGAGACTCCGATGGTTGTCAGAGCGGGTGTGGTATGTGGTAGGCTCATCGTAGTTGCAGTGTGGTACCCATGAACGTGTGTGCGCCTGACGGGATCCGACCCCTCGGGCGCATTTTGTTTGCCGGTCATTTCCGGACGGGACATCGCGGCGACGTGGGGCTCGTGACGTGCGAGTCCTGGCTCTGCGCCTATCGAAGGAGATTGACATGGCGACTGGCACCGTAAAGTGGTTCAACGCTGAAAAGGGCTTCGGCTTCATCGAGCAGGACGGCGGCGGCGCCGACGTCTTCGCCCACTACTCCAACATCGCCGGCCGCGGCTTCCGCGAGCTGCAGGAGGGCCAGAAGGTCAGCTTCGACATCACCCAGGGCCAGAAGGGCCCGCAGGCGGAGAACATCACCCCCGTCTGATCCTTCCCGGGGGTGACGCCTCCCCGCCCGGCGCGTTCCGCCCGGGTCTGAGGCACACGACCTGAGCGAGCCGGTCCCGCGCCTGAAGAAGGCGAGGGGCCGGCTCGTCGCGTCTCGGCAGCCGCTCGGCCACCATCATCCGGTGACAGCCGCCGCGGCGGGCGCCGGGTGGGCGGACGAGTTCCGGGACCGCCCCACGGTGAGCCGCTCGCCGGCCCAGAGCGCGAGTGCCCCCGCCGAGAGCACGGCTCCCAGCACGCTCACCCCGGACCATCCGGCGTGCGCCCAGACCAGCGAGGTCAGGGCCGAGCCCGCCGCCCCTCCGGCGAAGTAGGACGTCATGAACGCGGAGTTGACCCGGTTGCGCGCCTCGGGGCGCAGCGCGTACACGACGTTCTGGTTGCTGTTGAGCACGGCCTGCTGGGCGAGGTCCAGCACCACCACGCCCACGACCAGCCACAGCAGGGACCGCCCGCCGAGGCCGATCGGCAGCCACGACGCCAGCATCAGCGCCGCCCCGGCCGCCGTGATCTTCTGCACGTGGCCGCGGTCCGCCAGCCGCCCCGCCACCGACGCCGCCAGCGCGCCCGCCGCCGCGGCCAGCCCGAACAGGCCGATCGCCGACTCCGTCCACCCGTACGCCGGCCCGGCCAGCAGGAACGTCAGCGCCGTCCACAGCACGCTGAACGAGGCCAGCGCCATGGCGGCGATCCCGGCCCGCCACCGCAGCACCGGCTCCGAGCGCAGCAGCCCGAGCGTGGAGCGCAGCAGCGCCGGATAGCTCAGCCCCGCCGAGGTCCGCAGCCGCGGCAGGAACACCCGCAGCAGCACGGCCATCAGCGCCATCAGCCCCGCCTGCACCCAGTACGCGGTCCGCCAGCCGCCCAGGTCCGCCAGCGCCCCCGACGCGGTCCGCGCCAGCAGCAGCCCCAGCACCAGGCCGGTCATCACGGTGCCGACCACCCGGCCCCGCTCGGCGGGCCGGGCCAGGGTCGCCGCGAACGGCACCACCACCTGGGCCCCCACCGAGGTCAGCGCGGCCAGCACCGTGCCTGCCAGGAGGGCCGCGCCGCTCGTCGCGGTGGCCGACACCAGCAGGAACACCGAGGTCGCCGCGTAGAGCATCACCGCCAGCCGCCTGCGCTCCACCAGATCGCCGAGCGGCACCAGCAGGATCAGCCCGAGCCCGTACCCGAGCTGCGCGGCCGTCACCACCAACGCCGCGAGCGACGGCGACAGCCCGAGCTCCCCGCCGATCAGGTCGAGCAGCGGATGGGCGAGGTAGTTGCCCGCCACCGCGAGCCCGGTGGCCGCCGACATCAGCAGCAGCAGTCCCCGCGGCAGACGCCCGTCGCCGCGGTCCATGAAGGTCTTCGTCATGCCGTCCAGCGTGGCCCAGCCGGCATCGATGAGTCCAACACATGTTCGTCATCCGATCCATCGTGCGTCACGATGGATTCGTGGACCTCCAGCAGATGCGTTACGTCGTCGCCGTCGCCGAGACGGGTGGCTTCACCCGCGCCGCCGAGCGCTGCCTCGTCGTCCAGTCGGCACTCAGCCACCAGATCGCCCGCCTCGAACGCGAGCTGGGCGCGCGGCTGTTCGACCGGACCAGCCGTCGCGTCAGCCTGACCCCCGCCGGGGAGGCGTTCCTGCCCGCCGCCCGCCAGGCGCTCGACGCCGCCGAGCGGGCCCGCGCCGAGGTCGCGGCGGCGGCGGGGGAGATCCGGGGCCGGCTGGCGATCGGCATCATCCCCACGGTGGCCGCCGTCGACCTGCCCCGGGAGCTGAAGGACTTCCACGCCCGCCATCCCCGCGTGCGGGTGACGCTCCGCACCGGCACCAGCGAGGAGCTGGCCGAGCGGGTCCGGGAGGGCGGGCTGGACGTGGCGTTCCTCGGGCTGCCGCCTGCGGCCCGGCCCAAGGGCGTGCGCGCCCGGGAGCTGGCCCGCGGCGAGCTGGTCGCGGTCGTCGCGCCGGGCCACCCGCTGACCGGTCAGGACGGCGTCGACCTGCGCCGGCTGGCCGAGGAGACGTTCGTCGACTTCCCGGCGGGCACGGCCGGGCGCGCCCAGTCGGACGAGGCGTTCGAGGCGGCGGGGATCCAGCGCGAGGTGGCGTTCGAGGTGACCGCGGTGGACTTCATGGCGCGGCTGGTCAGGGAGGGGCTCGGCGTGGCGATGATGCCCGCCGCGTTCGTGCCGCAGCTGCCGGGCCTGGCCGTGCTGCCGGTGCGCGACGCGCCCGGCCGCGTGGAGTACCTGGTCTGGAGCCGCTTCCGCCCGGCTCCGGCCGCCGCGGCCTTCCTCGCCGGCCTGGGCGTCCCGGTGGAGGACCGGGACGGCTGAACGGTTACGGGGTGCGGAGCGCCTGCACGGCGTCGTCCGCCGTGCCGTACGTCTGGAAGCGCTTGTCCAGGCCCGTCACGTGCAGCAGCCGTGCCATGCGCGGCCCGATGCCGCTCAGCACCGCCCGGCCGCCCGCGGCCGCCGCGCCGTTGATCGCGGACACCAGGACGCTCAGCCCCGTGGAGTCGCAGAAGTCGACGGCCAGCATGTCGATCACCAGCAGCGGCGGCCCGTCCGGACCGCCGGACACCGCGTCGCCCACGGCTTGGCGCAGCTCTCCCGCCGTGGCGATGTCGAGCTCGCCGGCCAGGGCGATGACGGTCACCCCGTCGTTCCGGTCGGTGGTCCAGGAGAAGCCGGCCCGTCTCGCGCCCGCGCGTTCCACGTGTTTCGGCCCCTCCCACCGCCGCGATCCGGCGGTCCTGCACTGTGCGCTTATGGCGCATACGTTCCGACACACCATGATTGCACAGCGCGAGAGAACGGCGGAACCTCTGGTGACACGCGCCGTCAAGGGCTCCCCGGCCGCCGCGCTCGGCGACCCCCGCTCCGCCGGACGCTTACGAGACGCAGGACGGCTTCCCGCGCCGGTGAAAATTTCACATCTACCCCGATAATTTCGGCTTGCCAGAGCCGCCCTGGGCCCGCGAGGACGCCGTCGTCGTTGACCGCCGCATGCGTGGCCTCTACCGTCCGGATGCCTGGCCCGCAAGCCGGGCCGAAATTTTCGGAATCGGTACCCCCCCGCGGAGGTCGACGTCCATGCCCCCGTCCTCGCCCCAACGCTCAAGGAGCCGCAGGAGTCTCGCGCTGGCCGCCCTGCTCGGGTTGCTGGCCACACTCCTCCTGTACGCGACCCCGGCCGACGCCTCGGCCGCGCTGCGCCAGCACGCCGCCGCCCGCGGCAGGTTCATCGGCACCGCCCTGGCCACCGGGCCGCTGGCGAGCGAGACCGCCTACCGCGACCTCGCCGCCGCCGAGTTCAACCAGGTCACCCCCGAGAACGCGCTGAAGTGGGATGCCACCGAGCCCAGCCAGGGCCAGTTCAGCTTCGGCGGCGCCGACGCGATCGTCTCCTTCGCCGCCCAGAACGACCAGCAGGTCCACGGCCACACCCTCGTCTGGCACAACCAGACCCCCGGCTGGGTGCAGAGCCTCGGCGCCACCGCCATGCGCAGCGCCATGCAGAACCACATCAGCCAGGTCGTCGGCCGCTACGCGTCGAACCCGGCCGTCGTGTCGTGGGACGTCGTCAACGAGGTCTTCGACGACAACGGCAACCTGCGCACCTCGTTCTGGTACAACACGCTGGGCCAGAGCTACATCGCCGACGCCTTCCGCGCCGCCCGCGCCGCCGACCCCGACGCGCGGCTGTGCATCAACGACTACAACACCGAGGGGATCAACGCCAAGAGCACCGCGCTCTACAACCTGGTGAGCTCGCTGCGCCAGCAAGGTGTGCCGGTCGACTGCGTGGGCTTCCAGAGCCACCTCGCCATCCAGTACGGCTTCCCCGGCCAGATGCAGCAGAACCTCCAGCGTTTCGCCGACCTGGGGGTCCAGGTCCGGATCACCGAGCTGGACGTCCGCATGGTGATGCCCCGCGACGCCACCAAGGACGCCACGCAGGCCACCTACTACCGGGACGTGGTCAACGCCTGCCTGGCCGTCACCGCCTGCGCCGGGATCACGATCTGGGGCTTCACCGACAAGTACTCCTGGGTGCCCGACACCTTCTCCGGCCAGGGCGCCGCGCTGATCCACGACCAGAGCTACCAGCGCAAGCCCGCCTACACGGCCGTCCACGACGCGCTCGCCGGCGGCACCGTCACCGACACCACCCCGCCGACCACGCCCGGCACCCCCGCGGCGTCCGGCGTGACGGCGAGCACCGCCACCCTCACCTGGACGGCCTCCACCGACTCCGGCGGCAGCGGCCTGGCCGGCTACATCGTCTACCGGGAGCAGGGCGCCACCGACCCCGAGCTCGGGCGCGGCACCGGCGCGTCGCTCACGCTCACCGGGCTGAGCGCCGCCACGCAGTACCAGGTGTACGTGCGCGCCCGCGACGGCGCCGGCAACCTGTCACCGGCCTCGGCCACCGTCACCTTCACCACGGCCGCCGGCGGCGGGACCGGCGGCTGCTCCGCGGCCGGGACCGTGCAGAGCCAGTGGAGCACCGGCTACGTGGTGCAGCCCGTGACCGTCACCAACACCGGCACCGCCACGATCAACGGCTGGACCGTGACCTTCACCCTGCCCGCCGGCCACGCCCTGACCGGCTCGTGGAACGCCACCCTCACCGTCACCGGCCAGACGGTGACCGCCCGCAGCCTGGCCTACAACGGCACCCTCGCCCCGGGCGCCACCGCCACGTTCGGCTTCCAGGCGTCGCGCCCGTCGGGCGACACGGCCACGCCGAGCGACTACACCTGCGCCTCCTGACCCGGCCCCGGGAGAATCCCCCGCTCACCCGGCCGGACCGCCCGCGAGCAGGCACGACTCCGGACGGCGGCCGGGTGTGGGCGCCCGTCGCAGGGGAATGCGGGCCTGTATGGGGATCAGCACGGACCGGAGCGGCGCACAGCGGATCAGTGAGGAGAGGATCGTCACCGTGTCGTCCTGGCGGGAGCTGGACGACGCGATCAGCGAGGTGAGCGGTCCGCGGGGGTCACACCGGCATGGCGGGAACTCCCACTCCTCGGTGGTGTTCCGCGGCCGCTCACGCCCCCCGCACTCGCACCTGTCCGGGCTCGCCCGGCTGGACGGCGACTACCAGGCCGTGGAGCGCCATCTCATCCGCAACTTCCGCAAGTACGCCCACCGCCAGGCCCCGGGGCCGGCGATCTGGGACTGGCTGGCGCTGGGCCAGCACCACGGGCTGCCCACGAGGCTGGTGGACTGGACGTTCTCCCCGCTCGTCGCCCTGCACTTCGCCACGGCGTCCTGGCCCCGTGAGGAGGCCATGCTCATCGGGCTCGACTGCGAGGCGGCCCACCGGCTGCTGCCGGGGGCGCTGCGCGAGGTCCTGGACCGCGAGGGAGCGCTGCTGTTCACGACGGAGATGCTCGCCCGGCGGGCGCCCGACCTGGACAGCTTCGGCAAGCTGGCGGGCGAGGAGCCGTTCATGGCCCTGTTCGAGCCGCCGTCGCTGGACGAGCGGATCGTCACCCAGTCGTCGGTGCTGTCGGCGCTGTCGGACGTGACGTGCTCGGTGGAGCAGTGGCTGGAGAGCCATCTCGAGCTGTGGTGGGCCTGGCGCATCCCGCCGGAGGTCAAGGCCGAGGTGCGGGAGCGGCTCGACCAGGCCGGCATCAACGAGCGGGCGCTGCTGCCCGGCCTCGACGGGCTGGCCGCCTGGCTGCGCCGCTACTACTCGCCGGAGTCGTGCACCGACCACCAGGGCGACGAGTGCGCCCCCGGCAACACCGGCAACGCCTGAGCTCAGGAGGTCCCGAACTCCGAGACGTTCGCCTTCGTGGCCACCTTCACCGGCACGGCCACGGTCTTCGGGATCGTCTGGCCCTTGGCCGCCTTCACCGCGGCATCCACCGCCTGCTGGCCGAGCAGCTTGGGCTGCTGGGCGATCGTCGCGGTCATGGTGCCCGCCTGCACCGCCTTGAGGCCGTCGGGCGTGCCGTCGAAGCCGACCACCTTGACCTGCCCGCCCGCCTTGGCGCCGAGCGCCTTGATCGCGCCGAGCGCCATCTCGTCGTTCTCGGCGAACACGCCGGTCAGGTCGGGGTGCGACTGCAGCAGGTTCGTCATGACGTCCAGGCCCTTGGTGCGGTCGAAGTCGGCCGGCTGCCTGGCGACCACCTGGATCCCCGTGAACGCCTTGATGCCCTCGGCGAATCCCTGGCCGCGGTCGCGGGAGGCGGACGTGCCCGGCGTGCCCTGCAGGACCACCACCTTGCCCGCGCTGCCCAGCGCCTTGGCGAGCTGCTGGGCCGCCATCCTGCCGCCCGCCACGTTGTCGGAGGCGACGGTCTGCGCGACCTCGGCGCCGTTGACGCCGCGGTCGGCGGCGATCACCGGGATGCTGGAGCGGTCGGCCGCCTTGACCGCGGGCGCCGCCGCGTCGGAGTCGACCGGGTTGATGATGATCGCCTTCATGCTCTGGCTGGTGAAGTTCTGCACCTGGTTCACCTGCTGGGAGGCGTCGTTCTGGGCGTCGGTGACGGTGAGCGCGGCGCCGAGTTTGGCGGCCTGCGCCTGGGCGCCGTCCCTGAACTGCACGAAGTACGGGTTGTTCAGCGTCGAGACCGACATGCCGAGCTTGACGCCGCCACCGGCGGACGAGCCACCGCCCGACGAGCCCGGCGAGCCGGACGAGCCGCACCCGGTCACGCCCGCCACGAGCGCCGCCACCAGGGCGGCCGGAGCCAGGACTGTCGCGGAGATCCGCATGATCTTCCCCCTTAGGACGTTTCCCTCCGGCGCAGGGTGTCGACGAGGACCGCGAGCGCGATGACCACGCCGATCACCACCTGCTGCCAGAAGGCCGAGACCGACAGCAGGTTGAGGCCGTTGCGCAGGACGGCCAGGATGAGCGCGCCGACGAACGTGCCGAGCGCCCGTCCCTTGCCCCCGGACAGGCTGGCTCCGCCGATGACCACGGCCGCGATCGCGTCCAGCTCGTAGCCGGTGGCGGCCTGCGGCTGGGCCGAGGCCAGCCGGCTGGCCAGCACGATGCCGGCCACCGCGGCGAACCCGCCCGACAACGCGTACGTGATGAGCTTCTGCCGGTTCACCTTGATGCCGGACAGGCGGGCGGCCTCCTCGTTGCCCCCGATGGCGTACATGGCGCGGCCGGGGTAGGTGCGGTTGAGGATCACGGCCGCGATCACGCCCATGACGACCATCACGATGACGGGCACGGGCAGGTAGCGGCCGAGGGTGTCGCCGAGGTGGGCCACCGTCTCGGGCAGCGCGATCGGGCTGCCCTGCGAGATGACGAGCGCCAGGCCGCGGGCGACGCCGAGCATGGCCAGCGTGGCGATGAACGGCGGCAGCTTGCCGTACGCGATGAGGACGGCGTTGACCAGCCCGCAGGCGACACCCACGGCCAGCGCGACGACGGTGGCGATCGGCCATGGCCAGCCGGCGGAGGTGGCCGTCCAGGCGAGCACGATCGCGGACAGAGCGGCGACGGACCCGACCGACAGGTCGATGCCGCCGGTGACGATGACGAACGTCGAGCCGAACGCCAGGATCGCGGTGACGGAGGCCTGGACGCCCACGTTGAGCAGGTTCGTGAGGCTGAGGAAGTCGGACGACAGCAGCGACAGCCCGACGACGAGCACGACGAGCGCGACCAGCGCGCCGTTCTCGGCGAACCACACGGCCGCCGGAGAGCGGCGCTGGACGAGGACGTTACCGGACACGGCCACCCTCCACCTCCGAGACGGCCAGCGCCATCACGCCGTCCTGCGTGGCCTCCGAGGCCGGGAGCTCACCGACGAGCCGGCCGCGCGCCATGACGAGGATCCGGTCGCTCATCCCGAGCACCTCCGGCAGGTCGCTGGAGATCATCAGGACGGCGTCGCCGGAGGAGGTGAGCTCGTTGATGAGCTGGTAGATCTCGACCCGGGCGCCCACGTCGACGCCCCGGGTCGGCTCGTCGAGGATGAGCACGCGGGCCCCGGCCACCAGCCACTTGCCGATGACCACCTTCTGCTGGTTGCCACCGGACAGGGTGCGGACCTCCTGGTCGAGCCCGGTCATGCGGATGGCGAGCTGGTCGGCGACCTTCGCGGCGGCCGAGCGCTGGCCCTTGCGGTCGACGAACCCGGCCCGGGTGGCCTCGCGCAGGGTGACCAGCCCGAGGTTCTCGTCGACGGCGGCGCCCAGCACCAGACCCTGGCCCTTGCGGTCCTCCGGGACGAGCCCGAGCCCGGCCGCCATCGCCGCGTGCACGTCGCCGGGCGGCAGCCGCCGGCCGTTCACGGTGACCTGGCCCGCGTCGTAGCGGTCGGCGCCGAACAGCGCCCGCGCCACCTCCGTCCGGCCCGCCCCCACGAGCCCGGCGACGCCGACCACCTCGCCCGCGCGCACCTCGAACGACACGTCGGAGAACACGCCCCGGCGGGTCAGCCCCGCCACCTTCAGCAGCGGGTCGCCGGCCCGGCCCCGCTCGCGCGGGAACTGCTGCTCGATGGGCCGGCCGACCATGAGGCGGACCAGCTCGTCGTGCGCCGTGCTCGCCGGCACCTCCGCCACCGAGCGGCCGTCGCGCAGCACGGTCACCCGGTCGCCGATCTCGGGGATCTCCTCCAGGTGGTGGGTGATGAACACGATCGACACGCCCTCGTCGCGCAGCTGCCTGACGATCGCGAACAGCTTCTCCACCTCGCCGGTGGTGAGCACGGCCGTGGGCTCGTCCATGATGAGGATGCGCGCGTCCAGGGCGAGCGCCTTGGCGATCTCCACCATCTGCATGCGCGCGATGCCGAGCCGCCCGACCGGCGTGCGCGGATCGACCCGGACGTCCACGCGGGCCAGCAGGGCCTCCGCGTCCCGCTCCATGCGGGCGGTGTCCACGAGGCCGAACCGGCGGGGCGGGCGGCCGAGCGCCAGGTTCTCCGCGACCGTGAGCTGGGGGACCAGGTTGAACTCCTGGTAGATGGTGGCGATGCCGAGCGCCCGCGCGTCACCGGCCGACCGGATCCGCACCGGCCGCCCGTCCATCAGGACCCGGCCGCCGTCCGGGTGGTAGGCGCCCGACAGGATCTTGATCAACGTGCTCTTGCCGGCGCCGTTCTCGCCCAGCAGCACGTGGACCTCGCCCGCGCGCAGGCTCAGATCCACCCCGTCCAGGGCGAGGACGCCCGGGAACTGTTTGCGCAGGCCCTCGGCCCGGAGAATGTCCTCCGTCACGTCGTGATACTTGCCGATAACGCGCCGTCGAACCTCAAATGCGCAGGTGAGATGGGGTGCCCCGGCGCCCGCGGGTCATTCGCCGCCGTAGAGCCTCTCCAGCCCGACCAGCTCGACGGTGCTGTCACGGCCGGCGGCCCGGCGGAGGTCGTCGGTGAAGCCCGCGCCGCTGAAGCACAGGAGCCGCACGTGCTCGGCGGCGGTGGTGCCGCGGGCGTGGAGGAGCTCGCGGATGTGCTGGAGCCGTCTCAGGTGGCCGAGACCCATGATCTCGTTCCATTTCGCCTCGCCGATGGCCAGGAGGGCCTCGGCGTCTCGATCGTCGTGACCGAAGACGGCGACGCCGACCTCGTGGCCGGTCCTGGCCGCGGGGTCGTTGACGGTGCCGGAGGAGACGCGGGAGGGATGGCCCCCGTGGGTCTCGGGAGACGCGTGCCACCGGGACCATTCCCGGCAGAGGGCTTCGAAGTGCGGCCCCAGGACTTTGCTCCGGAAGGTGGCGTGGGCCCGGCGCCATACCGCCGCGGCCCGCCCCGGACGTTCGAGGTCTCCCCAGTCGGGGCGCATGACGGCGTAGTAGAAGGTGACGAGCGGCTCGGCGATGCGGTAGGCGGAGCGATTCCTGCGGAAGGCGTCGTTCTCATGGCGGATGAGACCGATGTCTTCGAGGACGTGGAGCGGGTGGGCGAGGTCGGTGGACTTGCGGCCGAGATAGTCCGCGATGCCGCCGCGTGCGGCGTTGCCGGCGGCAATGGCGGCGAGTACCGAGTGGTAGAGCGCGGTGTCGTGGAGCTCCGGCTCCTCTGCGAGGAGGTAGCGGGCTTCGCGGAACAGGGGACGGCCGGGGTTGAGGACCGCGCGGATGACCCAGTCGTCGAAGTCGTCAGGGCCTGCGGGGGCGTCGCCCTGGGTGAACTCCCGGCGGTAGGCGGGAGTGCCGCCGACGATGGCGTGGGTGAGAACCGCGGTGCGCGGGTCGGTGATGTCCCAGAATCGGGCGGCGAGACGGTAGTCGAGGGTGGGCACCACGAGCTCGAGGCCCGCTCGGCCGCGCAGCGGGGCGTTGCCGGAGAGCAGGCGCCCCATGAAGGACAGGGAGGAGCCGCAGAGCAGGAGTCGCACGGGCGTGTGGCCGCGGCGTGCGGTGGGGTCGAGCGCACGCTGGATGATCGACGGCAGCGCGGGGGACGCCTTGGCGAGGAAAGGGAACTCGTCGATGACCGCGATGGTGGGGCCGTGGACGGCGATGCGCAGAAGCCGGGTGATCGCCTCGTCCCAGTCGGCGAAACGAAAGGGAGCCGGCTCGTCCAGGTATGCGGCGAGGGCCGCCCCGAACTGCCGGAGGGCATCGGCTTCGGTGGTCTCCGTGGCGGTGAACATGAAGCCGCCGGAGGCGCGGGCGAGGCCGTCCAGGAGGAATGTCTTTCCCTGTCGTCGACGTCCCGACACCACCCCCAGCGTGGCCTCACCACCGGAGTAGCCGGCGAACCTGGTCAGCTCGTCCCACTCGAAGTCGCGGTCGAACATCTCGGCGGGCTTGTCCACGGGGTCCTCCGTTATGGATAAGCGGACTTATTATAAGTCCACTTATCCAAGAGGTGGGGGAGGCGCGGTGCTGCCGCGGGGGACGAGGCGGGCGGGCTCGTCGCGTACGTCCTCGACCAGGTCGCCCGCGATCAGCGACAGCAGCGCGCGCGCCGCGTGGGCGCCGTAGGCGGGGATGTCGCGGGTGAGGGCGCTCAGCGCCGGCCGGACGATCTGGGAGAGCGGCGAGTCGTCCCAGGCCACGATCGACAGGTCACCGGGAACGTCGAGCCGCATCTCCTGGGCCGCCGACATGCCGGCGACCGCCATGATGTCGTTGTCGTAGACGATCGCCGTCGGCCGGGTGGGCGAGCCGACGAGGCGGCGCGTGGCGCGGGCGCCCTCGCCGCCGCTGTAGTCGGTGTGCATGACCGTGTGGCACTCCAGCCCCAGCTCCTCGCACACGGCCGTGAACGCCTGGTCGCGCAGCACGGTGTGGACCAGCTCGGGCAGGCCGGCCACCCGGGCGACGCGGCGGTGGCCGAGCGCCGCGAGGTACTCGACGGTCTCGCGGACGGCCGCGGCGTCGTCGGACCAGACCGGCGTCAGCGAGCCCGCCTCCGAGGGGTGGCCGATCACCACGGCGGGCAGGCCCAGCTCCTCCAGTGCCGTCACGCGCGGGTCGTCGAAGCGCAGGTCGACGAGGATCGCGCCGTCCACCCGCCGCTCGCCCCACCAGCGCCGGTGGACCTCCGCCTCCTGCTCGGGCGTGGCGGCCACCTGCAGCATCAGCGCGTACGAGCGGTCCGCCAGCTCGCCCTCGATGCCGCTGATCAGCTCCATGAAGAACGGCTCCACGCCGAGGACGCGCGCCGGGCGGCACAGGGTGAGCCCCACCGAGTGGGCCTGCGCCCCGCTGAGCGCCCGCGCCGCGCTGTTGGGCCGCCAGCCGATCTCCTCGGCGATGGCCTTGATCGTGGCGCGCCTGGCCTCCGACACCCCCGGCCGGTCGTTCAGCGCGTACGAGACCGCCACCTTGGACACGCCCGCCCGGCGCGCGATGTCGGCGATCGTCGGTCGCTTCACCGAACCCCCTGGAGAACCGCCGGGTGAACCGGTTAGCCACCCGTGCAGACGAACCTTACTACCGCGCCGCGAGGTTGGCACGGCCAGGGTTCGGTACCCGGACGGGCGCCGACAGATGGGGTCTTGACGCGGCGGCCAGGTCACTTTACGTTCGCGTTACTTACCCGGTTCAGTGGGAGCGCTCTCAACGGCCGGGCGGTGCCCGCGTCCGCGTGCCCGCCCTCCGTGGCGACCGCTGGCCCGGCCACACGGCGACTCCTGAGCCGCCATCTCGGGGCTGAGACAGACGGTCGAGCCTCCGCCGCGGCGGGGGAAGGAGAGACAGATGCGAAAGCGGGCGCGGATCCTCGTTCCGCTCCTGGCGGTGGGCCTGGCCTCCGCCGCGTGCTCCGGCGGAGGCCCCGTGGTGGGCCCGACGGGCGGCACGTCCGGCTCCCAGGGCGCCACCGCGGCGAACCCCGGAAACCCCGGGGCGCTGCCCCGCAACGAAACCCTCTACACCACCGGCTCCCAGTGGGGGCCGCCCGCCAACTTCAACCCCATCCGCGAGTGGGACCACGCGACCGGCACCAAGGGCCTGGTCTACGAGACGCTCTTCCACTACGACCCGAACGCCGCCAAGCTCGTCCCCTGGCTGGCCGAGAGCGGCTCCTGGACCAGCCCGACCGTGTACGAGACCAAGATCCGCTCCGGCGTGAAGTGGTCCGACGGCAAGCCGCTGACGGCCAAGGACGTCGCCTTCTCCTACGGGCTCGGCAAGATGGCGACGAGCCCGTACCACAACCTGTGGGACTGGCTGAAGAGCGCCGAGGCCGTCGACGACCGGACCGTGCGCTTCACCTTCTCCACCGCCAACTACCAGGAGTGGGACTTCCACCTCTACAGCCGCGCCATCGTGCCCGAGCACCTGTGGTCCGGCCGGTCGGAGGAGGACGTGCTCAACGGCGTCAACAACGATCCCGTCGGCACCGGCGCCTACCGCTACCAGAGCCACGACCAGGACCGCGTCGTCTGGGTGCGGCGCGACGACTGGTGGGGCAAGAGCGCTCTCAACATGGAGCCCAAGCCCCGCTACATCGTCGACGTGGTCTCGCCCAGCAACGAGGTGGCCATGGGCATGTTGCTGCAGAAGGGCCTCGACCTGAGCAACAACTTCCTGCCCGGCGTGGCCAACCTGGTCAAGGGCAACTTCGGCCTCGTCACCTACTACGACCAGCCGCCGTACATGCTGTCGGCCAACACCGCCTGGCTGGTGCCCAACACCCGCAAGAAGCCCATGGACGACCCGGCCTTCCGCAGGGCTCTCGCCACCTCCGTCGACACCAAGAAGATCGTCGAGGGCGTGTACGGCAACCTGGTGAAGGCCGCCAGCCCGACCGGGCTGCTGCCGCAGTGGGAGCAGTTCGTGGACCAGTCCGTGGTGAGCCAGAGCGGCTTCACCTTCGACACCGCCAAGGCCAGGAAGACGCTCGCCGACGCCGGCTACCGCGACCGCGACGGCGACGGGCTGGTGGAGAACAAGGACGGCTCCAAGATCAAGCTGACCCTCATCGTCCCCACCGGCTGGACCGACTGGATGGAGGCCGCCCGGGCCATCTCCACCAGCGCCAAGGCCGCCGGCATCGAGGTCACCCCCGACTTCCCCGACTTCAACGCCCTGGTGGAGAAGCGCGGCAAGGGCGACTTCGACCTGCTGCTCAACAACGAGCGGCAACTGTCCAACACGCCGTGGACCTACTACGACTACATCTTCCAGCTCCCCGTCCAGAAGACGCAGAACACCGTCAACTTCGGCCGGTACGAGAACAAGCAGGCCTGGCAGCTCGTGCAGCAGCTCGACCAGGTCAGGACCGACGACGTCGCCGGCATGAAGAAGCTCACCTCGCAGCTCCAGAAGATCCACCTGGAGGAGCTGCCGGTCATCCCGCTCTGGTACAACGGCCTGTGGGCCCAGTCCAGCACCAGCGTGTGGAAGAACTGGCCGTCGGCCAAGCCGGGCGCCCCCAAGTCGGCGCCCGTCATGTGGCACAACTGGCTGGAGCTCGGCGGCTTCGAGACCCTCACCCAGATCCAGCCCGCCGCCTCCTAGCGGCCGCCTCCCCACGACCGCGCTCCTTCTCCCCCTCGGGAGGAGGAGCCTCTGGAGCCCCCACGTGCGTCGTTACTTCGGCAGGAAACTGCTCGTGTACGCGCTGACCTTCGTGGTCGCCGTCACCGTCAACTGGATGATCCCGCGCTTCATGCCCGGCGACCCCGTGGCCGGCATGCTGGCCCGCGCCGGCGTCTCCCAGCCCGCCGCCGTCGAGGCCATGCGGGTCTACTACACCGACCTGTTCGGCCTGGACCGGCCGTTGTGGCAGCAGTACGCGAGCTTCTGGGGCACCCTGCTCCGTGGCGACTTCGGCATCAGCATCTGGCTGTTCCCCACCCCGGTCAGCACGGTCATCCTGCGGGCCGTGCCGTACACGCTGGGGCTGATGGTGCCGGCCGTGCTGCTGAGCTGGGTCGCGGGCAACCGGCTCGGCGCCTTCGCGGCGCGGCGCCGGCTGCTCGACAACACCGTCCTGCCCCTCGGGTACGTGCTGACGGCCACGCCGTACATGTGGCTGGCCGTGATCCTCGCCTGGGGGTTCGGCGTCGTCGCCGGCTGGTTCCCCGTGGCCGGCGGCTACAGCTTCTCCCTCCAGCCGACCCTGACCGCCGGCTTCCTGCTCGACCTGCTGCACCACTGGGTGCTGCCGTTCCTGTCGCTGTTCCTCGTCGCGCTCGGCGGCTGGGCGATCGGCATGCGCAACATGATCATCTACGAGCTGGAGTCCGACTACGCGTCCTACCTGGCCGCGCTCGGCGCCCCGGCCCGGCTGATCCGCCGCTACGCCTTCCGCAACGCCGTGCTGCCGCAGATCACCGGGCTGGCCCTGCAGCTCGGCGTGCTCGTGGCCGGCGCGCTCGTCACCGAGATCGTCTTCTCCTATCCCGGGCTGGGCAGCCTCATCCTCAAGGCCATCCAGAACCACGACTTCTTCCTCCTGCAGGGCACGTTCATGTTCATCGTGATCGGGGTGCTCGTGGCCAACTTCGTCATCGACATCGTGTACGTCGTCGTCGATCCCCGTACCCGCGCCGGGATGGCGGGTGCGCGGGCATGACGGCGACCCTCACCGAGACCGGGCCCGAGCCGCGCGTGGTGCGGCGCGAGGCCCTGCACTTCGCCGTCCGCAACGGCAAGCTCGTCGCCGGCTTCACCGTCGTGCTGGTGCTGCTGCTGGCCGGCCTGCTCGGGCCGCTCCTGCTGGGCCCGGCCCCGCCGAACGAGTACGTCGCCGCGCCCATGCTGCCGCCCTCGTCGGAGCACTGGTTCGGCACCACCACCTTCGGCCAGGACGTCTTCACCCAGTTCGTCCACGGCCTGCGCACCACCTTCGCGGTCGGGGCGCTCGGCGGCGGCATCGCCGCGGTGATCGCGATGGTCGTCGGCTTCGCCGCCGGCTACCGGGGCGGGCTGCTGGACGAGGCGCTGACCATGCTCACCAACGTCGTGCTGGTCATCCCGACGCTCGCGGTGCTGCTCATCATCAACGCCTACCTCGGCATCCGCAGCGTCGCCGTGCAGGCCCTGTTCATCGGGCTCACCTCCTGGCCGTGGGCGGCCCGCGCGATCCGGGCGCAGACGTTCTCCCTGCGTACCCGGGACTTCGTGGACCTGGCCCGGCTCAGCGGGCTCCGCACGGGCCGGATCATCGCGCGGGAGATCGCGCCGAACATGAGCTCCTACCTGTTCATGACGTTCATCCTGCTGTTCGGCGGCTCCATCCTCATCGCCTCCTCGCTCGACTTCATCGGCCTCGGCCCCACCGAGGGCGTCTCGCTCGGGCTGATGCTGCAGAACGCCACCCAGTGGAGCGCCCTGCAGCTCGGCCTGTGGTGGTGGTTCGTGCCGCCCGGCGCGGCGATCACCGCCGTCGTCGGCGCCCTGTACGTCGCCAACGTCGGCCTCGACGAGGTCTTCAACCCGAAGCTGAGGACGACATGAGCCTGACGGTCACCGACCTGCGGGTCTTCTACCAGACCCTCCGAGGCGAGGTACGGGCCCTCGACGGCGTGTCGTTCTCCGTGGCCGACGGGGAGATCCTCGGCCTGGCCGGCGAGTCCGGTTGCGGCAAGACCACGCTGGGCAAGAGCCTCATCCGGCTGGACAGCCGCATGCGCCACGCCGGAGGCACGGTCGAGCTGGACGGCCGGGAGCTGCCCATTGGCGACGACCGGGCCATGAACGCCTTCCGCTTCCGCGAGGTGTCGCTCATCCCGCAGTACTCGATGAGCGCGCTCAACCCCACCCGCAAGATCGGCCGGATGGTCGCCGAGCTGCTGCGCTCCCGCGGCGAGACCCTCGACCGGGAGCGGCTGGAGTCGCGCCTCGACCTGGTCGGGCTGCCGCGCGAGGTGCTCGACCGCTACCCGATCGAGCTGTCCGGCGGCATGAAGCAGCGTGTCGTCATGGTCGTCTCGACCCTGCTCGACCCGTCGCTGCTGGTCGCCGACGAGATCACCTCCGCGCTCGACGTCTCCACCCAGAAGGCCGTCGCGCGGGCGCTGCTCGGCTTCCGCGACGGCGGCCACGTCGGCAGCATGCTCTTCATCACCCACGACCTCGCGCTCACCTCGCACATCGCCGACACGATCATGGTGATGTACGCGGGCAGGATCGCCGAGAAGGCGCCGGCCAAGGTGATGATCGCGCAGCCGCGCCACCCGTACACCCGGCTGCTCATCGACGCGCTGCCCGAGGTGGGCGCCCGCCACACCGGCAGGCGGCTGACCGGCATCGCCGGCAGCCCGCCCTCCCTGCTCGACCCGCCGCCCGGCTGCCGTTTCCGCGACCGCTGCCCCCTCGCCGACGACGGCTGCGCCGAGCAGCCGCCGGTCGTCGAGGTCGAACCCGGCCACCACGTGGCCTGCTGGAAGGCCTGATGCTCACACTCGACAACGTCACCAAGGTCTACAAGGTCGGTGCCCTCGGCGGGAAGGCGGTGACCGCCGTGGACCGCGTCAGCTTCGACGTCCAGGCCGGCGAGGTGGTCTCCCTGATCGGCGAGAGCGGCAGCGGCAAGTCCACGATCGGCCGCATGATCCTCGGCCTCACCTCCGTCACCGGCGGCGCCATCACCGTCGCCGGGACCCCCGTCACGCCCGGCCGCGACTACTACCGGTCCGTGCAGGGGGTCTTCCAGGACCCGTTCAGCTGCTACAACCCGGTCTTCAAGGCCGACCGGGTGTTCCGGCTGATCAAGGAGACGTACCATCCGGCCGTGCCCGAGGACGCGTGGGCCGAACGGGTCCGCTCGGCCGTGCGCGACGTCCGGCTCAACCCCGGGGAGGTCCTCGGCAAATACCCCCACCAGCTCAGCGGCGGCCAGCTCCAGCGCATGCTCATCGCCCGCGCGCTGCTGCTGGACCTCAAGCTGCTCGTCGCCGACGAGATCACCAGCATGCTCGACGCGTCCACCCGCGTCGACGTGCTCAACCTGCTGGCCGACCTCAAGGCCCGCGGCCTGGCCGTGCTGTACGTCACGCACGACCTCGCCCTCGGCACCTACCTCGCCGAGCGGACCGTCGTGCTGTGGCGCGGCTCGGTCGTCGAGCGGGGCCCGACCGAGCAGGTGTTCGGCGACCCCCTCCACCCCTACACCCGCCGGCTGCTGTCGGCCGTGCCCCGGCTGCACGCCCCCTGGGAGGACGCGCCCGAGGTGCGATCCTGCCTCTACCACGAGAAGGGCGCCACGGGTGGCCTGGCGGAGGCCACGCCGGGCCACTTCGTGGCCTGCGCCCGGCTCAGCGACTGCCAAGGAGACCTTTCTTGACCGTGTACCACCCGCTGTCCGACGGCTGGACCCTGCGTCCCGCCCTCACCGGCGGCTCCCTCCCTCCGGCGGTCTCCGGCGCCGGAGCCGTACCCGCCACCGTGCCCGGCTGCGTCCACACGGACCTGCTGGCCGCGGGCCTCATCGACGACCCCTACCTCGACGACAACGAGAACCGCCTCGGCTGGATCGGCGACACCGCCTGGACCTACGCCACCACCTTCACCTGGGCCCCGGACGGGCACGACCGCACCGACCTGGTCTGCGAGGGGCTGGACACCGTCGCCACCGTCACCCTCAACGGGGTCCGTCTCGGCGCCACCGCCAACCAGCACCGCTCCTACCGCTTTCCGGTGCGGCACCTGCTGCGCGAGGGCGCCAACACGCTGGAGGTCCGCTTCGACCCGGCCCCCGCCTACGCCGAGGCGTGGCGGGCCGCCCTGGGCGAGCGGCCCGGCGCGTACGAGGCGCCGTACCCGTTCGTCCGCAAGGCCGCCTGCAACTTCGGCTGGGACTGGGGCCCGGCCCTCGTGACGGCCGGCATCTGGCGGCCCGTCGGGCTGGAGAGCTGGAGCGGCGCCCGCCTGGCCGAGGTCCGCCCCGTCGTCCGCGTCACCCCTTCGGGGGAGCACGGGGAGCGGGGCGAGCACGGCGAGGTGGAGGTCCACGTCCGGGTCGAGCGGGCCACGGAGGCGCCGCTGGTGGTGACCGCCGAGGTCGCCGGGACCACCGTGGAGGTCCCCGTCCCCGCCGGGCGGCGCCGCGCCGTCGTGCGCGTGCCGGTGGCCCAGCCGCTGCTGTGGTGGCCGCGCGGACACGGCGCGCAGCACCGCTACGACCTGACCGTCCGCCTGGGCGACGCGGCCGGGCGGGACGCCGGGCAGTGGCGGCGGAAGATCGGGTTCCGGACCGTCGAGCTCGAACGGGAGGCGTTCCGGCTGTCCGTCAACGGCGTGCCGGTGTTCGTGCGCGGCGTCAACTGGATCCCCGACGACTGCTTCCCCGCCCGCGTCACCCGCGACCGCCTGGCCGGGCGGTTCGCGCAGGCCACCGGCGCCGGGGTCAACCTGCTGCGCGTCTGGGGCGGCGGGCTGTACGAGAGCGAGGACTTCTACGACCTGGCCGGCGAGCTGGGCCTCATGGTGTGGCAGGACTTCCCGTTCGCCTGCGCCTCCTACCCGGAGGAGGAGCCGTTCCGCACCGAGGTGGAGGCCGAGGCCCGCGAGAACGTCACCCGCCTGGCCCCCCACCCCAGCCTCGTCCTGTGGTGCGGCAACAACGAGAACCTGGAGGGCCACGCCGACTGGGGCTGGCCCGAGCGCCTGGAGGGCCGTACCTGGGGGGCCGGCTTCTACCACGACCTGCTGCCGTCGATCGTCGCCGAGCTCGACCCCGGCCGCCCGTACTGGCCGGGCAGCCCCTACTCGGGGTCGCCCGAGCTGCCGCCCAACGACCCGGCGGCCGGCACCATCCACATCTGGGACGTGTGGAACCGCGAGGACTACACCCGCTACGCCGCCTACACCCCGCGCTTCGTCGCCGAGTTCGGCTTCCAGGGCCCGGCGGCGTACGCGACCATGCGCCGCGCCATCGGCGGCGAGCTGACCCCCGACGCCCCGCTCGTCCTGCACCACCAGAAGGCCGACGACGGCAACGGCAAGCTGCTGCGCGGCCTCGGCGACCACCTGCCGCGGCCCGCCACGTTCGACGCCTGGCACTACCTCACCCAGCTCAACCAGGCACGGGCCGTCGCCTACGGCATCGAGCGGTTCCGCGCGCTCGCCCCGCACTGCTCCGGCACGATCCTCTGGCAGCTCAACGACTGCTGGCCGGTCACCTCCTGGGCCGCGGTGGACGGCGACGGCCGGCGCAAGCCCCTGTGGTACGCGCTGCGCCGCGTCTACGGCGACCGGCTGCTGGCCCTGCTGGACGGCGAGGCCGCCGTCGTCAACGACACGGACCGGCCCTGGCGGGGCGAGCTGCGGCTCGTACGGCACGGCCTCGGCGGCGAGCCGCTGGCCAAGGAGTCCGTCCCGGTGGACGTGGCGCCCCGCTCGGTCGCGCGGATCCCGCTGCCCCCGCCCGTGGCGGTTCCCGGCGACCCGCGGCGCGAGCTGCTGGTCGCCCGGCTCGGGGAGGCGCGCACCGTGGCGTTCTTCGCCGAGGACACCGCCGTCGACTTCCCGCCGGCCGCCTACGAGGCGCGCGCCGAGCCGGTCGAGGGCGGCTACCGGGTCACGGTCACCGCCCGGACGGTGCTGCGCGAGCTCGCGCTGTTCCCCGACCGGCTGGACCCCGCCGCCTCGGTGGACGACATGCTCGTCACCCTGCTGCCGGGGGAGTCGGCCACGTTCACCGTGGCGACCGGTCAGGAGCTGAACCCCGGCGACCTGACCGGCCACCCCGTCCTACGGTGCGTCAACGAGAGCGCGCCCTGACACCGCCTCCAGCACCTTGAGCGGGCCGGTCTGCTCCGGCAGGCCGGCCCGCGCGCCGACCTCCACCCGGCCGTCCACCACCCGGACCGGGTACGTCGGCACCGCCACGCCCGGCTCGTCCAGGCAGAGGCCGGTGACGAGGGAGAACACCTGCTTGTGCAGCGGAGAGGCCACCGTCGGCTCGCCGCCCCGCGTGCCGACGATGCCCCGGGAGAGCACCCAGGCGCCGCTGAACGGGTCGCGGTTGCCGATCGCGTACACGGCGCCGTCGAAGGTACGGAAGAGGGCCACCTGCTCGCCGTCCACCAGAGCGCACACGCCGCGCTCCGGCAGCAGTACGGGGTAGTCGCACACGGTCGTCCAGCTCATGAGAACAGTCACGGGGTCACCACCATCGGCTTGATCTGGTCACGTTCGCGGTCGAAGACGATCGAGGGGTCGGGGACGCCGGGGGCGTTGACGAAGCTGACGAAACGGCTCAGCTTCTCCGGGTCCTCGATGGTGGCGCGCCACTCGTCCTGGTACGTGGTCACGTGGTGCGCCATCTGGGCGTCCAGCTCGGCGCACAGCCCCAGCGAGTCGTTCACGATCACGTCGCGGACGTGGTCGAGACCGCCTTCGATGGACTCGACCCAGGCGGCGGTGCGCTGGAGCCGGTCGGCCGTGCGGATGTAGTACATGACGAACCGATCGATGGTCCTGATCAGCTCGTCGGTGGACAGGTCGGAGGCGAACAGGTCGGCGTGGCGGGGCTTGAAGCCGCCGTTGCCGCCGACGTACAGGTTCCAGCCCTGCTCGGTGGCGATGATGCCGAAGTCCTTCGAGCGGGCCTCGGCGCACTCGCGGGCGCAGCCCGACACCGCCGACTTCAGCTTGTGCGGCGCCCGCAGGCCGCGGTAGCGCAGCTCCAGGGCGATGGCCAGGCCCACCGAGTCCTGCACGCCGTAGCGGCACCAGGTGGAGCCGACGCACGACTTGACCGTGCGCAGCGCCTTGCCGTACGCGTGGCCCGACTCGAACCCGGCGTCGACGAGCCGCTTCCAGATCTCCGGGAGCTGCTCCACGCGGGCGCCGAACAGGTCGATCCGCTGCCCGCCGGTGATCTTGGTGTAGAGGCCGAAGTCGCGGGCCACCTCACCGATCACGATGAGCTTGTCCGGCGTGATCTCGCCGCCCGGGATGCGCGGGACGACCGAGTAGGTGCCGTTCTTCTGGATGTTGGCCAGATACGCGTCGTTGGTGTCCTGCAGCGCCGCCCGCTCGCCCTCCAGCACGTGCCCGTTGTGCAGCGAGGCCAGGATCGAGGCCACCGTGGGCTTGCAGATGTCGCAGCCGCGCCCGGTCCCGTGGTTGGCGATCAGCTCGGAGAACGTCGTGACGCCGCGCACGCGGATGATGTCGAACAGCTCGGCCCGCGAGTACGTGAAGTGCTCGCACAGCGCCTTGCTGATCTCGACGCCCGACTTCTCCAGGAGCTGCTTGAGCATCGGCACGCAGCTTCCGCACGTGGTGCCGGCCCGGGTGCACGCCTTGACGCCGGGGACGTCGGTCACGCCCTTGTCGGCGATGGCCATGCGGACCGCGCCCGCGCTCACGTTGTTGCAGGAGCAGACCTGCGCGTCGTCGGGCAGGTCCAGCCCGGCCGCCCCCGCCCCGGTGAACAGCAGGTCGGCCGGCGCGGCGGGCAGGGCCTTGCCGACGAACGGCCGCAGCGTCGCGTACGGCGAGGCGTCGCCGACGCAGATGCCGCCGAGCAGCGTCCGCGCGTCGTCGCTGATGAACAGCTTCTTGTAGACGCCGCCCACCGGGTCCATGTAGGTGACGTCGAGCGCCCCGCTCATCGCGCCGAACTGCGCCACCTCGACGCCCAGCAGCTTGAGCTTGGTCGACAGGTCGGCCCCCTCGAAGCCGGCCGTCCCGCCGAGCACGCGGTCGGCGGCCACCTCGGCCATCGTGTTGCACGGCCCGACCAGGCCGTACACCTGGCCGCCGGCCAGCGCGCACTCGCCGATCGCGTAGATGGCCGGGTCGGAGGTGCGCATGCCCTCGTCGACCACGATGCCGCCGCGCTCGCCCACGTCGAGCCCGCTGGCGCGGGCCAGCTCGTCGCGCGGCCTGATCCCCGCCGAGAAGACGACGATCTGCGCGTCGAGCAGCGTGCCGTCGGGCTTGCGCAGGCCGGTGACCCGCCCGCCGGCGTCGGTGACGATCTCCTGGACGCCCGCCCCGGCGTGGACGCTCAGCCCCAGCCCCTCGATGTGGCCCTTCAGCACCGAGCCGCCGCCCTCGTCCACCTGGCGCGGCATCAGCCACGGGCTCATCTCGACGATGTGCGTGCGCAGGCCGAGGCCGCGCAGCGCGTCGGCCGCCTCCAGGCCGAGCAGCCCGCCGCCGACGACCACGCCCTCCGACGCCCCCTCCGACGCCTCGCGGATCGCGTCGAGGTCGTCGATGGTGCGGTAGACGAAGGCGTGCTCCGCGCCCGGCACCGGCGGCACGAACGGCGCCGACCCGGTGGCCAGCACCAGCACCTCGTACGGCACGCTCGCGCCGTCGGCCGTGGTGACCACGCGCGCCTCCCGGTCGATCCCGGTGACGCGGGTCCCCAGTCGGGTCTCGACCCCGTCGGGCACCTCGTAGGTGAGCTCCTCCATGCTCGTCCCGGTCAGGTACGAGGTCAGCGCCACCCGGTCGTAGGCCGGGCGGGGCTCCTCGCCGATGACCGTGATCCGGCCGTCGAAGCCCCGCTCGCGCAGCGCCTCGACGAACCGGTGGGCGGTGGGCCCGTATCCCGCGACGACGACTCCGGTCATGCCGAAACCCCTTCCTGCTCACACAGCCAGCCGACGATGCCCTCGACCGCGTCGCGGCAGGTGCCGCAGCCGGTCGTGGCCCTCGTCGCCGCCGCTATCCCGGCCACGTCCCGCGCGCCGGCTTCCCAGCACGCCCGGATCTGGCCCTTGGTCACGTTGTTGCACTGGCACACCTTGGCCGCGTCCGGCATCAGCGTCGGGCTGTCGGCCACGTGCGCCGCCGACGACAGGCCGGGGAACAGCAGCCCCGCCCGGTCGCCCGGCAGGGCGCCGCCCCGGTCGAAGAGCTGCGTCACCGTCCCGACCGCGTCGCTCTCGCCCAGCAGGATCGCGCCCACCAGCCGCCCGTCACGGATGACGAGCTTGCGGTAGGTGCCGCGCGCCCGGTGGCTGAAGCGCACCACCTCGGCGTGCTCCTCGGTGAGCTGTGTCTCGCCCATCGCGGCCAGCTCCACGCTCTTGGCCTTCAGCCGGGTCACCAGCCGCGAGCCGCGGTAGAGGGCCTTGCCGCCGGTGATGACGTCGGCCGCCACCGTGGCCTGCTCCCAGGCGGGCGCCACCAGGCCGTACACGGTGCCGTCGTGCTCGGCGCACTCGCCGATGGCGAAGATCGACGGGTCGTCGGTGCGCATCTCGTCGTCCACGACGACGCCGCGCCGCACCTCCAGCCCGGCGTCGGCGGCCAGGCCCGTGACCGGGCGGACGCCGCAGGCCAGCACCACGAGGTCGCCCTCGACCAGCTCGCCGCCGGCCAGGGCGACGCCGTCCTCGCGCACCGCCTCGGCGCTCACGCCGGTGCGGATGTCCACGCCCAGCCCGGCCAGCGTCTCGCCGAGCACCTGCCCGGCCTCCACGTCGAGCTGGCGCTCCATGAGGTGGCCGGCCAGGTGCAGCAGCGTCACGGGCAGGCCGCGCCCCGCCAGGCCGCGGGCGGCCTCGATGCCGAGCAGCCCGCCGCCGATGACCACGGCCCGCCGGCTGTGCTCGGCGGCCTTCAGGATGCGCCCGCAGTCGTCCAGCGTGCGGAACGGGATCGCCCGCTCCACGCCGGGCAGCCGGGGCACGATCGCCTCGCTGCCGGTGGCCAGCACGAGCACGTCGTACGGCACGCGGCGCCCGTCCTCGGTGATCACCGAGCGGGTGTCCCGGTCGAGGCACGTGACGGCGCTGCCGAACGCCGCCTCCACCCGGTGCGCGGCGTACCACGCCGGGTCGACCAGGCGCACCTGGTCGGGCCGGGTGGTCCCGGCGAGCACGTTGGACAGCAGCACCCTGTTGTACGGCTGGGACGTCTCGGCGCCGAGCACCGTGACCGTGATGTGCGGGTCACGTGCCCGCACCTCGCTGACCAGGCGTGAGCCGGCCATGCCGTTCCCTACGACGACGAGTCTCATGCGACCCTCTCCACTTTGACGGCGCACACCTTGAACTCAGGCATCCGGGAGACGGGATCGAGCGCGGGGTTGGTCAGGCGGTTGGCGCCCTCCCAGTGGAACGGCATGAACACCGTGTCGCGCCTGATCGCGTCGCTGATCCTGACCACTGCCTGGCTGTCGCCCCGCCGGCTGCTGACCCGCACCATGTCCCCCGCGCTGATCTCCAGCTCGCCGGCGAGGTCCGGGTGGAGCTCCACGAACGGCTCGGGCGCCGCCTCGGCCAGCGGGGCGATGCGCCGGGTCTGGGCGCCGCTCTGGTACTGAGCGAGCACGCGGCCGGTCGTGAGGTAGAGGGGGTAGTCCTCGTCGATCTCCTCGGCGGCGGGGCGGTGCTCGACCGCGACGAACCGGGCCCGGCCGTCCGGGGTGGCGAACCGGTCGAGGAACGGCCGCGGCGTGCCAGGGTGCTCGGGGGAGGGGCAGGGCCAGAAGACGCCCTTCTCCCGCTCGATCCGCTCGTACGTGATGCCCGCGTAGTCGGCGATCCCGCCCGCGCTGGCCCGGCGCAGCTCGTCGAACACCTCGCGCGGATCGGCGGAGTAGGCGTGGCCGAACCGCTTGGCCAGGCCCTGCAAGAGCTCCAGGTCGCTGCGGACGCCGTCGGGCGGGGCGACGGCCTGGCGGCGAAGCAGCACCCGGCCCTCCAGGTTCGTCATGGTGCCGGTCTCCTCCGCCCATTGCGTGACGGGGAAGACGACGTCGGCCATGGCGGCGGTCTCCGACAGCACGACGTCGGCCACCACCAGCAGGTCCAGGGCGCGCAGCCGGTCGGTGACGTGCCCGGAGCGGGGCGCCGACACCACCGGGTTGGAGCCGAACAGCAGCAGCGCCCGCGGCCCCTCCGGGGTGCCGAGCGCGTCCAGCAGCTCGTAGGCCGAGCGGCCGGCGCCGGGCAGGTCCTCGGGGGACACGCCCCACACCCGGGCGACGTGCTCGCGGGCCGCCGGGTCGTCGATCTTGCGGTAGCCGGGGAGCTGGTCGGCCTTCTGGCCGTGCTCGCGGCCGCCCTGGCCGTTGCCCTGCCCGGTCAGGCAGCCGTACCCGGAGCCGGGCCGGCCGGGCAGACCCAGCGCGAGCGCCAGGTTGATGAACGCGGTGACGGTGTCGGTGCCCTTGGCGTGCTGCTCGGCGCCGCGGCCGGTGAGCACGACGCCCCGCTGCGCCGAGGCCAGCGCCCGGACGGCCTGCCGCATGCGGGGCACCGGCACGCCGGTGATCCGCTCGACCCGCTCCGGCCACCAGGAGGAGAGCGAGGTGCGCACCGCCTCGAAGCCGGAGGTGCGGGCGGCGACGTACTCCTCGTCCACGAGCCCGTCGGCGATGGCCAGGTGCAGCAGGCCGAGCGCCAGCGCGAGGTCGGTGCCGGGGGTGGGCTGCAGGTGCAGCCAGGCGAGCTTGGCGGTCGCCGTGCGGCGCGGGTCGATGACGATGAGCCGCGGCCCGTCCAGGTGCCGGACGAACGGCGGCATGGTCTCGGCCACGTTGCCGCCGGCCAGCAGCACGACGTCGGCCTGCGCGAGGTCCGTGATCGGGAACGGCATCCCGCGGTCCATGCCGAACGCCCGGTTGGAGGCGGCCGCGGCCGAGGACATGCAGAAGCGGCCGTTGTAGTCGATCTGACTGGTGCCCAGCACCACCCGGGCGAACTTGCCGAGCTGGTAGGCCTTCTCGTTGGTCAGCCCGCCGCCGCCGAACACGGCCACGCCGTCGGGGCCGTGCTCGGCGCGGATCTCGGAGAGCCGGCCGGCCACGTGGTCGAGGGCGGTCTCCCACGAGACGGGCCTGCCGTGCAGCAGCGGGCTGGTCAGGCGCTCGCCGCCGGTGAGCAGCTCGGCCGCGGTCCACCCCTTCTGGCACAGGGCGCCGCCGGCGTTGGCCGGGATGTCGGTCCTGGGACTGATCACCGCCTCGGCGGTGATCGCCATCCCGCACTGCAGGGCGCAGTACGGGCAGTGGCTCAGCACGGGAAGCTCGATCATGTCTCAGACCCTGGCGTGGGCGAGGCTGGCGACGCGCGAGACGCCGACGGTCCGGGTGTAGCACCACCAGGTCAGGACGAAGCAGGACACGTAGAAGGCGCCGAAGGCGGCCAGTGCCGTCGCCGGGCTGCCGGTCTGCGCGAACGACATGCCGAACGCCCGGTTGATGAGGAACCCGCCGAGCGCGCCGACCGCGGAGATGATGCCGATCGCCGCCGACGCCTGCCGCTTGCCGTACAGGAGAGCCTCCTCGCCCTCGCCGCGCTCGGCGACCGCCTTGGCCTGGAAGATCGCGGGGATCATCCGGTATGTCGAGCCGTTGCCGATGCCCGCGGTGATGAACAGCGTCTGGAAGGCCAGGAAGAACGGCCAGAACGCGCCCGAGTCGACGGCGAGCCAGACCAGCGTGACGCCCACGCCCATGCCGGCGAAGTTCCACAGCGTGACCGGCGCGCCGCCGAGGCGGTCGGCCAGCCAGCCGCCGACGGGCCGGATGAGGGAGCCGACCAGCGGCCCGGCGAAGGCCACCGCCGCCCACGGGGAGTCCGGGAACAGGCTCTTGGCCAGCAGCGGGAACGCCGTCGAGTAGCCGATGAACGAGCCGAACGTGCCGATGTAGAGGAACGACATGATCCAGGTCTGCGCCCGTCCGGCGACGGCGAGCTGCTCGCGGGGGCTGGCCTTGGCGGTGGTCAGGTTGTCCATGAAGAACCAGGCGCAGCCGGCGGCCACCAGGATGAACGGCACCCAGAACCAGCCGGCCGCGGCCAGCCCGAGCCCGCCGATCACCAGCGGCATGACGAGCTGCACGGAGCTGACGCCGATGTTGCCGCCGGCCGCGTTGAGGCCGAGGGCGACGCCCTGCTTGGAGCGGGGGTAGAAGTAGGTGATGTTGGCCATGCTGGAGGCGAAGTTGCCGCCGCCGACCCCGGCCAGCGCCGCGATCACCAGGAACAGCCAGTACGGCGTGCCCGGGTTGTTCACCGCCACCCCGAGGAGCACCGCCGGGATGAGCAGCATGAGCGCGCTGAAGGTGGTGAAGGTACGCCCGCCGAACCTGGCCGGGCCGAAGGTGTAGGGCACTCGCAGCGCCGAACCGATCAGGTTCGGCAGCGCCACCAGCCAGAAGAGCTGGTCGGTGGAGAAGTCGTAGGCGCCCATCCTGGTCGCCACGATGCTCCAGAGCGTCCACACGGTGAAGCCGAGATGCTCGGCGAAGATCGAGAAGATGAGGTTCCGCCGTGCGATCCTCTTCCCTCTGGTCTCCCAGAAGGTCTCGTCATCGGGGTGCCATTCGGCGAGCCACCGCGCCATCATCTCCTCCTACGCTCGATCTTTCTGGCTGCGAGCCTAGGAAGGGCGGGTTACGCACTCTGACGGTCCGTGGCGGTGCTGCGGTTACGTGTGTCGCACGCCTGTAACAAAGCGCACACATGGGTAACGAGCGAAACACGGCCGCAACAATCGCGCTGTGAGAACCAGGGAACGGGGCCTCGAAGGCAAGGTCCTCACGGAGGGGCGCGCTTCGCGCGACGGGGTTCGGGCTGTGACAGTGGGGGAGCCGAGCTCCCCCACACCCCCTGGCCGGGTGCCTCCGGCCCCCGGACCCCCGAGCGCCGGCCACCTCGACGGGCGAGAGGCCGGCCCGTATCTCGTCGGCGCGACATCCTGCGGGAGCTGGACAGGCCAGGCGCGGTGAACATTCGGCCTCACGCCTTGGACGCCGGCTGTCACGTGCTGGTGGAGGGTGTCCTGACCGCCGGCCGGTATGGGGGGATGTTGAGCGACCTGCGCCGTGACCACCGCGGCAAGACCGCGCTGTATTACCTGGACGTCTCCTGGGAGGAGACGCTTCCCGTCGCCGGACGCGGTCTCAGCGCTCGCGATCGAGCGGGTGATGCGGAAGCCACTCGTCGGCAGACAGCGCCCCCACGAGGCCAGGATGCCTGCGGTACGTTGCCGGGGTGCTGAAGGTGCGCGTCACCGGCGTCCTCATCGAGGACGAGCGGATTCTGCTGCTGGACCAGGACACCGACACCGGCCGCTCCTGGTCCTTGCCCGGCGGGAAGGTCGAGCACGGCGAGCCGCTCAGCCAGGCGCTGGCGCGGGAGATGAGGGAGGAGACCGGCATCGAGGTGAACGCCGGCCGGCTGCTGTACCTGTGCGATCACCTGCCTGGCGGCGACACCCACGTTGTTCACATCACCTTCGAGGCGGCGCGGACCGGCGGCAGCCTCGGTGCCGTCGACGGCGCGGACACCAGACCGATCCGGGGCGTGCGCTTCGTGCCCATCAGCGACCTGCCGTCACTGGGATTCAGCCGCCGCTTCACCGAGCTCGCCCAGGCCGGATTCCCCGGAGCCGGCTCCTACATGGGCGCCAAGTCCACCATCGGGCTGTGAACCGAGCAGCTCACGAGCGCCGACGATGCGGCCGTCCGGAGCAGGCAGCGGCTGCTCGCTCCCGGCCAAGTCAGCCATCCACGCGCGTTGGAGGGAGTGCTCCAGGCGACGCCCACCGGCCACATGGCCGCCGGCGCGGGCCCGAGATCCGCACCACACCTGGACGTTGCGACCAGGATCACGAAGTAGCGCCGCTCGGCCGTGCCGCCAGGACGAATGCGGTCGCGTGCTGCTCGTCGTGGAGGTCGGATGCTCCTGGCGGGCGACCGTCCAGAACGGGCCCTGCCGGCCCAGCGACGGGCAGGTGGCGGGCCGGAGAGGCGGGGGAGTGTGGGGTCAGGGTTGCGTGTGGCGGTCCAGGCCGAGCGTGGCGATGAGGTCCTCGTGGAGCTCGAACCAGACGCGATGGCAGGAGTCGACGTCGGTGCGGTCCACCCAGGCGCTCTCCCCGGCTCGGGCGCGCGCCAGAGCTGTGGTGAAGCGCGTGTCGTAGCCGCGGAACCGTGTGAGGACGCCCCCGAGCCGGTCCGCGAGCGGCCCGAGCGCGCGGTCGATGCCGGTGAGCTCGTGGAGGACTCCGGCGTCCCATACGGGGTCGGAGTGGTCGTTGACGGCGAGCCGATCTCCGGCGGTGGGCCGGAGTTGCCAGTCGGTGCAGGCTCGTAGCAGGAGCGCGTTCAGCGGGAGGAACGCGCGGTAGGCGTCACGGACCTCGTCGGTGCCGCCGACGCTGGCGAGCTCGGCCGCGAGCCGGCGCTCGTCCTCCGCCCGGCCCCGTTCGGTCAGCGACCAGCCCCCGGTGCCGGCGAAGGCGGTGTGCTCGACCCAGCCACGTGCTTCGGCGTCGAGCAGCGCCTCTCTCGTCTCAGCCGGGTCGAGGCCGTACCGCTGAGCGATCACCGGTGTGTCCGCGAACCCGGTGATGCGGACGGCGTGCAGGGCCAGGAGGTCGGGCGGAGAGTCCGGTGTCACGAGTCGGCGTCCTGTCGTGCCGTGAGGCGGTTGTAGTGCTGCTGGCACGCCTGCGGGGAGTTGAACCCCATCGCCTGCGCCATCTGGGCCCAGGTCAGTCCCGCGCTCCGGGCGATGAACAGCAGGGCGGATTCGAGTCCTTCGACTTCGGCGCGTGCGGCGGGCAGGAGGGTGAGCGTGCTCAGGATGTCCTCCGGGTCCAGGTCGGCGTGGCGCCAGACGGCGAAGTGCGCGAGGTCGACCGCCGTCGGCGGGGCGGGCGGGGGCCGCCACGGACGGGCGTCGAGCGCGTCCGCGCCCAGGCTCAGAAGACGCTGTTGCGCCTCGTGCTCACGCCGGGCCTGGATGTGGTCGGCGTGCGCCGGGTGAGCGTGGTCCTGCTTGCGTGACATGCCACCTACGATCCATACTCAACAAAATATTGTCAATAATTTATTGAAAGGCCGGGATGATCCTACCCCTCAGCGAGGCTGTCGCCGATACCTGCGGCGGCAAGGCCGGCGCACTGGGCGCGCTGCTCCGCGCGGGCCTGCCGGTTCCCGACGGCTTCGTCGTCTCGTTCTCCGCCTACCGCGCCGCCGTCCGCGACCTGGACCTCGGACGGTTCGCCGGCGAGCCGGACGGTCTTGACGCCGTGCGGCAGGGGATCGAGACCCGCCCCCTCCACGCCGACGTGATCGACGCGCTGGGACGCGCACTCGACGGGCTCGGCGGCCCTGTGGCGGTGAGATCATCGGCGTCGAACGAGGACACCGGTCAGGCATCGGCGGCCGGTCAGCACGAGAGCTTCCTCGCCGTCCACGGGGCCGGCGAGGTCGCCGACGCCGTACGCGCCTGCTGGGCCTCACTGTTCTCTCCACGTGCCATCGGCTACCGGGCCGTCTCCGGCCGCGACGAGCGGCCGTCCGACGATCCTGCGATGGCCGTCATCGTCCAACGCCATCTGGACGCCGAGGTGTCCGGGGTCATGTTCACACCCGCGGGCCCGGACGACGCGACCCGGATCGAGGCGTCGTGGGGCCTGGGCCCCACCGTCGTCGGGGGCACGGTCACTCCCGACACCTACCGCGTCGCCGGCGACGGGTCGGTCACACGCACCGTCGCGGACAAACCGACCCGCCTCGACCGGCGCGGCGCGCGGCTCGTGGTCAGCGACGTGCCCGCCGGCATCCGGGACCGACCGGCGATCGACGACGCGACCGTCACGCGGCTCGCCGAGCTGGGAGAGGAGGTCGCCGCGGTGATGGGCGGGCCGCAGGACATCGAGTGGGCGATCCTCGACGGCCGCGCCTGGATCCTGCAAGCACGACCGGTCACCGCCGCACCCCCACCGCCACCACTGCTCCGACCTTCCGCAGCCTCGGGGACAGCAGGCGCCACACTCACCGGGACACCCGGCAGTCACGGGACCGCGACCGGCGCCGCGAGGATCGTCCGCGGTCCCGGAGACTTCGCGCGCGTGCACCGGGGCGACATCCTCGTCTGCCCCTACACCGACCCCGCGTGGACGCCGCTGCTGCGCATCGCCGCCGGCGTCGTCACCGAAACGGGAGGCGTGCTCTCCCACGCCGCGATCGTCGCCCGTGAGCACGCCATCCCCGCCGTCCTCGGCGTCCCGAACGCGACGAGCAGGCTCCACGACGACACCCTCATCACCATCGACGGCACCAACGGCATCGTCACGACGACCAACGCCTCATGACGACGCGACACCTCTATCTGGCCCGACACGGCGCGGCCGACGCGTTCGGGGAGCTCACCGGCGCCGGGCGCCGGCAGGCGGGCCTGCTGGGCGAACGGCTCGCCGGTCTACCGATCGACGCCGTGTGGCACTCTCCGCTGCCACGCGCCGTGGCGAGCGCACACGAACTCGCCCGGCAGCTGCCGGGCGTGCCCGTGGCCGGGGCCGCCGAGCTGGTCGATCATGTGCCCTACGTTCCCAGCACGGCCGAGACACCCCCGTCCTGGACCGGCTTCTTCGACGGCTACGACGACGCCGAGGCGGCCTCGGGCCGAAGGCTCGCCGCGGCCCTGGTCGCCCGGTTCGCGAAGGCGCCCGACATGACCACGACTGGGACCCGGTCCGACACGCACGACGTCCTGGTGACGCACGCCTACCCGATCGCGTGGCTGGTGCGGCACGCACTGGACGCGCCGCCATCCCGGTGGCTCGGGCTGAACAGCGCCAACACCGCGCTGACGGTCATCGAGTACCGTACCGGCCTGCCGCCCACGATCGTGATGTTCAACGACATGAGCCACCTCCCGGCCGAGCTGCGCTGGACCGGATTCCCGAACGGCATGAGGCCGTGAATCGGATCCCGGTCGCCGGGGCCGGCTCTACGGTCTCAGCCGGCCGGCTCGGGACTCCAGGTAGCGTTGCTCGGCGAGGCTCGCTGTGGCCTTCGCGGCGCGCCGGTAGTGCTCGTACGCCCCGGCCGGGTCGCCGGTCTTCTCCAGCAGATGCGCCCGTACGGACAGCAACCGGTGATGCCGGGCCATCCGCTCGTCACCGTCCAAGGTGGACAGCAGGGCCAGGCCGGCCGCCGGGCCCTCGATCTCGGCGAGCGCGATCGCCCGGTTGAGGGTGACCATCGGGTTGGGCGCTATCCGTTCCAGGATGAGGTAGAGGGCGTGCACCTGCGGCCAGTTCGTCTCCTCGGCCGTGGCCGCGTCGGCGTGCGTGGCGGCGATGGCGGCCTGCAACTGGTAGGGCCCCAGCGCCGGGCCGGCCAGCGACGCCTTGACCAGCTCGCTGCCCTCCTCGATCAGCGCGCGGTCCCACCGCGTACGGTCCTGCTCGTCCAGCGGCACCAGGTCGCCGGCCGCGGTCGTCCGTGCCTCCCGGCGGGCGTGGGTCAGCAGCATCAACGCGAGCAGCCCGGCCACCTCACCGTCCTCGGGCAGTTGCGCGTGCACCATCCTGGTCAGCCGGATGGCCTCGTGCGCGAGGTCGGCGCGGTGCAACTCGCTGCCCGAGGAGGCCGTGTAGCCCTCGTTGAAGATCAGGTAGAGCACGTGCAGGACGACCCGCAGCCGCTCCTCGCGCTCCGCGCCGTCCGGCAGGCTGAAGGAGCTGCCGGCGGCCTTGATGCGCTGCTTGGCCCTGCTGATCCTGACCGCCATCGTGGCCTCCGGCACCAGGAACGCGCGGGCGATCTCGGCAGTGGTCAGGCCGCCGACCGCCCGCAGCGTCAGGGCGGTCTGGGAGGAGGCGGTCAGCGTCGGATGGCAGCACAGGAACAGCAGGACGAGCGTGTCGTCGGTGTCCGGCACGTCCTCGGGCACCACCTCGCCGGCCGTCGCCGACTCCCGCTCGCGGCGCGCGTGGTCGCTGCGTATCTGGTCGATGAACCGCCGGGACGCGACAGTCACCAGCCAGCCGCGCGGGTTGCCCGGCACCCCCTCGGCCGGCCACTGCACGGTGGCGGCGAGGACGGCCTCCTGGACGGCGTCCTCGCACCCTTCGAACTGGCCGTACCGGCGGATCAACGTGCCGAGGACCTGCGGCGTGAGCTCACGCAGCAGGTCCTCGATGGCTGGTGCTGTCATGCCTCCAATTGTCCGTCAGCGAACATCACCTGCCGCACCTCGATGCCCAGCCCCTCGATCGCGGCGTCCGGGATCTGCGCCGCCAGCTCGATCGCCCGCTCCTTGTTCTCGCAGTCGATCAGGTAGAAGCCGCCCAGATACTCCTTCGCCTCCAGGAAGGGGCCGTCGGTCACGACCGGCTGGCCGTTGCGCACGGAGACCACGGCGGCCTGTGACGGGTCGACCAGCGCCTGCGTGGTGATCAGCTCGCCGGACTTCTTCACCGCCTCCATGAACCTGCCGTGGCCGTCACCGATCGCCGCCTTCTCCTCGTCGGTCAGCGCGTCCAGCACGTTCGGGTTGATGTGCATGCTGATCAGGAACTTCATCTCGTACTCCTCGTGGTTCGCGAGCCCGGCCGGGCCCTTCGACTGGTTGGTCGGAGCCGCCCCCGTCGTCTTGACATCCCCGGCCGGAACGTTCGCCTGAGTATTTCCTTCCGTACCCATGCCAAGAGGCTCCCGGCCGCTCCGGCCGACCGGCGAAGCGTCAAGCATCACGATGGGGACGCCCGGCGACCGGTCACGGTCCGCCAGGACTGCTCTTCGACCAGCTCGCGGCTGCGCCAGCCGTCAGTGGTGCGGCACACGCGGTGGTGGTACCAGCCGCCGCCCCGCAGCAGCCCGGCGGTGTCAGCCGTCACCATCTCGCGTGACGGGGCCAGCGTGTCGGTGAACGCGGCGCTCACCGCGGCCTCGTCCCGTCCGTCGACGCCGGCCCCGTCGAAGCGGATGGTGACGGAGCCGATCAGGTGCAGCCGGCCGGGCCACCCGGACAGCACCTCGGCCAGCCACGCCGTGACCTCGGCGCGGCTGCCCCGGATGCCTCCCGCGGAGCGGTAGTCGATGACGGCGTCGGGGGTGAAGACGTCGTCGAGGAGGTGCCACCGGCCGGAGTCGACGGCGCGGGCGTAGCGGCCCAGCAGGTCGATGATCTCCAGCCGGTCGGCGATCTCGTGAGGGTCCATCCCCGGATTCAACCAAACGCTTGGTAGGCAAGCTAGGGCGGGCCTGGACCTGCCCGCGAGCTACGACCGCGCGGCCGCGATGATCATGACGAGGCCGAGCACCGCCAGGGCGAGGTTGGCGAACAGCGGCTGGGCGGCCAGGAGATCCACCCGGGGCACGATCACCCGGTTGAAGAAGTTCAGGAACAAGCCCATGAACGGCTGGACGGCCAGATGGTCGATGGCGCCGCTGACGCCCTGGAGCAGCAGGATCAGACCCGTCACCTGGATGGCTTTGCGCATGATCGGACACTATGACCCGGTCCTCTCCCGGCGGATCGGTCATCGGGATGGGGCCGGGAGACTTTCGTAGGGGGTGCCCTTCCGGGGGAAGCGGGCAGGGGAGAGGCGTGAGAGTGGTGGTCCTTTCCGACACGCACGCGCCCCGCCGCTGGCGCTCGTGCCCGCCCCGGGTGGCCGGGCACCTGCGCGGCGCCGACGTGATCCTGCACGCCGGGGACGTGTGCGTCGCCTCCGTGCTCGACGAGCTGGCGGCGTACGCGCCCGTCCACGTCGTCAAGGGCAACAACGACGGCCCGGACGTGACCGCGCCCGAGACGCTGGAGCTGACCCTGGACGGCCTGCGGGTCGGCATGATCCACGACAGCGGACCGGCCAAGGGCCGCCTGCCCCGGCTGCGCCGCCGCTTCCCCGGCGCGGACCTGGTGGTCTTCGGCCACTCCCACATCCCGATGGACGAGGCGGGCGACGGCCTGCGCATCTTCAATCCGGGCTCGCCGACGGACCGCCGCCGCCAGCCCCATGGCACGGTCGGCCTGCTGACGATCGACCACGGCGCCCTCCAGGAGGCCCGGATCGTGCCTGTCACCCCATGAGGTACGGGGTCAGGCCGGGTTGACGCGGGTGGACTCGCGCAGGACGAGGCTGCACGGCACCGTGAGCACCCCGCGGGCCCGCGGTGCGCCGCCGATCGCCTCCAGCAGGTGCTCCGCCGCGATCCGGCCGATCTCGCCCAGGTTCATGTCCACGGTCGTCAACGGCGGGCGGCTGCCCTCCACCATGGGCTCCCAGTTGTCGAAGCCCACCACCGCCACGTCGTCCGGGATGCGCAGCCCCCGCTCCCGCAACGTCTCCGACACCCCCCGCGCGATCTGGTCGCTGCCGCAGAAGATCGCCTCCACGTCCGGGTGTGCCCGCAGCAGGATGTCGGCCCCCTGCCGCCCCCACTCCTCGGTCCACTCGCCGAACAGCGGCTCGCCCGCGGGCCGGGCGCCCGCCTCGGCCAGCGCCCCCGCCATGCCCTCCGCCCGCCGCCTGGCCGCCTCGAACCGCTCCGGGCCCGTCACGTGGCCGATCCGGGTGCGGCCGGTGGCGAGCAGGTGGCGGGCCGCGAGCGCCCCTCCGCCCCGGTCGTCGGGAATGACGGAGAAGTCGTCGTCCCCGGAGGACTGGGTCATCGCGTAGACCACCGGCACCGGCAGGTCCGCGCCGATGCTGGGCCGCGGCTCGGTGCGCCGGCCGGTGACGATGATGCCCTCCACGCGCCGCGCCAGCAGCCGCTCCACGTAGTGCTGCTCCCGGATCGGGTCGTCCCGCGTGTCGCACATGAACACGGAGATCTGCCCCGCGCCGAGCGCGTCCTCCGCGCCCAGCATGACCGGGATGCTGAACCGGCCGAAGCTGTCGCCGGTCACCAGGCCCACCGTGTAGGTGCGGCCGGCCAGCAGGCCCTGCGCCAGCGGGTTCGGGCGGAACCCGAGGCGCTCGGCCGCCGCGCTCACCCGGGCCCGGGTCTCCTCGCGCAGCTTGCCGCGGCCGTTGAGCGCCTTGGAGGCCGTGCCGATGGAGACGCCGGCGGCCGCGGCCACCTCGCGGATGGTGACGACATGAGCCTGTTCAGAGGACAAACCTTTTCCTTTCCAACCACTCTCACTATAAGACTCTTGACGCTGACCTCGGCCTGGATCTACGTTCCCCTAAGGAAAACCTATTCCTTATTTTCCTTCGGGGCGAGTGAAGGAGCTCTATGGTCAACCCCCCTCAGGTCTGTGGCCCCGCCGTACCCACCCAGGGTGCCAAGGCGGTGTGGCGCCCGCTGGGCGTCCGTGACGTCGACATCACCGGCGGGCCGCTGGGCCGCTGGCAGCGGATCAATCGCGAGGCCAGCATCCCGCTCGGCCTGGAGCAGATGGAGCGCGCGGGCAGCGTGCCGAACCTGCGCCTGGCGGCGGGCGAGGCGGAAGGCGCCTACCAGGGGTACCGGTTCCAGGACTCCGACCTGTACAAGCAGCTCGAAGCGGTGGCCTGGGAGCAGGCCCGCCGGCCCGGATCCGGCTACCTGGAGTTCGTCGCGGAGTCGGCGGCCCTGCTCGGCCGGGCGCAGCGGGCCGACGGCTACCTCAACTCCCACTACCAGGTGGTCAAGCCCGACAAGATCTACGCCGAGCTGGAGTACAGCCACGAGATGTACTGCGCCGGCCACCTGTTCCAGGCCGCGGTGGCCGGGGCGCGGGCGGGCGGCGACGAGCGGCTGACGGCGGTGGCGCGCAGGCTGGCCGACCACCTGGTCGAGGTGTTCCTCAAGGGCGGCGACGACGGCATCGACGGCCACGCCGAGGTCGAGACCGCCCTGGTGGAGCTCTACCGGGTCACCGGCGAGCGCTCCTACCTCGACCTCGCGGGCAAGCTCATCGACAACCGCGGCAAGGGCCTGATCAAGGACAGCGGCATGGGCCCGCTGTACGCCCAGGACCACCTGCCGGTCAGGGAGGCCGACACCCCGGTCGGCCACGCCGTGCGCCAGCTCTATCTGGAGGCCGGCATCGTCGACGTCTACCTGGAGACCGGCGACGAGTCGCTGCTGGAGTGCTCGGTCCGCCGCTGGGAGGACATGGTCGCCACCAAGATGTACCTGACCGGCGGCGTCGGCTCCCGCCACGACGGCGAGGCGTTCGGCGAGCGCTACGAGCTGCCGCCGGACCGCGCCTACAACGAGAGCTGCGCGGCCATCGCCAGCATCCACTGGAACTGGCGGCTGCTGCTGGCCACCGGCCACGGTCGCTACGCCGACCTCATCGAGCGTGTCCTTCACAACGCCTTCGCCGCCTCCACCTCGGCCGACGGGCTGCGCTTCTTCTACGTCAACCCGCTCCAGCGCCGCGACGACACCGTCGAGGACGCCTACCTGGGGCGGCGGCGCGAGTGGTTCGCCTGCGCCTGCTGCCCGCCCAACATCATGCGCACGGTCTCCTCCCTCGGCCACTACATCGCCACGACGGCCGAGCGGGCGCTGCACGTCCACCAGTACGCGCCGGGCGCGATCCGCTCGGGCGACCTGGACCTCGCCGTCGCCACCGGCTACCCCTGGGACGGCAAGGTGGTCTTCACCGTGGAGCGGGCCCCGGCCGGCCCGTGGTCGCTGGCGCTGCGCGTCCCCGCCTGGAGCGCCGGCGCCGCCACCGTCACCGTCGGCGGCGAGACCGTGCCGGCCGAGCCGGACGAGCGCGGCTACGCCGTCGTCACCCGCGAGTGGCGGCTCGGCGACACGGTCGAGCTCGACCTCGACCTGACGCCCCGCCTCACCTACCCCAACCGGCGGATCGACGCCGTGCGCGGCACGGCGGCCGTCGAGCGCGGGCCGCTCGTCTACTGCTTCGAGCAGATCGACCAGCGGGCCGACGTGGACGACCTCGCGCTCGACCCGCGGGCCGAGCTGCGCGTGGTCCACAAGGAGGACGTGCCGGGCCTCGGCCGGACCGTCCTCATCGAGGCCGGCGCGTACGCGGCCGACCCGCCCACCCTCGCCTACACCGGTACACCCCCCACGAGCACGCCCCCCACTCGTGTCACCGCCACCGCCGTCCCCTACTACCAGTGGGACAACCGCGGCGCGGGCGCGATGCGGGTCTGGCTGCCCCTCGCGTAAGGAACCACCAGATGAATCGACGTGATCTGTTCAGGATCGGCGGGCTGGCCGCGCTCGGCGCCGCGGCGGCGGCCTGCGGGGGCGGCGGCGCCGGCGGCTCGAAGGGCGGCACCCAGCTCCAGTTCATGTACTGGGGGTCCACCTTCGAGAAGACGGCCGTGGAGAAGATGCTCCGGCAGTACGAGCAGAAGAACGCGGGCGTCAACGTCAAGGCGCTGTTCACGCCCGACGAGTACGACGTCAAGCTCAACACCCTGGTCGCCAGCGGCCGGGTGCCCGACGTCGGCTACGTGCCCATGGGCATGTCGTTCCGGCTGGCCGAGCAGGGCACGCTGGTCAACCTGTTCCCGTACGTGAAGAAGTACCCGCAGCTCGCCGGCTGCCTGCCCGACGCCTACCTGTGGTACGGCCAGGACAAGCTGCACGGTCTGGCCACCGCCAACGAGGTCATGCTGCTCTGGTACGCCAAGGACGCCCTGGCCGAGGCCGGCGTCGCGCCGCCGCCCGCCGACGCCGCCTCGGCCTGGTCGTGGGACCAGCTCGTCCAGAACGCCTACAAGCTGACGGTCGACCAGAACGGCAAGCACCCCGACGAGTCCGGGTTCGACCCCAAGCAGATCCGGCAGTTCGGCATCTCCAGCAGCATCACCTACGGCGCCGCCTGGTACGGCTTCCTGCGCAGCAACGGCGCCGACTTCGCCGACGAGGCGGGCAAGCGCTGCCTGCTGGACACGCCCGAGGCGATCAAGGTGTTCCAGAACCTCCAGGACCTCATCTACAAGCACCGGGTCATGCCCGGCCCCGGCCAGCTCGCCGCCACCGGTGACGACGTGCCCGGCACGAACGTGCTGCTCAAGACCAAGCGGGTGGCCATGGTCGTCGACGGCCACTGGTCGCTGCTGGACATGAACCAGAGCAAGGTGAACTTCGGGATCGGCGTGCTGCCCAAGTACGGCGAGCCGTTCACCACGACCCAGGTGGCGGGCGCGTCGGCGGTCTTCGCCGGCAGCAAGCACGTGGAGGAGGCGGTCGAGCTGTTCGCCTTCCACAACGACCCGCGCTACGTGGACCTGTACCAGCAGGGCCTGTGGATGCCGCAGGAGAAGAAGTACTACGAGGACTCCGCGGCCGTGGACTCCTGGACGAAGAACGCGGCGCACCCGCCCGAGTTCCGCACGGCGGTCGTCGACTACACCCGCGAGCACGGGGTCCCCGACATGCGCAACCGGATCAAGAACATGTCGTCCATCTCCAGCGACGTGCTGACCCCGGCGCTGCAGGAGATCGAGTCGGGCAAGCGGCCCGCCGCGGACGTGCTCAAGGAGGCCGCCCCGAAGATCACCGCGATGCTGCAGGGCTGGCACCACACCCAGGAGCTCTAGATGCGCAGGTTCGAGGCGCGATGGGGCGTCCTCATGGCGCTGCCCGCGATCCTCGGGTTCGTCATCTTCACGGTCGGACCGATGATCGCGTCGTTCTTCTTCAGCCTGACCGACTGGCAGGTCGGCGGCGCGCCCACGTACGTGGGCCTGGACAACTACACGGCTCTGGCCGACGACCCGCTGTTCTGGAAGTCGCTCGGCGCCACCACCTACTACACGCTCGGCGCGGTGCCGCTCACGCTGATCGTCAGCTTCGCGGTCGCCATGCTGCTCAACCAGAAGGCCCGCGGCCTGCCGCTGTGGCGGACGATCTTCTACCTGCCGACGCTGGTCCCGGCCATCGCCAACGTGGTGCTCTGGATCTGGATCTTCAACCCGGACTTCGGGCTGCTCAACTCCCTGCTGCGCGAGGCCGGCCTGCCGACCTCGCAGTGGGTCTACAGCGAGGAGATGGCCGTCCCGTCGCTGATCATCATGAGCACGTGGGGCTTCGGCAACACCATGGTGATCTTCCTGGCGGGGCTCCAGGGCGTGCCGCGCCACCTGTACGAAGCCGTGTCGATCGACGGCGGCGGGCCGTGGCGGCGCTTCTGGCACGTGACGCTGCCCATGATGACCCCAACCATCTTCTACAACCTGGTGGTCGGCGTCGTCGGTACCTTCCAGGTCTTCACCCAGGCGTACGTGATGACCGAGGGCGGACCCAACCAGGCCACGCTCTTCTACGTCTACTACATCTTCCGCAAGGCCTTCACCGAGAGCGAGATGGGCTACGCCAGCGCCCTCGCCTGGGTGCTGTTCATGATCATCATGGTGGTGACGTTCCTCATGTTCCGCAACGCCCGGCGCTGGGTCTACTACGAGATGGCGGGCGCCCGATGACCGCGCTCGCGGCGCCGGAGAAGACGCGACCGCGGGGCGTCGCGCCGACCGCCGGGCTGCGCCGGCCGCGCCGGTACGGCAGGGCGCTGCTGTACGTGGGGCTGACCCTCGGCGCGATCCCGACGCTCCTGCCGTTCGTGTGGCTGGTGCGCAGCGCGCTCATGACCGACGCCCAGATGTTCGTCGCCCCGCCGGAGTGGATCCCGAGCCCGTTCCAGTGGTCCAACTTCGGCGAGGCGCTCACCGCCCAGCCGTTCGGCCTCTACCTGCTCAACACCGTGATCATCGCCGTCGTCTGCGTGATCGGCACGGTGTTCACCTGCTCGGTGGCCGCCTTCAGCTTCGCGCGGCTGCGCTGGAAGGGCCGTAACGCCGTCTTCGCGCTGCTGCTCACCGGCGTGATGCTGCCGTACGCCGTGACGATCATCCCGACGTTCGTCATGTGGCAGGAGCTGGGGGCGATCGACACGTTCGTCCCGCTCACCGTGCCGGCCTGGTTCGGCGGGGCGGGGGGCGGCGTGTTCAACGTGTTCCTGCTGCGGCAGTTCTTCCTGACGATCCCGTTCGAGCTGGACGAGGCCGCCTACATCGACGGCGCCTCGCCGTGGCGGGTCTACTGGACGATCGTCATGCCGCTGTCCAAGCCGGCCATCGTGGTCGTCACGATCTTCACCTTCATCGGCACCTGGAACGACTTCCTGGGGCCGCTGCTCTACCTGCAGGACGAGGAGAAGTACACGCTCTCGCTCGGGCTGGCCTCGTTCCAGAGCGTGTTCATCACGCAGTGGGGCTACCTCATGGCCGCCTCGGCGGCCGTCATCGCCCCGATCATCGCGCTCTTCTTCTTCCTGCAGCGCTACTTCATCGAAGGAGTCACGCTCACCGGCATCAAGAACTGAGAAGAGGTCCCATGCAACGATTAACGGCCGCCGTCGTCCTGCTCCTCGCCTCGATCCTCGTCCCGCTCGGCGTCGGAGCGCCCGCCGCGCACGCCCTGTCCGCCGCCCAGGTCGTCGACATGTACGGCAGGGTCGTCAACGACTACGGCGTCAAGCTCGTGGACTGGCAGGGCTACCTGGCCAACCCGTACATCGAGCTGACCGTCAAGCCCCCGCAGGACGCCCGGTTCCCGGTCACGATCGACCTCAAGGCCGAGGGCACCTCCCGCCTGATGATGGACCTGCCCAGCCAGCTCACCGCCACCGGCGCCACCAAGACGCTGACCTTCGCGAGCGCGAGCGAGCAGAAGACGTTCAAGCTGGCGATCCACTCCAAGCGCGGGCCCGGCGCCGACGAGCAGCACACGCTGCGGCTGTCGGTCAGGGACGCGGGCGGAGCCACGTTCCAGCAGAGCATGCCGATCATGGTGCAGCAGGACGAGAAGACCGCGCTGGAGCCGTCGATCCCCATCACCTTCGACTACCGCTACGACACGATCACCGGCTACTTCTCCGACCCGGCCTTCCGCACGGCCGCCGAGGAGGCGGTCAAGGACTGGTTCCGCTTCTTCGACGTCCAGCCGTTCGACAGCGTGGCGGCCGGGGCCGAGACCAACCACCTGCCGGGCGACGACTGGCAGAACACGATCACCGTCACGAACGGCTCCGCCTACACCGGCATGTACGTGTTCTTCCGCGGCATCCAGTCCCCGTACTCGACCGGCTACCCGGCCGCCAACGGCAAGTACCACACCCGAGGCGGCTCGCAGGTCGCCGGCCCGCTCCACCGCTCCACCGCGATGATCTTCGAGTACGACGAGGCCGGCAAGCGGCTGTTCACCTCCCTGGCCGACGAGGACTGGTACAAGACCGAGATCGCGGGCCCGGTCCTCGACGTCCACGGCCTGGTCATGCACGAGTACGGCCACGCCGTCGCCTTCCACAGCGACTGGGCCGGCATGCGCTCCTACGTCTCGGGCGGCGGCAACGACCCGGACGTCGTCGAGTACCAGGGCTACCCGGTGCCCCTCGACAGCAGCTACCACATCCCCGGCGACCAGAAGTACTGGGACCGGATCAGCGGCCAGAGCGGCGGCTGGACCCACCTGTTCCCGACCCGCCGGTGGATGATGACCAAGCTGTCCCTGCTCGTCGCCGAGAACGCCGGCTGGAAGCTGAACCGCAACCTCACCCCGTTCCTCAAGCCGTCGATCGTCACGGCCTCCCTGCCGCAGGCGTCGCCCGGCCAGGCCTACCGGCAGACGCTGACCGCCAAGGGCGGCGTGCCGTTCTACGACTGGCAGGTCACCTCCGGCTCGCTGCCGCCGGGCCTGTCGCTCGACCGCTTCACCGGCGCGATCAGCGGGACGCCCACGACGGCCGGCACGTACGGCTTCACCGTGCGCCTTCGCGACTACGACAAGCTGAGCACCCCGGTCACGAAGACCTTCCAGCTCACGGTCGGCGGAGGCGGCGGCACGTCCGTGAACGTGGCCGGCGGCGCGACCCCGTCGGCCTCGTACACCTCGGCCTGGGAGAGCGTCGCGGCCGTCAACGACGGGATCGACCCGCCGCGCTCGAACGACACCGTCAACCCCCGCTGGGGCACCTGGCCGAACACCGGCCAGCAGTGGGCCGAGCTGACCTGGCCGTCCGCGCAGACCCTCAGGTCCGCCGACGTCTACTTCTTCGACGACGCCGACGGGGTGCGCCTGCCCGCCTCCTGGAAGCTCCAGCAGTGGAACGGCTCGGCGTACGTGGACATCCCGGGCACCTATCCGGTCGCGGCCGACGCCTACAACCACGTGACCTTCACCGGCGTGACCACGACCCGGCTCAGGGTCGTGCTCCAGAGCGGCCAGGGCTCGGTCGGGCTGCTCGAAGTCAAGGCGAACACCTAGGAAAGGACCTCATGAGGAAGACCGCCATCGTCACCGCGCTGGCCGGGCTGCTGGGTGCCCTCTCGGTACCCGCTCCCGGCCTCGCGGCCCGGCAGGCCGCGCCGAACCTCGACGTCTTCGACATCTTCTACCGCAACGTCAACGGCTACGGCGTGCAGCTCGTCGACTGGCAGGGCTACCTGGCCAACCCGTACGTCGAGCTGACCGTGCGGGCGCCCAAGACGCCGGGCATCGCCTACCCGCTGACCGTGGACCTCAAGGCCGAGGGCACGTCACGGCTGATGTTCAACACGCCGAGCGAGCTGACCGCGACCGGGGCGACGAAGTCCTTCACTCTCACCGGGCCGGCCGACCGGGAGGTGGTGCGGCTGGCCATCCACTCCAAGCAGGGTCCCGGCCAGGACGAGCAGCACAAGTGGATCATGAAGACCACCGACGCGACCGGCGCGACGGCCACCCAGACCATGCCCATCCGGGTCCAGCAGGACGAGAAGAAGAAGCTGGAGCCGACCGTCCCGATCGACTTCGACTACCGCTACGACACGATCACCAAGTACTTCTCGGACCCCGGCGTCCGCAAGGCCGCCGAGACGGCCGTGCGCAACTGGTTCGCCTTCTTCGACCTCAAGCCGTTCGACACCGTCCCGGCCGGCGACGAGGTCACGCGGCTGCCGGGCGACGACTGGCAGAACGAGGTGGAGGCGAGCAACGCCAAGCCGTACAACGGGATGTACGTCTTCTTCCGCGGCATCCAGACGCCGTACTCGACGGGCTTCCCGACGATCAACGGCAAGTTCCACACCCAGGACGGCAAGCCCACGCCGTACCACCGCTCGACCAGCATGATCCTGGAGTACGACGAGCAGCTCATGAAGCTGTTCACCTCGCTGGGCGACGAGGACTGGTACAAGACCGACCTCGGCTCGGTCATCGACGTCCACGGGCTGGTCATGCACGAGTACGGCCACGCCGTCGCCTACCACAGCGACTGGGAGGGCATGGCGAAGTACGTCGAGAGCAAGGGCCGCGACGACCAGGAGGTCATCGACTACCAGGGCTACCCGGTGCCGCTCGACTCCAGCTACCACGTGCCCGGCGACGAGCCGTACTGGGACCGGCTGAGCGGGCAGAGCGGCGGCTGGCGGCACGTGTTCCCGACCAGGAGGTGGGAGCTGACCAAGCTGTCCCTGCTCATCGCGGAGAACGCCGGCTGGAAGCTCAACCGGAAGCTCACGCCGTTCCTCAAGCCGTCCATCGAGACGGGCTCGCTCGGCCGGGCCACCGCCGGCCGGCCGTACGAGCAGCGGCTGGCGGCCAAGGGTGGCGTGCCGTTCTACGACTGGCAGGTCACGAGCGGCGCGCTGCCCGAGGGAGTGACGCTCGACCGGTTCACCGGCGCCCTCGCCGGCACGCCGGCCAAGGCGGGCACCTTCACCTTCACCGTGCAGCTCAGGGACTACGACAAGCTCAGCACGCCCGTGACCAAGGACTACACGCTCACCGTCCGATAAACGACGCTATGTCCTGACATTGCCCCTGACCAGATCACATTTCATGACTTTTCGGGTCTTGTTATGGCAGGACCTCTTGCAAAGCGCACACGATCTCTTCACCCTCGACCCGTAGGCGTAAAGATCAGCTCTACCCCGGCGGGGGCCCGCCCCCGCCGGGTGTGAAGGAGAGCGTGTGCCGAACACCCCCCGCCGGCGTGCGATCCTGACCGGGATCATCGCCGTCCTCACCCTCATCCTGCCGCTGGGCGCCCCCGCGCTGGCGGCGCGCGCGTCCGCCGCGGCCGCCGCGGCCGGCGCGGACAAGATCAGTCCCACCGTCCAGGCCGAGCTGGCCGACGACGGCAAGGCCACCTTCTGGGTACGCCTCAAGGGCGCCGCCGACCTCAGTGCCGCCCGCCGGGCCAGGACCAAGGAGGCCAAGGCCGAGCAGGTCTTCGAGGCCAAGACCGAGCAGGCCCGGACCTCGCAGGCCGGCGTGCGCAAGCTCCTGGACTCGCAGGACGCCGACTACACCTCGTACTGGATCGTCAACGCCGTCCGCGTCACCGCCGGGGCCAAGCTGGCCGCCGAGCTCGCCAAGCTGCCCGAGGTCACCGGCATCGAGCCGGTCCGCACGCTGACGCTGCCCAAGCCGGACCCGGGCAAGGCGGAGGCGCGGGTCAAGGCCGTCGAGTGGAACATCGACCGCATCGGCGCCCCGCGCGTGTGGAGCGACCTGCGCGACCGCGGCGAGGGCATCGTCGTCGCCCACATCGACTCCGGCGCCCAGTTCGACCACCCCGAGCTGGCCGCCGCCTACCGGGGGCGCAACGCCGACGGCTCCTACACCCACGACTACAACTGGTTCGACCCCGCCCACATCTGCCCCAGCGCCGCGCCGTGCGACAACAACGGCCACGGCACGCACACGATGGGGACCATGGTCGGCGCCGACGGCATCGGCGTCGCACCCGGCGCGAAGTGGATCGCCGCCAAGGGCTGCGAGGTCAACACCTGCACCGACGCCTCCCTGCTCGCCGCCGGCCAGTGGGTCCTCGCCCCCACCGACCTCAACGGCGCCAACCCGAGGCCCGACCTCGCGCCGGACATCGTCAACAACTCCTGGGGCGGCGACGGCTTCGACCCCTGGTACAAGGAGACCGTCGAGGCGTGGGTGGCGGCCGGCATCTTCCCGGCCTTCGCCAACGGCAACGAGGGCCCGGCCTGCCGGACCAGCGGCTCGCCCGGCCAGTACGTGAGCAGCTACAGCGCGGGCGGCTTCGACGTCAACAACGCGGTCTACGCCCGCTCCAGCAAGGGCGAGGGCGAGAACGGCGAGATCAAGCCGAACATCGCCGCCCCGGCCGTGAACGTGCGCTCCTCCGTGCCCGGCGGCGGCTACGACTCCTACACCGGCACGTCCATGGCCTCGCCGCACGTCGCGGCCACCGTGGCGCTCATCTGGTCGGCCGCGCCCGCCCTCCAGGGTGACGTGGCGGCCACCCGGCCGCTGCTCGACGGCACGGCGATCGACGTGAACGACACCTCCTGCGGCGGCACCGCCGCCGACAACAACGTCTGGGGCGAGGGCCGGCTCGACGCCTACGCCGCCGTCCAGGCCGCGCCCCGCGACGACGTCGGCGACCTGGCCGGGACCGTCACCTCCACCACGGGCACCTCCACCACGGGCACCTCCACCACGGGCACCTCGACCGGCGGCCCCGTGGCCGGCGTCACCGTCACCATCACCGGCCCGGTCACCCGCACCGCCGTGACCGGCCAGGACGGCACGTACGCCGTGCCGCGCCTGCTGCCCGGCGACTACCGGATCACGGCCGAGAAGTTCGGCTACGCCGCCGGCGAGGCCACCGCCACGATCACCGCCGGCCAGCGCGCCACCGCGGACGTCTCCCTGGTCCAGCAGCCCTCCGCCGTCGTGTCCGGCACGGTCACCACGGCCGGCTCGCCGGAGCCCGGCGCCAAGGTGGAGGCCGCCGGCACGCCGGTCAGCACCGTCACCGACGCCGCCGGCCGCTACCGGCTGTCGCTCCCGCACGGCGAGTACACCATCACCGTCACTCCGTCCTCCCGCTGCGCCCGCGGCGCCTCCGTGGGCGTCACGCTCTCCGGCGACACGGTCCAGGACATCGAGCTGGGGCTGCGCGGCGACAACTTCGGCTACACCTGCCGCACCGGGGCCGAGCCGTACGTGGCGGGCACCGACAAGCTCGCCCTCACCGGCGACGACGACGCCCAGCAGGTGACGCTGCCCTTCCCGGTCCCGTTCTACGGCACGGGGCAGGCCAAGGCGTGGATCGCCACCAACGGCATGGCCACCTTCGCCGCCGACAAGGCCACCAGCGGCGGCAACGGCCGGCTGCCCACCGCCGGCACGCCCAACAACGCCGTCTACCCGTACTGGGACGACCTGGTCGTGGACGCCAACGCCGGCGTCTACACCGGCGTCACCGGCACGGCGCCGCACCGCCAGTTCGTGATCGAGTGGCGCAACGTCAAGTACTACAACGACGCCACGCAGCGCATCTCCTTCGCCGCCCTGCTCGGCGAGGACGGCACCGTCAGCTACCGCTACAAGGGCGTCGACAGCCAGCGCGACCAGGGCACCAGCGCCACCATCGGCATCGAGAACGCGACCGGCGCCGACGGCATGCTCTACTCCTACGAGGAGCCAGCCCTCACCGACGGCCAGAGCCTCACCTTCACCGCCAGCCGGCACGGCCTGGTCGTCGGCGTCGTCACCGACGCCAACGACGGTGACCCGCTGCCCGGCGCCACGGTGAAGATCGGCGACGTGGCCACCCTCACCACCGGCCCCGACGGCGCCTTCTCCGGCCAGCTCCTCGCCGGCGACTACCAGGTCGAGGTGTCCAAGGAGAACTACGGCACCTTCACCAAGCCCGTCACCATCGCCCCGGCCACGATCACCCGCATCGACACGGCTCTGGTCACCGGCCGGGTCAGCTCCTCCGTCGGCGAGATCACCCTGGTGATGCCCGCCGAGGCCAGCCGGACACGCACCTTCGAGCTGACCAACCTCGGCTCGACCACCGCCTACACCGTCGCCGCCGATCCCGCGCAGGGCTGGCTCGCCGTCACGCCCACGTCCGGCGACCTGGCCAAGGGACAGCAGGTCACGCTGAAGGTCACCGCCTCCAGCGCCGGCCTCCAGCCCGGCACGCTGCGCAGCGGCAAGCTGCTCATCAGGTCGGCCAGCGGACGGCAGCCCGTCATCGAGGTCAAGGTGACGGTCGTCGTGCCCAAGCTCCAGATCGCGGTGGACGTGGGCGCGAACAAGGGCGCCGTGGACGCCGGCGGCGACGCCTGGACGGCCGACCGCAAGTACACCCAGGGCGGCCACGGCTACGTCGCCACCTCCAACCGCACCCAGTCCACGTCCAAGACCATCAAGGGCACCGACGACCAGGCGCTGTTCCGCACCGCCCGGGAGGGCATGCTGGAGTACCGCTTCGACGGCGTGCCCGCCGGCACCTACACCGTCGAGCTGGACTTCGCCGACCTCCGCTCGACGGGCATCGGCAAGCGCGTCTTCGACGTGCTGGTCGAGGGCCAGCTCGCCATCCCGGCGCTCGACCTCGCCCTGGAGGCCGGCACGTACACGGCCGTGAGCAGGCAGTACACGGTGAAGGTCACCGACGGCCAGCTCAACGTCCGCTTCGCCACCCGGCAGGGCGACCCGATCCTCAACGCCATCCGCGTCTCCGAGCGGCCGGACAAGGCGACCTCCTGACGGACCGGGCGCGACTCGCCCCGCCGATGCGGGGCGAGTCGTGACCGCGGGCCGATCCTTCCTTGACCCGGCTACGGGTATTCCTGGTGGAAGGCGTCACGCGCGGGGGCAGGACGCCGGGACGCAGCAGGGGGAGGACCGGGTGACGACACAGAAGCCGGCCGCCGGCGAGCCGATGACCTCACCGCTCGCCCCGGTGAAGAGGCGCCGCACGGGTGAGATGCTCGCCAACTGGCTGTCGACGACCGACCACAAGGTCATCGGTTACCTCTACCTGATCACGTCCTTCGGGTTCTTCCTGGCGGCCGGCGTGATGGCCATGATCATCCGGGCCGAGCTGTTCGCGCCGGGGCTGCAGTTCGTCTCGGCCCAGCAGTACAACCAGCTCTTCACCATGCACGGCGCGATCATGCTGCTGCTGTTCGCCACGCCGCTGTTCGCGGGGTTCGCCAACGTCATCATGCCGTTGCAGATCGGCGCGCCGGACGTGGCGTTCCCGCGGCTGAACGCGGTGGCGTACTGGCTGTTCCTGTTCGGCGGCCTCATGGCGGTCTGGGGCTTCGTGGTGCCGCTGGGGGCGGCGGACTTCGGCTGGTTCGCCTACACGCCGCTGTCGTCGATCACGTTCTCGCCCAGCCTGGGCGGCGACTTCTGGATCATGGGCCTCTCCCTGTCGGGGGTCGGGACGATCCTCGGGTCGGTCAACTTCATCACCACGATCATCTGCATGCGGGCGCCCGGCATGACGATGTTCCGCATGCCGATCTTCACCTGGAACACGCTGCTGACCAGCATGATGGTGCTCATGGCGTTCCCGGTGCTGGCCGCCGCGCTGCTGGCGCTGGAGATCGACCGGAAGTTCGGCACGCACATCTTCGACGGGTCGAGCGGCGGGCCGATCCTGTGGCAGCACCTGTTCTGGTTCTTCGGCCATCCCGAGGTCTACATCATCGCGCTGCCGTTCTTCGGCATCGTCACCGAGGTCATCCCCGTCTTCAGCCGCAAGCCGCTGTTCGGCTACGTGGGCCTGATCGGCGCGACGATCGCCATCGCGGGCCTGTCGATGACCGTGTGGGCGCACCACATGTTCCCCACCGGCCAGGTGCTGCTGCCGTTCTTCTCGTTCATGACCTTCCTCATCGCCGTGCCGACCGGCGTGAAGTTCTTCAACTGGATCGGCACCATGTGGCGGGGGCACCTGAGCTTCGCGACGCCGATGATGTTCGTGATCGGCTTCCTCGTCACGTTCCTGCTCGGCGGGCTGACCGGCGTCATCCTGGCCTCGCCGCCGCTGGACTTCCACATCAGTGACACCTACTTCGTGGTCGCGCACTTCCACTACGTGGTGTTCGGCACCGTGGTGTTCGCGATGTTCGCGGGCTTCTACTTCTGGTGGCCCAAGATGACCGGCCGCATGCTGAACGACCGGCTCGGCAAGGTGCACTTCTGGATGCTGTTCGTCGGCTTCCACACCACGTTCCTCATCCAGCACTGGCTCGGGGTGGCCGGTTTCCCGCGCCGCTACGCCGACTACAGCCCGGCCGACGGCTTCACCACGCTGAACGAGATCTCCTCGCTGGGCGCGTTCCTGCTGGGGCTGTCCACGCTGCCGTTCCTCTACAACGTCTGGATGACCGCGCGCCGCGCGCCGCGCGTGACCGTGGACGACCCGTGGGGCTTCGGCAACTCGCTCGAATGGGCCACCTCGTGCCCGCCGCCGCGGCACAACTTCACCTTCATGCCGCCGATCCGATCGGAGCGTCCCGCCTTCGATCTGCACTACCCGCGCGAACCCCTGGAACCCGCCGCGTGACCGGAAGCGAGGTTTAGGGAGTCCCCTTTGTGCCATATGCACTGCGTGGGACGACACGCCGGAAGGGGCGCCTGTGATGGTGGAAGGTACGCGGCAGAAGCGGCATGAGAGGCCGGCCAGGCCGCACGTCGTGGTGGTGGGCGGGGGCTTCGCGGGGCTCAGCGCCACCCGCGAGCTCGCCCGAGGGGGAGCGCGGGTCACGCTCGTCGACCACCACCCCTACACCACCTTCCAGCCGCTGCTGTACCAGGTGGCGACCGCCGCCATGGCCGCCGGCGACGTCACCTACCCGCTGCGGGCCTTCGCGGCGAAGTACCCGCGCGTGCGCGTGCACGCGGCCGGGCTCGGCAAGCTGCTCCTCGACCAGAAGCAGGTCGAGCTCACCGACGGCGCCGTCCTCGACTACGACTACCTGGTCCTCGGCACCGGGGTCACCACCAACTGGCTCGGCATCGAGGGCGCCGAGAAGAACGCGCTGCCCATGTACTCGGTGCGCGACGCCGAGACGCTGCGTTCGCGGCTCCAGCGCTGCCTGGAGGAGACCGCCATGGGCAAGCGCCCGAGCACCCACGTGGTGGTCGTGGGCGGCGGGGCCACCGGGGTGGAGATCTCGGGAACCATGGCCGAGCTGCGAGCGCGGACGATCCCGCTCACCCATCCGGAGATCAGGCCCGACCAGACCAGCGTCACCCTGGTCGAGCGGTTCGACTACGTGCTGGCTCCGTACAAGCCGAGCCTGCGGGACGCCGCCGCGCGGGCGCTGCGCAAGCGCGGGGTGCGGCTGCGGCTCGGGGCGACCGTCGCCTCCGTCGAGCCGGACGCGGTCGTCCTGGCCGACGGCACGCGCCTGCACAGCGACGTGACCGTCTGGGCGCTGGGCGTGACCGCCCCCAAGGAGGTCGCCGACTGCGGCCTGCCCCAGGGCAAGGGCGGCCGGGTCACCGTCACCGAGACGCTGAACCTCGGCGAGCACCCCGAGGTCTACGTCGTCGGCGACCTCGCGCTGCCGCCGGAGCCGCTGCCGCAGCTCGCCCAGCCGAGCATCCAGATGGGCGAGCACGCCGGCAGGCAGATCCTCGCCGCGGCGCGGGGCCGCGCCACCGTGCCGTTCCGGTACAAGGACCCCGGCATCATGGCGATCGTCGGTCGCGCCCAGGCCGTCGTGCAGCTGTCCAACGGCTTCACCTTCCGCGGGCTGCCGGCCTGGCTCGCCTGGATCTTCCTGCACGTCGCGTACCTGCTCGGCGGGCGCAACCGGGCCAGCGTGCTCGTCAACTTCTTCTGGCGTTACTTCGGGCCGCGCAGGAGTCGCGCCTCGGTCGCGGAGTGACTCATCGGAGGTGCGGATCATGCGGAGAGCGGACAGCGGGAGTGTGCTGTTCATCGGCAACGCCACCACGCTCATCCGGTACAACGGCTACACCCTGCTGACGGACCCGAACTTCCTGCACCGCGGGCAGCGGGCCCACCTGGGTTACGGCCTCACCTCGCGCCGCCTCACCGATCCGGCCGTGGAGCTGGAGGACCTGCCGCCGCTCGACGCGGTGATCCTGTCGCACCTGCACGGCGACCACTGGGACCGCGTGGCGCGCGACGGCCTCGACAAGGCCACGACCATCGTCACCACGAGACACGCCGCGCGGCGGCTCCGGCGGCAGGGCTTCGAGCGGGCCGTCGGCCTGAAGACCTGGCAGGAGCACCAGCTGCGGAACGCGACGGGGGCGCTCACCATCACCTCGGTGCCCGCCCGGCACGCGCACGGCGCGGTGGAGGCGCTGCTGCCGCCGGTGATGGGCAGCGTGCTGGAGTTCCGCAGCGAGGGCCGCATCGACCTGCGGTTGCACATCAGCGGGGACACCCTGCTGGACCACCGCCTGCACCAGATCCCGAAGCGCTTCCCGGACCTCGACGTGGGCATCGTCCACCTGGGCGGCACCAAGCTGCTCGGCACGGTCATGGTCACCATGGACGGGCGGCAGGGCGCGGACTGGGTGGACCTGATCGGTCCCGGGCGGGTCCTGCCCGTCCACTACGACGACTACACGGTCTTCAGCTCGTCCCTGGAGGACTTCCGGAGTCACATGGAGCACTCCGGCCACGGCGACCGGGTCGTCTACCTGGACCGCGGCGACACCTGGACCCTCCCGGTCCGTCCCACGGCCCGGACCCGGAGCTGACGGCCGCCGGCACGGAGGCACGTCAGCGGAGGCGCGTCAGCCGGCGGCCGGAAGCGGACCGCTGACACCAGGTGCGGACCGTGCCGGCCCTCACGCGACATTCCTCGGGGCAGTGACCGGTGCGGCGTGGTGGCGGGCGGTGCCGGGCGGGACACGGGTTAGGGTGCTGGCATGCCTACCGCACTGATCACCGGCGCGACCGCCGGCATCGGCGCCGCCTTCGCCCGGCGGCTGGCCGCCGACGGCTTCGGCCTCGTCCTCGTGGCGCGCGACGAGCAACGACTCGGCGAGGCCGCCGACCGGCTCAAGCTCAGGTACGGCGTGAGCGTCGAGGTGCTCCCCGCCGACCTCGCCACGGAGGAGGGGCTGTCCCGGGTGGAGGCCCGGCTGCGCGAGGACGACGGCCGGCAGGTCGACCTGCTCGTCAACAACGCCGGCTTCGGTCACCCCGGGGCGTTCCTCGACGTGCCGGTCGAGGACGAGCTGCGCATGCTCAAGCTCCACTGCGAGGCCGTGCTGCGGCTGACGCTGGCCGTCCTGCCCGGGCTGAGGCGGCGCGGCAGGGGAGGCGTGATCAACGTGGCGTCGGTCGCCGCGTTCTTCACCCGCGGCACCTACAGCGCCTCCAAGGCGTGGGTGGTGAACTTCAGCGAGTCCGTCGCGGTCGAGGTGCACGAGCCCAAGGTCCGGATCATGGCGTTGTGCCCGGGCTTCGTGCGGACCGAGTTCCACGAGCGGGCCTCGATGGACGTGTCCGGCATCCCGGGCTTCCTGTGGCTCGACGCCGACGCCGTGGTCGGCGCCGCCATGCGGGACCTCGCGCTGGGCAGGCGCGTCTCGGTGCCCGACGCCCGCTACAAGGCCATCGTCGCCGTCGGCAAGTTCGTGCCCCGCGGCCTGGCGGGCGCCGTCTCCGCCCGCCTCGGCCGCCGCTGACCCACGGTCCGGCCGGGAAGAACGGTCCGGCCGGGAAGAACGGTCCGGCCGGGAAGAACGGTCCGGCCGGGAAGAACAGGCCGGCCGGGAAAAAGGCGGGCCCCCGCCGCGGGAGGGGGTCGCGGTGGGGGCCCAGTCGGTGACGAGCGTGGCTCGTCACCGACACCTTGGGAGATCACTGGCCCCGGGCGTCACAGGCCCGGGGACCACTGATGGGGACTACAGGCCGCGGTTCTGCTCGTGGCCGATCGACAGACCGCTGGTCGGGTCGAAGAAGTGCAGGTTGTGCGTGTCCAGGACCAGGTCGATGCTCTGGCCGGGGCGGACGTGGCTGCGGGCGTTGACGCGCGCGGTCCACAGCGACTTGTCGCCCACCAGCGGCAGCGCGGCCTCGTCGTCGTCGCCCTGGTCGGCGGCGGCGACGGTGTCCTTGTGCTCGACCGGCGGGGCGTCGATGAGGAACAGCACGTTGATCTCGGAGCCCAGCTCCTCCGTGACCTCGGCCTTGACGGGCAGCGTGGCCCAGCCGTTGGCGTGGCTGCCGGCGGACGCGGCGTCCTCGAAGTCGGAGGGGCGGATACCCAGGATGATCTTCTTGCCGATGAACTTGTCGAGGCCCGGCTTGTCGGTGAACGTCGAGTCGGGGATCGACAGCCTGATGTCGGCGAACGTCACGGCGGCGCCGTTGTCGTCGCGCACCAGCTCGGCGGTGGCGAAGTTCATCGACGGGGAGCCCATGAAGCCGGCGACGAACAGGTTGACCGGCTTGTCGAACAGGTTCTGCGGGGTGTCCACCTGCTGGAGCAGGCCGTCGCGCAGGACGCAGACGCGGTCGCCCAGCGTCATGGCCTCGACCTGGTCGTGGGTGACGTACACGGTCGTGACGCCGAGGCGCTCGTGCAGCGTGTTGAGGGAGGCGCGCATGGACACGCGGAGCTTGGCGTCCAGGTTGGACAGCGGCTCGTCCATGAGGAACGCCTGCGGCTCGCGGACGATCGCGCGGCCCATCGCGACACGCTGGCGCTGACCACCGGACAGGGCGGCCGGCTTGCGCTTGAGGTACGTCTCGAGGCCCAGCATCTTGGCGGCCTCGTTCACCCGCTTCTGGATCTCGGGCTTGGGCATCTTGCGGAGCTTGAGGCCGAAGGCGAGGTTCTCCTCGACCGTCATGTGCGGGTAGAGGGCGTAGTTCTGGAAGACCATGGCGATGTCGCGGTCCTTCGGCGGAAGGTGGTTGACCACCTTGTCGCCGATGGCGATCTCGCCGCCGCTGATGTCCTCCAGGCCGGCGATCATCCGCAGTGCGGTCGACTTGCCACAACCGGAGGGGCCTACCAGCACCATGAACTCGCCATCCTTGATCTCAAGGTTGAGCCCGTTCACGGCCTTCACGCCACCGGCGTAGATCTTGTCGACATTGGTCAGAACGATGGATGCCATGCCATTCCTTCGGGGTCCAGGGCGGCGGCCTAGGTGATGTGCGGGGTGTCCACTCACATGGATACGTTTTCATGCATCTCACCCGAAAGGGGCAGGAGTGTCAAGGGTTACGGGGTGACCAGCTTCTACGGATTCTGCGGGGTTCCGGTCGGATGGAAACCATGATGGAATCGTTTCCATGGAGGCGAAGCGGGCGACCATCAAGGACGTCGCCGAGGCGGCGGGCGTGGGCGTGGCCACGGTGTCCCGGGTGCTGTCGGGGGGCTCGGCCAGCCCGGACACCAGGGAGCGGGTGCTGGCCGTCGCGGCCCAGCTCGACTACCGGCCGAGCGCGCTCGGCCGCAACCTGCGCCGGCGCCGCACCGGCGGCATCGGCCTGCTCGTCCCCGACCTGACCGACACCTTCTTCGGGCAGCTCGCCGAGGGCGTGCTCGCCTGCGCCCGGTCCGCGGGCGAGCCCGTGGTGCTCGGCTCCACCGGCGACGACCCCGAGCAGGAGGCCGAGCTGGTCGGCATGCTGCTGGAGCAGGGCGTGGACCGGATGATCGCCGTGCCGTCGGGCGGCGCCGACACCTGGGGACCGGTGGCGCGGGCCGGCATGACCGTGGTCTTCGCCGACCGGCTCCCCGCCGAGCGGGCCGCCGACGGCCTGACCGGCGGGGGGCTGCCGGGGGGAGCGGCCGATCTCATGCTGCTCGACGGCGTCCCGCCGCCCCCGCCGCCCCGTCCCGCCGAAGTGCCCGCCGTCCTGGCCGACGACCGGACCGGCATCCGCACGGCGGTCCGCTACCTGCGCGGCCTCGGCCACCGGCGCATCGCCTTCCTCGGCGGCCCCGGCCACGACCGGCGGGTCGCCGCGTTCCGCGAAGCCGTCGGCCCGCCGGTGGACGAGGAGCTGGTCGTGTTCGCCACCGGCAGCCGCGACTCCGCCTACGCCGCCGCCTCGGGCCTGTTCCAGAGCCGTCCCGACCTGACGGCCGTGCTGGCGGGCGGCAACATGCTGGGGGAGGCGGCCGTCCTGGCCGCCCGCGAGCTGGACCTGCGGGTGCCGCGGGACGTGTCGCTCGTGATGTACGACGACGTGCCGTGGGCGGAGCTGTGCTCGCCGCCGCTCACGGTGATCGCCCAGCCGGGACGCGACATCGGCTACCGCGCCGCCGAGCTGGTGCTGCGCACCTCGGGCCGCCGCCCCCGCGCGATCGTCCTGCCCACGGAGCTCATCGTCCGCGGAAGCTGCGGCCCCCGCCGCTGACCTCTCACCGCGCCTCCTGCGCCCCAGGGGCCCCGTGGTTGCCATACTGATCGGCAAGGGATGTACTCGCTCCTGGGTTCCGGACGGTCTCGGGGAGATGTCACGGTGGATTTCGCGATTCTGGGATCCCTGCGCGTGCGCGGCGCGGAAGGGCCTCTTCGGCTGAACGCCAAGCAGCGTGCCGTGCTCAGCGCCCTGCTCCTCCATCCCAACGTCGCCCTCTCCACCGAGCGCCTGGTCGCCGCCGTCTGGGACGCCCCGCCGTCCTCGGCCGTGGCCAACCTCCAGACGTACGTCTCCCAGCTGCGCCGCGCCCTGCGGGGCAGCTCGCTGGACCTGCGCAGGGAGTCATCCGGGTACATCTGCGAGGTGACGCCCGACCAGCTGGACCTGCTCGCGTTCGAGGACGCCGTACGGCGGGCGCGGCGCGCGCGGCAGGCGGGCGAGCGCGAGACGGCGGCGCGGGCCTACGCGGCGGCTGTGTCCCTGTGGCGGGGCAGCCCCGCGGAGGACGCCCGGCTCGGCATGGCGATGGCGCCCAGGATCGCCGAGCTGGAGGAGCAGCTCGTCGAGGCCAGGTCCGACTGGATGGACGTACGGCTGGAGCTCGGCGAGGAAGACCTGGTGGCCGAGCTGCGGACGCTGGTCGCCGCCCACCCGCTGCGTGAGCGGCTGTGGGCGCAGCTCATGCTGGCCCTGCAGAAGAGCGGGCGGCGCAGCGAGGCGCTGGACGCCTTCCGCCAGGCCCGCGCGGTGCTCCGCGCGGAGCTCGGCATCGAGCCGGGCCGCGAGCTGGCCGGCCTGCACGCCGCCCTGCTCGCCGGCGACCCCGTGCCGGCCCCCGCGCGGAGCGCCCCCGCCTTCCGGGCGCCGCTGTGCCAGCTTCCCGCCGGCACCCGCGACTTCGTGGGCCGGCAGGCCGAACTGGACGTGCTGCTGGCCGCCGCGCGGGCGCGGCCGGACCGCATGTCGCCGCCCATCGTGGTCGTGTCGGGTCTGCCGGGGGTGGGCAAGACCACGCTGACCGTGCACGCGGCGCACCTCCTGCGCGCCGACTACCCCGACGGCCAGGTCTTCCTGCGGCTGGGCCGCGACGCGGCCGGGCCCCGCAGCCCCGGCGACCTGGTGGGCGAGCTGCTCAGATCGCTGGGCGTGGACGGCACGCTGATCCCCGGGCCGCTGGAGGAACGGGCCAGGCTGCTCAGGCAGCGCCTGGCCGACCTGGCCGTGCTCATGGTGCTCGACGACGCCCAGGACGCGACACAGGTGCGCCACCTGCTGCCGGGCACGGCGCGCTGCTGCGTCCTGCTGACGTCCAGGTCGCGGATGCCCGCGCTGGAGGGAGTCACCCGGCTGCCGCTGGAGCTGCCCGGCGAGGACGACGCCCGCCTGCTGCTGGAGCGGGTGGCGGGCGGGGTCCGGTTCGGGGCTGCGCCGGAGGCGACAGGGGCCCTCCTGCGGGCCTGCGGGATGTTACCGCTGGCGATCAGGGTGGCGGGCGCCCGGCTGGCCATCCGTCCTTCCTGGCCGGTGCGCGAGTTCGCCAGCCGGCTGGAGGACCGGCGGCTCGACGAGCTGATCGTGGGCGGGCTGGACGTGCGCGGCACGTTCTCGGAGAGCTACGCGGCCCTGCCCGAGCCGGCGCGGCGGGCGTTCAGGCTGCTCGGGCTGGCCGACCTGGAGAGCATCGCCGAGTGGTCGGCGGCGGCGCTGCACGGCGGGCCGGCCCTCGAGGCGGACGCGGCGCTGGAGACCCTGGTGATCAGCGGGCTGCTGGACGCCGGCGAGGTCGACGGGGCCGGCCAGCCGCGCTACCGGCTGCACGATCTGCTGCGGGTCTACGCCGGCGAACGCGCCCAGGCCGAGGACGCCCCGGAGGAGCAGCGGGCGGCGCTGGCCAGGCACGTGACGGAGTGCCTGCGCCGGATCAGGGCGGCCACCCGCGAGCTGCCCATACCGACCGCGCCGCCGTACCCGGAGGCCGAGGCGACCGGGGGGGTGGGCGTCGCGTGGCTGGCCGCCGAGCGCAGGACGCTCATCCACAGCGTGCAGGTGGCCCTCGACCTGGGGATGGCGGAGGAGGCGGCCGAGCTGGCGCACCACCTGTCCGCGTATCTGAACCTCGAAGGGTTCCTCGACGACGTGGAGCGGCTGCAGCGGCTCGTGATCGCCGCGGCTCCCGGTGAGCGGATCGCGCTGCGGGCGGAGCTGCTCCTGGCCGGGGTGCCGCTGTCGCGAGGGGCCTACGGGAACGCGAGCGCGCACTTCGGCCGGCTGTTACGGGACTTCCAGCGGATCGGCGACGCGCACGGGGCCGCGTACGCGCTGATCAACCTGGCCGCGTGCCACCACGGGGCCGGGCTCTGGGAGCAGGGGCTGGACGCCGCGAACCGCGCCATCGCCATGATGGAGGAGCTGGGCGACAGTGGTGGGGTCGACTACGCCGCGATCTGGCCCATCTGGATCCACATGGAGCTCGGCCGGTACGGCGAGGCGATGCGGCTCTGTCAGGAGCGGCTGGCCAAGGCGGGCGACGACCCCCGCGTGCGCGGCGACCTGCTGCGGGCCCTGGGCACGGTCCGCTACATGCGTGGTGACGTGGCCGAGGCGGTGCGGTGCTACCGGGAGAGCCTGGTGCTCAGCGAGGCCATCGGGGACCGTGTCGCGGTGAGCAAGGTGCTGCGCAGGCTCGGTGAGGCGGTGGGCGCGCTCGGCGGGTTCGAGGAGGCCGTGGACGCGCTCGGCCGGGCCCGGTCGCTCTTCCGCGAGTGCGGCGACGAGCTGGGGGAGGCCCTGGCCACGTACGCGCTCGGCGAGGTGCGGCTGCGGCAGGGCCGCGCCGGGGAGGCGCTCGGCCTGCTGGGCACCGTCCGCGAGCGGCTCGGGACCGACGGGCCGCCGGTGTGGCGGGCCCGCGTGCTCAGGGAGCTCGGGCGCGCGCACGCCGAGCTGGGGGAGCGCGAGCGCGCGGCCGCGGCGTGGCGCGAGTCGATCGAGTTGTTCGAGAGCGGACCGGAGCGCGCGCGGGTGGAGGCCTACCTGGCCGGCTGATACCTGATCACCGGTACGGCCTCCGCTCCCGACAGGCGTGCCGCCTGCCTGGCCCGGCCCGGGGTCGGCCCTTCGCCGACGACCTGGCCGTCGGCCAGCGCCACCCACACCCCGCCGGGGATCGTGCCGCCGAGCGCCTGCTCCACCTGCGGCCGCGACGGCGCCGCAGCGGGACGCCGGCGCCAGAAGAGCCACTGCGCGACGATGAGCGGCCCGAGGATGCTCAGCAGCGGCACCGCGCCGCTGCCGGACAGGAAGGCCGCGACCATCACGGCCAGCAGCACGGCGTCGATCCCGGCCGCCGTCCATCCGGCGCGCCTGCCGTACCACCTGAAGGCCACCAGCGGCCACAACGCCAGCATGAGACAGTCGCCCAGCCCGGCGATCGACGGGTCGGCGCCGTAACGGGTGGCCAGCACGGGCGCGAACGGCAGTCCGTCCAGCCGCGCCACGAAGTCGAGCGTGAGCGAGCTGAGCCCGGTGGCCAGCGTGTCGTAGCAGGTCAGCGCGGCCGCCAGGGCCGCCACCTGGGCCGGGGTGATGGCCGTCTGGACCCAGAGGTTGACCGCGCCCACGACGAGCAGGATCACCGCGACGTCGTTCAGCACCAGCACGGCCTGCGTCCAGCCGGCGAAGTACGCCGCCACGTCGCCGCAGCACAGCAGCCCCGCGGAGATCGCGGCCGCTCTGCCGCCGATCACGGGGGCGAGGGTGAGCTGCGCGAAGGTGAAGACCACCACGCCGAACACGGTCACCACGATCCCCACGGGGATGTGCAGGTACGCGAACGGCATCGCCACCAGCGCCACGACCATGACCGCGATGTCCGCCCCGACGAACCGGCCGACCGGCGGGCGCGGGATCGCGTACCGGGTCAGGAAGAGCCCCGCCAGCACGATGGCCAGGGCGATGAGCGCGTGCAGGCCCACGACGTGCGCGGTCATCGGACTCCGATCGGAAGGGGAGCGGCGTGCTCGAAGCTGTGCTCGATCAGGTCGGCCCGGACCTGGCAGGGGGCGGGCAGCTCGTCGGGGGTCTCGACCAGCCTGATGCCCCTGATCGCCAACGCCCCGGCCCGCTCCTCCAGCCGGCCGAGCAGCGCCGGGTCGTCCTTGCCCGACACCACGTGCAGGATGCCGTCCTCGATCGCGAACCTCGTCGGCAGCGGCAGCGCGGGCTCGGCCTGCAGCAGGTCCAGCACGTCACGGGTGGTCACCTCGCCGTCGACGGAGCGCCCCAGGAGGCGGGAGGTCGCCGGGATCGCCGCCATCGCGCACGTGGGCGGCTCGGGCAACGTCCTGACCATGTCGCCGGTGACGTAGCGGAGCAGCAGCGTCGTGTCGCGGAAGGTGGAGTACGGGGTGATGACCAGCACTCCGAGCGCGTCCGGGCCGGCGGGCTCCATGGTGACCGGGTCGAGCACCTCGACGAGGCCCTGGTCGGGCGGAAGGTGCAGATGCCCATCGTCGCACACCCGCCCGGCGACGGGCGCGACCTCGGTCATGGAGTAACCGTCGAAGACCTTGGCGCCCAGGGCCTGCTCGGCACGCACGCGCAGCGCGTCGGTCAGCACCTCGCCGCCGGAGTACACCTCGGCCAGCCCGAAGTCGCGCGGGCTCCAGCCGCCGCGCTCGGCCTCCTGGACCAGGGCGCCGAGGTAGGAGGCGGTCAGGTTGAGGTGCGTGATCAACGGCTGCTTGCCGGGCACGTGCAGCGGCGTGGCCAGCCGGTCGAGAGTGGCGCGTGGATCGACCATGCCCAGGTGGACGAAGCCCGCGCCCGTCATCGGCACCGCCCGCTCGACGAGGATCTGGGCGATGGAACGGGAGCTGATGGCGTTGGCCCACAGATGATCGGAGCGCAGGCCGCCGGCGAGCATGAGGCCGAGCGCGGAGATGGAGGACATCAGCTCGATCTCGTACGCGGAGAACCAGACGAGCGTGGGGCTGCCCGTCGTCCCGGTGGTGTGGGCGAGCACGGCCGGGCGGGCCAGGTCGGAGACGAACGCGGAGGGCATGCCCCTCAGGGCGAGCTTGGGCGTCGGCGGGATGTCGTCGGGGTCGCGCAGGCGGCGGTAGTAGGGGACCTCCGCCATGGCGTGCTTGATCGTCCGGCGCATGCGCCGCTTGGTGAGGTCCTCCTGGATCTCGGGGTCGGTGGCCGCCAGCATGTCGTCCGAGCCCTCGCCCGGCGAGCCGAACGCCTCCATGGTCGCCCGCGTGTCGTCCACCAGGGCGCGTACGTCCCGGATCCGGAACCTGCGGCCCGACATCATCGACCACGCGTAGCCCAGTTGCCGCACCGCTGTGCCGAACATGCCTCTCCCTGCTTCTCGCTGATGACGCGGTGCGTCCCCCGGGCCCGGAGAGCCCGGGGGACGCGGGACGACGTCAGCCGTTGAGGATGAACACGGCGGTCGACAGGGCGCTGACGGCGTACTTGGCGTAGCGGCGAGCGGTCTTCACCATGGGTGTCTCCCTTTTCGTGCGGTACGAGGGGCAAACGCCGCCCCTCTGCCTGTAGACGATCAGCCCGGGCTCTACAAATCGGCCATATAACCGCTACACGCCGGCGGCCCGGGTCATACCTGAGAGCTACGCCGAAGTGGGCTCCCCGGGGTGAGGACGACCACGGGGCGTGATCCCTAGCGTCGGTGCCGGAAACACGAGTGATCTCCGGCATGGAAGGACCGACAGCCATGGCATCCCCGCCGCGCGGCATGCGCCTGCGCCTGCGCCGCGCCCTGCTCGCCGCGTTCGTCGCCGGGTCGGTGGCCGTGCCCGTGTCGGGTGCGGCCCGCCCCGGCGCCGTACCGGCGCCCGCCCCCGCCGCCCTGCCCCCGTTACGCGCCGTGACGCCCGCCGCCCTCGCGCAGCGGTACGCCGCCACCCGCGAGGACATCCGCGCGGCCGAGCGGACCGCGGCCGGCCACGGCGACGTCCGCCGCGCCGGCCGGCTGCGCGAGATGGGCGGCCCGGACCGGAGCTTCCTGTCCTTCGACGGGCGCGACGGCGGACGCACCGTGGAGGTCTTCGGCGACCTGTCCCGTGCGGACAGGATCGCGGTGCTGGTGCCCGGCTCCGACACCAACCTGGACATGTACGACCGGCTGCGGGCCGGCGCGACCCGGCTGCGCGAGGCGCTCGGTGAGGGGGCGGCGGTCGTCGCGTGGGTGGGGTACCGGACGCCGAGCACGGTGAGCACCGAGGTGCTGACCACCGGCCGCGCCGACGAGGCCGCGCCCGCCCTGCGCGCGTTCGTGCGGACGCTGCGCGCGCTCGAACCGCACGCCAGGATCTCCCTGCTGTGCCACTCCTACGGATCGGTGGTGTGCGGGCGGGCCGCGCCGGGCCTGGAGGTGGCCGGCATCGTCCTGTACGCCAGCGCCGGCGTGGGCGTCGACACCGCCGCGGGACTGCGCACGCGCGCCACCGTCTGGGCCGGCCGGGCCACCGGCGACTGGGTCGCCGCGATCCCCAACGTGCGGATCAGGCTCCCGTTCGCCACGCTGGGGCTCGGCGCCGACCCCGTCGGGCCGGGGTTCGGCGCCCGGGTCTTCGCCGCGGGCGACGGCGGGCACAGCGACTACCTGAAGGCGGGGTCGCTCAGCCTGGCCAACCTCGCCGCCATCGTGTCCGGCCGGCCTCCGGCTCTGACGGGACGTGGCACATGACCGCGCAGGGGGTGGCCGGGCGTGACGTGGCCGGGCGTGACCTGGCCGGGCGGATCGAGGCCGCGACCCCGCCGGGGCGTGACAGGGCGCTGGACGGGTTGCGCGCGCTGGCGATCGCCGGGGTCGTCCTGGGCCACTGGCTCGTCACCGCCCTCGTGGTGGACAGCGGCACGCTGCGCAGCGCGAGCCCGCTCACGTACCTGCCCGGGCTGACCCCCGTCTCCTGGACGCTGCAGACGCTGGCGGTGTTCTTCTGGGTGGGCGGCCGGGCCGCGGCGCTCAGCCACGCCTCCGCGCGGGCCCGGGGGGTGGGATACGGGCCGTGGGTCCGCGGCCGGCTGGCCCGGCTGTTCCGGCCGGTCGCGGCCGTGACGGCGGTCTGGAGCCTGGCGGCGGTGGTGATGCTCGCCTCGGGCGCCGGCCAGCAGACCGTGTACGCGCTGGTCAGGCTGGTGCTGTCACCGCTGTGGTTCCTGCTGGTCTACGCCGCTCTGACGGCGGCCACCCCGCTGGTCGCCCGGCTGAACCCGCTGTGGCCGCTCGCCGTCGTCGCGCTGGCCGACCTCGTCCGGTACGGCCTGGACGGCCCCGCCTGGGCCGGCTGGGTCAACGTCCCGGCGGGCTGGCTGGTGCCGTACTGCCTGGGCGCGGCCCGCGTCTGGGACGGCCCGCGCGCCCGGTCGGCCGCATGGGGCCTGCTGGCCGGAGCCGGGCTGGTCGCGGCCGGGCTCGTGCTGTGGGCGGGCTACCCCGCCGCCATGGTCGGGGTGCCCGGCGCCCCCGTCTCCAACCTCTCCCCGCCCACTCTGGCGGCCGTCGCCTTCGGCCTGGCCCAGTGCGGTGCGGCCCGGCTGCTGTACGACCCGCTGCGGCGGGCGCTGCGACGGCCCGCCGCCTGGGCGCCGGTGGCGCTGGTGAACCTGTCGGCCATGACCCTGTTCCTCTGGCACCAGACCGCGATGATGGCGGTCACGGCGCTCGGCCTGCTCGCCGGCGTGCCCCTGCCCGGCCTGCACACGCTGCCCTCGGGCGCCGGATGGGTGCTCGCCCGCCTGCTCTGGCTGCCCGCCTTCGCGCTGGCCCTGCTGGGCTGCTGGGCGGCCTTCCACGCGTATGAGCGGGCGGGGACCCGTTCCGGCGGCGGGACGCGGCATGTCTAGGGTGGACACGATGACCGGGAAGGGGCGCATGGGGGTGAAGGGGCGGGGGCGTGGGCCGCGCGCGCTGTTCGCGGACCTCCGGGCGGACCTCCTGGCCCTCGGGCCGGACCCGCTGCCGCGCATGGCCGGGCCGCGCCCGCTGGCCCGGCTGCCGCACGTGCTCGTGGTCCTGTACGCGGTCACCCTGGGGCTGGCCGGCCGCGGCTACCCCGACTACCCGGCCTTCCAGGGGCTCGCCCTGGTGCACGCCGTGGTGCTGGTCGTGGCGATGTTCCGGCCGCTCATGGCGTGGTGGGCGTCGCTGGCCGTCACCGTCGCCGGCTCGTGGCCCACGAGTTCGGCGGCCGTCGGCGGCCTGCCGTACCGATGGGCGCCCTCCGCGCGGTTACCCGGGCCGGTGACACCGGACGTGGGTCGGGTGGCGGCCGAGTGGCTGCCGCTCGTCTGGTCCTGGACCGCGCCCGCGGTCGGCCTGCAGGCGGGGGTGTTGTTCCTGGTCGCCCTGCGGATGCGGCCCCGGGTGGCGGCCGAGACAGTGACGATCACCATCCTGGTGGGGACGTCCTGCGTCCTGCTGATCAACGCGCCGGACAGCCTCGGCGACGCCCCGGCCGGCGTGCCCGTCCTGGTGATCGCGACCATGATGGGCGCCGCGTTGCGCGGCCGTCGCGTGGCCCGCAGCCGCCTGATCGAGCAAGAAGTGATCACCGCCGAGGAGCGCGCCCGCCGCGCCGTGCTGGAGACGCGCAGCCGGATCGCCCGTGAGCTGCACGACGTCGTCGCCCACCACATGTCGGTGATCTCCATCCAGGCGCAGGTGGCGCCGCACCTGGTGGAGAACCCGCCCGGCGAGCTGACCGACAACCTGGCGGGCATCCGCCAGAACGCCGTGGAGGCGCTGACGGAGCTGCGGCGGATCCTGGGCGTGCTGCGCTCGGAGGACGCCCAGGCCGACGGATCGCGTGACAGCCCGCAGCCCGCCCTCGACCGGCTGGACGAGCTGGTCGCCAACGTGCGCGGCGCCGGGCTGACGGTGACCGCCGAGACCACCGGCGAGCCGCGCCCGCTGTCGCCGGGGGTGGAGCTGTCGGCGTTCCGGATCGTCCAGGAGGCGCTCAGCAACGTGCTGCGCCACGCGCCCGGGGCCGACACGCGGGTGGAGATCCGGTACCTGCCCGCCGCCCTGGTGATCCGGGTCGCCAACACCGCGCCGGACCGCCCCGTGCCGCCGCCGGGCGGTCCCGGGCACGGGCTGCTGGGCATGCGGGAGCGCACGGCCATGCTGGGCGGCGAGCTGGCCACCGGCCCGGCCCCGGACGGCGGCTTCGAGGTGACCGCCGTCCTCCCCGTCGCCCCGGCTCCCGCTGTCGCCTTCGGTGAGGACGTCGCATGACGCAGTCCATCCGCGTGGTGATCGCCGACGACCAGGTGATGGTCCGGCAGGGCTTCACGGTCCTGCTCGACGCCGAGCCCGGCATCGAGGTCGTCGGCCAGGCCGTGAACGGCCTCGACGCCGTCCGCATGACCGCCGAGCTGTCCCCGGACGTCGTCCTGATGGACATCCGCATGCCGGAGCTCGGCGGCATCGAGGCGACCCGGCGGATCACCCGGACCGCCGGCGCCACCGCCAAGGTCCTCGTCCTGACCACCTTCGACCTCGACGAGTACGTGTACGAGGCGCTGCGCGCCGGCGCGTCCGGCTTCCTGCTGAAGGACGCCTCGGCCGCCGAGCTGGCGCACGCGGTGCGGGTCGTGGCGGCGGGCGACGCCCTGCTGGCCCCGAACATCACCAAGCGGCTCATCTCGGAGTTCTCCCGCATGGCCGGGGCTCCGCGCGCTCCGCTCAAGGAGCGGCTCGGCGACCTGACGGAGCGCGAGACCGAGGTCCTGTCCCTGATCGCGCAGGGGCTGTCGAACGCGGAGATCGCCGGGCGCCTGGTGGTGGCGGAGCAGACCGTGAAGACCCATGTGGGCCGGATCCTGGTCAAGCTGGGCCTGCGCGACCGCACCCAGGCCGCCGTCTTCGCGTACGAGACCGGCCTCGTCCGCCCGTCCGGCTACTGAGCCCCGCCGGCTACTGAGCTCCACGCCGGCTGCTGAGCCCCGCCGGTTACCGGCCGTCCTCCTGGGCGAACATCTCGGCCCATCGGCCGACGAACATCTCCCGCCCCTTGGCCTGGGCGACCGTCTCCGGGCCGACGACGCCCTCGCCGAAGGAGCCCGCTCCGCCCTCCGGCCCGAGCGTGACCGCGATGAGTGGCCCGAGCGGGGTGTACTCCTGCTGCTCGCCCTCGCCCGTGATCAGCGCGCGGATGTTGCCGGCCGCCACCTCCGCCTGCCGGCCGGCCATGGCCGCCATGTCGCGGTCGGCGTTCGCGATGTCGCCGACGGCGAAGACGTGCGTCTCGCCCTCCACGCGCATCCGGGGGTCGACGCGGACGTAACCCCGCTCGTCGCGCAGGTCCGCGAGCGACCCGCCGTCGAGGTACTCGGTGTGCAGCCGGACGCCGAACGCGCGGTACCAGAGGTCGGCGGTGATCTCCTCGCCGTCGGTCGTCGTGACGCGGACGGCGCCCCGCGTGGCGGGCGGCGTGTCCGGCAGCTCCCGAAGCTTGACGCCCAGCCGCAGCTCGACGCCCAGCTCCTGAAGCTGGCGGCGCAGCTCGTCGCGCAGCTCCTGCGTGAACGGGCCGGCCAGGACGTCGTCGGCGATGTCGGTCACGGTGACGTGCTTGCCGGGGTGGAACGCCTTGATCTCGCCGGCCAGCTCCAGCCCGACCGGCCCCGCGCCCACGATCAGGACGCGCGCCGCGCCGGTCAGCTCGTCGTGGGCCGTCCGGTGACGCTCCTTGGCGGCGAGGAGGCCGGGCTCGTCGTTCTTGGCGGGGAACGGGTAGGAGGAGCCGGTGGCGAGGACCAGGTAGTCGGGTTCGAGGACGGTTCCGGACTGAAGCTCGACCCGGCGCCCGTCCACCCGTACGGCACGGTCGCGCACGAACCGGCCGTGGGCGAGCAGCCGGTCGTACGGGAGGTAGATCTGGTCCACCCAGTCGGGCTGGACCAGCGAGCGCAGGGCGGCGACGTTGTGCACGAACCCCTCGGTGGGGTCGACGAGCGTGACATCGGCCACATCGTCGAGCGTCTTGGCGACGGTGACGCCCCCGTACCCGCCGCCGAGGACGACGACGGACGGGCGGGCGGTGGAGGTGTTGTCGGTCATGGCGACTCCAGCCTGTGGTGTGTGAGCGGCGTCATGTGATAGCGGAAAGAGAGTCACTTCTATTTCCGAAGTGACAAGCTACACGCTAGCGCTTACGGATGCGAGTGGGTGGTGCGGAGCACTGTTCCGATCCCGCGCGGACGGTGGATTCGCGGCCGTCCGCGGACCGTGCGCGTGCGCTAGCGTGGAATCATGGCGGTGACCCCCAACCAGAGCCACGACGTGACGTCGGAGGCATGCGTCCGCGGCGACGCCGCGCTGGCCCGCGCGTTCGTGTTCCTGGGGAAGCGCTGGAACGCCGTCATCCTCGGCACCCTGAGCCAGGGCCCGGTGGGCTTCCGCGACCTCTCGCGCGCCATCGGCGGAATCTCCGACTCGGTGCTGTCCGACCGCCTCGCCGACCTGGCCGCCGCGGGCCTGATCACGCGCCGGGTGGAGGAGGGGCCGCCGGTCGCCGTCTCCTACGCGCTGACCGACCGCGGCGTCGCCCTGATGCCGGCGCTCGGCCAGATCTCGGCCTGGGCCAGCGAGCACCTGCTGGGCGACGACTGTTAGGGGCCGGTGCGTTCACGGCTCGGCACGTCGCCCGGGGCCGATGCTCCTTCGCGTCGGGCGCGCCCACGAAGCTCGTCACGCCTGACGCTCGTGTGCGCGCGGGCGGGGTTCGGGGCGGGGCCCCGATCGGCGCTCCCTGAAGCGACACGCGCGTGGCGCGCCCCTCCTAGGGCGTTGCCCTGGGGCCCGCGCGCCTTGCGTTCCTCCGGATGTGGGGTTTTGGGGCTGGTTTGGGGTTGTGGTCCGTTCCTTGGGGACGGCTTTACAGGGACTTTTCGATGGCGGCCACGATCGCCGGGTCCTCCGGAGGGGTGCCGGGGCGGAAGCGGGCCGCGACCTCGCCGTCCCGGGTGACCAGGAACTTCTCGAAGTTCCACTGCACGTCACCGGCCTCGCCGGCCGCGTCCGGGGTCTGCGTGAGCGTGGCGTAGAGCGGGTGGCGGTCCGGGCCGTTGACGTCGGCCTTCTCCAGCAGCGGGAAGTCCACCCCGTACGTCGTCGCGCAGAACTCCTGGATCTCCTCGGCCGAGCCCGGCTCCTGGCCCATGAACTGGTTGCAGGGCATGCCCACGACGCTGAAGCCGCGCGGCCCGTAGCGCTGGTGGAGCTCGACGAGGCCCGCGTACTGGGGGGTCAGGCCGCACTTGGAGGCGACGTTCACGATCAGGAGGGTCTGGCCGCCGGCGAGCTCGCCGAGCGTCGTGGGGTCGCCCGCGAGGGTGCGGAGCGGAATGTCGCGAAGAGTCATGATCTGACCCTATAGAGCCCTCCTCGGGATCGGCGCGAAGGCACGCGTGGTGGATCTCCAAACGTGATCGCCCAAAAGTGTGACGCAGTTCACATTTCGCTACAAAAGCCCTGAATACGGACATATTACGCTCTTTGCTACCGATCTACGCAGAGATGGATAACTAGCGATAAAGGGTGCTTTTCCGGCATGGTGTCGCTTCCCCGACCCCCGCTCGAAAGGGACCCCCATCCATGTCCATGCTTCGTCGTGCCAGTGTCCTGCTCCTCTCGGCCGCCCTCGTGGCCGGTGGCGGGGCCACGGCCGCGCAGGCGCAGACCGCCCAGGCGGCCGGCGCGAAGAACAAGGCCATCGCCAAGACCCTGGCCGCCAAGCGCGGCTGGACGAAGAACGGCCAGTTCAAGTGCCTCGTCAAGCTCTGGCGCAAGGAGAGCGGCTGGAACCACCGCGCCCAGAACAGCTCCTCCGGCGCCTACGGCATCCCCCAGGCGCTGCCCGGCAGCAAGATGGCCGCCAAGGGCAGCGACTGGCGCACGAACCCCAAGACGCAGATCAGGTGGGGCCTGTCCTACATCAAGCAGCGGTACGGCTCGCCCTGCGGCGCGTGGGCGCACTCCGAGTCGCACGGCTGGTACTGAGCGAGCCTCGCGGACGTCCCCGTTTCCCGTAAAGGTGGCGCAAGCCGGCCGCCGGGACGCGTCACGGAGGCCCAGCGAGACGGCGACGAGTCGTGAAGGATCACGCAAACACCTGTCCATCGCGTGTCGCTGTGCGTGACCGCTGATTACGGAGCGTAATAGAAACCCGCTAGAGGAACGTCGCGGAGCCCTCCGGGCCGCCCAGCACGATCGGGCGGTCACAGGAACCCGGAGAGGCCGCGCGGGCCCTCCTCGTCCGAGCCACGGACGCGGAGCGGCAGGGTGTCCGGGCGACCGGCGCGCCCGTCCGCACGCGACCCGACAGCAAGGATCGCATTGGACAGCAAACGCGCCCTTCACAGCGCTCTGACCGTGACGGCAACCGCCGTCGCACTCGGCACCACGGCGACGCCCGCCGTTGCCGCACCGGGCGCCACCGAGCCGGCCACCGGAGCCGGCTCGCACGCACAGGCCCACCAGTGGAGGGCCGACACGCGGGCCGTCCAGCGGAGGGCCGACACACGGGCCGTCCAGCGGAGGGCTGACACACGGGCCCTCCAGCGGAGGGCCGCGACGCCGGTCGTCCACCAGGGCTCATGGCACGCCCCGGTCATCCGGCTCCGCACCTGGACGCCCTCGGTCAAGTCCGGGCTCGCCACCCGGCTGCTGAACGGCCGGCAGGCCGCCGACCTGAGGCCCCAGCGCAGGAACAAGGTGATCGCGCTCGACCAGGTGGTCCGCAGGTCCTGGTCGTACCAGGAGTTCCAGTGCCTGGACAGTCTCTGGACAAGGGAGAGCAACTGGAATCACCGCGCATACAACAGCTCCTCCGGCGCCTACGGCATCCCGCAGGCCCTGCCCGGGGGCAAGATGAGTGGAGCGGGCGCCGACTGGCGCTCGAACCCGGAGACGCAGATCCGCTGGGGCCTCGCCTACATCAAGGGCAGGTACGGCCGGCCGTGCGGCGCCTGGGGCCACTTCCGATCGCACAACTGGTACTGACGGCAGCCGTTCTGGGGAAGGAACGGCTGCCCGAGCGGAGGGCGCCCGGTGTCAGCGGGTGCCCTCCCTGCGTGCCGGATGCACGGTGATCGCCTGGATGAGCAGCTCCACGCCGAACGCGAACTCGGCCTCGTGGTCGCAGGCGCCGAGCAGCGGCGCGAGGGCGCTCACCTCCGGGAACAGGGCCGGGTCGGCGGCCTCCGCGCCGGCCAGGTGCCGGTGGTCGGTGGGCGCGAACGTCGGCGTCACCCCCACCTCGCGCAGCAGCGAGCCCACGACGAAGGCGATGAACAGCCGCAGCACCCGCACCGCGTCCGGGCCGTCGAACCCGGCGCTGCGCAGCGTGGCCAGGGCACGCTCGACCGGCAGCAGCCCGGCGGCGGAGTGGAGCTGGCGGCTGACCACGAGCATGGTGCAGCGCGGGTAGTGGTGCGCGATCTGCCGGAAGGCGCGCGCCTGCATCCGGACCCGGTCGGTCCAGTCGGCGTCCGGGTCGTCGGTGAACTGGATCTCGCTGAGCACGGCCTCGGCCACGCCGTCGAGCAGTGCGTCCTTGGTCGGCACGTGGTTGTAGAGGGACATCACGCCGACGCCCAGCTCGGCCGCGATGCGCCGCATGGACACCGCGTCGGCGCCCTCCCGCTCGATCAGGTCGATCGCGGCCGCGACGATGCGCGCCCTGGACAGCGGCAACGTGGTCATGGCTCATTCTATGGACGCACGTACAGCGTACGTCCCTCGCCGGCGATGTGTGTTCTGCCAGCTTCAGGATCGAACGCTGGATGAACGTCCATGGTCCCGCGGGGCTGTCCGATGGTTGCCTTGAGGCATGGAAGCCATGACAGCCGCGGGGCGCACGGTCGTCCCCGCGCGGGAAGCGCGTGCGGCGCGGCTGGCCGCCGGGCAGCGCGTGAGCGTGGTCGATCTGGAAGGCGGCCAGGTCGGCGACGTGTTCGCCTTCGCCGCCGAGGACGTGACCGAGCACCTTAGCGCCGCCCATACGCGCGCCGCCACGAAACGGTTGTTCCCGGCGGTGGGCGAGCCGTTCGTCACCGACCGGCGGCGACCGATACTCACGCTCGTCTCCGACACCTCTCCGGGCCGGCACGACATGTTGATCGCGGCCTGTGATCCGGCCCGGTACGCCGGACTGGGCGCGACGGCCTCCCACCCTTCGTGCGCGGACAACCTGCATCGCGCGGTCGCCGCGATGGGGTTGTCCGTCCCCTTCACGCCGCAGCCGGTCAACGTGTTCATGCGGATCCCGGTCGGCGAGGACGGACGGCTGAGCTGGCTGCCCGCCCTCAGCCGTCCGGGGGACGCCATCACGTTCGAGGCGGCCATGGACTGCGTGTTCGTGGTCTCCGCCTGCCCCCAGGACCTCGTCGGCATCAACGCCGGCGAGCCGACGTCGCTGGCGATGGACGTCAGCGCCCTGAACTGAGCAGACATCCACGCGAGAGGCGAACCCCGCGCCGGCCGGCGCTCAGGCGGGGCCCGGGTCCTCCTCCCGCACCCGGGCGATCAGCTCCTCCACCTGGGTGTTCAGCCTGGTCCCTCGTGACCACCCCGCGTAGTGGGTGATGAAGACCACGACTTCGCGCAGCTCGTCCTCCGACAGCAGGTTCGTGCGCAGGGCGGCGTCCAGCTGGACCTCCGCCTGGTCGTCGATTCCCTGGCCGACCAGCAGGCCGAGGAGCAGCAGGCGGCGGTCCCTGACCGACAGCACGTCACGCGACCACAGGTCGCTGAACTGACGCTCGGCCGTCATGCCGTAGGAGTCCACGGTCTCGATCACCGGTTCTTTCATGAGTGCGCTCCCCAGTCGGAGGGATCCTCATATCTTTCGTCACTTCCTGAGAGGAACCAATGGGGGGTTGCACGAACGTTGTACGGCAGTGACCGTTGGGGAGTGGCCCTGACCACGGCTCTGTCTGATCTGTAACGACCGAAGCCAAGGTCCGGCCAAGATCTGGTCAAGATTTCTCACCGTACATCCGGCTCACCACGCCTGAAAACGGGCACAACAACGGCGTTGGTCCGCCAAGCGGAGGTAACCCCCGGTGAGAACGGCACGGGCCCGGGTCGCGCTCATGGCCGCGGCCCTCATGCTGTCCGCGTGCGGGCAGCCCGACTACACCTACGTGCGCGACCGTGACGGCACCACCTACTTCAAGGTGCCCGCCTCGTTCGCCCAGCTCGACGCCCACCAGATCGACCTCTACCTGAGCGGGACGCAGCCCGGCTCCCAGGCCGAGGCGGAGCGGTCCCGGCGCGTCTGGTCCGTCGCCTTCGACCAGTCGACCGAACCGGACGTCACCCACCTGCTCGGCTCCACCGAGCCCTTCGTCTACGCCACCGTCCACCAGCTCACCGACGAGCAGCGCGACGGGGTCTCCCTAGACCGGCTCCGCGACTTCGTCCTGCCGGTGACCGCCCGGGTGCGCGAGCTGTACGAGGCGCAGGCCACGGCCTCCGGCAGGCAGCCGCTGTTCACCGGGTTCGAGCAGATCAGCGACCAGGTGCTCACCTTCGACCGGGGCGCCAGGGGCGTCAGGGTGCGCTTCAACTACCGGATCGGGGCGGACGTCCAGACCTTCGACCACACCGCCATCCTCGACGAGCAGGGCGACACCGTCTCCGTCATGCTCATCGGCTGCCAGGCGATCTGCTTCCAGGCCCGTGCCGCGGAGTTCGACAGGATCGCCGACTCGTTCAGACTGCTCCGGCTGCCCGGATGAGGGGGCACAGTTGACCACCACCACGCACCACGAAGGGCTGCGCGCGCCCGGCAGCGGGCCGGCCGACCCCGACTCGGTCACCAGGAAGAGGATGCCGTTCTGGGACCGCAGCAAGTTCCTCATCGGGCTGGGCGCGGCCTTCCTCGTCCTGTCCTGGAAGACCATGGCCGACTACGAGGGCATCGTCACCTTCCCGGAGGCCATGCGGGCCATCGCCTACGAGCATCAGTGGATCTTCTGGCTGCTCGGCGCCGAGGCGCTGCGCCAGCTCCACTTCCTCGTCAGCGAGCGCTCGCCCCGCTACCACGGGTTCTGGAGCCGCCGCGTGTTCGGCGGGTTCGAGCGGTGGGCGCTCACCCGTTTCGACGACTGGACGCGGTACCGGATCTCCCGGGCTGTCAAGATCGTGTTCTGGGTCGTGCTGGTGGCGCTGGTGCTCGGCGCCGTCCTGGAGACCAGCCCGTTCCTCGCGCTGTTCCGGGCCCCCGCGCTGGTGTTCCAGGCGCTGCCGTTCCTGCTCCAGATCGTCTTCCTGTTCTTCGTGGTCATCATCCAGTTCGTCGGCATGTTCTGGTTCCTGTCGCGCGGCGGCGTCGAGACGTACTTCCCCGACGACATCAAGACCCGCTTCGCCGACGTGTGGGGCCAGGACCACGTCGTCGAGCGCGTCCGCGAGAACATCGTCTTCCTCGAACGGCCCGGCGAGATCGAGGAGCGCGGCGGGTACGTCCCCAGCGGCCTGCTGCTGTGGGGGCCGCCCGGGACCGGCAAGACGCTCATGGCCGAGGCGGTCGCGGGGGAGACCGGCAAGCCGTACGTGTTCGTGGACCCCGGCGCGTTCACCAACATGTTCATGGGCATCGGCATCCTCAAGGTCAAGACGCTGTTCCGCAAGCTGCGCAAGCTCGCCCTGCGGTACGGCGGCGTGATCGTCGTCTTCGACGAGGCCGACTCGCTCGGCAAACGCGGCCGGCTCGCCGTGCAGGGACCGCCCGGCCAGGGCGGCGGCTGGTCGGCGTTCTCCGGCGCGGCGGACTGCCACGGCCTCGGCTACCTGTCCGAGGAGACCCGCTCCGTCCTGGCCTTCCGCCGCGGCCGCGAGCCCGACGAGCCCGGCGCCCGCAACCGCTTCGTCATGGGCGGCGGCCTGAACAGCGGCGACCCCGGCACCCTCCAGGCGCTGCTCACCGAGCTGTCCGGGCTCAAGAAGCCGCGCGGCTTCTTCAACCGCCTCGTCCGCCGACTGCTCGGCATGCGGCCCAAGCCGCCGCCCAAGTACCGCATCCTCGTCATGATGGCCACCAACCGGCCCGACGCGCTCGACGAGGCGCTGCTGCGCCCCGGCCGCATCGACCGCATCTACAAGGTGGGCTACCCGTCCAAGGCGGGGCGGCTGCGCACCTACCAGGGCTACTTCGACAAGGTCGAGCACGAGCTGACCCCCGAGCAGATCGACAAGCTCGCCACCATCACCCCGTACGCCACCGGCGCCACCATCAAGGACCTGGTCAACGAGTCGCTCATCACCGCCATCCGTGACGAGCGCGAGGTCATCACCTGGTCCGACGTGCTGCGCGCCAAGCGACTCAAGCAGCTCGGCCCGCCCGAGGACGTCGAGTACATCGAGCGGGAACGGCACGCGGTCGCGGTCCACGAGGCCTGCCACGCCGTCGTCGCCTACGTCACCCGCTTCCACCTGGAGATCGACATCGCCACCATCGAGAAGGGCGCCGACTACCTCGGCATGGTGGCCTCCATCAAGCCGGAGGACCAGTTCACCCGGTGGAAGTCCGAGTACGAGGCCGACATCATGGTCTCCCTGGCCTCCCTGGCCGGCGAGCGGATGTTCTTCGGCCAGGACAACTCCTCCGGCGTGTCCGGCGACCTGCACTCGGCGACCTACCTCACCGCGCTCATGGAGTCCCACTGGGGCATGGGCTCCGGGGTCACCTCGCTGCCCGCCCTCCAGGAGCTGGAGATCATGGGCGGCAAGGCCATGCCGCGGCGCGACGGCGGTCCCACCGGCATCGCCGACCAGGAGCCCCCCAGGGGCAGGCCCGAGCTGACGCCCGACGTGCTGGGGGAGCGCATCGAGTTCAACCTCGTACGGCTGCTGGAGCGGACCGAGCGGCTGCTGGAGGAGCACCGGCGCGACGTGCTGTGCGTGGCGCACGCCCTGGAGACCCACAAGACCCTCAACGGCGACGACGTGGTGGCCATCGTCGAGCGGCGCCCCGGGCCGATCATCAACGGCACGGTCTACGCCTCGGACGAGCTGTACCAGGAGCTGGAGGAGTACCACCTGGAGGCGGCACGGGCGCACAAGGAGCACAGCCGCATCGACCGGGACCTGCCGGGGGTCGCGGAGCCGACGGGCGCCGGGGAGGTGGTCACGGGTCAGATCCTGCAGAACGCCCCCTCGGGGACACCCGTCATCCAGACAGTGCCCCCTGCTTCCTCTGCGCCTCCTGCTTCCGCTGCGGCCGCCGCGATCTCGGCGGACGGGCGGCCGGAGTTCGTGCCGTGGGCGCCGGAGCCCGCGCCGGCCGCCGCCCCCGTGGCCACCCCGCTGTCGGCTCCGGTGCCGGCCGGCGATCCTCCGGCGGCCCCCGCGTCCCTGGCCGGCCCCGTTCCCACGCCGCAGCGCGGGCCGCGCGGCCGGGGCTGGGTGCTGGTCACGAGCCTGCTCGCGCTGGTGACGCTCGTCCTGCTCGTCGGGCTCGCCCTGACAGGCATGGCGCCGCCCACCGGCGGCGGCAAGGGGACGGGGGTCGCCTCGCCGGGGTTGCTGCTCATCGTGTTCGTCGTCGTGGTGGCCGTGATCGTCGGCATCGGCCTCGCGCTCGTGGCGGTCCGCGGCATGCGGGCGGCCCAGGTCAAGGCCGAGCGCGAGCGCGACCACGCGCACGCCCGAGCGCAGCTCCTGGCCGCCGCCATGGACCCGGACACCGCCATGCGCCTGCTCGGCTACGACGGCGTGAACGGGAGGGACCCGCGCAACTGAAGCGCCGGGCCGGGCGGGAGACCTCCTGCCCGGCACGTCCGCATGCCCTCACAAGTGGCGATGCGGATCGGTGTCACTTAACACGACGTTCACATTCGGGCAAAAAGCGGGAAACGGCCGTCCGCAAGACTCGGCGCGGCTGAGAGAAACCCCGAAAGGACCGTTCGTGAGCTACAAGGCTGAGTACATCTGGATCGACGGCACCGAGCCCACCGCCCTGCTGCGCTCGAAGACGAAGATCCTTGCCGATGGCGCCGAGCCGCCCGTGTGGGGATTCGACGGCTCCAGCACCAACCAGGCCGTGGGTCACTCCTCCGACCGGGTGCTGCGCCCGGTGTCCACCTACCCGGACCCGATCCGCGGCGGTGACCACATCCTCGTGCTGTGCGAGGTCGAGGAGATCGACGGCACCCCGCACAAGAGCAACACCCGCGCCCTGCTGCGTCCCATCGCCGAGCAGTACGCCGGCCAGGAGTCCTGGTTCGGCATCGAGCAGGAGTACACCTTCTTCAAGGGCAGCCGCCCGCTCGGCTTCCCCGAGGGTGGCTTCCCCGCCCCGCAGGGCCACTACTACTGCGGCGTCGGCGCCGAGGCCGTGTTCGGCCGCGAGATCGTCGAGCTGCACCTCGACCGCTGCCTGGCCGCCGGCCTCGCGATCTCCGGCATCAACGCCGAGGTCATGCCCGGCCAGTGGGAGTTCCAGGTCGGCCCGGCGGGCCCCGTCGAGGTCGCCGACCACCTGTGGGTCGCCCGTTACCTGCTCTACCGGACGGCCGAGGAGTTCGGCGTGGAGGCCACCCTCGACGCCAAGCCCGCCCGCGGCGACTGGAACGGCGCCGGCGCGCACACCAACTTCTCCACCAAGGCGATGCGCGAGAACTACGACGCGATCATCGTCGCGTGCGAGTCGCTCGGCGAGGGCGACAAGCCGATGGAGCACGTCTCCCAGTACGGCGCCGACATCGAGCTGCGCCTGACCGGCCACCACGAGACCGCCCCGTGGAACAAGTACAGCTACGGCGTGTCCAACCGCGGCGCCTCCGTGCGCATCCCGTGGCAGGTCGAGGTGGACAAGAAGGGCTACATCGAGGACCGTCGCCCCAACGCCAACATCGACCCGTACGTGGTCACCCGCCTGCTGGTGAACACCTGCTGCGCGGCGCTGGAGAAGGCCGGCCTCGTCTGACCGGTGACACGACGCTGATCTCAGGGAACGCGGGCACCCCCGATGGGGCCCGCGTTCCCGCGTTGTCCGACTGCGTACCGTCGCCTCTCGACGCCGTACGGTAATCGGGGCACCGCCCATCGTGACACGGAGCCACTCCGCCGCGCAGGCCGACGCCCGCGGCGGAGTGGCTTTCTTCCCGGCTTTTTCTTACGGGAGGGTCCTCCGCCGGCGGTCTAGAGGCGGAAGTCCAGGTCGGGGGTGATGTCGGCGACGTCCATCTGGGCCTTCTGCAGGCGGCCCGAGTGGTCCCAGTTCATCGCCTGCCAGCGGGTGAACTGCTCCAGCACCCACATGCCCGACTGGCGGCTGCCGTTGCCGGACTTGCCGTTGCCGCCGAACGGCAGGTGCGCCTCCGCCCCGGACGTGGAGTTGTTGACGCTGACCATGCCCGCCGAGACGCCCTCGCGGAAGCGGAACGCGTGCCGGGCGTCGGTCGTGTAGATGGAGCTGGACAGGCCGTAACCGGGCAGGTTCGCCAGCTCGATCGCCTCGTCCAGGGTCCGGAACGTCGTCACGCCGACGATCGGGCCGAACGTCTCCTCCAGGAACAGCCGGTCCTCCGGCCGCACCCCGTCGACCACGACCGGGTGGTAGTACAGCCCGCCCTTGCCGGTGAAGTCCTGACGCGCGCTGTCCGCGGTGATCCGTCCGGTCTCGCCGGTGACGACCCGATGGTGGGGCTGGATCCAGGTCAGGTACTCCTCGTACCGGTCGGCGAACTTCTGGTCGAGGAGCGGGCCCGCCAGCACGTCCTGGTCCGGCTCGCCGATCCTGGCCTCCCGCACCGCCGCGGCGAACCGCTCCACGAACTCGTCGTGGACGCTCTCGTGCACGATCACCGTGCCGAGGCTGGTGCAGCGCTGGCCGGCCGTGCCGAACCCGGAGAACAGGGCGCCCTCGACCGCGAGATCCAGCTCGGCGTCCGGCATGATCACCATCGGGTTCTTGCCGCCCAGCTCCAGGCACGCCGACTGCAGGTGGCGCCCGGTGAGCTCGCCCACCTTCCGCCCGACCTCGCTGGAGCCGGTGAACCCGACCTTCTGCACCGTCCCCTCCTCCAGCGCCCGCTCCAGCCCGCCGAACGTCTCGGCGCCGTCGGCGAACACCACGTTGAGCACCCCGTCGGGCAGGCCGGACGCGGCGAACAGCCGGTACAGGGCATGCCCGGACGCGGCCGCGTACTCGGCCGGCTTCCACACCACGGCGTTGCCGCACAGCAGGGCCGGCACCAGGTACCAGGACGGCACGGCGACCGGGAAGTTGCCCGCGGTGATCACCGCCGCCACGCCCACCGGGTTGCGGAAGGTGAACAGGTTCTTGTCCGGCATCTCCGACGGCACGGTCTGCCCGTACAGCCGGCGGCCCTCGCCGAGGAAGAAGTCGCACGTGTCGACGATCTCCCGCACCTCGCCCAGCGCCTCGGCGTACGGCTTGCCGATCTCCTCGGTGACCAGCCGGGCCAGGCTCTCGGCGTTGGCCTCGACCAGCCGCCCGATGGACGCGATCACCCGCCCGCGCACCGGCGCGGGCACCTTGGCCCACTCGCGCTGCGCCTCCTTGGCGGTCCGGCAGGCGGCGGCGAACGTGTCGGCGTCGGCCATCCCGACGCTCGCCACGACCTCGCCGGTGCGCGCGGGGTTGGTCGACTGGTACGTGCTCGCGCTGGCGGCGTCCTTGCCACCCACGACGGAGACGATCTGACGGGTCACCGGTGCCCTCCTCAAAGTTCCTACGGCCAGACAATCATCCCGCCGCAGAAAACCCAAGGCGGACCCCCGCGGGTCCGCGTTCGCGGGCCCGGTTCGAAAATCCACCAAGGTCGCTTACCTGGGACGTAATTGGCAGTGCTACCTCCGCCCCGCGAGACTTTACCCATCAGCAGCGCAGAACCACCCACGCCAGACATTGGGGGCAATGAGATGTTCTTCGAGACGAATGACGGGACCAGGCTGGCGTACGAGGACTACGGCCAGGGCCGGCCGATCGTGTTCGTCGCCAGTGCGATGCTCTGCTCCGACATGTGGGAGTACCAGATCCCGTACTTCGTGGAGCGCGGCTACCGCTGCATCGCCCTGGACCGGCGCGGGCACGGTCGCTCCGACCGGCCCAGCACCGGTTACGACTTGGACACGGCGGCCGACGATCTCGCCGTGCTGATCGAGCGTCTCGACCTGCGCGAAGTGACCTTGGTGGGCCACTCGATGGGCGGCGCCGAGATCGCCCGGTACCTGCACCGGCACGGCGACGAGCGGATCGCGCGGATCGCCCTCGTCTCCGCCATGCTGCCGTTCATGCGGCAGACCGACGACCACCCCGAGGGAATCCCCGGCGCCATCCTGGACGCGTCGATCGCCTCGCTCGACGCCGACCGGCCCAAGTGGCTGGCCCGCCAGGCTCAGGCGTTCTTCGCCACCCACCTGGGCAACGACGTCTCCCCGGCGCAGGTCGAGTTCACCATGCGTCAGTGCCTGGAGGTCTCGCCGTGGGCGGTGCGCGAGAGCCAGCGGAACGTGGTCAACTTCGACCACCGGGCCACCCTGCCGGAGATCAACGTCCCGACGCTGGTCGTCCACGGCGCCGCGGACTTCTCCGCCCCGATCGACGTCACCGGCCGCCGCACCGCCAAGCTCATCCCCGGTGCCGTCTACCACGAGTACCCCACCGCCGGCCACGGCCTGTTCGTCAGCCACCGGGACCAGCTCAACGACGACCTGCTCGCCTTCATCACGGGCCGGTGACCCGCCAGGACGCCGCGCGAGGAGGCCGCCTCCACGGGGAAGGCGGCCCCTGGCCGGCTACTCCCGGCCCTCGTCCGGCAGGCCGTTGTCGAACTGCTGCGGCTGCACGAGCTTGTTCGGCTTGCCGCGCTCGGACTTCGCCAGGACGGCGGCGTCGGGGTAGTCGGTGACGAAGGCATCCACGCCCAGGTCCAGGTGGGCGCGGTACTCCGCCAGCGCGTCGCCGTGGTCGGTCGGCGCCTGACCGCGGCGCAGTTGCAGGGGCAGGTACTGGTTCTCGCTGCGGAACGTGTACACGCCGATCTTGAGCCCCGCCTTGTGCGCGTCCGACACCAGCGTCGTCGGGGTGCCCCATCCGCCATCCGGGTTGACCGGGATCGCCGACGACTTGTCCGGCCCGATCCACCGGGCGTACTGGGCGATCTTCGCCAGCCCCTCGGGCTTCATCATGTCCGCGTACGTCGTCGGGTCCCCGGCCGCCGTCAGGTCGTACGGCCGGCCCGTGGTGCCGAGCGCCTGCCACAGCGGCACGCGCAGCTCCTTGGCCACCCGCTTCAGGCTGGACGGCTCGAACGACTGCACCACCACCGGGCTGTTCGGCCGGTCGAGCCCGTTGCGCTTGACGGTCTCGATCAGCGGCTCCTCCAGCGGCAGCCCGATCGACCTGAAGTACGTCGGATGCTTGGTCTCGGGGAAGACGCCGACCTGCCGGCCGTACTGGCGGGAGAGCCGCTTGGCCAGGTCGAGCACCTCCTGGAACGTCAGCACCGGGTAGTAGCCGTTGTAGACGGTGTTGCGCTGGCGGATCGCGGGCAGCCGCTCGACCGCGCGCAGCGTCTTCAGCTCGGCCAGCGTGAAGTCCTCGGTGAACCACCCGGTCACGTCGCGCCCGTCGACGACCTTGGTGGTCCTGCGCGCGGCGAACTCGGGGCGCAGCGACACGTCGGTGGTGCCGGAGATCTCGTTCTCGTGCCTGACGACCAGGACGTGGTCCTTGGTCGGCACCAGGTCGGGCTCGATCCAGTCGGCGCCCATGGCCACGGCCAGCTCGTATCCGCCCTGCGTGTGCTCGGGGCGGTGACCCGCCGCGCCGCGGTGGCCGATGACGACGACCTTGGACCGGTCGGCCGCGGGCTCGGCGGCGGCCGGGGCGGCGGCCGCTCCGGCGAGCGGAACGAGGACGGCCAGGGTGGTGGCAGTGGTGACTGCGATCTTTCGCACGTGGGACTCCCTGCGGTGTCGGCACCGGAGACTCTCACCGGTGATCACCGCCGCCGATTATGGTAAGGACCGAAATACGGCTATGGCGCAATATCAGCGAAATTTCTCGGTGTTCCGGGCGGGGGTCGACTCCTCGTTCGGCAACTGCGTCGGTGGCCTTCGGCGGCCTGGCCGTGCGCCGCACCCTCCGCCGCCCCGGCTGACGGGGCTCGCTCCGTCAGCGGGGCGCGGGGGGACGGCAAAAACCGCAGCATGACGGTGTCGCAGGTCGCTGGCGGGATAGGGATCAGGGTGTCCGGGGCCGGTCCCTTCCCAGCAGGAGATGACACATGGTCGCTCCCCTTCTCGCCACCGTGAGCGATGCCGCCGGGACGGCCCTGAAGCAGACCGCCGCGAGCACGGCCGATCTGGGGGCCGCGCGGATGCAGATGGCGCTCTCCCTGGGCTGGCACATCATCCTCGCCTGCTTCGGCGTGGGCATGCCGGCGATCACCCTGCTGGCCGAGTGGCGGGGGCACCGCACCGGTGACGTCCACTACCGGCTGCTGGCCCGGCGGTGGGCGCGGGCCATGGGCGTGCTGTTCGCCGTGGGCGCCGTCTCCGGCACCATCCTGTCGTTCGAGATGGGCCTGCTGTGGCCGGGGATGATGGGAACGTACGGCGAGGTCATCGGGCTGCCGTTCTCGCTGGAGGGCATCGCGTTCTTCATCGAGGCGATCTTCCTGGGCATCTACCTGTACGCCTGGGACCGGATGCCGCCCGTCGCGCACATGCTGTCCGGCGTGCCGATCGTCATCGCGGGTGTGGCCAGCGCGTTCTTCGTCGTCACCGCGAACGCCTGGATGCAGCAGCCGACCGGATTCCTCCTGCGCGACGGCCGGGTGGTGGCGGTGAACCCGTGGGCGGCGATGTTCAACCCGGCGACGCCGCCGCAGACCGTGCACATGATCCTGGCCGCGTTCATGGTCGCCGGGTACGGCATGGCGAGCGTGTACGCCGTGGCCATGCTGCGCGGACGGCATGACCGCTACCACCGGGTCGGCCTGCTGCTGCCGCTGACCGTGGCGGGGATCGTCACGCCGTTCCAGATCGGTGTGGGCGACTGGGCGGCGCACTTCGTGGCCGACAACCAGCCCGTCAAGCTGGCCGCCATGGAGGGCGTCTTCGCGTCGGGGCGCGGTGTGCCGCTGCACCTGGGCGGGATCGCCGTCGACGGCGAGCTCAGGTACGCCCTGGAGATCCCGTACGGGCTGTCGCTGCTCGCCCACTGGAATCCCGGCGCCGCCATCCAGGGCCTGAACGTGGTCCCGCCCGGCGACCGGCCGCCCGTCAACATCGTCCACTGGGCGTTCCAGATCATGGTGGGCATGGGCATGGCGCTGCTGCTGCTCGCCGCGTGGCTGGCCATGTCCTGGTGGAGGCGGCGTGAGCCGCCGCGCACGGTGTGGTTCGCGCGCGCCGCGGCGCTGTCGGGGGTGGCGGCGGTGCTGGCGCTGGAGGCCGGCTGGGTCGTCACCGAGGTGGGGCGGCAGCCCTGGATCGTCTTCCGCGTGCTGCGCACCGCCGACGCCGTGAACCCGGCGCCCGGCCTGGTGTACGGCTTCGTCCTGGTCACGGCGGTGTACGTGGTGCTGACCGTCGCCACCGTGTACGTGCTGCGGCGGCTGGCGCGTGACGTGCCGGTGCCCGTCGCGCCGCAGGAGCCCGACGTCTCCGGCTACAAGGTCGTCTGACCATGCCACTGCCGGAGATCATGCTCGCGGTGCTGTGGATCGGGCTGACGGCGTACGTGCTGTTCGCCGGAGCCGACTTCGGCGGCGGCGTGTGGGACCTGCTGGCCGGCGGGGCCGCCACGGGCCGCCGCAGCCGGGAGCTGGTGGAGCACTCCATCGGTCCCGTCTGGGAGGCCAACCACGTCTGGCTGATCTTCGTGCTCGTGCTGATGTGGACGGGCGTCCCGTCGGTGTTCGCGGCCGTCGCCTCCACCCTGTACATCCCGTTGACGCTCGCGGCGCTCGGCATCATCGCCCGGGGCGCGGCCTTCGCCTTCCGCAAGGCGTCCACGGAGCTGTGGCAGCAGCGGCTGTTCGGGGCGACGTTCGCGTTCTCGTCCGTCGTCACGCCGTTCTTCCTGGGAACGGTGGCGGGCGCCATCGCCTCCGGCCGGGTGCCCCCGGGCATCGCCCAGGGCGACCTGGTGACGAGCTGGGCGAACCCGACGTCGCTGGTGGCGGGCGCGCTGGCCGTCGGCACTGCCGCGTACCTGGCCGCGTGCTACCTGACCCGCGACGCCGAGCGCACCGGGCAGAAGGACCTGGCGGAGGAGTTCCGGCGCCGGGCCCTGGTGACCGGCCTGGTCGTGGGCGTGCTGTCGGCAGCGGGGCTGCTGGTGCTGCACGCCGACGCGCCGCGCCTGTTCGCCGAGCTGACCTCCGGCCGGGCGCTGCCGTTCCTGGTGCTGTCGGTGGTGGCCGGGGTGGCGTCGCTGCCGCTGCTGTGGCTGCGCCGCTATCTGGCGGTACGGATCACCGGCGCGCTGGCCGTGGTGGGGCTGCTGTGGGGGTGGGGCGTGGGGCAGTACCCGGTGCTGCTGCCGGGCGTGACGCTGCGGGAGGCGGCGGCCACCGGGACGGTGCTGGCGGCCAGCCTCGGCGCCCTGGCCGTCGGGGCGGTGCTGCTGGTGCCGTCGCTGTGGTGGCTGTACGCGACGTTCCAGCGCGGGCACACGGCCGGCAAGGACCGGGAGCAGGCCGGGAGTTAGGTACCTTCCCGCCGGCTCATCCTTCTCCTTACGCCATAAGCTATCCTCTGTCGGGTAACTCTTTATGCCATAAGGAATCAGAGGTGAACCGGATGACCACCCGGGTGACGCTCCACGACGGAGCCGAGATCGACGTCGAGATCGAGGGCGACGGCCCCGCCGTGCTCCTGCCCGTGAACCCCCGTCCCGTCGAGGGCCCGCAGGCGGAGGAGATGCGCAAGTGGGGCGCGGACCCCGCGCTGGGCCGCACCCTCATCGACGGGCTGGCGGACCGCTTCACGGTCGTCGCGTTCGACTACGAGGGCCATGTCCTGGCCCAGCCCAAGCCGGACACGCTCACCCCCGCCAACGTGGCCGCCGACGTGCTGGCCGTGGCCGACGCCGCCGGGGCCGACCGGTTCGCGTACTACGGCTACTCCTGGCTCGCGCTCAGCGGTCTCCAGCTCGCCGTCCGCACCGACCGGCTGTCCGCGCTCGTCATGGGCGGCTACCCGCCGATCGGCGGCCCGTACGCGGCGATGCTGGCCGTCACCACCGCCACCCACACGATGGCGACCGACCCGGCCCCCGAGGAGCCGGACGGTGAGCCCGGGGAGCCGGGCGACTGGTCCAAGGTGAAGGTGACGATGACGCCCGGCCAGACGCAGCAGTTCGTCACCCTGTACGAGGAACTGCGCGGGTTCGACGACCTGGCCGTGCAGTCGCGGGTCACCTGCCCCCGGCTGTGCTTCGCCGGCTCCGCCGACGTGATCCAGTACGACGAGCGGTGGGGCGGCGTCATCGTGGACATCGCCGGCCCGTTCACCGGACGGCGGGACGAGATGGAGTCGCTCGGGTGGGAGGTGCGGGTGCTGGACGGCCTCGACCACACCGGCGCCATGCAGCCGGGTGCCGTCCTGCCGATCCTGCGCCCCTGGCTGGAGTCCCGCCTGCCGGCCCGGGTGTCGTGACGCCTCAGACGTAGTAGCCCTGCACCGGGACCTGCGCCTTCTCGTAGAGCGCGGGTCCCTCCAGGCGGGGACCGGCGGCCGTGGCCGGCGGCTTCAGACCGGTGAGCTGCTCGGTGGACAGCGCGAACACGACGCGGCCGAGGAACGAGCGCTCGATCGCGCCCGTGCACATGCCGCACGGCTGGCAGCTCGTGTACATCGTGGTGGCCGCCGCCGCCTCGGGCGTCAGCTCGCGGGCCGCCCAGCGCGCCAGCTTCAGCTCGGGATGGGCGGTGATGTCGCCGCCCGTCACCGTCGAGTTGCGCTCCTCGACCAGCACATCGCCGTCCGGGCCCACCAGCAGCGAGCCGAACGGCGGGTCGCCGCCCTCACGGGCCTCGGCGGCCAGCTCGATGGCCCGCAGCAGGAACCGTTCGTCGTCGTGTGTCATGGGGACTCCGTCCGTACATCGGGATTGATCTTACGAGCGGCGGCCACGGCGGCGAGCGCCCGCCAGGCCGCCTCGGGGTACAGCGTCTCCGCCGGGTCCTCGCCGAACGGGTCCAGCACCACCGTCTCCACGCCGAGCAGCCGCAGCTCCTCCAGGTCGCCGAGGACCTGGTCGAGCGTGCCCTCGCCGGCGAGCCGGTCCGGGCCCGTGACCGGGGCGTCGGTCAGCCGCAGCACGATGCGCGGGACCATGGCCGGCACGGGACGTCCCAGCTCCTCGGCCGCGGCGGCCAGCCGGTCCGCCGCCTCCCGCATCCACGGCACCGTGCGCCGCAGCGGGTGCCAGGCGTCGCCCAGCCGCGCGGCCCGGCGGATGCCGGCGTCGCTGTTGCCGCCCACCCACAGCGGGATGCGTCCCGCGCGGTAGTCGTCCTCGTTCTCCCACGCGGCGCGCATGGCCAGCAGGTGCTCCTCGGTCAGCGCGCCGCGCCGCTCGAACGGCACGCCCAGCGCCTCGAACTCCTGCCGGGCCCACCCGACGCCCACGCCCAGCACCAGCCGTCCGCCGCTGAGCTGCTGCAGGTTGGCGGCCATGCGGGCCACCAGCAGCGGATGACGGTACGGGACGATGAGCACGGTCGTGCCCAGCCCGATCCGGTCCGTGACGCCGGCCAGCCACGACAACGTGGTGAACGGCTCGTAGAACGGCGCCGGGTACTGCTCGGCCACGTCGGGCGTCACCACGACGTGGTCGGAGACCATCAGCAGGTCGAAGCCAAGGCCCTCGACGGTCCGCGCCCACCGGCGCAGCGTGCCGGGGTCGGTCCCGGGGCCGAAATTCGGAACATTCACACCTATCCGCACCCGTCCAACGCTATCCACCCTCACAGCCGATCCGGAAGGCAATCCTCACGCTATGAGGGCTGGACGGCCGTGGATCTCCCGGTAGTTTGGACCCATGGCAGAGAATGTCGATCCCACCGACTGGGCGATCATCGCCGAGCTCCAGCGGGACGGCCGCGTCCCTCTGACCGAGCTGGCCCGGCGCGTCAACCTCAGCGCCTCGGCCACCACCGAGCGGGTACGGCGGCTGGAGGCGGCGGGCGTCATCACGGGCTACCGGGCCGAGATCGACCTGGCCAAGGTGGGCTTCGCGGTGCTGGCGATGGTCCGGCTCAAGTACCCGGGCAACCGGCACGAGCCGCTGCACCGGCTGCTCGGCGAGCGCCGGGAGATCCTCGAATGCCTGCGCACCACCGGGGACGACTGCTACACGCTCAAGGTGGCGGCCGTCTCCATGGGCCACCTGGAGCGCATCGTGGACGAGCTCGCACAGTTCGGGAGCACCACGACCAACGTCGTCTACAGCCAGACCCTGGCCTACCGGGCCCCCGCCGCGCCCTCCACCTGAACGCTCCTCCTCGTCGCTCCCCGGGATCAGCTCGCGGCGCCCCGCTCCCGCGCGGCGGCGAGGCCGTCCGTCCGCACCTCCTCCGGCGAGCGGTCCGGGCGCAGGCCGCGCCACGAGGGGTGACGCAGCCGCCCGTCGCCGGTCACGTCCGCGTACCGCACCTCGCCGACCAGCCGCGGCTCCACCCAGCGGGCGTCGCGGGCGTACTCGCGCGGCACCGGCTGCCCGAACGGTGACGAGGGCCGCTCCAGCGGCGTCAGGTCCTCACGCAGCGCGACCAGCATGGCGTCGGTGAACCCGGTCCCGACGTGCCCCACGTACATCAGCCGCCCGCCCGGGTCGTACGCGCCGAGCAGCAGCGACCCGATCCCGCCGGCACGCCGCCCCGCGCCCGGCTTCCACCCGCCGATGACCACTTCCAGATGGGAGAAGTTCTTCACCTTCGTCCACTCCGGGCCCCGCCCGCCCGGACGGTACGGCGAGTCGCGCCGCTTGACGACCACGCCCTCCAGGCCGAGGCGGTGACTGGCGTCCAGCGCCGCCCGCGGGTCGCCGAGGAACGCCACCGGCGTCTGCCACCGGAACCCCGGCCGCACCAGACCCTCCAGCAGCTCCCGGCGCTCGTCGTACGGCAGGCGGATGGCGCTGCGGTCGTCGACGTGCAGCACATCGAAGATCATGTACGTGACGGGGACGGTCCTGACCAGCTCGGCGATCCTCATGGGCCGCCGCTGGTGCATCCGCGCCGCCAGCGCGCCGAAGCTGGGCAGGCCGCTGTCGTCGAACGCCACGATCTCGCCGTCGAGCACCACGTCGCGGCCGCCCACCGCCCCGGCCATGGGGTACAGCTCCGGATAGGCCGGCGTGACATCGCGCCCGTTGCGCGACATGAGGCGCAGCGCCCCCGCCTCGACGTACGCCAGGCCGCGCACGCCGTCCCACTTCATCTCCGCCGACCACAGGTCGTGCTGCGCGGGTGGCGGCAGGCGGCCGAGCTGGGCGAGCATCGGCCGGTACGTGGGGAGTCGCCCCATGACGGATGGCCTTCCCGCGCGGGGGACGGCTACGGTCCGGTGGGAGTAGAGGGCGGGTCAAGTCCCGACAAAGCACCCGTTTCCTCGTTCAGTCGGTCGTGAAGTCCTGGAAGTCGAAGCCCGGCGAGACCACGCAGCTCACCAGCACGGCCTCGTCGCCGGCGGGGCGCGCCGCCTGCCAGGCGCCTCCCGGGACCACGGCCTGCGGCACCTGTCCCTCCTCCACCAGCGGGCCGAGCACGACCGTCTCGTCGCCGACGGTGAGCGTGAGCGGCCCGCCCCGGTGCCACAGCCACACCTCGTCGGACCGTACGCGGTGCGGGACCGACTGCTCGCCGGGGTGGAGCAGGAAGTAGATGCCCGTGGCGCTGGCGCGCGGGCCGGGATAGCCGTCCGGCCGGAACGACACCGGCGAGCGCCAGGTCTCGCGGAACCAGCCGCCCTCGGGGTGGGGCAGCAGGTCGAGCGCGCTGGCGATGGGAGGGCGCTCCTCGAACCGGACGGGGGACCCGTGGACGTCGCGGCGCAGGAACCGGGTGCCGTCCAGGACGAGCTGCCCGGACAGCCCGCTGGCCAGGGCCTCCGCCTCGTCCGCCACCTCGGTCGACGGGCCGTCGGGATAGATCGTCAGCTCCACGGGGCGAGTCTATGATCTCGCTCCTGACGGCGTTGTCAGGCGGGGCTGGAAATGTCGGTCCGAGTGGCTAGTGTGCCCTAGGTGATCGAACGGTGGAGCCGCGACCAGGTGCTCGCCCTCGCCCCCGACGCGCCGTCCCGCAAGGCCGCCCAGGGTGTGGCGAAGGCTGCCGCGTGGCCGCTCCTCGGGGTCGTCACGGACGGTGCCGCCGTGGTGTTCGGCGAGTGCGCGGGGAGCGGGGCGAAGCCGTACCGGACGTGTGTCGACCTCGCGGAGCCCGCCTACCGGTGCGGCTGTCCGAGCCGGAAGTTCCCGTGCAAGCACGCGCTCGGGCTGCTGCTGCTCTGGGCGGCCGGCGAGGTGCCCGCCGCCGGAGCCGCGCCGGGGTGGGCCGCCGACTGGCTCGCCGACCGCGCCACTCGCCCCACCCCGGACGTCGCGCCGGTGGCGGGACCAGGTTCGGTGGCGGGACCGGAGGAGGCGGTGGGACGGGGGGAGGCCGCGGGACCGGGGGAGGCGGGTGGATCGGGGGAGGCCGCGGGACCGGGGGAGACGCTGCGAGGGGTGGAGGCTGCCGCGGGCCGGGGAGGCGGGCGTGGCACGGCGGAGTCCGCCCGGCATGCCCGCGTCACCGCCGGGCTCGCCGAGCTGGAGCGCTGGCTGGCCGACCAGATCCGCCAGGGCCTGGCCGCGGCCGGCGACGGCGACTGGGACGACCTGGCCAAGCGGCTCGTGGACGCTCAGGCGCCGGGGATGGCGGGCACCGTGTCCCGCCTGCGGGCGGCCCGCGCGGCGGACGACTGGCCGGAGCGGCTGCTGGAGGAGTACGCCCTGATCGATCTGCTGGCCGTGGCCTACCGCCGCCGCGCCCACCTGCCGGCCCCGCTGGTGCAGACGGTGCTGTCGCGGGTCGGGTTCCAGATGACGCGCGAGGAGGTGCTGGCCGGCCCGACCGTTCGGGACAGCTGGGACGTCCTGGGGCAGCGCGACGAGGTGCAGGAACGGCTGACGTCCCGCCGGCTGTGGCTGCGGGGCCGCGCCACGGGCCGGCCCGCGCTGGTGTTGTCGTTCGCCCCGCAGGGCCACGCCCTGGACGCCTCGCTGGTCACGGGCACCACCGTGCACGCCGACCTGGTCTTCTACCCGGGCGCCGCCCCGCTCCGTGCCCTCCTGACCACCCGGCACGCCGCACCTGCACCTGCACCCCCACCGGCACCTGCACCTCTGCCCGCACCCCCGCCTGCACCGCCCGCACCGGCCGCGCCCGCACCGCCCGCGCCTGCGACGACCATGCGGGCGACGGCGACCGTGCCCGCCACGACAGGGCCCGCGGCGCTCATGGGCGCGCCGCCCGGGGTGACGCCGGAGGAGGCGATGGACGAGGTGGCCACCGCCCTCGCCGCCGACCCCTGGACCGACTCCTGGCCCCTCGTCCTGGCCGGGGTCGTTCCCGGGCGTACCCGTCTCGGCGGATTCCCGTTGCACCGGAGCGCGTACGACCCGTGGCGGCTGATGGCCGTCTCCGGAGGCCACCCCGTCACGGTCGCCGCCGAGTGGACCCCGTACGGGCTGCGCCCCCTGACGACCTGGGCTGACGACGGGACGGTGGTGATCCTGTGAGCTGGGACGACCTCGCCTCCACGGCCCTGGTGGGCACCCACCGCAGGCCGTACCAGGGGGATCTGCTGGCGGACGCCGCCGTGGAGGTCGCCCGGCGGCGCGCCGGGCGCCGCCTCGCCCTCGCGAGCGAGCAGACCTCGGGCGCGGGCCCCGATCTCGTCCCCTCGGACGAGACCACCCCTGGCACCGGCGCGGATCACCTCCCCCCTCGGCAGGAGGTATCCGGGGACGGGCGCGTGGCGCCGCGGGAGGAGCAGGCGGCCGTCGGCGGGGTGGCGGCCGGGCGGCTGGTGCGGATTCTCGGGGGCGAGTACGAGCGGCTGCTGCCCGAGTGGCTGGCCGCCGCGGCGGCGACCGGACGCCGGGTGCCCCCGTACGTGCTGCCGGAGCTGCTCGAACGCGGCCGCCGCGACCGCTCCATCCGCGCGCACCTCGGCGTGCTCGCCGGGCGGCGCGGCCGGTGGCTGGCCGGGCTCAACCCGGCCTGGGCCTACCTGTTGGAGGAGCCGACCGGCGAGACGTGGGAGCTGGGAAGCCCCGCCGACCGCCGCGCGTACGTGCGGCGGCTCAGGGCGGACGATCCCGGGGCCGCGCGGCGGCTGCTGGAGAGCACGTGGGAGAGCGAGACGCCGGACGACCGGGCGGAGTTCGTGACCGTGCTGGCCGAGGAGCTGTCCATCGGGGACGAGCCGTTCCTTGAACGGGTGCTCGACGACCGGCGCCGCGAGGTCCGCCAGCAGGCCGCGAACCTGCTGGCCCGGCTGCCCGGCTCCGCGCTGTCCCGGCGGATGGCCGGGCGGGCCCGTGCCTGCTTCACCATCGCCGGAGGCGTGATGCGCGTGGAGCCTCCGAAGGAGTGCGACCGGGCGATGGAGCGCGACGGCGTCAAGGTCAAGCCGCCCCGGGGCATCGGTGAGCGGGCCTGGTGGTTGCAGCAGGTCATCGCCCGCGCGCCGCTGGAGATCTGGGGTCCCGATCCGGCGCCGCTGCTGGCCCTGCGGATCCCCGACTGGGACGCCGAGGTGAAGACCGCCTGGGTCCGGGCCGCCCTGCTGCAGCATGATCCGGCGTGGGCGCGGGCGATGTTCGCCTGGGACCCGATCGCCGACCTGCTGACCGTGCTGCCGCCCGGCGAGCAGCAGGTGCTCGCCGCCGCGTTCGTCCGCGAGCATGATCTGGACAGCCAGTTGATCATGGTGTTGGGCGGCGTGTCGCCGGACTGGCGCGAGGAGCTGGCCACGGCCGTACTCGCGAAGATCGTCAAGGTGGCCGGCACCCAGCCCTGGAACCTCGGCGAGCTCGTCAAGCTGGCCGGCGAGCGGGTCGCGCCCGCGCTGGCCGAGCTGGCCGCGCGTTACTCGACCGAGCCGGCGGTGCAGCAGGTGGCCGCCATGCTGCGGTTCCGCGCCGACATGATGGAGGAGCTTTCGTGAACGACCTCAGCCCGGTGAGCGGAGCCCGCACGGGCGGCGACGCGGGCGTGCCGAACGACGCAGGCGTTCTGCGCCCTCACGCGGAGGACCAGTACGCCGAGGAGCTGCACCTGCTCGCCAAGGAGGACGACCGGCCCCGCCCGCCCGGCTGGAAGCTGTCTCCGTGGGCGGTCACCACCTACGTCCTCGGCGACGGCGACCGCATCACGCCCAAGTACGTGGGAGCCCGCCGCATCGTGGAGGTGGCCGTCGCCACGCTCGCCACCGACCGCGCGCTGCTGCTGCTCGGCGTGCCCGGCACGGCCAAGACCTGGCTGTCGGAGCACCTGGCCGCCGCCGTCAGCGGCGACTCCACGCTGCTCGTCCAGGGCACGGCCGGCACCGCCGAGGAGGCCGTTCGTTACGGCTGGAACTACGCGAGGCTGCTGGCCGAGGGCCCGTCGATCGAGGCGCTGACCCCGTCGCCGGTGATGCGGGCCATGGCCGAGGGCCGCGTGGTCCGGGTCGAGGAGCTCACCCGCATGCCGTCCGACGTGCAGGACGCCCTCATCACCGCGCTGTCGGAGAAGACGTTGCCCATCCCCGAGCTGGGGCGCGAGGTGCAGGCAAGGCGCGGGTTCAACCTCATCGCCACCGCCAACGACCGCGACAAGGGCGTCGACGACCTGTCCAGCGCGTTGCGCCGCCGCTTCAACACGGTCGTGCTGCCCGTCCCGGCCACCGCCGAGGAGGAGGTCGACATCGTCTCGCGGCGGGTCGACCAGCTCGGCAGGTCACTGGAGCTGCCGGGCACCTCGACGGGGCTGGAGGAGATCCGGCGCGTGGTGACGGTGTTCAGGGAGCTGCGTGCGGGTGTCACCGAGGACGGCCGCACCAGGGTCAAGTCGCCCAGTGCAACCCTGTCCACGGCCGAGGCCATCTCGGTGCTCACCAGCGGCATCGCGCTGGCCGCGCACTTCGGCGACGGGGTGCTGCGGCCGGCCGACGTGGCGGCGGGGATGGTGGGGGCCGTGGTGCAGGAGCCGGTGTCGGACCGGGTGGTGTGGCGCGAGTACCTGGAGACGGTCGTCCGCGAGCGGCCGGGCTGGCAGGACTTCTACCGTGCCTGCCGTGACGTCTCCTGACCGCCGCTCCCGCGTCCGACGGCGCGGGGGCTCCACGTTCGAGGAGATGCGATGACTGTCTCGGTCCTGGGGGTGCGCCACCACGGGCCCGGGTCGGCGAAGGCCGTGCGAGAGAAGCTGCGGCGGCTGCGGCCCGACGTGATCCTCGTCGAGGGGCCGCCGGAGGCCGACCCGCTCGTGGCCCTGGCCCCGGAGCTGGAGCCGCCGGTGGCGTTGCTGGCGCATGTCCCGGGCGCGCCGTCGAGCGCGGCGTTCTGGCCGTTCGCGCGGTTCTCGCCCGAGTGGCAGGCCATCCTGTACGGCACGGCACACGGCGTTCCCGTACGCTTCTGCGACCTCCCGGCCGCGCACTCGCTCGTCGGCCCGGCTCCCGGCACGGTCCCGGCCGTCGGCGTCGGTCCGGCCCCTGGCCCAGGTTCGGCCCCTGGCCCAGGTTTGGCTCCCGGCACAGGGCCGGCCCATGACGCAGGTCCGGTCCCTGGCGCGGGCGGGGGTTCCGGTGCCGGCGCGGGGGCGGGTGGCGGTGAGGTCGCGGACGTGCCGGGGGACGCCGGCGCCACGCCCGTGGAGCTGCGGGTGGATCCCATCGCGACGCTCGCCCTCGCCGCCGGGTACGACGATCCGGAGCGCTGGTGGGAGGACGTCGTCGAGCATCGCGGCGACACCCCGTTCGAGGCGATCGCCGAGGCGATGGCCGCCGTCCGCGAGGGGCACGTCCCCGACCAGCGGGAAGCCCGCCGCGAGGCGTACATGCGCAGGATCCTCCGGGCCGCGCTCAAGGAAGGGCACCAGCGGATCGCCGTCGTCTGCGGCGCCTGGCACGTCCCGGCCCTGACCGGGCCGCTGCCGCCGGTGAAGGCCGACGACGCGCTGCTGCGTGGCCTGCCCAAGGCGAAGGTCGAGCTGACGTGGGTGCCGTGGACGTACGGGCGGCTGGCCTGGTGGAGCGGCTACGGCGCGGGCATCGGGTCGCCGGGCTGGTACGACCACCTGTTCGCCGCGCCCGACCGGCCCGTCGAGCGGTGGCTGGCCGCGGCGGCCGGGGTGCTCCGTGACGAGGGCCTTCCGGTGTCGTCCGCGCACGTCATCGAGGCGACGCGGCTCGCCCACGGCCTCGCCACGCTGCGCGGACGCCCCCTGGCCGGACTCGGCGAGGTCACCGAGGCCGTCCGGGCCGTGTTGTGCGAGGGCGACGAGCCGGCCGTCGAGCTGATCCAGCGGCGCATGGTCGTGGGGGACCGCCTCGGCCATGTCACCGACCGCACGCCCATGGTGCCCCTTCAGCGCGACCTGCGTGACCAGCAGCGGCGGCTGCGGTTCAAGCCCGAGGCGATCGACCGGGACGTGACCCTCGACCTGCGCAAGCCCCTCGACCTCGAACGCAGCCACCTGCTGCACCGGCTGCGGCTGCTCGGCGTCGGCTGGGGCACGCCGGGGGAGTCGCGGGGGAAGGGGACGTTCAAGGAGACGTGGAGACTGCGGTGGCGGCCCGAGTTCGACGTCACGCTGATCGAGAGCGCCGCGCTCGGTGTCACGGTGGCGGAGGCGGCCACACAGCGTGCCCGTGACCTGGCTTCGGGCGGCGGCGCGTCTCCGGGGGGCGCGTCTGCGGGGGGCGGGTCGGCGTCCGGGGGTGGCTCGGGACCTGGGTCCGGCTCACGACCGGGCTCCGGCTCCGGCTCCGGCTCCGGTTCCGGGGCCGGTTCCGGGGTGGCGGTGTCGTTGGCCGATCTGGCGGATCTGGTGGAGCGGTGCCTGCTGGCCGAGTTGCCGGACGCGCTGCCGGAGGTGCTGGCCGCCCTCTCCGCCAGGGCCGCTCTCGACACCGACGTCACCCGCCTGATGGCGGCCCTGCCGGCGATGGCCCGCGCGCACCGCTACGGCGACGTGCGGGGCACTCCGGCCGAGGGGCTGGCGGTCATCGTCCGGTCGATGCTGGACCGGGTACGCGTCGGGCTGCCGGCGGCGGTGACGGGACTGGACGACGAGGCGGCGGCCGCGCTGCTCGGCCACATCGACGCGGTGCATGCGGTGGTCGCCCTCCTCGAAGCCCCGGCCGCACCACCGGGCGGCGCGGCCTCGGGTGGCGGCAGCGGTGACGCAGGGGCGCCAGGTGTGCGGGGGCGCTGGTTGCGGACGTTGCGGAGTCTGAGCGAGCGGCCCGGCCTGCACGGGCTGATCGAGGGCCGGCTCACCCGTATCCTGCTCGACGCCGGTGAGCTGGACGACGCCGCCGAGCGGATGTCCAGGGCGATGTCGAGCGGGCACCCGCCGGCCAGGGCGGCCGCGTGGGTCGAGGGGTTCCTGGCGGGTGGTGGGCTGCTGCTGGTGCACGACGCCCGGCTGCTGGAGCTCGTGGACGGGTGGCTGACCGGGCTGTCCGGCGACCAGTTCACCGGCGTGCTGCCGTTGCTGCGCCGCACGTTCGGTGGCTTCGCCGTACCGGAGAGACGGGCGATCGGGGAGCGGGTCCGGTCCGCCGGGCGGCATGAGCGGCGGACGGAGCGGGACGTGGACGAGCGGCGGGCGGCGCCTGCGGTCGCCACCGTGCTGGCGATCATCGGGCGAAGCGTCGCCGGACGAGGCGACCTCGACAGAGGCGGCACCGATCTCGGCAGAGACGGCACCGATCTCGGCAGAGACGGCACCGGAGGAGGCGGCACTGGAGGAGGCGGCACCGGAGGAGCTGGAGGCGGCGGTACCGGAGGAAGTCGTGTCGGGAGCGGGAGCGGGCATGGATGAGCGGATGCGCAGGTGGCGCATGGTTCTGGGTGGTGGGGGAGCTGACGGCACCGGCGTGGCGCTGGAGGGGGCCGACGCGGCGATGGACACCGCGCTGGCCGCCGTGTACGAGCGCGACGGCGGCCTCGGCGCCTCCGCGCCGCGTGTCGCCCGCTGGCTGGGCGACATCCGGACGTACTTCCCCTCCACGGTGGTCCAGGTGATGCAGAGGGACGCCATCGAGCGGCTGGACCTCACCCGGCTCCTCCTCGAACCCGAGATGCTGGAGGCCGTCGAGCCCGACGTGCACCTGGTCGGCACACTCCTCGCGCTGAACCGGATCATGCCCGACCGGGCGCGCGAGTCGGCCCGCGCCGTGGTCCGCAAGGTGGTGGGAGAGCTCGAACGCAGGCTGGCCCGGAAGACCAAGGCGGCCGTCACCGGCGCGCTCGACCGCTCCGCCCGGACCTACCGGCCGCGCCGGGCCGCCGACATCGACTGGGACCGGACGATCCGAGCGAACCTCTCCCACTACCTGCCCGAGCACCGCACAGTCGTGCCGTCGCGGCTGGTGGGACACGCCCGGCGGCAGCGGGCGGTGCGGCGTGAGGTGGTGCTCTGCGTCGACCAGAGCGGCTCGATGGCGGCCTCGGTGGTGTACGCGAGCGTGTTCGGGGCGGTGCTGGCGTCGATGCGGTCACTGCGGACGTCGCTGGTCGTGTTCGACACCGCCGTGGTCGATCTGACGGACCGGCTGGACGACCCGGTGGAGCTGCTGTTCGGCACGCAGCTCGGCGGCGGCACCGACATCAACCGGGCCGTGGCGTACGCCCAGGGGCTCATCACCCGGCCGGCCGGCTCGATCTTCGTGCTGGTCAGCGACCTGTACGAGGGCGGTGCCCGGGACGAGATGCTGCGCCGGGTCGCCGCGATGAGCCAGGCCGGCGTGCAGGTGGTCGTCCTGCTGGCGCTGTCGGACGAGGGGGCGCCGTCGTACGACCACGACAGCGCCGCCGCCCTCGCGGCGCTGGGTGTGCCCGCCTTCGCGTGCACGCCCGACGCGTTCCCCGAGCTGATGGCGGCCGCGCTGGAGGGCCGTGACCTGGGCCACTGGGTGGAGAGCCACACGTCCTGAGCCTGATGTCGAAACCAGCAGGCGCCGGGAAGGGCCCTGTCCCCGGACGGGCGGGCGTCAGTGGCCCGGCCCGCCGGGGAGGGCGCGGCGCGGGAGGAGGAACGACAGCGCCAGCGTGAGCCCGAGCAGGCCCACCTCGGCCCACACCGTGGCCTCCATCGCCGGCCCGAAGCCCCACTGGCTCTTGAGCAGGTGGAAGAAGAACGTGCCCAGGACGGCGGTGCCGAGCGCGCCCCCGAGCTGCTGCACGGCCGTCAGCGTGCCCGAGGCGGAGCCGGACTCGTGGTTGTCCACGCCGGCGAGCACGATGTCGAAGAACGGCGCCATGACCATGCCCATCCCGACGCCGGCGACGGCGAGGCCGGGGGCGAGCTGCCACGGCGAGAGGTCCAGGCCGGTGAGGTGCACGGTCACGGCCAGCACGGCGGCTCCGGCGGCCATGACGACGGCGCCGATCTGCAGCAGGCCCCGGCCGAGCCGCTCCTGCAGCCCCGACATGGCCAGGCCGAAGCCGGCCACCGCGCCGAGCGCCTGCGGCAGGGCGGTGAGCCCGGCCTTGAGCGGGCCGTAGTGGAGGCCGACCTGGGTGAAGAGGGTCAGGACGAGGGCGAAGCCCATGATCCCGGAGAAGAACGCCAGCCCGGCGGCCAGCCCGCCGCTGAAGGCCCGCTTGCGGAACAGGCTCGGCGTGACCAGCGGGTCCTTGCCGCTCCTGGCCCGGCGCGACTCGAACACGCCGAAGACGGCGAACATCACGGCGGAGCCCGCCATCGAGACGAAGGTCCAGGCCGGCCAGTCCAGCTCGGGGCCCTGGATGAGCGGGTAGATCAGCAGGAACGCGGCCACGGACACGAGCAGCACGCCCACGAGGTCCAGCCTGGTGGCGCTGGTGAGCCGGATCTCCGGCAGGTACCTCATCCCGGCCACCACCGCGGCCAGCCCGAGAGGCAGGTTGATCAGGAAGATCATGCGCCAGCCCGCGCCGAACAGGTCCGCGTCGACCAGCCATCCGCCCAGGATGGGCCCGCCCACCGACGAGATCGTCATCACGGGCCCGAACGCGCCGAACGCCTTGCCCAGCTCCTCCGGCGGGAACATCTCCTTGATCATGCCGAGCCCCTGCGGCAGCATCACCGCCCCGAACAGGCCCTGCAACGCCCGGCCCGCGATGAGCAGCTCGGGACTCGTCGACAGGCCGCACATCAGCGACATGACCGTGAACCCGGCGGCGCCGATCAGGAACATCCTCCTGCGGCCCACCAAGTCCCCGAGCCGCCCGCCGGTGATCAGGCCGATGGCCATGGCCAGCGTGTAGGCGGCGCCGAGCCACTGCACGAGGCTCTCCTCGCCGCCGAGGTCCTGGCGGATGGTGGGGGCGGCGATGGTGGTGATGAGGGCGTCGAGCATGTCCATGACCTCGGCGGCCAGGATGACGGCGAGGGCGGGCCAGCGCCAGCGGTGCGGCTGGAAGCCGGTGGTGGCCTCCGAGGTGGTGACGGTCATGGGGGGACTCCTTCTAACACCGTTCGGATCTACGAACACCGTTCGTCAACGAGCACTGTTCTATGGGCGAACAGTGTTCGTGTCAAGTACAGTGTTCGTCATGCGAAGCCGGAACAGCGACGATGACGGCCCCGACGTCCCTGTGCCGCCCTGGCGCAAGGCCCGCAAGCAGCCGCAGCCGAGACTCCAGCTCAGCCGGGAGCTGATCGTGGAGACCGGGCTGCGCATCCTCGACTCGGAGGGGCTCGACGCGCTCAGCATGCGGCGGGTGGCGCAGGAGCTCGGCACCGGCCCCGCCTCGCTGTACGCGCACGTGGCGGCCAAGGAGGAGCTGCTGGAGCTGATCTACGACCGGGTGCTCGGCGAGGTCGTGCTGCCGGAGTACGACCCCGCCCGCTGGCAGCCCCTGCTGCGCCGGTGCGCGCTGGAGATGCACCGCGTCATCCTCGCCCACGCCGACGTGGCCCGGGCGGCGCTGGCCGGCGTCCCCACCGGGCCGAACGCGATGCGGGTCGCCGAGTACATGTTCGGGCTGCTCATCGACGCCGGCATGTCGCCGCGCGACGCCTCGCTGGCCTTCGACCGGATCGTCCTCTACGTCTGCGCGGACGCCTTCGAGGGGTCGCTGCACTTCTCCCGGATGAAGGCGGTGGGGGCGTCGAGCCTGGAGGAGTTCTTCCACACGTACGTGTCGCACATCGAGGAGTACTTCGGGTCGCTGCCGCCGGAGCGGTACCCGCACCTGAGCGAGCACGCGAAGGCGCTGGTGGAGGACGACGGCGAGACGCGCTTCCGGTACGGGCTGGATCTGATCTTCGACGGGCTGGCGGCGCGCATGCCGCGGTGATCTCCCCCGGGTGGGGGAGCGGGCTCCCCTCGCGAGGTGACGCGGGCCGGGACGTACGCGTGTGTGATCGTGGACGCCGCCGCACCCGTCCCCGAGGAGCCTCCGTGACACCCCGACCCCCGGCCCCCGTGCCCCGCGCCGCCGTGGCGTGGGGCCTCCTGTACGCGGCGGTCCAGAGCGCCTGGGCGGTCACCGGCACGACCGTGCCGCTGACCCCCGAGGTCGCCTACCCGCCGGCCGCGCAGTTCCTGCTCGCCGCGTTCGCCCTCGTGGCCGCCGTCGCCTGCGCGGCCGTGACCCGCCCGCTCCGCCACCGCGCCAGGGTGGCGGCGACGGCCGTACTCGCGGCGGCGCTGCCCGTGTTCGCCGCCGGGGCGCTCAGCCTGCCGGTGCACCTGGTCACGCTGCTGTCCGGTGCGGGCGTGGAGAGCGCCACCGGCCTGGCCTGCGTGCTGCTCGACGCCGCCGGCGCCGCCGTCCTGGCGCACGGCCTGACGACCGGTCTGCGCCGCCTGCGGGGCAGGTGCGCCCGCTGCGGCCGGGCCCATCCTCACGCCGGCGGCGGCCCTCTCACCCACCCCGGCCCGTCCACCGCGACCCGCCGCACCCGGACGGCGGCCGCCCTGCTGCTGTGCGGCGTCCTGCCGTGGGCCGGGGTGAAGACGATCTGGACCCTGGGCGGGGACGCGCTCGGCGTCACGGCCGAGAGGTGGCACGCCGCGAACGCGGGCGCGTCCGGCGCGGCCCGGGCGCTCGCTTCGGTGGGCGTCGACGTCACCGTGCTCGCCGCGCTGCTCGCCGTCGTGCTGACGCTCGGCCTGCTGCACCGCTGGGGAACGGTCTTCCCCCGGTGGACGCCGCTGGTGGCCGGGCAGCGGGTGCCGCGGACGCTGCCGCTCGTCCCGGCCTGGGCGGTCGGGACGGGGCTGGCGGCGTACGGCTCGCTGCTGGTGGTGTACGCGTCGCTGCGCGCCCTCGGCGTGCTGCCCTCGGCCGCGTCACCGGACGGGTTCACCCGCGCGGGGCTGACCTGGATGATCCTGTTCGGCGGGCTCGCGTTCGCCGGCCTGGGTTACGGTCTGCTCCTGTCCGCCCGCTCGTACGCCGCCCGCACCCGCCCCGCCTGCGCCCCGCCGCCCGCTCCGGTGGCCGGAGGTCCCGGGAGAGCCGTCGTACGTCCTTAGGCCCAATTGCCTAGGACCCGCGCCCGATGTGCCCCGGCGTCCGGAACCCTAACGTTCCGGATATGACAACGACTCTTGAAGCTCCGGCCCCCGCCGGCGTGGTGTCCCCCAGCTACCGGGCGGTCAGCGTCGGCCTGGTGGCCCTGATCATGCTGGTGGCGTTCGAGGCGATGGCGGTGGCCACGGCCATGCCCGTCGTGGCGCGCGAGCTGGGCGGCATGTCCCTGTACAACCTGGCGTTCAGCGCCACCCTGGCGGCCAGCGTGATCGCGACCGTGCTCGGCGGGCGGTGGAGCGACCTGCGCGGCCCCGTCGCGCCGCTGACGGCCGGAGTGGTCAGCTTCGTGGCCGGCCTGCTGATCGCCGGGCTGGCGCCGACGATGGAGGTGCTGGTCGCCGGCCGGTTCGTGCAGGGACTCGGGGCCGGACTGGTCCAGGTGTCGCTGTACGTGCTCGTGGCGCGGGTCTACCCGCCGGCGATGCACCCGAAGGTGTTCTCGCTGTTCTCGGCCGCGTGGGTGGTGCCGTCCATGGTGGGGCCCGCGATCGCGGGGCTCGTCGTGGAGAACGCCGACTGGCGGTGGATCTTCATCGGTGTGTCGCTGATCGTGGTCCCCGCCGCGCTGCTGCTGTGGCGCGGCATCGCGGGCCGCCGCCTCGGCGCACCGGCGGACGCCGCACCGGCGGACGGCGGCCGGTCCGCGACCGAGCCGGCCGCTCCCGCCCCGCGCCTCGGCGGCAAGCTCGTGTGGGCCACGCTGACGGCCGTCGCCGCCGCCCTCATCCAGTACGGCAGCGCGCTCGAACTGGCCGGGCTGCCCCTCGTCGCGGCCGGCGTCGTCCTGCTCGCCGTCAGTCTGCCCAGGCTCCTGCTGCCTGGCTCCCTGCGCGCCGCCCGCGGCCTGCCCAGCGCCCCCGTGCTGCGCGGCCTCGCCTACGGCGCCCTCATGGCGACCCAGGTGCTCATCCCCCTCATGCTGAGCAGCGAACGCGGCGTGTCCCCGACCGGCGCCGGCATCGTGCTCACGATCGGCGCCCTCGGCTGGTCCACCGGCTCCTGGATCAAGGGCCGCGGCGTCATCGGCAACGTGGCCGCGGTCCGCGGCGGCGCGGCCCTCATCGCCGTCGGCATCGCGCTCGTGTCCCTTGTGCTCGTCGATGCCGCGCCGCTCGCCGTGGCCCACGTCGCCATGGCGATCTCCGGCCTCGGCATCGGCATGCTGCACCCGACGGTCTCGGTCATGGTGCTGGAGATGTCCCGGCCGGGCGAGGAGGGCGGCAACACCGCCGCCGTGGGCGTCGGCGAATCCGTCTTCACCGTCGTGGCCGTGGCCGGCGCCGGAGCGCTGTTCACCGCCACCGGCGAGTCGTACCTCGTGGGTCTGGCGTTCACCTTCACCCTCGCCGTCCTGGCGGTCGTGGTGGCTCCCCGTTTTGCCCAGTCCGCGAAGGCAGGCACTATGGAGGGGACCGCGTCATAAAGGGGGGCACATGCCGCGAGTGCGGGAGCTGGAGGTCTTCCGGATCGTTCTGCCGGTCGGCAGGCGGTCCGAGAGCCTGCTCGTCAAGCTCACCGACTACGCCGGCATGACCGGGTGGGGGGAGGCCCTCGCCCCGGGAGGGAAGACGTTCTCCCGGCTGGAGGAGACGCTCGGCGCCCTGCTGATCGGCGTCGACTGGGAGCACCCCGACGCCCTGCCCGGCAGCGACCCGGCGGTGGACATGGCCTGCTGGGACCTGTGGACCCGGATGCGCGGCGTCCCGCTCGCCCACGCGGTGGGCGGCACCCGTACCTCGCTGATGGCCACCGTCCGGCTGTCGCCCGACACTTCGGTCGAGAACCTCGTCGCCCGCGTCAACCAGCAGGTCTGCGCCGGGTACGGGCACGTCACGCTGGACATCCGCCCCGGCTGGGACGTCGAGCCGGTCCGGGCGGTACGGCAGGCGTACCCTGCGCTGACGCTCGCCGTCGACGGCGCGGGAGCCTACACCGAGGAAGGCCAGCTCGTCGCGCTCGACTCCTACGGCATCGAGGTCATCGAGCGGCCGTTCGCGGTGGGCGACGTCAACGCCCACGCCTCGCTGCAGGACCAGGTGGCCGCGTCGGTCGCCGTGGAGGTCCGCTCGTCGGCCGAGCTGGACGACTTCCTCACGCTGCGCGCGGCCCGCGTGCTGCTGCTGCGGCCCACGGCGTTCCCGTCCCTCACCGAGGCCCGGCGCGCGCACGACCGCGCCGCGGCGGCCGGCTGGGACATCCAGTGCGCGGGCGGCCAGGGCGCCGGCCTGGCGCGGGCCGCCACGGTCGCGCTGGCCAGCCTGCCGGGCTGCACGCTGCCGTGCGACGTCACCCAGCCGCCGCGCAGCAACCAGATCGTCACGCCCATCGTCGGGGCCAACGGGGGCGTCGTCGCGGTCCCGCTCACCCAGCCGGGCCTCGGCCACACCATCGACGAGCCCCGCGTCCGCCGCCTGTCGAAGGACCACTTCCTGGCGTGACCCCGCCGTGACCCGCCCGCCCTACCTTGATCGCCGACGGGTGGCGAGGGAGGGGTGGGCGTGGAGGACGTTCCGGGGCTCACGTGGTGGCGGGTCCAGTCGTTGTGGCTGATGTGGGGACGGCCGTCCTACCCGTCGGCGTCCTGGTCCAGGTACGCGCTGGGCGTCGCCCTGACGGCGGCGGTGAGCGCGGGGGCGACATGGGGCTTCTTCCAGCTCGACGGGTTCGGCCTGCCCGTGGCCGCCGAGGTGGCCATGTTCGTGGTGGTCGGTGCCCTGGTGCTGGCGTTCGCCGTCCACTACCGGCCGACGCGGTATCGCTGGCGCAACCCGCGCCTGCCGATGGATGACCCGGCCGGGCTGCGTGTCCTGGTGGCGGAGGCCGCGGAGCTGGCGGGCTGGGACAGGCCGTTCCCGGTGGTGCGGCTGAACGCCTGGGCGAAGGTGATGGTGTGGCGCGGCCGCCTCCGGGGCGAGGTCATGCTGGGTGTGCCGTTGCTCCTGGGTCTGACCAGGGAGGAACTGCGGGTGATCCTCACGCGGGAGCTCCTTCTGTCCCGCACGGTGCCGAGGCACGCGATCCGCCTGCTGGCCCTCAACTCCGACGACGTCGGGAGCGCGGCGCGGGGCGAGCCGTCACCGTGGCGGCCCTGGCTGCGCTCCCACGCCTACAGGATGCGCCACGACCTCTGGAAGTCCACCGCGGAGCTGGTCGGCGGCGCCGAGGTCCTGGAGCGCGCGATACGGCGGGAGAACCTGATCGGTCAGGCCTTCGTCTGGCACCTCCAGCGTTACGTCCTCCGCACCCCCACCCCCACCTTCTTCACCGACGTCTACCGCTCCTTCCAGCGGCTGCTCACCGAGGACGACCTGCTGACGAAGATCGCCCCGGGATGCGACGCGTACACGGTCGAGGAGCTCGACGAGCACGAGCTGAGGCTGGTGGAGGAGATCGGCTGGAAGCCGGGCCGGGCCGTGGATCCCGTCGCCGAGCCGGCGCTGACCGAGGTGCCCGAGGAGACGGATCGCCGACTCGGCCGGGTCCTGATGCGCCACTACCTGAACGAACGCGGCCTGCGCCCCACAGCGCACTCGCTGGCCGACATCACCGACGACCAATGGCTCTTCTACCACGAGGACCAGCTCGACCGGCTCCGCGCCGCCGCCCGCGCCCTGCTCGGCGACTCCCACACGGTCACCGACCTCGTACGGCTCGCCCAGGAGGGAAGGGCCAGGGAGCTGGACTGGTGGCACGTCAAGACCGTGTGCCCCCACCCGTCCCGCGCCGTCTGCGTCCTGCTCCCCGTCCTCCAGGACGGCCTGCGCCGCCAGGGGTACACCCACGCCGACCACTGGCGCCAGCGCGTGCTGACCGGCCCCGGGGGTGACGTGGTGGACGTGGTAGAACTGGCCGCGGAGATCGCGGGAGGTGACATGTCGGCCAAGGACCCCGACGAGGACGCGCGCCGGCTGGCCGCCGAGTCGCTGGCCGGGGGCGACGCCACCGGCTGGTTCGAGCGCCTGTACGCCGGGTCCGCCGCCGGGGAGGCCGTCGTCCCGTGGGACTCCGGCGGCCCGCACCCGCTGCTCGTCGGCTGGACGGACGGGCGGAAGCCCGAGAGCGGCGACCCCGCGCCCAGGGCGCTGGTCGTGGGCGCCGGGCTGGGCGACGACGCCGAGCACCTGACCGGGCTCGGCTACGACACCACGGCGTTCGACGTCAGCGAGTCTGCGGTGCGCCTGGCCCGCGAGCGCTTCCCCGGCACGGCCGTCGCCTTCCGCGCCGCCGACCTGCTCGACCCGCCCGCCGAGTGGCGCGGCGCGTTCGACCTGGTCGTGGAGGTCATGACCGTGCAGGCGCTGCCCGAGCCGCTGCACGAGCAGGCCATCGCGCGGGTCGCCTCCTTCGTACGGCCCGGCGGCACGCTGCTGGTGATCGCCTCGGGCCGCGACGAGGGCGACCCGGTGTTCCCGCCCCCGTGGCCGCTGACCCGGGCGGAGATCACCGCGTTCGCGACCGGCGGCCTGGCGGTCGGCGAGATCGAGGACCTGCGCGAGCCCGGCCGCCGCCGCTGGCGGGCGACCTTCCACAAACTCGCGATCTAGGAGGCCACGGCGGCGTCCAGCAGCAGGGACCCGGCGCCCAGCAGCGCGGCGTCCCGCCCGGCCCGCGCCGGCGCGATCTCCAGGTCGCGCGTGGCCAGCGGCAGGCACCGCTCGTACACCGCGGCCCGGATCGAGGTGATGAGCGGCTCGGCCGCCGAGAGGCTGCCGCCGACGACCACCACGTCCGGGTTGAAGAAGTTCACGAGCACGGTGAGGACCTCGCCGATGCGGCGGCCCGCGTTGCGCACCATGCTGGTGGCCTCGGGCACGGCGTCGTTGACCAGGTCGACGATGCCGGAGGTGTGCTTCACCTCGACGCCCGCGTCGGCCAGCGCCGCGCTGAGGGCGGCGCCGCTGGCGTACGCCTCCAGGCAGTCGGGGTGGCCGCAGGCGCAGATCACCGACGAGTCGGAGCTGACCCGCACGTGGCTGATGTCGCCCGCCGCGCCCCGGCCGCGGTGCAGGCGGCCGTTGACGATCACGCCGCAGCCGATGCCGGTGCCCACCTTGAGCACCATGAGGTTGTCGCAGCCGGGCCAGGAGCGGGCCTCGCCGGCGGCCATGAGGTTGGCGTCGTTCTCCACCAGGACGGGCAGGTCGTAGCGGGCGCGCAGGTGGTCGGCGACGGGGAAGTCGTTCCAGCCGGGCATGCGCGACGGCGTCACCACGCGTAACGTCGCGGGGTCGACGGGGCCCGGCACCCCGGTGCCGACGCCGCGCAGCGGCACCGACGGCGGCACGCGCTCGGCCAGCAGCCGGTCGAAGGCGTCCGACAGCAGGTCGAGCGTCGCCTCGGGGCCCTCGGCGATCTCGCACGGGACCTCCTCGACGACCAGCGGCGCGCCGCTGAGGTCGAGCAGCCCGAGCCGGGCGTGGTGGGCGCCGAGGTCGGCGACCGCGAGCACGCCGGCCGTCGGCGACAGGCACAGGCGGCGCGGTCTCCGGCCGCCGCGCGAGGTGCCGGAGCCCTCCTCGACCAGCAGTCCGGCCTCGATGAGCTCCTCGACGCGCAGCGACACGCTCGACGCGGCCAGCCCCGACAGGCGGGCCAGGTCGGCGCGCGACTCGGCGCCGCCGGTGGCGACGAGCCGTAACAGGTCCCCCTGTGCCCCCTGCACGGGCAGCCGCTGCTTCATGGGAGATGCATACCATCGATCTACTTAGGCCAGCAACGTATTGACTTCCTCCGAAATCCACCATTACGGTCCCCTTTATCTTCGACATCGAAGGAAGTGGACGCTCATGAAGAAGATGCTCGCAGTCGTCGCCGCATCTGTGTTAGGCCTGGCGGCCTGCGGCGAGACGAGCAGCCCCGCCGTGCCAGCCGTGCCCGGCGAGTCGAAGACCGCGACCGACGTGCTGGCCAACGCGCCCGTCGCCGAGGCGGCCGACATCCTGCCCGGCTCGACCATGGAGAAGATCAAGCAGCGCGGCGAGCTCCTCGTCGGCGGCTCGCTCGACGCCCCGCTCCTGTCCCAGCAGAATCCCGGCACGGGACAGGTCGAGGGCTTCGACGCCGACCTGGGCAAGGCGCTGGCCAAGTACATCCTCGGCGAGCCGAAGGTGAAGATCGTCAACTCGGCCTCGGAGACCCGGGAGGCGCTGCTCGCCAACGGCACCGTGGACGTCGTCTTCCAGACGTACACGATCACCGAGGAGCGCGCGAAGCAGGTCGCGTTCGCCGGCCCGTACTACACCTCGGGCCTGACGATCGCCGTGAAGAAGGGCACGTCCGGCATCACCAAGCCGGAGGACCTGAACGGCAAGAAGGTGCTCGCGGGCGCCAACACCCCGGCCATCCCCGCGATCAAGAAGCTCGCGCCGCAGGCCGAGATCATCACCTTCGGCAGCGACCCGGAGTGCGTGCAGGCGCTCAAGCAGGACCGCGGCGTCGCCTACGTCCAGGACGAGACGCTGCTGATCGCCGACGCCAAGAAGGACCCCTCCATCCAGATCGTCACCAAGCCCTTCACCGTCGACCCGTACGGCATCGGGCTCAAGCACGGCGACGACCAGATGAAGAAGTTCGTCAACGACTGGCTCGGCAAGATCCAGTCGAACGGCGTCTGGCAGGGCATCTGGAAGAACTCCATCGGCACCGTCGTCACCGGCGACGCCCCCCAGGCGCCCAAGATCGGGTCCGTGCCGGGGTCCTGATGTCCGTCATCCTCGATCACCTGCCCGAGCTCTGGCAGGGCCTGGTCGTGACACTCCAGCTCACCGCCGCGTCGTTCATCGGCGCGGCGGTGCTGGGCGTGATCGTCACCGCCCTGCGCGTGAGCCCCGTGCGCGTGCTGCGCGCCATCGGCACCGCCTACGTCGAGACGTTCCAGAACCTGCCGCTGCTGGTGCTGCTCGTCCTCGCGGTCTTCGGCCTGCCGGAGATCGGCATCCAGGCCGACCTGCTCGTGACGGCCATCGTGGTCATCGCCGTGTACGAGGCGGCCTACATCGGCGAGGCGCTGCGCTCGGGCGTCAACGCGGTGTCCAAGGGGCAGGGCGAGGCGGCCCGCGCGATCGGGCTGACGTTCACCCAGTCGCTGCGGCACGTGATCCTGCCGCAGGCGCTGCGCACGGTCGTGCAGCCGCTCGGCAACATCTTCATCGCCCTGACCATGAACACCGCCCTGGCCGGCGCGGTCGGCGTCATCGACCTGACCGCCGCAGCCAACCGGGTGAACCTCGTCGAGGCGCAGCCCATCCCCATCTTCGTCGGCGCCGGCCTGGCGTACGCGGTGCTCGCCGCCTGCGCGGGCCTCCTCACCGGAAGGCTGGAGAAGCGGCTGGTGATCCTGCGGTGAACACCTCCACCACCGTCCTGTTCGACGAGCCCGGCCCGCGGGCGCGGCGGCGCATGCGGATCGCGACCGTCCTCGGCGCCCTGGCCGCCGTGGCGCTCGCCGTGCTCGCCGTCCGGCAGTTCGCCGCCAACGGCCAGCTCGACGCCGCCCGCTGGCAGCCGTACACGACCTGGCCCATGTGGCGGTACATGCTCAACGGCCTCGGCTCGACCGCGCTGGCCGCCGTCGTGTCGGCGGCCCTGGCCATGGCGTTCGGCCTCGTGCTGGCGCTCGGCCGGCTGTCGCACCGGTCGTGGGCCCGGGTGCCCGCCGCCGGCTACGTCGAGGTGGTCAGGACCGTCCCGGCCCTGCTGCTCGTGTACGTGGTGCTGTTCGCGCTGCCCCGCTACGGCCTGGACCTGCCGCTGTTCTGGAAGCTGGTCGTGCCGCTGAGCGTGTCCCACGCGGCGTCGTTCGCGGAGATCTTCCGCGCCGGCATCCTGTCCGTCGAGCGCGGCCAGAGCGAGGCCGGGCTGGCCGTCGGGCTGACCCCCGGGCGCACCATGCGCCTCATCGTGCTGCCCCAGGCGGCCCGGCGGGTGCTGCCCTCCATCGTCAGCCAGTCCGTCGGCCTGCTCAAGGACACCTCCCTCGGCTTCGTCGTCAGCTACACCGAGCTGCTCTACAGCGCCAAGGTGCTGGCCAACTTCAACGGGCTGCTCATCCAGACCTACATCGTGGTCGCGCTCGTCTACCTGGTGGTCAACATGTCGCTGTCCAAGCTCGCCCGCGCGCTGGAGGCCCGCCAGCGCGCCGTCCCGCGAAGGAGAATCGCCCGTGCCTGAGGCAGCAGTGCCTGGTCTCGCCGTCCTGGCGGAAGTCGTCCGATCCGGCTTCACCGAGAGCGTCCACTACGGCAGCGCCGTCGGCCTGGACCCGTCCGGCCGCGCCGAGGTCGCGCTCGGCCCCGTCGACGCGCCCGTCCTGCCCCGCTCGTCCGCCAAGCCGTTCCAGGCGCTGGCCTGCCTGACCGCGGGCGCCGCGCTGGCCGGCCCGCGCCTGGCCATCGCCGCCGGCAGCCACACGGGCGAGGACTTCCACGTACGGATGACCGGCGAGATCCTGGCCGACTACGGGCTCGGCTTCGACGCCCTGGCCTGCCCGCCGTCCTGGCCCGAGGACCAGGCCACCGCGCACGCGCTCGTCAGGCAGGGGCTCGGCCCGTCCCGCGAGCGCATGAACTGCTCCGGCAAGCACGCCGCCATGCTCGCCGCCTGCGTCGCCAACGACTGGGACGTGCCGTCCTACCTGTCCGCCGACCACCCCCTCCAGCAGCGGGTCCGCTCCCTCACCGAGGAGCTGGCCGGGGAGAAGGCCGCGCACGTGGCCGTCGACGGCTGCGGCGCGCCGCTGTTCGGGCTGTCGCTGACCGGCCTCGCCCGCGCCGTGCGGGCCATGGTGACGGCCGACCCCGGCAGCGGCCCGCGTCAGGTCGCCGACGCCATGCGGCAGCATCCCGAGTACGTCGGCGGCACCGGCCACCAGAACACCGAGCTGATGCGCGCCCTGCCCGGAGCCCTGGTCAAGGGCGGCGCGGAGGGCGTGCTCGTCGTGGCGCCGAGCTCCGGGCACGCGGTGGCCGTGAAGGTCATCGACGGCAGCCCGCGCGCCACCACGGCCGTCGCGCTGGCCGTCCTGCGGCGCATGGGGGTGGACGTGTCGGGGGCCGAGGAGTTCGAGCGGGTGGACGTGCTGGGCGGCGGAGTCCCGGTGGGACAGATCGTCACGCCGCTCCGCAGCCCTCGGTGAGCGCCCTGGCCGGGGCGTCGGACGCCTTGGCGCTCGGACCGGCCTTGGGGGTCCTGCGCGCCTGGGGCGTCTCGGTGGCGAGCGGGGTCTGCGGCGTCCCCGTCGCCGCGACGGGAGTCGGGGAGGCCGCCTCGGTGGCCTCGGCCGCCTCGGCCGGGGCGCTCCGGGCGGACTCCTGGATCGCCTCCCGGGTGACCTGCCGGATCTTCTCCCAGTCGGGGTAGCCGGTGTTGATCAGCGGCGGCACGAACTGCACGCTGGTCACCTTGGCCTCCTTGACCCGCAGGGCCAGCGGCACCAGGTGCCTGAGCATCGGCCGCGGGATGTCGGTGCGGATCAGCTCCTTGGTGGCCAGCGCGATCCGGTTGAACCGGGTCAGCACGGTCCCCGGGTCGGCCTGCTCCAGCAGTGCCCCGATCACGCAGCGCTGGCGGCGCATCCGGGTGAAGTCGTCGCTGTAGGTGCGCGAGCGGGCGTACCACATGGCGTCGGCGCCCTTCAGCCGCCGCGTGCCGGCCTTGACCAGGCCCTCGTTGTACTTGCCGAACACCACGTCCTGCTCGACGTGGATGCGGACGCCGCCGATCGCGTCGATCAGCCGGGCGAAGCCCCACATGTTCACCAGGGCGTACCAGTCGACCTTGAGCCCGAGGGTGTAGCCGATCGTGTCCATCAGCACCCGGGGGCCCTGATGCTGCTTGCCGCCGAAGATCTCCGGGTGCGCGTCGGCGTACTCCCACACGCTGTTCAGCAGGTCGCTGCGGCCGCCGCCGGGGTCGGGCGGCAGCCGGAACCCGGCGGGGAAGCGCGCCGCCATCGGCGTGCCCGGCCGGAACCGGACGTCCTCCAGGTTGCGGGGCAGGCTGACGAGCACGGTGTTGCCCGTCTTCACGTCGACGCTGGCCACGTTCATGCTGTCGGTGCGCACGCCGATCCGGTTGTCGTCGGCGTCGCCGCCGAGCAGCAGGATGTTGACCCGCTCGCGGCCCGCCCACGGGTCCTGCGGGCGCGACGACTCCTGCGCCAGAGGTTCGGAGGTCTCGGGCGCGTCGAAGATGCCGTTGAGGGTCTCCTTCGAGGTCCAGACGTACTGCGCGACCAGCCCGAAGGGCAGCACCGAGGCGACCGCCAGCAGCCCCGCGAGCGTGCCCGTGAGGACCTGGCCCGCCTGGGGGAGCGCGCCCGGCCGCAGCACCACGAAGGAGTGAACCATGAGGAAGAACCAGGCCGCGCCCAGCACCGCCGCGCCGATCGTGATCGACATGAGCCAGGAGTCCTCGGCGGCCAGCGTGCCCAGGAGATTGTCGGTGGTCAGCGCCACCGCCAGGAGCGCCAGCAGCCCGGCGACGTAGAGGCTGAGCAGGGCGAGCCCGGTCCTGCGCCGGCCGGTGCGCAGATGCGCCGATCCGGGGGCCAGCGCCGACAGCGCGAGCCAGCCGAGGACGCCCCAGGCGCTCACCGGTTTCTTTGCCTGCCCCACGCCATCCCCGTTCCCCGTGAACCACACCGTAGGCCGATTCGAGGCGGCAGCCTACGCGTCGTATGCGAAATATCTCGTTATGCCGGAGTGAACATCACTAACCGATTCGCCGTCAGGCACGACCTCACGCCGGCCGGGCCCGTCGCGCGCGGCCGTCTCATGAAAGCGCCCCGCGGGCCATTGAAGCGCTCCGCCGGGCCGTGCGCCGCCATCTTTGCCATGAGCGGAGGGTCCGTCCAGGATGCCTACGAAGGGGGCGAAACCATATCGTGTCTTCCATGTACGAGATCACCGTTCTGCCGATGAAGCCGGACTTCGAGGGCGAGGTCGTCGCCACCCTGGTGTCACGGAGCACGGGCTCCCGCCGGGCGGTGCTGTACCTGCACGGGTTCACCGACTACTTCTTCCAGGACCACCTGGCCGAGCACTACGTCGAGCGCGGCATCGACTTCTACGCTCTCGACCTGCGCAAGTACGGCAGGTCCCTGCTGCCCCACCAGACCAGGGGCCTGGTCAGGAGCATCACCGAGTACTTCCCCGAGATCGACGAGGCCGTCCGCCTCATCCGCCGCGACCACGACGAGGTGACCCTCAACGCCCACTCCACCGGCGGGCTCGTCGCGTCCCTGTGGGCCGACCGGGTCCGCGGCCGGGGCCTCGTCCAGGGGCTCGTGCTCAACAGCCCCTTCTTCGACCTCAACGTGCCCACCCCGCTCCGCGTGGCCGCCGACCTGCTCAAGACGCCGCTGTCGTACAGCAGGAGGGCGCTGCCGCTGCCGCCCAGCACCGTGTACGGCCGCACCCTGCACCGCTCCGAGGGCGGCGAGTGGGACTACGACCTGGAGCTGAAACCGCACGGCGGGTTCTCCGTGCACGCCATGTGGCTCGCCGCGATCCGGCGCGCGCAGCGCCGCCTGCACGCCGGCCTCTCGGTGGACGTCCCCGTGCTCGTGCTGGCCTCGACCCGGGGGCTGCGGGTACGCGACTTCGTCCCCGAGGCCAGGTCGGCCGACATCGTGCTCGATCCCCGGCACATCGCCCGCTGGGCCACCTGCGTGGGCCCGCACGTCACGTGCGTGCGCGTGCCCGACGGGGTGCACGACCTCGTGCTGTCGGCCGAGCCGGTGCGCAGGCGGGTGTTCGCCGAGATCGACCGCTGGATGGACGCGTTCGTCCCGGCCGCGTCAGAAGGTCACCAGGGAAAGGCGAACAAGCCGTAGTAGGCCGCGGCCACCAGCAGCAGGCCCGTGCCGCCCAGCACGCCCGCCATCGCGACGTGCTGCCAGCGGTTCGGCCGCATCCCCTCGCGCAGCGCCGACACGACCGCCGCGACGGCGGTCACCTCCTGCGCGAGCATCAGCGCCGCCAGCACCCGCACGATCAGCCAGCCGGCCAGCACCGCAGGCCACGCCCCCGCCTGGTTCACGGCGAACAGCACCAGCACCGTGATGAACAGCAGCACCGACGCCAGCAGCCCCAGCCCCGTCCACGCCATCCGGGTCAGCCGGCGCCTGATCGGCGGCCACAGCCTGGCGTCCGTCTCGCCCAGCGCCACCGGGCCGCCGCGCAGCCGTACGAGCATGACGGCGACCGGGCCGGCCACGTAGCCGACGGCGGTCAGGCACAGCGTCAGCCCCAGCATCGCGCCGCCCGCGTACCACGGCGCGGCCGGCACGTCGGCCGCCTCGAACAGCTGGACCGGCGTCGCGCCCGCCAGGTGCACCGGCGGCACCGCCGTGCCGGGCAGGCCGCTGATCCAGTTGGCGAGGGTGTCCAGGTAACCGGGCGTGAACGGGCCGCCGTTGATCCGCATGGCATGGTCGCCGTGGGCCATGAACCGGATCGTGTAGCGGTCGTTGCCCGAGCCCGTCAGCGCCGTGGTCAGCGCCCGCGTCGACTCCACGAACGGGATGGACGGGTCCTCCGTGCCGTAGAAGGCCAGCACCGGCTGCCTGACCTGGCGCAGCGCCGGCATCGCGTCGTAGCGCAGGAAGTCGAAACCCACGCCGCCCATGGCCCGCGTCAGCAGGTCGCGCACCCCGATCGGCGCCCGCAGCCGCAGGAGCTGCTCGTTCAGCGCCCAGGCCACCTGGCGCAGCGGGGAGACGTTCGGCGAGGACACCAGCACCACGAACCCCACCGACGGGCTCTTCGCCGCCGCGATCGGCACCACCCAGCCGCCCTCGCTGACGCCCCACAGCCCGATCCGCGACGGGTCCACGTCCGGCCGCTTGGCCAGCAGCTCCACCATCCGCAGCGTGTCGTCGGCGAGCAGCCCGAAGTCGCGGTCCCGGAAGTTGTAGCCGACCGTCCGCTTGTCGTAGGCGAGCGTCACCACGCCCGTCCGGGCCAGGAAATCCGCCTGCGGCGCGAACTCCGTCCGCGACCCGTTGCCCGACCCCGACACGAACACCATCGCCGGATGACGGCCCGGCGTCAGCGGCGCCCGCACGGTGCCCTCCAGCCGCTGGCCCTCCGCCGGCACCGACACGTCCTCCACGGCGAACCGGGTGCTCTGCGCCACCGGCCGCAGCTCCTCGCGCGGCTGCGCCGGGATCGACCGGAACGCCTGGTCGGCCTCGAGCGGCGGGAAGTCGAAGGCGGGCGGGAGCACATAACCGACGCAGGCCAGAGCCACCAGCACCAGACCGGCGGCCACGCTCAACGTGCCACGGCCCGCGCCCATCGGCCTCCCCATGTGCGTTGGTTTGCCCGCTGATCTTCCAGCCTACTCCCGAGTCCTGTGGCGCATGAGGCCGCATTTGTCGGTGAGAGCTGTTAGCTTCCTGCGACATGCGGATCCTGCACACCTCCGACTGGCACCTCGGACGCTCCTTCCACCGGGAGAGCCTGCTGGCCGGCCAGGCGGCGTTCGTCGACCACCTGGTCGAGACCGTGCGCGCCGAGCGGGTCGACGTGGTGGCGGTGTCGGGCGACGTCTACGACCGGGCGCTGCCGCCCGTCGACGCGGTCTCCCTGTGCAACGAGGCGCTGGGCCGCCTGGTGGCGGCCGGGGCGCGGGTGATCCTCATCAGCGGCAACCACGACTCGGCGCGCCGCCTCGGGTTCGGCGCCTCGCTGTTCGACGCCTCCGGCGTCCACGTCCGCACCGACCCGTCCCGCGCCTGGGAGCCGGTGCTCGTGGACGACGTGGCCTTCTACGGCATCCCCTACCTGGAGCCCGAGCTGGTGCGTGCCCCGTGGGAGCTCGACGAGCGCAGCCACACGGCGGCGCTGTCGTACGCGATGACCCGCGTCCGCGCCGACGCGGCCCGCCGCCGCGCCTCGGTCGTCCTCGCCCACGCGTTCGTCACCGGCGGGGAGGCGAGCGACAGCGAGCGCGACATCAGCGTCGGCGGGATCGCGCACGTGCCGCTCACGGCGTTCGACGGGATGAGCTACGTCGCGCTCGGCCACCTGCACGGCCGCCAGCGCATGTCCGAGACCGTCCGCTACTCCGGCTCGCCGCTGGCCTACTCCTTCAGCGAGGCCGCCCACGTGAAGGGATCCTGGCTGGTGACGATCGGGGCCTCCGGGGCGGCGGAGTCCGTCGAGTTCGCGCCCGCGCCGGTGCCCCGGCCGGTCGCCCGCCTGCGCGGCCTCATCGACGACCTGCTCACCTCCCCCGCGTACTCCGGCCACGAGGACCACTGGCTGCAGATCACGCTCACCGACCCGGTGCGCCCCAAGTCCGCCATGGACCGGCTGCGGGCCCGCTTCCCGCACACCCTCGCCCTCTCCTTCGACCCGGTCGGCGCCGTGCCGGCCGCCGCGCCCGCGCGGCTCAGCGGCCGGCCCGAGGCCGAGGTGGCGCTCGACTTCGTCCGCGAGGTACGCGGCGAGCCCGCCGGCACCGACGAGGAGGAGCTGCTGAGACAGGCGATCGAGGCGTCACGGGTGAAGGAGACGATGGCGTAGATGCGACCGCACCTGCTCTCCCTCACCGCCTTCGGCTCGTTCCCCGGCTCGGAGACGGTCGACTTCGACGCGCTCACCGAGGCGGGCCTGTTCCTCGTGCACGGCCCCACGGGCGCGGGCAAGACGACGATCCTCGACGCGCTCTGCTTCGCCCTGTACGGCCAGGTGCCCGGCCAGCGCAACAGCGCCCGCGCGCTGCGCTGCGACCACGCCCCGCCCGGCACGGGCCCGTCGGTCACGCTGGAGGTGACCATCCGGGGCCGCCTGCTGCGCGTGCGCCGCTCACCCGTCTGGCAGCGCCCCAAGCTGCGCGGCACGGGCTTCACCGAGGAGAAGGCCAAGGTGGTGGTGGAGGAGCGCACGCCCGCCGGCTGGCAGGGGCTCACCACCCGCTCCGACGAGGCGGGCGACCTCATCGGCGGGCTGCTCGGCATGAACGCCGACCAGTTCTGCCAGGTCGCCATGCTCCCGCAGGGCGACTTCGCCCGCTTCCTGCGCGCCGACGGCGACGACCGGCGCCGGCTGCTGGAGCGGCTGTTCACGGTCAAGGTGTTCACGCAGACGGAGTCGTGGCTGGCGGAGCACCGCAAGCGGACGTGGCGGGAGCAGGGCGAGCTGCGGCAGCAGGTGGACTACGCCATCCAGCGCCTCCAGGAGGCCGCCGGCCCGGACCTGCCGGCGACCCTCACGGCGGCCGTTCCCGGGGAGGAGGCGGGCCCGGTCCCGGAGGAGGCCGGCTCCGTCCAGACGCCGCTCCCGCTCTTCGAGCCCACCACGCCACCGGAGAGCACCGACGCTTCCGCGAGCGCCGCCGGCTCCGCGAGCACCGCCGGCTCCGCGAGCGCCGCCGGGTCCGCGAGCGCCGCCGGGTCCGCGAGCACCGGCGCCTCCGTGAGTGCCGCCGCTTCCGCGACGGCCGGGGAGGCGGCGCGGCCCGCCGAGGACGCCCCCACCCCGGAGACCGACCCGCTGCGCTGGGCGGGCGCCCTGCTCGACGCCGCCCGCGCCGTCGTGTCCCGTACGAACGCCGACCACACCGAGGCGGAGCGGGCGCTCAGACGGGCCCGTGTCCGCCACGAGCAGGCCACCGCCCTGGCCGCCCGCCAGCGCCGCCACGCCGAGGCGCTGACGATGCGCCGCACCCTCGACGAGCGCGCCGACCAGCGGGCCGAGCTCCAGGCGCTCCTGGACGACGCTCTGCGCGCGGACCGCGTGCTGCCGCTCATCGCGGCCGCCGGCCAGCGCGCCGAGGCGGCGACGAAAGCCCGCACCCTCGCCGCCGATGCCCTGACCCGCGCCCACCCCCTCCTCCGGGCCTCCGACCCGCGCCCCTCCGGCGTGATCCCCGGCGGCCGGGACGGGCGGGCAGGCGGCGCGAGCCCGTACACCACCGAGCCGCCCCAGGACCCGCACCCCGGACGGTCGAACGCGCCCGGCATGGTGGAGCCGGAGCGGCTGGCCGGGCTGGAGCGGGAGCGGCAGGCGGAGATCGCGCGCCTGTCGGAGCTCCTCACCGAGGAGGCCAGGCTGCTCGTGGTGCGCCGCGACCTGGTCCGCGTCGAGTCCGAGCTGACCCGGCTCGTCGCCGAGGAGGAGGCCGCCACCGCCCGTCTCGCCACGCTGCCCGCCCTGGTCGAGGAGGCCGAGCGGAGGCTCGCCGACGCGCGCCTGGACGCGGCCCGCATCCCGGCCGCCGAGGCCGTGCACGCCTGCGCCACCGAGCTCATCGGCGTCGACCGCGAGCTCACCCGGCTCCGCGACGAGATCGCCCGGCTGGAGCGGCAGGGGGCCGAGGTGGCCGCCGCCGAGGCGGAGCTGCCCGAACGGCTCGCGCAGGCCCACGACCAGCTGGCCGCGATGCGCGCGGAGGCGGCGGTGATCCCGGCGGTCGGCGCGGCGCTCGACGCGGCGAGGACGTCCCTTGACACGGTCCGGCGCCGCGACGGGCTGGCGGCCGAGCTGGTGACGGCCTCCGCCACGTGCGAGGCCCTGGTGGACGAGGCCCAGAGCCTGCGCGAACGCTGGCTCGACATCCGCCAGGCCCGCATCGACGGCATGGCGGCCGAGCTGGCCCGCGACCTGACCGAGGGCCGCCCGTGCGCCGTGTGCGGTTCCGACCACCATCCCGCCCCCGCCTCACCCGCCCCGAGCGCTCCGTCACCGGACGACGAGCGTGCCGCCGAGAGCGCCCACGAGAGGGCCCTCGCCGAGCGTGAGGCGGCCGAACGCGCGCTGGCCACCCTCCGGTCCCGCCACGCCGACGCGGTGGAGGCCACCCTCGGGCTGGACCTCGACGCCGCCGAATCCGCGGTGCGGGAGGCGGAGCGGGAGCTGGCCCGCCTGGAGGAGATCGCCGCCCAGGAGCCGGCCCTGCTTGCCGCGTACGAGCGGATCGAGGTGGAGCGCGACCAGGTCAGGGAGCGGTCCCGGGAGGTCGGCGAGTCCCTCGCGGCCCGCCGCGCCCACCGCACCCGCCTCCGCGCCGAACGCGCCCGCCTCGCCGGCCGCCTCCTCCAGAGCGACCTGCCCCTCCTCGCCTCCCTTCAGCGCGAAGCCGAGAAGCGACCGGCGGCGGACGAAACACGCGACCCCACCGGCCGACAGACGGCCGCCGACGACCGACAGACGGACAGCGTCGGTGGAGAGCCGCTCGACGGGTTCCCGCCCGAGATGGGGCCCGACGCGCTGGCCGAGGCCGAGCAGGTGGTGCGGCGGCTGCGGGGGTCGGGGGCGCGGGAGAGCGCACTCGCGGCCGAGGCGGCAAGGCTCGCGCGGGAGCGGGTGGAGCTGGAGGAGCGGGTCCGCCGCGTCACCGCGCGGCTGGCCGCGGGCCGTACCCGGCAGGAGGAGCTCAGCGGGGACGCGACGCGGCTGACCGCGCGGCTCGACAGCGCGCGCGGCGCCGACGAGACACTCACCGCCCGCCTGTCCCGGCTGAACGACGAGGCCGAGCTGCTCCACGAGGCGCTGGAGGCGACCCAGCGGGCCGTCACCGCCGAGCGCGAGCGGGCCGAGGCGGTGCGGGCGGCGGAGCGGGCGGCGGTGGAGGCCGGGTTCGGCGACGCCGCCGAGGCGGCCGGGGCCGTGCGGTCCCCCGCGGAGCAGGAGAGCAGGGCCGAGGCGCTGCGGCGGCTGGACGACGAGTACGCGGCGGTCACGGCCACCCTGGAGGACCCGGAGCTGGTGGCGGCGGCGGCCGAGCCCGTTCCCGACCTGGAGGCGCTGGAGGCGGAGCGCGACGAGGCCGAGCGCGCCCACACCGTCCTCGCCTCGGCGCGCGACCGGGCCGAGGCCAGGGAGCGGCGGCTGCGGGAGCTGCTCGCCGAGCTGGAGGAGGGCCTTGACCGGTGGCGGCCCGCCGCCGAGCGGCACCGCCTCGCCGAGCGCCTGGCCGCCCTGGCCAGCGGCACGTCGAGCGACAACCAGTGGAGCATGAGCCTGTCGTCGTTCGTGCTGGGGGAGCGGCTCCGGCAGGTGGTCGACGCCGCCAACGAGCGCCTCGACCACATGTCGGCCGGTCGCTACCTGCTCCAGCACGACCTGCGCAAGACGGCCGGCGCCCGGGGGCGCTCCGGCGGCGGGCTGGGGCTGCGGGTGTGCGACGGGTGGACCGGCGTGGACCGCGACCCGGCGACGCTGTCCGGCGGCGAGAGCTTCATCACCTCGCTCGCGCTGGCGCTCGGCCTGGCCGACGTGGTCACGGCCGAGGCGGGCGGGGCGGAGATCGGCACGCTGTTCGTGGACGAGGGGTTCGGCACGCTGGACGAGGACACGCTGGACGGGGTGCTCGACATCCTCGACGGGCTGCGCGACGGCGGCCGCGCGGTCGGCATCATCAGCCATGTCCCGGAGCTGCGCAGCCGCATCCCGGCCCAGCTCAAGGTGGCCAAGACCCGCACCGGCTCGACCCTCTCGACGGTCGGCACCGGTTGATCACCCCGCACGGGCCCGACGCCTGCCGGGCGGGGGCCGGAAACGCTGTCCGGCCCCGGTGAGCCGCACCCCTCACCACGGGTGACAACCCGTGGTTGTCGGTCTGCCGCTTCCGTTGTTGGATCACGCGACCCGGCTGCCGGTTTCATGGCCGCATGCGTAGATGGATCCCTACGGGGGACGCGGCGCGGCCGGTGGAGCTCGTCCGGGACGCCCGGCCCGCGCCCTCCTCGTCCGAAGTGCTGATCAAGGCTGAGGCGTTGTCGCCGTACCGCCGGCTGGAGCCGGACCGCCCAGGTCGTGATCGACCTGCCGGAACGCCGTATCCGGCGAAGGCCGTGCCGACGATCGGGGCGTCACGATGAGCGTCGCGGAATTCGCCGCCGCCAACCTGTCGCGCGCCACCGGAGCGGGGCTCGACCCGCACGAGTACCTGCGCGTCACCGGCGAGCTCGCGGACCTGGAGGACTGGGGTGCGGCCTTCATGCGCGCCGCGCGTGGGCATCTGGCGCGCGCCGGGCAGGCGGCCACGGCGATCTCGGCGGGCGAGCACCTGCGGGTGGCGGCGCGCTGGTTCCACTTCGCCACCCTGGGGCCGAACCGTGAGCGGGCGGTCGCGGCCGCCGAGGCGGACACCGCCATGGGCCGCGCCCTCGACCTGCTGGAGCCGGGCGCGCGCCGGATCGAGGGCCCGGGCTTCGCCGGCTGGCTGCGCGGCCCGGCCGGCGCCCCGGCCACCGCGGTGGTGGTTCCGGGACTGGACTCCGGCAAGGAGGAGTTCCACGACGTGGTCGACGCCCTGCTGCGCCGGGGCATGGCCGTGTTCGCCATGGACGGGCCGGGACAGGGCGTGCTCACCGCCACCACCACGGTCCGCGCCGACTACCACCACGTGATCGGCCGGGTCGTCGACGCGCTCGGCACGGACAGGGTGGGACTCGTCGGGCTCAGCCTCGGCGGCTACTACGTCGCCGAGAGCGCCGCACGGGAGCCCCGCGTCGCGGCCGCCGTCACCGTCAGCGGTCCCTTCCGGCTGCACTGGGACGCCTTGCCGCCCCCCGTACGGGAGCTCCTCGTTCAGAGGGCCGACGGCGGGCCAGAGGGCCGCCGCTTCGCCGGGCAGGTGGACCTGTCGGCCCTCGCGCCGCAGATCGCCTGCCCCATGCTGGTGGTGGACGGCGGCCAGGACGTCATCCCCGGCGTGACCAACGGCGAGCCGCTGGCCCGCCTGGCACCACGCGGGCAGTATCTGCACCTCCCGCTCGGCGACCACCTGCTCGGCAACGTCCGCCCCGACTGGCTGGCGACCGCCGCCGACTGGCTCTCCGGAGCACTCACATCACCTGTTTCACCGGGGATGCCGCACTGATCGCCGGCGCCTCGTGAACGCGATCCCCGGCTGACCGTCGCCCGGCGCCGGGCGGGCGATCAAGGGGCCGACGAGCGTGGTGCGGCCGTGCTGCGCCGGACCACCAGGCTGGTCGGGACGAGGTCGGTGCCGGGGGGCGAGGGGCGGCCTTCGCGGATCTGGACCAGGGCCCGCTGCACGCACCTCCGGCCCACCTCGGCGAAGTCCTGGTGAACGGTGGTCAGGGGCGGGACGAAGAACTCGGCGTCCGGGATGTCGTCGAAGCCGACCACGCTGATGTCGCCGGGGACCGCCCGGCCGTGCTCGTGGAAGGCGCGCAGCAGCCCGAGGGCCATCTGGTCGTTGGCGGCGAACACCGCCGTGCAGCCGGGCTCGTCGGCGAGCGCGAGACCGGCGGCGAAGCCGGACTCGGCCGACCAGTCGCCGTGCAGGGGCGGCGGCACCGGCCGGCCGGCCTTCTCCAGCGTGGTGCGCCAGGCGCGGGCGCGGCTCTGGGCGGCGTAGGAGGTCTGCGGCCCGGTCACGTGCCAGACGGTGTGATGTCCCAGGTCGAGCAGGTGGTGGACGGCCCGTCGCGCCCCTTCGGCCTGGTCGGTGTCGACGACGCTGTAGCGGTCGCCGGCGTCGGAGTCCACGACCACGATGTGCACTCCGGGCGGCAGGGTCACGGTGCCGGAGTCGAGCAGGTGGATCTCGATGATGACGACGACCGCGTCCACGGCCAGCTCGCCCATCCGGGTGAAGGCTCCCAGCACGTTGTCCTGGGTGGGCACGTCGATGGGGATGAGCGTGATGGCGTAGCCCTCGGCCGCGGCGTGGGTGGCGATCGCCTCCACCGTGCGGCTGTTGCCGGTCGAGGCCAGGCTGAAGAGGATGACGCCGATGGTGTTGAACTGGCCGTACCGCAGCGCGCGGGCGGCGCTGTTGGGCCGGTAGCCCAGCTCGCGCATGGCCGCGAGCACCTGCTCGCGGGTCGAGTCGATCACGCCGGGATGGCCGTTCGAGACCCGCGACACGGTCTGCGACGAGACACCCGCGAGCTTGGCGACGTCGGCCATGGAGACGCGCTGCTTGCGGCGCCCGCCGGGGATGTTCGACCCGCCGCGTCGCGCGCCGCCGCTGGGCACCGCACCGGACGCCGCACCGGACGCCGCGCCCGGCATCGCGTCCCTCTGTTCCCGACCGCCCCGGTCCATTGCTTCCTCCCTGCCGCCCTTCCGCCGCCGTCCGACCTCTGCAGGGCCGGGACGGCCGTCAACGTGGGGGAAACCTTGACGACCCGTGTGGCGGGTGCCACGATACCGCACGGACGTTTACGTAAACATCACTTGTCGATCACCCCTCCTCACCCTGGGTCAGCAGGTCGGGGGCTCCCTCGCCGGCCGTATGTTCACGTGAACGTCACGCTGAGAGTCGGGTGTCCCGGCAGGGAGGAGTGGACCGGTGGTCGCAACACCGCAGGCGGGCGCGCCGGCCGGCTGGAGGGCGGCGCCCCGGGGGCGGCGAGCGTGGACGGGATGGCGGTTCGTCGGGCCGTTCATGGTGGTGTTCGCGCTCGTCTTCCTGGCGCCGATCGCCTACTCCGTCTACCTGAGCCTGTTCCGCACCCAGTTGATCGGCGGGACCACCTTCGTCGGCGCCGGCAACTACCTCAAGGCGCTGGGTGACCCGCAGTTCTGGTCCGCCTTCGGCAGGGTGGCGATCTTCCTGGTCGTCCAGGTCCCGATCATGTTGTTCCTGGCGCTGCTGGTGGCTCTGGCGATCGACAGCGGCCGGTTGTACGGGACGAGCTTCTTCCGCATCTCGGTGTTCCTGCCCTACGCGGTGCCCTCGGTGGTCGCGGCGCTGATGTGGGGCTTCATGTACGGCACCCAGTTCGGCCTCATCGGCAACCTGAACGAGACGCTCGGGCTGTCGCTGCCGGACCCCCTGTCGGCCGACCTGATCCTCGCCTCGATCGGCAACATCGTGACCTGGGAGTTCGTCGGCTACAACATGCTGATCCTGTACTCCGCCCTCCGCGTGGTCAATCCGTCCCTGTACGAGGCGGCGGAGATGGACGGCGCCGGCCAGCTCCGCATCGTCTGGTCGATCAAGCTCCCCGCCCTGCGCGGAGCGCTGCTGATCTCGACCATCTTCTCGATCATCGGCAGCTTCCAGCTCTTCACCGAGCCCAGCGTCCTCAAGGACCTGGCCCCGAACGCCATCACGACCTACTTCACACCGAACTACTACGCCTACTCGCTGTCCTTCAGGGGCCAGCAGTTCAACTACTCGGCGACCGTCGCCATCGTCATGGGCGTGATCACCATGGTCGTCGCCTACGTCGTCCAGCTCCGCGGCATGCGGAAGGGGGCCTGACCATGACAGCCACCACCCACGCTCCCCGCCGCGCGCGGACCTCCTCCGGTCCTCTGGTGATCCGGCGCAGGTCACCGCGGAGGCGGCGCAGCGCCACGCTGACCGCGCTGACCGCGATCATGCTCCTCTACACGCTGCTCCCGCTGGCCTGGCTCGTGATCAACGCGACCAAGACGCAGGAAGGGCTGCTCGGCACGTTCGGCCTGTGGTTCGACGGCGACTTCGCCCTGTTCGCCAACATCGGCGACACCTTCACCTACGGCGGCGGCATCTTCACCCGCTGGCTGCTCAACACCCTGCTCTACGTCGTCGTCGGCGCGGGCGGCGCGACGCTGCTGGCGACGATCGCCGGGTACGGGCTGGCGAAGTTCGACTTCCCCGGCAAGAAGGCCGTCTTCGCGATCGTCATCGGGGCGGTCGCGGTCCCCGGGACCGCGCTGGCCGTCCCCACCTTCCTCATGTTCTCCGGCCTCGGCCTGACCGACACCCCCTGGGCGATCATCATCCCGTCGCTCGTCTCGCCGTTCGGCCTCTACCTCATGTGGACGTTCGCCTCCGACGCCGTCCCCGACGAGATCCTCGAATCGGCGCGCGTGGACGGGGCCCGGGAGTTCCAGACGTTCTTCCGCATCAGCCTGCCGCTGCTGGCGCCCGGGATCGTCACGGTCCTGCTGTTCACCGTCGTCGCGACCTGGAACAACTACTTCCTGCCGCTGATCATGCTCAAGGACCCGGACTGGTATCCGCTGACGCTCGGCCTCAACAGCTGGAACCGCCAGGCGTCCACCGCGGGCGGTGAGGCCATCTTCAACCTCGTGATCACCGGATCACTGCTCACCATCGTCCCGCTGATCGCGGCGTTCCTGCTGCTCCAGCGGTACTGGCAGTCGGGGCTGTCGGCCGGAAGCGTCAAGGGATGACCGACGCCACGCCCGACCGTCTCCAGGCACACCCCATGAAAGGGCCATCCATGACGATAACCCGCCGCCATGCCCTCCTGCTGGGCGCCGCGCTGTCGGTGTCGCTGCTCGCCACCGCCTGTGGCTCCTCCGGTGACGGCGGCTCCGGGGCCGCCGCCACCCAGGGCGCGTCCACCGACGACCTCCAGGCGGCGCTGGACGCCGGCGGCAGCATCACGGTCTGGGCGTGGGAGCCCACCCTGAAGAAGGTGGTCGCCGACTTCCAGACCAAGTACCCGAAGGTCAAGGTCAACCTGGTCAACGCCGGCACCGGCAACGACCAGTACACCGCCCTGCAGAACGCGGTCAAGGCCGGCTCCGGCGTCCCCGACGTCGCCCAGATCGAGTACTACGCCCTGCCGCAGTTCGCGCTCGGCAAGGCGGTCGCCGATCTGACGGCCTTCGGCGCGGACAAGCTCGACGGCACCTTCACCCCCGGCCCGTGGGGCGCCGTCCACTCCGGCAGCGGGATCTACGGCCTGCCCATGGACTCCGGCCCGATGGCCCTGTTCTACAACAAGGACGTCTTCGACAAGCACAAGATCGAAGTGCCGGCGACCTGGGACGAGTACATCGCGGCGGCCAAGAAGCTGCACGACGCCGACCCGAAGGCGTACATCACCAACGACACCGGCGACGCCGGCTTCACCACCAGCATGATCTGGCAGGCCGGCGGCAAGCCCTACCAGGTCGACGGGACCAAGGTGAGCGTCAACTTCGCCGACACCGGTACGCAGAAGTTCACCTCGGCCTGGCAGCAGCTCGTCAGCGGCAAGCTCGTCGCGCCGGTCAGCTCGTGGAGCGACGCCTGGTACAAGGGCCTCGGTGACGGCAGCATCGCCACGCTCGTGATCGGCGCCTGGATGCCCGCCAACCTCGAGACCGGTGTCAAGGCCGGGGCCGGCAAGTGGCGGGTCGCGCCCATGCCGCAGTGGGAGAGCGGCGGCAAGGCCACCTCGGAGAACGGCGGCAGCTCGCTGGCCGTCCCGGAGGCCGCCGCCGGCAAGAAGCTGGCCTACGCCTTCGCCAAGTACGCCAGTGTCGACGAGGGTGCGCAGGCCCGCGTGGACGGCGGCGCGTTCCCGGCCACCAAGGCGCAGCTGGAGTCCCCGGCCTTCCGCGACAAGAAGTTCGCGTACTTCGGCGACCAGCAGATCAACCAGGTTCTCGCCGAGTCGGCGAGCCAGGTCGTCCCCGGCTGGTCCTACCTGCCCTACCAGGTCTACGCCAACAGCGTCTTCAACGACACCGTCGGCAAGGCGTACATCAGCGGCACCACGCTGCAGGACGGCCTGAAGGCGTGGCAGGACGCCTCCGTGAAGTACGGCCAGGAGCAGGGCTTCACGGTCCGGTAACCGCACGAGAACCGTCGAGGCCGGTCGCGGGACACCCCCACCCGCCCGGTCATGTCCCCGTCAGGACCCGTGCGGGCGGCGTAGGACGCACACCTGGCGGGGGCCCAGGGTCAGGCCGGCGGCCAGGCACGGCCCCCGGAGCACCTCGCCCGCCACGCCGTCCACGACGACGCTCTCGTCGGTGCGGTTGATGAGGAACCAGTGGTCGGCGTCGTCACCGGTCCGCACGGCCAGCTCCACCGCTCCGGCGACGGCGGCGGGAAGCTCGGAACGCACCCCGCTCGTGGCCAGGAGCAGGGACAGCACCGGCCGAAGCCCCTCGGGTCCGAGCCTGGTCGAGACGTAGGACGCCGAGCCGGTGCCGACGGGGCGCGTGGTGATCGCGGGCCGGCCCGCCTGGTCGCCGGACGTGTAGGAGGCGACGACCTTGACGTCGCTCCCGGTGACGTCGATCCGGTCGCTCCACAGGGTGCCGGACACGCCGAGGTCGAGGTCGGCCCGGTCACCGTCGAGCAGCGGGCCGAACTCCTCGATCCGGATGCCGAGCAGATCGCGCAGCGCGCCGGGATGACCGCCGAGCCACACGTGGTCGTTCTCGTCGACGATGCCGGAGAAGTACGTGGTGACGAGATGGCCGCCGTCGGTCACGTACGCGGCGAGGCGGTCGGCGAGCGCCCGCGGCACCACGTACAGGACCGGGGCGACGAGCAGGTCGTAGTGCGAGAAGTCGTCGGCGGAGCCGATCACGTCCACCCGCACGCCCGCCGCCGCGAACGCCGAGAACCAGTCCAGCGCCTCCTGCCGGTACCGCAGGCGGGAGGTGGGATGGGAGTCCAGCTCGCTCGCCCACCACGAGTCCCAGTCGAACACGATCGCCGCCGCGGCCCGGCGACGCCGCGTCCCCGCGACGGGGGCGAGCGCCTCCAGGGTCGCGCCGAGGTCCACGACCGACCGGAACACCTCGCTGTCGGTGCCGGCGTGCGGGATCATCGCCGAGTGGTACTTCTCGGCTCCGCCCGCCGACTGCCGCCACTGGAAGAAGCACACGGCGTCCGCCCCGTACGCGACGTGGGTCAGCGAGTCCCGGGCCATGCCGCCGGGCCTCTTGGCCAGGTTGACCGGCTGCCAGTTCACCGCGCTGGTGGAGTGCTCCATCAGGAACCAGGGCTCGCCCCCGGCCAGCATGCCGGTCAGGTTGGCCGAGAACGACAGCTCGTCCTGGGCCTGCGGGCCGGTCAGCAGGTAGTGGTCGTTGGAGACGAAGTCGATCTCGCGCGCCCAGTCGGCGAAGTCCATCCCCTTGGTCTCGCCCATGACCATGAAGTTGGTGGTGACCGGGATCTCGGGGGTGAGCTCGGTCAGCACGCTCCGCTCCGCCCGCAGGTAGTCCTTCAGCGCGTCCGAGGAGAACCGCTTGAAGTCGAGCTGCTGGGTCGGGTTGGGGTAGGACGCGGCCAGGCGCGGCGGCAGAATCTCCTCCCACGCGCCGTACTCCTGCGACCAGAACGTCGTCGCCCAGGCCCGGTTGAGCCTCTCGATCGTGCCGTACCTCTTGCGCAGCCAGGTACGGAAGGCCGCGGCGGCGTCGTCGGAGAAGTCGTAGACGTTGTGGCAGCCCAGCTCGTTGTTCACGTGCCACGCGGCCAGGGCCGGGTGGCCGCCGTACCGCTCGGCCATGGCCCGGACCAGGCGCAGGGCGTGCTCGCGGAAGACCGGTGACGTCGGGCGCCAGTGCTGGCGCGCTCCGGGCCACAGGGTGCGGCCGTCGTGGTCGACGGGGAGGATCTCGGGGTGCGCGGTGGTCAGCCACGGCGGCGGGGACGCGGTCGCGGTCGCCAGGTCCACGGCGATGCCGTTCGCGTGGAGCAGGTCCATCACCTGGTCCAGCCAGTCGAAGGCCCACCGGTCCGCGCGTGGCTGGAGGCGGGCCCAGGAGAAGATCGCCAGCGACACGATGTTCACCCCGGCCCGGCGCATCGCCCGGACGTCGTCCTGCCACACGTCCGGGGGCCACTGCTCCGGGTTGTAGTCCGCGCCGAAGGCGAGGCGTCCGCGGGAGGTGTCCGAGGGCCAGCGAAGCCAGCGGGGTGCCTGATGAGCTGTCACTGCTACTCCTGCAGACCGATGTTTACGTAAACATAGGCTACCGCATCCGCCATCGACAGGCGGGTCAGGCGTCGCCGGCGGCGCTCGCCAGCATCGCCGAGACTCCCGGCATCACCACGGCGCGGAAGGCGGCGTCCATGTCGGCCGGCGTCGCGGTGAGCTCGCCGTCCGCCCAGCCCCGGATCAGCGCCATGAACGCGCCCACCACACAGGTCACCGCCAGCTCCAGCGAGACCGGGGGCACGTGCCCCGGCGGCAGCGCCGCGGCCAGCTCCGCCCGCACCACGTCGCCCAGGATCCGCTCGCCGCGCGCACTCACGGCAGACCCGCCACGCCGCCCCAGCAGCGCTCTGACCAGCCGCCGCTGCTCGTACACGTGCTCGAACAGCGGCAGGCTGAAGGCGAAGGGCGTTTCCGGCCTCGACCCCGGGGCCGGCCGCAGCAGGTCCCGCAGATCATCCAGGTCGCTGAACAGCACCGCCTGCTTGTCGGTGAAGTGCGCGTAGAACGTCGTGCGGCCGACGTCGGCGCGGTCGATGATGTCGGTCACCGTCACCGCCTCGTACCCCTTCTCCAGGATCAGCTCGATCAGCGCCTCGCGCACGGCCCGCCGGGAACGCCGCACGCGCCGATCGACCCCGTCCCGGCGGGGGCCGCTGTTCCGTCGGGCCTCGCCGTGGTTTCCGGACACCTCACCGCTCCTGTTCCGTACGGGACACCGAGCCCCATCTGCTCGTTGACCCGGCCCTCCTAGTGAACAGAGCATTTATAAACGAACACATCGTTCGGGAACAGGGGAGAGCCATGAAACTGCAGGATCTCGTGCGGCATCGCCACGACCACGAGGACGGCGGCGGCACCATCGACCACCCACGCGCCTACGAGGTCATGGCCGAGATCGGCTTCGCCGGGCGGCGCCTGCTCGTCTTCACCCAGATCGCCGCGCTGGCCGGGGTCCGGCCGGGGGAGCGGGTCCTCGACGTCGGCTGCGGCACCGGCTACCTCACGCGGGTGCTGTCGCCGCTGGCCGGGCCGGAGGGGCGGGTGACCGGGCTGGACCCGGCCCCGGCGATGATCGACCACGCCCGGCGGCGCGCCCCGGCCAACTGCGTCTACCAGACCGGAGAGGGGCAGGCCCTGCCGTTCTCCGACGGGTCCTTCGACCTCGTCGTCTGCAGCCTGGCGGTCCACCACATGCCCGTCGCCGCGCGCGCCGACGCGATGCGGGAGATGTTCCGGGTCGTGCGGCCCGGCGGGCGCCTGCTCGTCGCGGAGTTCCGTCCCCCGGCCAACCCGCTGGGCGCCCGGGTGGCGGACGTCCTGGCCGGACCCGCCATGCGGCAGCCGATGCCGGAGCTGCTCGCCGCCCTGATCCCGGACGCCGGGTTCCGCGTCGAGTCGACGGGGCGTCTGAAGCCGCTCCTGTGGTACGCCCGAGCGATCCGCCCGTGAAGATCGCTGGTCGGCCCGTGCGGGTCGGTCCGAGGAGACGGGCGCGGCCCCGGCGCCGGAGCCGCGCCTACTTGCCGACGCCCTCCGTCAGCCCGCGCAGGAACTGGCGCTGCCCCACCAGGAACAGCACGATCGTGGGCAGCGCCGCCATGGTGAGACCGGCCAGCACCACCGGCCAGTCCGTCAGGAGCCGGCTCTGCATCGACACCAGGCCCACCGGCAGCGTCTTCAGCGACTCGTCACTGACGAACACCAGCGCGAACGCGAACTCGTTCCACGCGAACAGCGCCTGCAGCAGCGCCGCCGACACCAGGATCGGCCGCGACATCGGCAGGACGACCCGCCAGAAGATCTGCGCCTTCGACGCCCCGTCGATCGTGGCCGCCTCGTCCACGGAGCGCGGCAGCTCGATCATGTACGCCCGGATCAGGAAGATCGTGAACGGGATGCGGAAGGCCGTGTAGAGCACGATCAGCGCCCAGTACGTGTCGAACAGCCCGATCGCGGTCAGCAGCCGGAACAGCGGGATGAGCGCCACCGTCGGCGACAGCAGCAGCCCGCCCAGCACGAGCAGCGCCACGGCGTTGCCGAACGGCAGCTTGAGCCGGCACAGCCCGTACGCCGCCCAGGCGCTGATCAGCGTGGTGGCCACGATCGACGCCGAGGTGACGATGACGCTGTTGGTGAAGTAGCGGACCACACCCGTGTCCCAGGCACGGGCGTAGTTGCTCCAGCGCAGCTCGCCGGGCAGCCCCCACGGCTGGTTGAAGATCTCCTGGTTGTCCTTGAACCCGCTGAGCACCATCCACAGCACCGGGTACAGCACAGCCACGGCGAACGCCCCGAGCAGGGTCCATCCCAGCACCCGCCCCACCACGGTCCGGAAGCCCACGCTGGCGCGGGGCCGGTGCCGGGCGGCGGCCCGGCCGTCGAGCGCGGAGTTCAGCGCGATCACGTGTCATACCTCCGGCGTCGGGACACGGCCAGCTGCGCGGCCGCGATGGCGAACGTGATGACGAAGATCACCGTGGCCACGGACGCGGCGTAGCCCATGTCGTCCTCGAAGAAGGCCTTGCGGTACAGCCACGTGCCGAGCACCTGGCTGGAGTTGTCCGGGCCGCCGGCCGTCATCACCATGACCTCGTTGAAGACGAGGAACGCCCCGGAGACCGTGAGGATGACGATCAGCGTCGTCATCTCCCGGACCATCGGCAGCGTGATCGAGAAGAACGTGCGGACCGCCCCGCTGCCGTCGACCTTGGCGGCCTCGTAGTACTCGCGCGGGATGCGCTGCATGGCCACCACGAACAGCACGGCGGTGTAGCCGACCCCCTGCCACTGGCTCATCCCGATGACGCTCCAGATGGCCGACGACTCCTCGCCGAGCCAGGCCCGGGCCAGGTGGCCGAGGCCCACGGCCCGCAGCGCCTCGTTCACCAGCCCGTACCTGGGGTTGTAGAGGAAGGAGAACAGGACGCCCGCGACGGTGATCGACATGGCGGCCGGGATGAAGTACAGCGTGCGCAGCAGCCCGCGCAGCCGCTTGCCGACGAGCTCCTCCAGCAGCGCCGCGAGCACCAGCGACAGGCCGGCCTGGAAGACCAGGGAGACGACGGCGTAGGCGATGTTGTTGAGCAACGCCCGCCAGAACACCGGGTCGGTGAACGTCTCGCGGTAGTTGTCCAGACCCACGAACCGGGGCTCGGGGGAGAAGGCGTTCCAGGAGAAGAAGCTCAGCCGCAGGTTGTCCACGATCGGGTAGTAGACGAACACCAGCAGCAGGGCGACGGCGGGCAGCACCCATACCCAGGCGCGCCAGCGGGTCAGCAAGGCGCCCATGGCATCAACCGACTTCCTTCTTCGCCTTCGCGGCCGCCTCGCGGACGCCGGTCATGACCTGCTCGGGGGTCCGGGAGCCGGACAGCATGCCCTCGACGCCGGACAGGTACGCGCTGGCGACCTCAGCGTGGGTGATCGTGTCCAGCCAGATCGCGAAATTTCCGGCCTTGTCCATGTCGGCCAGGGCGTCGGTGAGCTGCTTGTTGGCGTTGGCCGCGGCCGCCGAGCCCTTCACCGGGCTGAGCCAGCCGATCTCCTTGGTCATCGCCGCCGCGTTCTCCTGGCTTGACATGAACGTCAGGAAGTCCACCGCCAGCCCCGCGTTCTTGCTCCTGGCGTTGACCAGGAACCCGTCGGGCGCGCCCGTGAGCGCCGAGGCGTCGCCGGTGGCGCCGGACGGCGCGGGCAGCCGGAAGAAGCTCCACTCGAGCGGCGGCTTGACCTTCTCGACCGCCTCGAACTCGACCGACTCCAGGTAGTGCATGCCCGCCTTGCCGGACAGGAACTGCGCCTGCGCGGTCTCGTGCGACAGCCCGTTGGCGTCCTTGGTGCCGCACCGGCCCACCAGGTCGGCGAACTGCTTGAGCGCCGTGACGTAGCCGGGGTCGGTGAACGCGCCGCCGGCGGGGTTGTAGTCGGCGGTCAGCGTCCGGGCCGGCACGTCGTAGGCGTTGAGCTGGGTGATGTAGTGGATGGCCGCCCAGCCGTACTGGTTGCCGAACGCGATCGGCTGCACGCCGGCCGCCTTCAGCTTGTCGCAGGTGGTCAGCAGCTCCTCGAACGATTTCGGAACGGCGACGCCCGCCTTGTCGAAGACCGTCTTGTTGTAGGCGAGGTACTTGCCGTCGAGGTCGATCGGCATGCCGTAGTTCTTGCCGCTGTACTCGAACGCCTTGAGCGCCGCCGGGGCGAACGTCGAGCCCCACGGGGTGCCGGGGCCGAGGACGCTCGTCAGGTCGGCCGCCAGACCGGCACGGACGAACTTGTTGGTGAAGTCGCCCGCCCACGAGAAGTAGATGTCGGGCAGGTCGCGCGACGCGCTCAGCACGCGGATCTTGTCCTTGTAGGCCTGGTCGCCGACCTGCTCCAGCTTGATGTCCACTTTCGGGTTGGCCTGCTCGTAGGCGGCCACCACCTTCTCGAAGTACGGGGCGTACTCCGGGGAGGCGAACTTGGTCACCATCGTCAGCGTGCCCGACTTCTCCTTGGGCGCGGCCAGGTCGGCCTTGCCGGGCGCCGCGTCGGACCCGCCGCCGCCGCAGCCGGCCGCGGCGACGAGGACGGTGACCAGCGAGAGCGCGCTCCAGCGGTGCTTGTTCATGCTGACTCCTTGCTCTTGGGCATCGTTGCCTCGGCCCCGGAGGCGTTCCGGGGCGGCTCGGCCCCGGAGGGGTTGGGGAGCGTCTCCGGCTCCGGGGCCTGGGGGGTGGCGAGGGTGGCGTCGAGGGGGGCCTCGTGCCCGAATGCCCCGTACGAGGCGCAGGCGTGGGAGGCGTAGGCGGTGGCGGCCGCGGCGAGGTCCGGCAGGTTCTCGCCGCGGACGGCGCCGACGAGCAGGCGGGCGATGAACGCGTCGCCGGCTCCCAGGGTGTCGACCACGTCCACCGGCTCGGCGGGGGCCCAGGCCGTCTCGTCGCCGCTGACGAGCACGGCTCCGTGGGAGCCGAGCGTCACCGCGACGAGTGAGGGGCCGAGGTCCCGTACCCGGCGGGCCAGCGCGAGCGCCTCGTCGCGCGAGCCGGACGGGGACGACAGGATCGCGATGCCGGCGTGGCGGGCGTGGGTCTCGATGTACTCCCGGGGGCGCTCGGAGAAGTCGAACGACAGCCGCCGCGCGGCCGTGGCCAGCTCCGGAAGCTGGTCCTCCAGTAAGGAGCACTCGCCGGTGTGGACGAGGTCGGCCTCGGCCAGCCGTTCGAGGTCGGCGGGGGAGAGGCGGAACCGGGAGACCCCGTCCTGCCCGCCGGTGAACTTGCGCTCCCCGGCGACCAGGCGGACGGTCGCGGAGGCGTTCGGCCCCTCGGCGGTGCGCAGCAGGGACAGGTCCACACCCTCGCCGGCGAGCGCGGCGCTGACCACCCGGCCCGCCGCGTCGGTGCCCACGACGCCCAGGTAGCCTGAGTCGGCGCCGAGCCTCCGGGCGTGGACGGCGACGTTGACGGCGTTCCCGCCGGGATACATGACGCCGAGGTCGGGGTAGCAGTCGACGACGTTGTCGCCGACGGCAACCAGGCGTGGGTTCACACGGGCTCCTGTGACTGGGAAGGTTCTCACTCACTTGGGTGAGAACGTTCTCAATCTGTGGGACCCATGTCAAGGGTTGCCGCCGAATCCGCTACCGTGGCCCGTTGATCACCTCTTTCGCGCTCCTCGCGGAGGGATGATGTCCAGGACACGACCAAGCAGCACCGGGGGTGCGCATGAGCGGCAGCGTCCGGCGGGCCATGCCGTCGATCGAGATCGTCGCCAAGGAGGCGGGCGTCTCCACCGCGACGGCCGGCCGGGCTCTGGGCGGCTACGGCTCGGTGAGCCGGAAGAGCCGCGAGGCCGTCCTGGCCGCCGCCGAACGCCTCGGCTACCGGCCCAACAGCCTGGCCCGCAGCATGATCACGGGGCTGACCCACACGCTCGGCGTGCTCGTGCCCGACATCGAGAACCCGTTCTTCTCGCGTGCCCTGCGCGGCATCGCCGACGCCGCCCACGAGCGCGGCTGGGAGGTGCTGCTCGTCAACACCGACGAGGACCTCGTGCTCGAACGCAAGGCGCTGAGCGTGCTCGCCGAGCGCCGCGTGGACGGCCTCGTCGTGGCCCCGACGGACGTCGCCGACCGCGACGCCCTGCAGGCCGTCGTGGACGCCGGCATCCCGATCGTGCTGCTCGACCGGCGGGTGCCCGGTCTCGATGCCGACACGGTCGGCATCGACAACCGGGCCGCCGCCAAGGACGCCACCGAGCGGCTGCTCAAGCTCGGGCACCGGTCGGTCGCATTACTGACCGGCGGCGATGAGAAGCTCCGTGCCAAGCTGTCCCGTCCCGGCCTGCGGGGGGTGGAGCGGCTGGCGGCCACCACGGTCGGCGCGCGCGCCGCCGGCTACCGCGACGCGCTGGTGGAGGCGGGGGTCGAGCCCCGGCCGGAGCTGGTGAGCGCCGAGGGCTTCCGGCGGGAGGACGCGGCCGCCGCCACCCGGCGCCTGCTTGCGCTGCCGGACCCGCCGACGGCGATCCTCGCCCTGGACAGCCTCCTGGCGCTGGGGGTGCTCCAGGCGCTGCGAGGGCTCGGGCTGCGCTGCCCGGTGGACGTGTCGCTGGTGGCCTTCGACGACGCGGACTGGGCCGAGGCGATCTCGCCGCCGCTGAGCGTGGTGGCGCAGCCGATCTACGAGCTGGGGGCGGAGGCGGGGCGGCTGCTGCTCGACCGCGTCCAGGGCAGCGACAAACGCTTCACCCACCGGAGGCTGCCGACCCGTTTCATCGAGCGGGAGTCCGCGTCTTCCCGGTAGTTTTTGGGACTTTCCGGTACGGCTCCGCCTGGTCGGCGCCGGTCGCCGTACGTGGCTGGGGGCCTCCAGGGAGACGCCCGCTGAACCCGCACGGGGCCGGCCGCCGTTACGCGCGCCTTCTTGGCCGTCGCCGGGGCATCCTGGTTGCGCGGAGTTAACGGGATGACGGTGGCTCGGGCGGCTGGTTAGCCTTGGGGGCGTGAGGGAGCGGCCGGAGGGCGTCGGCGACGAGGACGTGCGGCATGCCCTGGCGGCGTGGGGGATTGGGTCGTCCGTGTCCCTGGAGTATGCGCCTGTGGGCTTCGGCGACTACCACTGGATCGCCACCGTCCCCCCGGCCCAGGGCCCTCCCGCCGGGCGGAAATGGTTCGTCACCGTGGCGGATCTGGCGGCCAAGGAGTATCTCGGTACCGGGCCTGACGCCGCGTACCGTGGGCTGACGAGAGCCATGGACACTGCCGTTCACCTGCGCGAACACGGCGGGCTCGACTTCGTCGTGGCGCCCGTGCGAGCCGCCGAGGGCGGCGGGACCGTGCGGCGGCTCGGGGCCCGTCACGCCGTCGGCGTCCTCCCGTTCGTCCCCGGCGCGCCGGGTCACTTCGGCCAGTCCCTCACGCCCGGCGCGCGGCACCGCGTCATCGACCTGCTCGCCCGCCTCCACCAGGCGGAGCCCCCGGCCTCGCTCCCCGTCGCACCGGCGGCCCTGCCCCAGCGCGCCGGCCTGGAACAGGCCCTGGACGACGCCCTGAGCGACGCGCCGGACGACCGGGCGGCCCGCCGGCGTGGCGGCCCGTTCGGGGAACGCGCGCGTGCGCTGCTGTCCGCCCACGCGGGCGTGCTGCGCGCCCGGCTCGCCGAGCTGGACCGGCTGACCGGGGAGCTGGACGGGCACCGGCACGTCGTGACCCATGGCGAGCCCCATCCCGGCAACGTGCTCACCCTGCGTGACCGGAGCATGCTCATCGACTGGGACACCGTGGGGCTCGCGCCGCCCGAGCGCGACCTGTGGCACGTCGCCGAGGCCCCGGCGGACCTCGACCGCTACGCCGAGGCGACCGGTCACCGTCCCGACCGGTCCCTCCTGGACGGCTACCGGCTGCGGTGGGCGCTCGACGACGTGGCCGCCTTCGCCGGCTGGTTCCGCGCGCCGCACGACGGCGGGCCCGACAGCGAGCAGGCGTGGGCCGGGCTCCGCGACACCGTCGCCTGGCTCGCCTCCACGCCCGCCTGACGACTCGGCCCGGCCCGTCCTTTCTCCTCGGCGATCTCGACGGCTTCCGCCCCACTGCAGGCGCTGAGTTCCTGGATCGCGGGCGACAAGTGGGACCGAGGGCCTCCAGGAAGACGGCCGCTGAACCCGCACGGGGTCGGCCGCCGTTACGCACGCCCTCTTGACCGTCGCCTGGGCATCGCCGCGGCCGCCCCGGCTCAGGGGAGCAGGTCGGCCGCCAGGCGCGGTCGGACCGGGGTCAGCCAGTGCCGGTAGCGGGGGGCGCGGCCATGCACGGCCTCCGCGTAGGCGGCAGCCAGCGCGCTCGTCACCGGTCCGGGCGCGGCCAGCTCGCGCCCGTCGACCGAGCGCACCGGCACCACCCCGGCGGCGGTGCCGCACAGGAAGACCTCATCGGCGCCGTAGAGGTCGGAACGCATCACGTCGTGCCTTGTCACCGGCATCCCGAGGTCGGCGGCCAGGCGTTCGACGGTGTCCTGCGTGATGCCCTCCAGTGCCCCCGCGCTCGACTGCGGGGTGCTGACCCGCCCGTCGCGGACCACGAACAGGTTGGCGGCGGTGCACTCACTGACCTGGCCTGCGGCGTTCAGCAGCACCGCCTCGTCGTAGCCGGCCTCGACCGCCTCGGCCTTGGCCAGCACCGAGTTGAGGTAGGGGCCCGTCGCCTTGGCGGCCGTCGGCACGGCCGCCTGGTCGTTGCGCCGCCACGAACTGGTCATCAACCGTAGGCCGGCGGCCGGCGCCTCCCACTCCCACGTCGCGATCGACACCACGACCGGGTTGGCGCGCGCGGCCAGGCCCAGCTCGCCGTAGCCGCGGTGCACGAGGTGGCGGATGTAGCAGGCGCGGTGGCCGTTGGCGGCGACGGTCTCCAGCGTGGCCGCCTCCAGCTCCTCCACCTCGTACGGCACCCGCATCCCCACGATCCGGGCGCTGCGGTGGAGCCGTTCGAGGTGCTCGCGCAGCCGGAAGACGGCCGGCCCCGCACCGGTGTCGAACGCCCGCGTCCCCTCCAGCACGCCCGTGCCGTAGTGCAGCGCGTGCGAGAGCACGTGGACCCGGGCCTCGCCCCACGGGACGAGCGTCCCGTCCATCCAGATGCGGCCGGTCTCCATGGACGCCACCTCCTCAAGTGGATCAGCACGGTACGCCACTGCTTGGCGAAGTGGCAAGCTAGTATGTGCCACATGGAAGCACTCGTCACGCTGGTCCTCGACCGGATCCGGCTGCACCAGGGGCCGCCGAGCCGCCGGCTGGCGGGTGCGCTGGCCGACCTCGCCCAGACCGGCGCCCTCGCACCCGGCGACCGGCTGCCGTCGGAGCGGGAGCTGGCGCAGGCCGTCGGCATGAGCCGGGGCACGGTGGCGACCGCCTACAACGCCCTGTGCGAGGAGGGGCTGTGCGAGCGCCGCCACGGCAGTGGCACCTACGTCACCCGGACGCGGTCCATGGCGGGGCTGCTCACCGATGCCGTCCTGCCCGCGGACCTGTCGACCTCCGTCGTGCCCGACGCCTCCCACCTGGCGATGCCGCCGCTCGATCCGGCCACGCTGCTGCGCAGCCCGAGCGGCCACGGCTACGACGCCATGGGCGACCCACGCCTGCGCGCCCTGCTCGGCTCCGGCGACGCCGCGGCGGCGGACGGGTCCGTGCTGATCACCGGAGGGGCGCAGCAGGGCATCGACCTGGCCGCGCGCACGCTGCTGCGGGCGGGGGAGCGCGTACTCGTCGGCGACCCCACGTACGTCGGGGCGCTCGCGGCGTTCCGCAGGACCGGGGCGCACGCCGTCGCGGTGGACCTCACCGACCCCGGAGCCACCGAGGCCGCCTTCGCCCGCCATCGCCCGGCCGCCGTCTACGTGGCATGCGTCGGCAACCCGACCGGAGCCGTGCCCGACCTGCGGCATGTCGCCGAGCTGGCCAGGGCCGCCGCAGTGCCGCTGGTCGAGGATCGCGCCCTGGCCCGTCTCGTCCACGACGGCGCCGCGCCGCCCGAGCCGCTGTCCCTGGTGCACCCGCACGGCACGGTGACGGTGGGCTCGCTCTCCAAGGTGCTGTGGGGCGGACTGCGGATCGGCTGGCTGACGGCGCCCGAGGCGCTGCTGGCCCGGATCACCGAAGTCAAGCTGGACTCCGACCTGGCCACCAGCGCCGTGGCGCAGCGGCTGGCCGCCGAACTGCTGGAGCACAACCCCGTCGGCCCGTGGCTGGCCGAGCTGGCACGCCGCCGCGACCGCTTCACCGCCGCCCTGGCCGACCGGCTGCCCGACTGGTCGTGGACCCGGCCCGCCGGGGGGCTGTCGGTGTGGGTGCGGCTGCCGGGCGCCGACGGCGACAGGTTCGCGGCGCTGGCCCGCGAGGAGGGGGTGGCGGTCGCGCCCGGCTCCCTGTTCTCGGTGGACGGCCGCCATCGCGATCACCTGCGCCTCAGCTTCGCCCCGCCGCCGCCGGTGGCCGACCAGGCCGTTGCGGCGCTCGCGCGAGCCTGGGCACGGCGGAGCTGACCCTGGCGCGACGGCCGGGGCTTCTCGGTCGAGGCGGGACGAGGCCGGGATCAGCCGCGCAACAGCGGCCGGCCGGGGAGCTTGGTCCGGGTCTTCATCAGGCTGGGCGCGCCGTTGCCGCCGATGTCGGCGAAGTAGAGCGTCCTGCCGTCGAAGGCCAGGCTGGCCGGGCTGTCCAGCTTGTCGGCAAGGACCTCCACGTCGCCGTCGGCGCGGACGATGTTGAGGGTGTTGCCCGTGAAGCTCGGGACGTAGAGCTGCCCTCGCACGTCGAAGGCCACGCCGTCGGCGCCGGCCAGCTTGGCGTCCTTGACGTGGACGGTCGGCACGCCGGCCGCACCGCTTCTGCCGTACGGGACGCGGACGATCTGCGCCTGGTCGGAGACGGCGACGTAGAAGGCGCCGGAGCGCCAGGCGACGCCGTTCGCTCCCACGCCGTCGGCGCCGGGGGCGAGCAGCGGCGACTTCACCCAGACCGCGGCATTGCCGCCGGCCACGCGGTAGATCACGCCGTGTGCGGAGTCGGTGACGTAGAGAGCGCCGTCGGGCCCGAAGGCGAGGGCGTTGGCGAAGCCGACCGGCAGCGCGGCGTGGAGCTTGGCGTCGCCGTCCGGGGTGATCCGCCAGACGCCGTTGGTGGCCGCCTGGCCGGAGTTGAGCAGGGCGTAGACGGTGCCGCGCCGGTCGGTGGCCAGGCCGTTCAGCCGGCCTTCGCCGATGGGCAGGGCGGCCAGCAGGCTGTCGGCGCCCGTGGCGTCGACCTTCCGGATTTCGCCCTTGGACAGCAGTCCGACGTAGACGGTCCCGTCCGGCGCGACGGTGACACCCTCGGTGAGGTCGGCGTAGGGCCGGACGACGACCGGGTGGAGCCCGGCGGCCTGAGCGGGCGTGGCGATCAGCGTCGACAGCGCGATCGCGAGGAGGAGGAGGGGGATGCGCTTCATGGGTGTGATCATGTCGCCGTAAGCTCGCCATTGTGTCACCGGCACTTCCGCGAATCGTCACGCGGGAATCCGGCGACGCTCTGAATACCGCATCGGCACACACGGAGACCGGCATCGCCCTGGTGGGATAACTACCGAATTACGGCTACTTCCCAGGTCAATGGCGTGACCGAAATCCTCGCCCGGGCGGAGACAGGTATTTAGCGGCCCGAAAGCAGGGAGACGGATCGGCCTTTTCATGCCCGCTGTCGCAGTTCCTCGAAAAAGGCCGTTCGTGTCCCTGGAAGCAGCTGAACATCACGCACTCTGCCTTCCGGACGTAAGGGGATCTTGGGGGAGATGGGCGGGACTGCGGTGTCAGCTCCGCTGCGAGGTGAGCCTGATGAGGGCGTCCTCCAGGTCGGCGCCGGAGTCGATAAGTGTCCCCGGTCGTGACCTGACCCATGGCGACCGTCACAGGCGCACCCCTGATGGGGGGATCGGCGCAGGTCAGAAGCGTGGCGGCGGCTGTCGGTCGAGGGCGGCGACGAGGCCCGGCAGGGCGGCGGGGTCGTCGAACAGGCCCGTGGCGCCCAGCCCGGACAGGCGCTCCGGAGGCGTGAGCCCTCCCGTGAACGCCAGGCAGCGCATGCCCGCCGCCCGCGCGGCCCGCACCCCGAAGGGGCTGTCCTCCACCACCACGCACCGCTCCGGCGGCGTCCCCATGGTGGCGGCGGCGTGCAGGAACAGGTCGGGGGCCGGCTTGCCCCGGGCGACGTCCTCGGCGCTGAAGACGCGGCCGGCGAAGCGCGCGGCCAGGCCGGTCAGCCGCAGGCTACGCGCGATCTTGGCGTGCCCGCCGTTGGAGGCGACGCACGCGGGCACGGTCAGGCCCTCCAGCGCCTCGGGCATGCCCGGCACCGGCGTCAGCCCGGCCTCCATGGCCGTGTCGTGCTCCTCCGCCAGCCGCTCCCGCCAGCCCGGCGGGACGTTCGCGCCCACCTCTCGCCACCAGTGCTCGTCGCTGCACCCCACGAACCTGGCGGCGTACTCGCGCTCGTCGATGTCCCACCCCAGCCGGCGCAGCGCCGCCGTGCCGACACGGACCGAGATGCGCTCGCTGTCGACCAGCACGCCGTCACAGTCGAAGATCACCAGCTCGACGGGCAAACGGTCTCCTTCCATGACGGGCCCCCCGCCGGAGCGCCGGCGGGGGGTCGTCGTCTCCGTGTACGGGATCAGTAGTCGACCTTGAACATGTAGTTGCGCTTGTCCAGGTCGTGGCCGCGCACGGCCTCGTAGTGACGGGCCACCCGGTCCATCAGCACGGCGAGCGCCAGCGGCGACACCTCGCCGCGCAGCTCCGCCGGGATGCCCGGCAGCGTCAGGCTCTTCGTGTCGATGTGGAAGGTCTTCTTGCTCGCGTACGTGTCGAGGAAGCGCTTGGCCCGCTCGGCCATGGGCCGCGACGCGTCCTCGCCGAGCAGGTTGATGACCGCCACGTCGTCGTTGACGACCTCGAACGCGCCCTGGAAGAACTCGCCCGAGTTGAAGGCCGCCGCGTGCTTCCACTGCATCTCCTGCAGGAAGCACATGGCCAGCCCGTACGCCCAGTTGTAGCTGGGGCCGGAGCCGAGGACGTAGGTGATGGGCTCGTCCTTGAGCGTCTCGGCGACGGTACGGGCCCGGTCCTCGTGCTCCTGGGCGGCCGACAGCAGCGCCTCGGGCAACGCCTCCAGAGCCTGGTCGAGCAGCGCCCAGTCACGCTCGACGCCGCTCTGCCGCATGACGGCGTACGCGGCGAGCTGCAGGAACAGGTCGCTCTGACCGGTGAAGGCGACGTTGGCCGCCTCGGCCAGCGGACCGCCCTCCTTGCTGATCACGGCCACGGTGGCGCCTGTGCTGCGGGCGTACTGGGCGGCGGCCACGGTCTCCTTGGTCTTGCCCGTGTAGGAGGCGAGGAAGACCAGCGAGCCCTCGCCGAGCCGCTTGGTGCGCCCGGTGTTCAGCTCGTCGCTCTGGAGCTTGTAGACGGGGACGGTGTCCTCGCGCTCCAGCAGGTAGTGGCCGGGGTAGGCGGCGATGAGCGACCCGCCCGCGCCCACGAAGAACACGTTGCGCAGGCCCTTGCCGATGGCCTCCGCGACGAGCTCCTCCAGCTGGGGACGCTGGCTGATGGTCTGGCGCGCCTTCTCCGTCAGGTCGGACTCGATGGGCTTGAGCGGCAGCTGGTCGGTCACGGTCTCTCCGTTCGCTTCTCAAGAATTTGAGAACGTTCTCAACAATGCGTTGGTAACGTTCTCACTGGAAGGGAGAGCCCGTCAAGAGCCGGAAGGGGAGAGGGGGCGTTGATGTCGGCGAGGCGCCGGTCCACCGGGCGGCCGTGGAGGGCGGGGGGTGCGGCGGCGTCGGCGGCACCATCCGGCCGGTTCGGCCGCCGGCGCACGCCGGACGGCCGTCTCGGGTGGCCGCGTCACGGGGAACGGGGGCCCGGCTCAGGCGGCCGGGTTACGGCGAACGGGGAACGGGGGCCCGGGTCAGGCGGCCTCGTAGCCGGGGAACAGCAGCGACAGCTCTCGCGGGTGGGCGGCGATCAGCCGCAGCTCGTCGTCGGTGAGCGGGCGGCCGGTCATCGCGTTGCAGAGCTGCACCAGCCGGAACGTCAGGTCCTCGTCGCCCACCTCGGCGCCCAGCCCCTCCATGACGTGCCGGAACCCCGCCTTGCCGCCGTACTCGCCGGTCAGCACCACCCGCCCGGCCCGGGCGTGCCAGTCCTCCGGGAACGGCCCGAGCGTCGCCTCGTCGTACAGCTCGTAGTTGCCGTGGTCCTTCAGCGCGCCGTCCGCGTGGATGCCGCTCTCGTGCGCGAACGCGTTCCGGCCCACCCCCACCTGGTTGTACGGCAGCGGCTGGCCCAGCGCGTACGCCGCCCACAGCCCGAACCGGCGTGCCCACGACAGGTCGATCGGGTCGCCGATCTCCGCGTCCTTCGCCTCCAGCCCGAACCCGTGCCGGAAGGCCAGGATCGTGGACAGCAGGTCGGCGTTGCCCGAGCGCTCCCCGACGCCGTTGACGCAGGTGTTGACCCACGCGTCCTGCCCGGCCTCCAGGTCGCCCAGAGCTCCGGAGACGGAGTTCGCCACGGCCATCCCGAGGTCGTTGTGGCAGTGCGTCTCGACCGGCATGCCGGTGGCCGAGGCCAGCCCGGCGAACCGCTCCCGGATGCGGCCGGGCGTGTCGCCGCCGATCGTGTCGCAGTACCGGACCCGGTCGGCGCCCGCCTCCTTGGCCGCCAGCGCGAACTCCGTCAGGAACCCGGCGTCCGTGCGCGACCCGTCCTCCGCGTTCACGCCGACCGTCTCGGCGCCCGCGTCCTTGGCGGCCCGGACGGCGGCGGTCATCTCCCGGACGATCGCGTCACGGTCGAGCCGGCCCCGGAACTTGTTCTGGATCATGTAGTCGGAGGTCGAGATCGACAGGTTGTAGTGGCGCAGGCCCAGGGGTGCCGCGCGCTCCACGTCCGCCGCCACGCCCCGGCACCAGCCGGACAGCCGCAGGTCGCCGAACGCGCCGGCCTCGGCCAGGGCCACCTGCGCTCTGACGTAGGGGACCTCGTGGAAAAGGAACGGGAACCCGATCTCGGACTGCGCCACGCCGAGCTTGGCCAGATAGAAGTTGACCATGGTCTTGCCGAACTTGGACAGGCCGGTGCGCGCGGTCTGCACGCCGTCCCGGTTCGTCACGTCGAGGAAGTGAATCTGGGGCATGTCCTCACGTTGACATGGACGTTCAATGTGTATCAATATTGATTTTCGTCAACATAGAGGTGAAGGGCGGAGGCCGGACGTGGAGTGGATCGACGCCGCCACGGCGGCCGAGCGGCTCGGCGTGAAGCCGGCGACGCTCTACGCGTACGTCAGCCGCGGCCTGCTGACGCGGCGGCACGGCGACGACCGCAGGAGCCTGTTCGAGGCCGGCGAGATCGAGCGGCTGGCGCGGCGCGGGCGGCCGCGCGGGCAGCCGCCGGAGCTGGTCGTCGAGTCGGGCGTCACGGCCCTCGGCCTCGACCGGCCCTACTACCGGGGGCGCGACGCGCTCGTGCTGGCCCGGACGGCAGGCTTCGAGGCGGTCGCCGAGTGGCTCTGGAGCGGCGACCCGTCCGGCCGGCCCGAGGCCGCCTGGGAGAGCGAGCCCGAGGCGTTGCGCGCCACCGTGCAGGCGCAGCGGGGCCTGCCCGCCGACCTGTCGCCGCTCGACCGGCTCCAGGTGATCACCACCGTGCTGGGGGCGTCCGACTCGCTGCGCCACCAGCTCGACCCCGTCTCGGTGGCCGCCACCGGCCGCCGCCTCATCGCGGGCCTCGTCGACGCCCTGCCACCGGCCGCGGACCCACCGGCCGCGGACCCACCGGCCGCGGACCCACCGGCCCTGGGCCCACCGGCCGCGGACCCACCGGCCCTGGGCCCACCGGCCGCGGACTCGCCGGCTGCGGACTCGCCGGCTGCGGACCCGTCGGCCGCCGATCCGTCGACCGGCGGCACGGGCGGCGGGCCGGGGGAGGGGCGGCTGGCCGAGCGGTTGTGGGCGCGGCTGTGCCCGCGCCCCGCCACGCCCGCCCTGCTGGCCGCCCTGGACGCCGCGCTCGTCCTCCTCGCCGACCACGAGCTGGCCGCCTCCACGCTCGCCGCCCGGGTCGCCGCCTCCGCCCGCGCCGACCCGTACGCCGTGGTGCTCACCGGCCTCGGCGTGCTCGGCGGCCCGCTGCACGGCGGCGCCTCGTACGGCGCCGAACGCCTGCTGGGCGAGGTGACCGAGCCGGAGCGGGCGGCGCGCGTGATCGCCGACCGGGTACGGCGCGGCGAGCGCATACCGGGCTTCGGCCACAGCGTCTACAAGAACGGCGACGCCCGCGGCGACCTCCTGCTCACCCTCGTCCGGGAGGCCGCGCCCGGCCACGAGCGGCTCGCCGCCACGCAGGCCGTGCTCGACGAGGTCCGCAGGCGCCGCCTCCCCGAGCGGAACGTCGACTTCGCCCTGGCCGCCCTCACCGCCGTCGCCGGGATGGTGCCGGGCGCCGGAGAGGCGATCTTCGCGGTGGCCAGGACGGCCGGCTGGCTGGCGCACGCCATGGAGGAGTACGAGAGGGGCTCCCTGCTGCGCCTGCGCGCCTCGTACACCGGCCCGCCCCCCGAACGCGCCCCCGACCACCCGGCCACCACCTGACAGGAGCGCCCATGCCCGGCCCGAGCGAGCTGCTGGAGCTCGACCGTCAGCACGTCTGGCACCCGTACGCCGCCATGCCCGGCACGGTCCCCCCGCTGCTCGTCGAGTCGGCGTCGGGCGTACGGCTGCGCCTGGCCGAGCCGGTCGGCGGGGTGCGCGAGCTGGTCGACGGCATGTCGTCGTGGTGGGCGGCCATCCACGGCTACGCCCATCCGGTGATCGACGCCGCGATCCGCGACCAGCTCGGCCGGATGGCGCACGTCATGTTCGGCGGCCTCACCCACGAGCCGGCCGTCCGCCTCGCCGCCACCCTGGTGGAGATCACGCCGGAGCCGCTGCGCCACGTGTTCCTGTCGGACTCGGGGTCGGTGTCGGTGGAGGTGGCCATCAAGATGTGCCTGCAGTACTGGCGCTCCGCGGGCAGGCCCGGCAAGCGGCGGCTGATGACGTGGCGGGGCGGCTACCACGGCGACACCTGGCACCCCATGTCGGTGTGTGACCCGGAGGGCGGGATGCACGGGCTGTGGGGCGGCAGCCTGCCGAGCCAGGTGTTCGCCGACGCGCCGCCCTCCTCCTACGACCCCGCGTACACCGACCATCTCGCGCAGGTGCTCGGCCGGCACGCGGACGAGATCGCGGCCGTGATCGTCGAGCCCGTCGCGCAGAACGCGGGCGGCATGCGCTTCCACCCGCCCGCCTACCTGCGGGACCTGCGGGAGCTGACGCGCGCGCACGACGTCCTGCTCGTCTTCGACGAGATCGCGACCGGGTTCGGACGCACCGGCGAGCTGTTCGCCGCCGATCACGCCGGGGTGTCGCCGGACGTCATGTGCCTCGGCAAGGCGCTGACCGGCGGGTACCTGAGCATGGCGGCGACCCTGTGCACCGAGCGGGTGGCGGACGGCATCTCGCGGGGGGAGGTGCCGGTGCTGGCGCACGGGCCCACGTTCATGGGCAATCCGCTGGCCGCCGCGGCGGCGAACGCGTCGCTGTCGCTGCTGCTCGGCGGCGACTGGCGGGCCCAGGTGCGGCGCGTGGAGCGCGGCCTGCGCGAAGGCCTGGCCCCGGCCGCCGGGCTGCCCGGAGTGGCCGACGTGCGCGTGCTCGGCGCCATCGGCGTGGTGCAGCTCGACCACCCGGTGGACGTGGCGGCGGCCACCCGCGAGGCCGTGCGGCACGGCGTGTGGCTGCGGCCGTTCCGCGACCTCGTCTACACGATGCCCCCGTACGTCACCTCCGACGACGATCTGGCCCGCATCACCACGGCGGTCCTGGCGGCGGCCCGCGCCGCCTGACCCGGGCACGCGCCAGGACCCACCCGCGGCGAGCAGCGGAGGGTCACACCGGGGCGGGCGTTCTGGCCACGTACGCCGCCAGCGCCCGCACCCGCTCGGCGTGCTGGTCGTGCCCCACGATCACCGGCGGCTCGTTGTACGGCATGGCGTCCGACGAGCGCCGCAGCTTGACGTACTGGCCGCAGGCGTCGATCGCGTAGGGCTCCATGTCGTCCTGCAGCGCCCCGATCACCGTGATCCCGTACGTCTCGCCGATCCGCCGGAACAGCGCCACCGCCTCCCGCCGGTGCTCCTTGCCCAGGTTGCGGCCCAGCTCGTCCAGCACCAGGCACAGGTGGCCGCCGCCGGACGACGCGATCGCCGCCGCGCACACCAGCTTGACCGCCTTCTCGTCCATGAGCGCCGTGTTGGCCCGCCTGTTGTACGGCACGAACCCCTGGCCCTCGCCCCGCCGCCACTTCGGCGTCACCCGCCACTGCCAGCGCTGCTCCGGGTCGGCGGGCGCCGGCGGCACCGGGAACTCCAGCGTCGCGCCGTAGCCGCCGTACGAGGTGTCGAGCTTCTCGAACTCCTCCGCCACCCGGGTGAGCCGCGCCTTGATCGCCGCGCTGAGCGCCGCCCGGTGGACCGCCGTGGACTGGGCGGCCTCCTCCGCGCCCTTGTCGGCGGCCGCCAGGTCGCGCTGCCTCGACACGACCTGGGCCTCGATCTGCCGCCGCTGGTGCTTCTCGTACTCCTCCTGACCGCGCAGGTACGACGCCAGCGCCCCGCACACCGCCGCGAACGTCGCCTGCTCGCGCGCCGTGCTGCCGCCGCGCTCCGACAGCAGGAACCGCAGCTCCTCGGGGATCTCCGCGTCCTCCTCCGGGAACGTGTCGCGCAACGCCTGGTCGAAGTGCCGCTCGGCGATCCGCCACCACTCCTCGGCGGCGCGCGGCCGCTCCTCCTCCGGCAGCGCCCGCAGCCACTCGCGTGCCGTCTCCACCGTGCCGCCCCAGTCGGCGGCCATCGCGGCCAGCTTCAGCGCCTCCCGCTCGCCGCCGACGCGGGTCTCCTGCTCCCGCGCCTGGGCGCGCTCGGCCTCGTGCCGCTGCCGCCGGCCCTCCAGGCGCTCGATCTCCATGTCCCGCGTACGGGCCCGGAAGTCGAGCCCGGCCGCCTGCCGCTCCGCCTCGGCCACCGCCGGGACGACCTCCTCCAGCGCGCCGGCCAGCTCGGCCAGCCGGGCCCGCCGCTCGGCCAACCGCGTCTCCACCTCGGCGAGCCGCAGCCCGGCCTTCGCGCCGTCGAGCCGCCGCTGCGCCTCGGCGACGGCCTCCTCCTCGTCGTGCACGACCTGAGCCGCGGTCTCCTGCGTGTCGCGGGCCCGGTTCAGGCGCTGCTCGGCGGCCTTGATGCGCGCCTCGCGCCCGGTCGCCACCCCGTCGAACGCCCCGACGACGCTGACCCCGGCGGCGCTCACCAGCACCGAGCCGGGCAGGTCGCGCAGCGCCTGAGCCGCCTCCTCCAGCCGCCCGGCGTCGACGATCACCGCGTGCTCGTGCGGCCACCCGCGCAGCCCCCCCAGGTCCAGCCCCGGGCCGCGGGACTCGTCGCGGGCCTGCTCGGCCACGTCCAGGGCGTCCAGCAGGCCGGTGGCGTGCAGGCCGGCCGCGGCCAGCGCGTTGAGCTGCACGGCGGCGGGGCCGCCCTCGGCGTCGTCCAGGGCCGCCTGCGCGGAGGCCACCTCCCGGTCGGCGACGCCGAGCGCCTTCAGCGCCTCGTTCAGGCGCAGCCGCGCATCCCGCAGCTCCCGCTCCGCCGCCGGCACGTCACGGCCGTCGGCGAACCGGCGTGCCTCCTCCAGCTCCGGGATCCGGCCGCGCAGCTCGTCGGCGGAGTTCTCCGCCACGGCCCGGTCGGCCTCCAGCTTCGCGGCCCGTGCCTGGAGCGCCGCCAGCTCCCTGCGCGCCTCGGTGGCACCCCGGTCCAGCGTGTCGTCCTTCAGGGTGGCGATCTCGGCCTTGACCAGGGCGATCGCCTCGGCCGCCGCCGCACCGGCCGCGCGATGGCGTTCGAGCTCCGCGGCCAGCGCCTCGTCCTTGGTCGCCGCGTCGGCCAGCTTGCGCGCCTGCCTGCCGCGCCAGCACCGCAGCGCCTCCGCCAGGCGTACCCGGGCCTGGTCGCGGCGGTCGAACGTGGTCAGCAGCGCCTTCGACTCCGCCTCGAACTCCGCCAGCCGCTCGGCGGCCTGCGCGGCCCGCACCCGCTTGGCGTGCTCGTCACGGCGTGCCTCGCGCTCCTGCTCCAGCTCGGCGTCCAGCCCGGTCAGCGCCGCGATCGCCTCGAACACCCGCTCCGGGGAGATCTCGTTGAGCGGCTGGGAGAGCAGGTTGGTGGCCACCTTGCTGCGCACGGACGTCGACAGGAACGACACGCAGCGGACCCGGTCCCCGTACAGGACCTTGGTCAGGTCACGCGCCACCACGTCACGCCGCCCCGCGGACCGGGGCAGGGACGCCCAGATCTCGTCGGCCCTGGCCACCCGCTCGGCCTCGGACGCCGCGGACGCCAGGTGGACGCCGTCACGCCAGCGGATCTCCAGGTGCGGCGCCTCCTGGTTCACGCGGAGCCACACGGTCATGGCCCCGCCGGAGGTGTCGGGCACGGCGAACAACTCCCCGCTCTCCAGCGCCCCGCCACCGTCCTCGCCGGCGCCCTCGCCGCTGGAGCGGCCGCCACCTCCGCCCCCGCCACCTTCGCCACCGCCGCTGAGGCCGCCACCTTCGCCACCGCCGCTGAGGCCGCCACCGTCGCCCCCGCCGCTGAGGCCGGTGCTCCCGCCACCCCCGCCGCCGGTGTCCTCGCCACCGTCGCCCCCACCGGCCCCAGGCGGCAGGACACGGGAGAAGTCACCCGCACGCACCTCCGGCGGGCCGAACACTCCCACGATGTAGCCGTGGTCGGCGCTCGCCCACTGCCGTCCGCCCGCCCCGCTGGCCAGCTCCGCGTTGAACAGCAGCTCCGACACCGCCTTGGCGCCCGAGGCGAACCGCCACTGCTCGTCGCCCAGCAACGCCGTGATCGACGCGATGAACGACGACTTGCCCGCTCCGTTGGAGTCCTTCGGCCCCGCGCCGGCGACGACGATGAGCGTGCCCGGGACGGTCGGCACCGGATGGGTCGAGAGCCGTGAGATGTTGACCGCCTGCACGGCGATCAGCACCCGGTCCCCGACCACGTTCTCCATCTGCGACACTCGAACTCCCGCCACCCTTCCTACGCCGTCACGCCATGCACTGCCTCGGCCCGCCGCCGGACAGCTCCACACCTCTCCACCCGTCCCTTCAGGACCGGGCGGTCCCGCCTTCCACCGGCCCATTCACGGCCGGGCGGCCCTACCCGGCGGATCTTCGAGCACGTACGGCCGTCGCCAGCGGTGTGTGCGGCCCGGCCGCCAGGATCAGCTCCTCCTGCAACCGCCGTCGCGCCGCCGGGGTGAGCCGGTGGAACTGCGACCCGGGCACGTACCCGCCCGCCTCCTCGCCCGCCTTCACCTGGGCGACCAGCCCGGCGTGCCGCAGCACCCGCAGCGCCCCCTCCAGCTCACCGATCGGCACCTGGGTGTGACGCCGCAGCTCCTCGACGGGTGTGGCATGGGGAGAGAGCCACGTGTCCTCCGGCAGCACCCCCTCCGCCCGGGGGATCGCCACGGAGTGCACGAGCACCAACGTCAGCACCGCCCGCTCCGCCTCACCCAGCCGCACCGGGTCCCGCGGGCCCCGGCTCCTGCCCGACGGAGTGACCGGGCCGCCCCCGGCTGCGCCGCCGCCCGACGCGCTCCCGCCCGGGCCGCCACCGACGGGTGACGACCCGGTCGAGCCCTCGCCGCCCGCGGCGGCCTCGGGTTGTGCGGCGGCCTCGGGATGCGCGGCGGTGTCCGGCCGCGCGTCGGGGGTCTCCTCGGCCGGGTCGCCGGGGAGGACGACGCTTCGCGCCGCGGCGGAGCCGTCGAGAGAGGGGGTCGCGCCAGGGTCGCGGAGATCCCGGAAGGCCCGGGCGGCGGTCTCGTCGGCGTAACCGGAGATCCAGCGCTCGCGGTGCTGGATGAGAGTGCGGCCGCGCCGGGCGAGCATCTCGCCGAGCGTGTGCCGCAGCGCAGGGTCGCGCAGGGCGGCGAACCGCGCCTCCTGCACGGGTTCGGCCGCGTACTCCACCACCATGAACGCGGCCACCAACTCGGCGCGCCGCCGCTCGTCGTAGGCGCCGAGGAGGTCGTCGAACTCCGCCTCCCCGCCCTCGACCCGCCCCCCGACGCCCGGCGACACGATCGGCGCCCCTGCGGCCGAGGACACCGCCGCCTCCGCCGCAGGGGATGCGGTCGCCTCCACCGCCGAGGACGCCGCCGTCTCCGCCGTAGGGGATGCGGCCTGTGCTCCGGCCCGCCCGCCCTCGGCCGCGTCACCCGCCGCCACGCCGCCGCCGGTCTCGGCGTGCGCGCTCGGACCCGGGCCCGTCGTGGTGACCGGTGCCGCGAGGTCCGGCGGCGCGGCGGCCGGTGTCGCGGCGGCCGGTGTCGCGCGGGCCGCGGCGACGATGTCGGCGTCCGCGACCACCGTCAGCTCCTGCCGCTCCGGCTCCGGGATCCGTCGTACGAGCTCCTTGAGCTGCGCCAGCGACGACACCGGCCACAGCGCGCACCTCGGGCCCAGGGTGACCAGCCCGTCGGCCATGACCACCCACGCCGAGTCGTGCAGCCGGCGCAGCGCGCCCACCGCCCAGTTGCGCATGAGGTCGTCCGTGCGCCCGATCAGCGCCCGGTAGGTGGCCAGCACCAGCTCCACCGGCGCGGGATCGCCGGGCCACGGGTCGACGGACTGGTCGGTCCAGCAGCACTTGAGGCAGGCCGCCAGGACACGGCGGGTCTCGCCGGAGCGCTCCACCGCCACCGGCGCCACCTGGTGCTCCTCCAGCAGCGCCGGGGTGACGCCGTCCGGCCACACTGGCAGCGCCTGGCCGGTGGAGTCCGGCCGGGTCAGCCGGAGCATGCCCGGCGGCGCGGCCGCCCCCGGGCCGAGCGGAAGGGGGCCGCCGGCGCGGGCCAGCAGATGGGCGGCGGCGCCGTCGGCCGGCGCGCGCCTCGGAAATCGCGTCATGAGGTGCGCTCCAGGCAGCCGTGCGAGAGCCAGGCCGGTTCGTGGTCCGGGTCGATCGTGAGCTCGTCCGACCAGGTCAGCCGGTATGGCAGCTCCGGCCGCAGGTCGATCGTGGTCAGGTCGGCGAGCAGGCGGCGGGCGGACGGCCAGTCGGCGCCGAGCACGTCGGCCAGCGCCACCTGGGACGACGGGCCGAGCAGCGACTCCGCCAGCGCCGTCAGGCGCTCCACGGCGGCCCCGGGCGAGGAGTCGAGCGAGTCCTGCGGCCCCGGGTCCGGCAGGGCCGAGCGCGGGGGAGTGGGCTGCGCCGGGGCGGGGCGCGGGGCCTCGTCCACGGCCCGCGCGATCGCCGCCGGGTCGTGCCACGGCGCCGGCGCGTCGAACACGAACCCGTCGAGCACCGCCGCCAGCCGCTCCTTCGAGGCCGTCTGCGTGAACGTCCGCCACGCCTCCGTCGGCAGCAGCGTCAGGTTGCGGGTCGTGCCCGCCGAGTCGGCCAGGCGGCCGGCCGCCCGGCGTGAGGCGTCGCTGTAGGCGTAGATCGCGGCCCGCAGGTCGGTGCAGACCCGGTCGAGCTCCGGCCAGCGGGTCAGGATCGTGCCGTGCAGGCTCTGGGCGCGGCGGGCGATCTCCTCGGTGCCCCACAGCTTGGGTGCCTGCTCGCGCAGCTCCTCGATCGTGCCGGTGGTGAGGGTGATCAGCTCCAGCGCCCACAGCCGGAACGCGCGGGCGAGGTTGGCCGCGCTCTGCCGCGCCTCGTCCATGGTGGTGCGCGGGTCGGCGACGTTGAGGTCCTCGAGGGCGAGCAGCCGGTGCATCTCGGACTGGCCGCCGTCGTCCATCATCCGCCTGATGAACATCAGCCCCACCACGCTGGTGAACGACGCCCGGTAGCGAAGCTGGTTGGGCTTGGGGAACACCTCGCGGATGGCCCCGAGCCCCTTGAGCACCCGCAGCCGGTTGTCGAACTGGTCACCCGGATAGGCCCGGCAGGCGAAGCGCATCTGCTCGTGCGTCAGCCACTCCTCGCCCGCCTCGGCGAACGCGGCGAACAACGTCTCCGCGATGTCGACCAGGGCCGGGTCGTCCACCACGGCCCCGCTGTCACGGGCCAGGGCCGCGAACATGCGGCGGTAGGTCGACAGGACCGCCTCGTCGGAGAGGGCGGCGTCGAGGGTCAGGGGCTGATCGGGCACGCGCTCTAAGGTAAGGCTTCCGGCCGACATTCTCGGACCGCCACGGGGCGGGCGGGCCTCGGCCGTGCGCGAAAGGAGCGGGCCGTGACGTCATGTGCGCGGGCGTGAGGAGCGCCGAGGCGCAGCTGCTGCACCGGCCGCCGGGCCTGGGGGCCGGTGACGTGGTGCGGCGGCTGCCGGCCGTGCAGGCCCAGGACGTCACCTCCGCGTACCTGGCCTTCCGCGCCCGGTCGGCCACCCTCCGCGTCGCGGACGTCGAGGCGGCGTGGCAGGCGGGCGAGATCGTGCGGACCTGGGGGCCGCGCGGCACCCTGCACTTCGTCCACGCCGAGGACCTGCCGTGGCTGCACGCCCTCACCCGGCGCGACACCGGCACCCTGCGCCGCCTGCGCCAGGAGGGCGTCACCGGCGACGACCTGCTGCCCCTGATCGTGCGGGCCCTGGCCGGCCAGGGCCCGCTCACCAAGGCGGAGCTGGAGGAGCGGCTGGCGGGCCGGGCACGGGGGCAGGGCGTCGTCCATCTGGTCGCGCTGGCCGCCTTCCACGGGCTGGCCGTCCTCGCGCCGCCCCGGGGCGGCAAGCCCACGTACGTCCACGCCGGGGACTGGCTCGGCGCTCCGGTCAGGCCCGAGCCGGACCGGGAGCGGGCGCTGGCCGAGCTGGCGCGCCGCTACCGCCGCGCGCACCGGCCGTCCGAGCCGGAGGACCTGGCCGCCTGGTCCGGGCTCGCCCTGGGAGAGGCCCGTACGGCGTGGCGTCTGAGCGCGGCCCCGGAGGCGGGACCGGCAGCGACGGAGGCGGCCCCGGTACGGCTGGTGCCCGCCTTCGACGAGTTCCTGCTCGGCTGGAGGAGCCGGGACCCCGTCGTGCCGGCCGCGCACGCCCGCGAGGTGTTCCCCGGCGGCGGGATCCTGCGGCCCGTGGTGCTGGCCGGCGGCGTGGCCGTGGGCGTCTGGGAGCGCAGGGGCGCGCAGGCGACCGTGAGACCCTTCGGCTCCCTGCCGCCGGAGGCCCTGGCGGAGGAGATCGCCGACGTCCGCCGCTTCCTGGGCTGAGAACGCCCTGGAGCCTGTTCGGGGTTCGGACCGGGACATGTGCGCTGATGTGGTTCATCATGGGACCATCCAGAGCGCGCATCCCGGGACCCACGAGGAGACCACGATGTCGTCCGATGGCACGGTGGAGGTATTCCGCTCGACCCGGCCCGGGCAGATCAAGCGGGTCGAGATTCGTATCGTGGGCGGCAACATCAGGATCAACGCCATCGACACCGACACGGTGAAAGTCACGGCACTCGGTGATGTCGCCACGCTGGGCGCCCGGGCCACTGTCGAGGGCGATGTCCTGCGCGTCACCTCGTCGTCCGCCCTGCGCTATTTCCTGCAGAGGAGCCGCATCGACCTGGTCCTCGACGTGCCGGAGGACACAGGCGTCCTCATCAGGGTGTTCGGCGCCGACATCGTCATCGACGGCGGCACCGGGCCGCTGGAGGTGCGCGGAGTCGCCGGTGCGATCGAGGGCACGACCCACTCCCCGGACGTCAAGGTGCGATTCGTCGTCGGCGGCAACGACCTCGTCCAACTGAGCGGAGGCGGCCGCTCCTGAGCCCGAGCGGGACCACAGTCCGTCCAGGCCCTAGGCAGTGTTTTGTGGATCAGAAGGAGTGTTTAGCCGCCTGATTCGCCGATTCGGGCAGCGCGGTGAGCTCGGGCGTGGCTCGATGGGTACATGGTTCGTCGCCATGAGTTAACGGATGCTGCGTGGGAACGTGTCGCACCGCTGCTACCGGCCAA